>DASRQU010000018.1:0-51927 GCA_035696345.1 Candidatus Acidiferrales bacterium
AAGAGCACGGGGGCGAGAATTAAACATGGATAACGCAACGAATGGCAAGCCGAGCGAGACAGCGCCTTTACCGGCGAAGAAGCCCTACACGGCTCCTTCCTTCCGGTTCGAATCTGTATTTGAGATATCGGCACTGGCATGTGGCAAGGTGCAATCCACACAGGGTGGCTGCGCGCATAGCCGAAAAGCATCATAGCTCGCCCTTTTAATTCGCTAGCGGCGTTCGGAATGTGGCAAATGCCTTGGCCAGCGTGACAGTGACTTTTGCTTATTGGCAGCGGTGGGGCAAACTCAATCATTTATTGCCGCGGGTGAAACTGCGTCATGATCGGCGATCATGCTGCATACTCCATCCTTGCTGAATATAAGTCCCTTTCCAACAACTTCTTTCCACCACCCATTATTCGTTTGGGACCGGCGAAGGCTGACCACGCCAAATCGCCACGCCGACTTATCACCTGTAAACGGTTTTTCGGAAAAAATGTCTTCGTACCGCGGGACCGGCCAGGTATGGTCCAGGACTTCGTAACAACACACCGTGCCTCCCAGCCAACGATCAAAGTGTTCCCTGATCGTTGTTCCTCGTGGATTCGGAAAGAGCGCATTGATATGGCAGACTCCGTCCGGATCGAGCCGCGTGGGAAGTGTTTCGACGATTCTCCGCAATAGGATACTTCCATCACGACCCCCGCTCCAAAAATTATCCCCGGGTCGGGCGGCGCTATCTGGTGCGTAGGGCGGGTTCGCGACCAACAGATCGCACGTTCCTTCGACCAGCTTAAGAAGGTCGCTCAACACAAACTCTACGTTGCTGACGGCATTCAGTGCGCTATTGAACTTGGCGAACTCGATCGCCCGTGGATTGATATCGACTGCAACGACGTGGCGGCAATGATCGCTTGCAAGAATAGCGTGGACGCCAGATCCCGTCCCGAGATCAATAGCTCGTCTGCGTTGCTGCGATCGCTTGACTAAACCACCAAGCAGAAAGCTCTCGCCCCACAACCACATTACCTGGTTAATGCCTGTGTTCTTCGCGGCCCTATCGGTTACGATATATTTTCCGTAGCAAGGAAACAAACACACCTTCGACTTAATAAACCCGCCACAGTTTTCGGCAAGCCTCATCTCGACCGCACTGTCCACGAACGCGGACGAGAAATTAGTCCTGATTTGATCCACAGGTACCGGATTTCCGTCGACGAAAAGATCCAGCAGCGTGTCCACTGCGTCTTGGGGCCGGGGCTTCCAACCGGGTCGGAAGTCGCCCCAAAAGTTGACGCCAAGGCGGGGAAACACGCCGAGGCGCGATGCACAGCTCGCGAGGTCATAGCCGCACCGTCGCAATTCGTCGGCGAAGTCCGTCATGCGCCGTTGGTCGACCAGAATTATAGGAGCCGGTACCGATTCCGAAATTGTAGCCATATCCATGCAGGCCGATACTCCTTCATCTCTTAATCATCATGTCACAATTAGGGGCTCACCCCGAAGAGATAAGCAGCACGAAAGTGCTGCGTTTGAATATTTTTTTGTCAAACCTTTCGGCGCTCGTTTTAGAGATTATTCCTGCGCGGTCATAGCTGCACCGTTTCGACCAATGGGACATAACCGAGATGAGGTTTCGAAGCCGCAGCGTAAGAAACTTCTCGAAAAATTAAGGCAACGTTTTAAGCGATATCCGCACAAGCGGCCCGCGCTTGAGGCTTGAGCCCAGAGCTTATTGCCAACTCTGCTAAAAGGTCCGGAGCGACATGGATGGTGTTGTCAATCATGCAAGCGATGGCAGGATCTTCAGGTGCAATACATTGAGCGGCGGAGCCGACTGGGGAAGATTCAACCTGCGTACGGCTCGGCTTCCGCCGCAGGGCCACGGTCTTCGATATTCCCTTTCTTCATAGCCTCTGCGCGCTGCCATACGGGGGCATCGTTCTCCGCCTGGCCCCGTCTCTTCAAAATTACATTGCCTCGCGACTCGCACGCCACAGCAGGTAAGAAATTACGGTGTCGGGATGCTGACCGAAACCTGAGTGGAATCGGCGCTCTCTATTCCGGCCGCTGTCGCTGCGGTTACTACATAGTAATAAGTTTGCCCTGCGTTCACGTTTGTGTCCGTGAAAGCGTCCGCTGCCAATACAGATGAGTCGAGCTTTGTATAAGGTCCCCCGGAAATTTCAGAGCGATATACGTTGTAGCCCGCCACGCTGGATGCGCTGGGATTCCACGTCACGGATACCGAGTGCGAGGATGTCGGCTGCTGTGCTGAGGAGACGGCGCTGCTGGTGCCCGAAAGCGTAACGGTGCTCGGGGAATCTGTTGCTGTGCTCACGACAGTGACAGCGCCGGTGTAAGAGCCTACGGCGCGCGGCGCGAACGTCGACTCCAGCGTGACTGACTGCCCAGGCGTGAGGGTCATGCCTGCGGAGACGCCACTGGCCGTGTAGTCTGCGCCCGCGACCGTTACTTTCGAAATGGTGACATTGGAATTGCCGGCATTCGTGAAGATAGCGCCCAATACGCTGGTTTTTCCGACCGTCACGCTGCCAAAAGCCAGACTCGATGCACTCGAAGTGAGGACCGCCGTGGATGCCATACCGATCCCGCGGAGAGATACCATGGCTGGCGTGGTGGAAATGCTGCTCAAAATCGCGACTTGCGCCGAAAGTGCGCCCGCTACCTTGGGCGAATAGATTACGTTGAATGTCGATTGCTTTCCGCCTTCGATGACCAGCGGTAGGGCAACTCCGGTGATCGTGATGCCGGCGGCGGTGGCGCTGGCCTTCGTAATTGTCAGGCTGGAGGCCCCGCTATTCGTTATCGTGACAGATTGCGACGCCGTACCGCCGAGCGGCACGGAGCCGAAATTGATGGCGGCGGGCGCGACAGAGATTGTGGCTTCACTTGAAGTGGACGGTTGGCTTGACGAACTCTTTGGCGCACCCGTTACGCCGGTGCACCCGGAAGTGCCAAGCAGAAGCACGAACAAAAAAGCCGTTACAGCCGCTGAGGACACTTTGGCGCCAAAATGATTCAGTTGCGTCGCGCCATGTTTCGCGCCGCGGGATAATAGATTTGTATGAATGTTTTTCATGCCCGCAATATGCGGGTGATGGAGAAGAAGCACCTACTGTACGAACGGACATTTGTGGTACAGGAAGACAAACCTGAACTAAATATTTACCCTGTCCGAATCAAAAAACGCCGGGCCTTGTGAATTTATTTGCGTGGCCCGGCGTTTCTCTTCGTATATATACCAACGTATTTAATTAAGGAACGACGACAGAGACTTCGGTCGAGTTAGCGCTCTCCACGCTGTTCGCGTCGACCGATGTTACTACATAATAATAAGTCTGTCCGGCAGCTACTCCACCGTCGACATAGGTGGTTGCGTTGATGGGGGAGGAATTCACTTTGGTGTAAGGCCCGCCGCTTACTGTGGACCTATATACGTTATATCCGTTTACCGTGGATGTGCTCGCGTTCCAAGTCAGCGTAACGGAGTGCGAGACGGCCTGCACGCCGGTTCCGGAAAGAGTGATGGTTGCTGGTGAATTGCTGGCGTTGCTCGTTACCGCGACGCTTCCCGGCAGCGATCCAGCCGTTGCCGGTGTAAACGTAACGCTCATCGTTGCGGACTGGCCAGGCGTCAGGATCAATCCCGTCTGGACGCCGCTTACCGTATACCCAGCGCCGGAAAGACTGACGTTGGAAATTGTGACGTTGGAGTTGCCGTTATTTGTAAAGGTCACCGGCAGGCTGCTGTTGCTGCCGATATTGACACTGGAGAAATTCAGGCTCCCTGTGCTGGCGTTGAGAATCGCCGTCGACGCAGACACCGTAAGCGTCGCCGCATTACTCGTCACGCTGCCGGCACCGTTCGAGACGGTTACTGTAAATTGCGCGCCGTTGTCCGCCGATGTTGTAGCTGGCGTCGAGTACGAAGCTGATGTGGCGCCGCTAATGGCTGTGCCGCCCTTGCTCCACTGGTACGTGAGTGTCGCTGTTCCCGTCGCGGTGACGGAGAAAATTGCAGGCTGTCCGGGCAAGACGCTCTTGCTGGCGGGCTGCGCGATGATTGAAGGCGCCGCATTCACTGTAAGCGTAGCGCCGCTGCTGGTAACGTTGCCGGAAGTCCCGGTAACAGTGACGGTGAACACCGCACCACTATCCGAGGCCGTCGTGGCTGGAGTCGTGTACGAGGAAGATGTTGCGCCGCTGATCGCTGCGCCGTTTTTCTTCCACTGATAGGTCAGGGTTCCGGTCCCGCTTGCGGTCACGCTGAAGGCGGCCGTTTGCCCGGCATTTACGGTCTTGCTCGCGGGCTGTGAAGTGATCGAGGGTGCCACCGGCGCGGCAGTAACCGTCAACGTCGCAGCGTTGCTGGCAGCAGTGCCGAAGGTATTCGTGACGGTCACTGAAAACTGCGTCGCATTATCGGCGCTCGTCGTCGCAGGTGTCGTGTAGGAAGCCGAGGTTGCGCCAGCGATGGCGACGCCACCTTTTTTCCACTGATACGTCAAAGTTGCGGTGCCGGCCGCGCCCACGCTGAAGGTTGCGGATTGGCCAGCCGTAACAGACTGACTATTGGGCTGTGAAGTGATCGACGGCGGCATATCCACGCTCAAAATCGCCGCGCCGCTGGTGACGCTGCCCGCCGTGTCGCTCACGGTCACGGTGAATTGTGTTCCATTATCGGCACTGGTCGTCGCCGGAGTGGTGTAGGACGCCGCGGTGGCGCCACTGATTGCCGCGCCATTCTTCTTCCACTGGTACGTCAAGGTGCCGGTTCCAGTCGCTGCTACGGTGAATGTGGCCGCTTGTCCCATGGTCACTGCGCGGCTTGCTGGCTGCGTGGAAATCGCGGGAGGAACGGTGACAGAAAGCACCGCTGCGCTGCTGGTTACGCTCGAAACGCTGTTCGAAACCGTGACGGTGAATTGCGAATTGTTATCTGTCGAAGTGGCGGCAGGCGTGGTGTACGAAGCCGCAGTCGCGCCGCTGATGGCCGCGCCGTTTTTCTTCCACTGATAGGTAAACGGGGATGTGCCCGCGACGGATACTGAGAAAGTTGCCGTCCGCCCGACCGCAACCGATTTGCTGGCTGGCTGAGTCGTAACGGAAGGTGCGACACCGGACGCCGTGACAGTAAGTACTGCGGTGGTGCTGGTAAGTGTGGCGTTGTTGTCCGTCAGGACGACAGAGAACTGAGCGCCGTTGTCGGCGCTCGTCGTCACGGGCGTCGTATACTGCGACTGGCCGGCGCCGGGGATCACGACTCCGTTCTTCTTCCACTGGTAGGTGACGGTTCCAGTGCCGGTTGCGGAAACTCCGAATATCGCGGTGTGCCCGACGACGACGCTTTGGTTTTCGGGCTGCGTGAGAATCGCAAATGCCGGAGTACCAGTCCCGCTCAAGGCGATGGACGCAGCAGCATTCGTTGCGTCGCTGCTAATCGAAATCCCACCGGTCGCCGCGCCAGGAACCTTAGGAGAAAATTGAATCTGGAATGCTTGGTTCTGGCCAGGCGCAATGGCCACGGAAGTCATTCCGCCCACGATGCTGAACGCGCTGCCCGTGATCGTCGCCTGCAGGATCGTCACGGTGGTAGTGCCTGTGTTGCTGAGCGTCAGAGTTTGGGGACTGCTGGAACCCGCCGCTACGTTACCAAAATTTAAACTCGTGGTGCTCAGGGCCAGCGTTCCGGGAGTTCCGGAACTGGACTTGCCCGTCGTGGAACCAGCGCCGGTAAGACCGACGCACCCCGAGATGGACAGGACTACCAACGTCGCGATGAGCAACGCAAAAAAGCCGAGAGATGTGCGGCTGTTATCAGCAGCGTGAGATTGACGGCGAACATTTGTATAAGATGTGTAGGCGTTCATGGGAATTAGAGATTAGGAGACGGGGTAAAAAGGTCTCTACTGGTCCACAGAACAAACGTGGGACAGGCCGCGAAACTGTACAAAAGAGCATCGGGAGACGATGTATTTCACGGACGGACAGTTGACAGCTGGCCGGATTGGCTCGGCCTCAGGAAGACATCGAAGGCAGCTGCAAAATTACGGAAACAACCGGAGAGCTGATGCGGCGGCGGAAAAAGCGGCTATGGTATCCTTGCGAATGGGACGGAGTGCCGGATTTGACGTTGCAATGATAAAAAGTGATGACTCTTTGCACCGGCAATCGAGTGCCGCGTGGGCCAATCGAATTGTTCTTCTTTCCTTGCTTGGCATTTGTTACTTGACGCTTTTTCCCTTTATTCTTCGTATCGCTCCCGGCCGGTTCCTGCACCGATCGATATTTTTACTGGGGAGTTCAAACAAAGAAACACACTCCATCGATTTCATATTGAACGTACTTCTATTTGTCCCCTATGGATTTGGACTTAGTGCACAGGCTCGCAAGCGCGGCGCGAAAAAGTTAACGACGTTTCTGATTGCTCTTGGCTTCGGTGCAGCCACATGTTACGCGGTAGAACTGCTGCAGCTATTTATCCCATCCCGCGATTCGGGATGGGACGATGTGCGTTCCAACACGCTCGGATCGGTCGTGGGGTTCTTTTTATTTCAATGTTGCGGTGCGCCGCTTCTGAAAACAGCAACCAAATGGGAAGATAGGATTGAGGACTGGACATCGCCGAAGTGGATCGCGTGGCTTTTGGTGTTTTATCTTGCGGCCTGGTTCGCCATTTCAATTCCATTACAAAAAGAAACAAGACTGTACGACTGGGACCCACAGAACGTGCTGGTGATCGGGAACGATGCCGCGGGGCAGGAGGCGTGGCGGGGAAAGGTTTCCCAACTCCAACTTTGGAGCAGAGCGCTCGCAGACAAGGAAATGAAAGCAGTTTCGTCCGGCCAGGCAGTCGATCCCGCGAGCAAAGGATTGCTAGGATCTTATGATTTTTCCAATCCACTTCCGTACCAGGATGCGACGAATTCGCTACCCTCGCTCGTCTGGTGGCAAAAAACTCCGCACGACGTGGCTTCCAGTGAAATAAACTTGGACGGGAAATCGTGGCTGACTACGGGCGAGTCCGTCGAGAGATTCAATAGGGCGGTCATGAAATCCAGCCAGTTTACAATTCACATCGTGTGCACGCCCGCGGAAGCAAATAACGCAAATGGGGTGATCGTCTCCGTCTCGCGACCGAACGACAATGTAAATGTTCATTTGCGCCAGGACGGGCGGTCTCTGGCTTTATGGTTTCGCGATCCGCTTTCCGCCAGGCATGCAAACGCTCCTTTTTATGTACCGTTCACGTTTGACGATAATCGCACGATGAATATCGCCGCGTCCTACGATGGTTCGGACGCCTTCGTATACCTCAACGGGAGCCGCCATTCCAGAGCCTATCGACTGACGCCCGGCGCAACGTTAGCGCATGTGTTCGGCTTCGTCCAAACGACCGCCCTAACGGGATATAGCGTCGTTTATGAAACGCTGATCTTTTTTCCAGCCGGAATGTTGGTTGGACTGGCCTCGCGGAAATGGCTTCCTGGCTCGCACCCGTATTTCTGGATGTTTAGTCTGGGCGTTATTCTACCGGCTGTGCTGCTTGAACTTTTGCTGGCCATTGTGGGCGGCGGAGAAATCTGGTTCAGAGATATGGCGATTTCAATTTTTTTGGCCGTGATTGGAATACTTCTCGTTAATGGGGATCGACGGTGTAGCGCGGACATTCGAGCCACTCCACGCGAGGTCTAAACCCGCCCATTGCGTCCTAAAATTCGTGGGACGCGATCGCCTCCCGCAAAACCGCAGTGCAATTTTCGCTTTCGCAGCGGCCGGCCTTTTTGGGGGGCGGAGCTTTTATATGTCATCGCGATGCAAGCGGTGGTGCTGCAAGAATTGCCCGTAAATAAATCTAGCGCGAAGTCGCCACAGTCATTCCCCACTTGTTGCGAATGGATGTGTCGAGTTTACGGAACACAAACGCATCCACGATGTATCCAAGGAGGGCGATTAAAACCATAACTGCAACCACCAGATTAATGTCGTTCAAATCGCGGCCAGCCATCAATATCTGTCCAAGCCCCAGTGAGATATAAATCATTTCTCCGGTAATCAGCGAACGCCAGGCAAATGCCCATCCCTGCCTCAGCCCGTCCAGCAGATAGGGAAGACTGGCCGGCAGCAGCACGTGGAAAAACATTTGCGGACCTTTTGCGCCCAGGTTCCGGCCAGCCATGGAAAGAATTCGCGGCACGTTATCAAAACCGGCTTTAGTGGATTGTGTGACGGCAAGCAAGGAACCCGTGATAGTTACAAAAATAATTGCCGTCTCACTCAAACCAAACCACAGCAACGCCAGAGGCACCCAGCACGCGCTGGGAAGGCTTTGCAGGCTGAGAATTACGCGCCCGAGGGAATCCTCGAGAAATTTATTGGAGGCCAGAACCATGCCCAGGAGAATTCCCAGCACTACCGAAATTGCGTAGCCAATGATGACGCGCCGCAGACTGATGAAAATGCCGATCCACAGGCTGTGATCCTTGAAACCGTCATAAAGGGACTGCGCGACACCGAGGGGCGTGGGAAAAAGATAGGGCGGCCAAATTTTTGCGAGCGCTAGCGCTTCCCAAACCGCGAGGACTCCGGCGGCAAAAATCAGTTGGTTCACACTTTTCTTCACTGGGATACTCCACTTCTCGTTTTCAAACGCATGATCTGCACTGAAAAAAAAACCACCGGCCGTTTTAGTGCGGCGGTGGGATTCTAGACTGGCCAACTATGATTCTAGAGAATTAAGCTCCCAACGCCAGAGGGGTACACGTACAGCAAGGACAACAGAGACAAGCCTTCTTCGGCTTCTGGGAGTGGGAAATCATGAATTCAAATTACAGAATAGACCAGCTAAAGTCAATGAAGTAAGCAAATTGGCGCCGGGGTACTGTCGTACGTCAAATCGTGGAGAAGGGGCGGAATGCTGCCGGCCAAAAATGCGGCCGGAGCTACGAAAGCAAGTCGGGTTTGCAGAGGCCTCTCCGTCCCTCGTTCTTTGGGAACAGAGAGGAAGACTACCCTTCTGCGGCGCCTAGGGCTGAACTTTTTTGGCCAACCCGGCAATCGTGGGCTCTTCCAGGAAGTCCGCGAGGGGCAAACTTACTCCGAATCGCTCCTCAATCTGCGAAACCATCTTCATCGCCATCAGAGAATGGCCGCCAAAGTCGAAGAAATCGTCGTGAATTCCGATCCGCTCCAATTTCATGAGCTTGGACCAAATTTCGGCAATCGCCTTTTCGGTTTCCGTGTGCGGCGCTGCGAAGCCCTTATCGTCTGTCGCTCCGGCAACGTGTCCGTACGTTGGAGCCGGCAGAGCTTTACGGTCCACTTTTCCATTCGTAGTCAGCGGAATGGAAGGAAGAAAAACAAACTGCGAAGGCGCCATGTATTCCGGCAACTTGGACTTAATAAATTGTTGCAGGTCTTGAGCCGTAGGCGATTTGCCTTCACGCGAAACAACATACCCGACGAGTTGTTTGTTGCCGGGTTCATCTTCCCGCACCAGAACTGCGCAGGACTTCACGCTTGGCTCGCTGGCAAGTGTGGCCTCGATCTCTCCCAATTCAATGCGGTACCCGCGCACCTTGACCTGATTGTCCACGCGGCCAAAATATTCCAGGATTCCGTCCTGGCGATAACGCGCCAAGTCGCCAGTTTTATACAGGCGTGAATCGATTTGTCCGGAAAATGGATCGGGTATGAATCTTTCCTGATTCAGCTCCGGCCTGTTCATGTAACCGCCCGCTACGCCCGCGCCACCGATATACAGTTCGCCAACCACGCCGACCGGCACAGGATTTCGATAGCGATCGAGAATGTAGAGCTGCGTATTCGCCACAGGGCGACCAATAGGCACAGATCCGGTTGCCGGATCGCCTGGCGCAACTTCGTACGTGCAGCATCCCACCACGGTTTCCGTAGGGCCATACTCATTGATGAGGCGCGTTGCGGGAGCTGACTTTCTCCACAGCGCCAAGCTCTCAGCCACCAGATTTTCCCCACCAATTACAAACACGTTCGTGCAGCCTGCCGACTCTTCCGGGCGGATCTGTTGATTCAGCAATTCCAGGTGAGCCGGCGTTATTTTTACGAGGCTACGATTTCGGCCCTGCTTCAAGGCTTTTACGAGGCTTTGTCCGCCTACATCCTCGGGCAGAATGTCGACGCGTCCTCCGACGAGCAGCGGAGGATATAAGCCCGTCACGGTAAGATCGAAAGAAGTAGAAGTGTGTACCGGAATCGAGCCGCCTTCTTTAACTCCGTAGGTCTTGATAGCCCAGGTCAGATAATTCACGAGGCCGCTCTGAAGGATCATTACGCCCTTGGGCGTTCCTGTGGAACCCGAGGTGTACATCACATACGCGAGATTGGAAGGCGTCGCGGTCGGCGCTGGATTGCCATTATTTTCCTGAGCGATCACGGACCAGCCGGAATCCAGGCAAATGATTTCGCCTGCGGACGAGCCGAACAGCTGCTTATGTTTGCTGTCCGTGAGCAATACTTTTGTGCCGGAGTCACTTACCATGAACGATAGTCGATCTACGGGATAGGCAGGATCCAGAGGCACGTACGCTGCCCCGGCTTTCCAGATACCGAGCAGCGCAACCAGCACTTCCGGGCAGCGCTCCAAGCACACGCCCACAAGAACTTCGGGACCCACACCACGCTTGCGAAGAAAATTAGCCACTTGGTTGGCGCGTTGGTTCAATTCGCGGTACGTCATCTGCCGCTCTTCGAACAATACGGCAATGGAGTCCGGACGCAGGGCAACCTGTTGTTCGAATATTTGGTGAACACAAGTTTGCGGGAATTCCGCTTGAGTAGCGTTCCAGTCATACAAGATCTGGACGCGCTCGCGCTCCGTCAGCATGGGCAATTCGGAAATGGACTGATGAGGATTGAGGGCGATGGAGGTCAAAATCGTTGTGTAATGTCCGCACATGCGCTGAATGGTTTTGGCTTGAAAAATATCGGTGCTGTATTCAATCTTGCCCGCGAATCCGTTTTTGGTTTCGGATAGGATTAGCGCCAGGTCGTATCCCAGGCTCGCGGCATTCTGCGAATCGCTGCTGTTGCACTTTGACGCCTGTGAGGCATCTGCGGCTGTGTGTAAAGCGAATAGGACTTGCACGACCGGCGCATGGCTCGGATCGCGCTCTGGCGTAAGCTCGGCGACAAGTTGATCGAAAGGCACATCCGGATGGGCGTTCGCAGCCTGCGTGCGTTCGCGCACCTGCTGCAGCAACCCGCGGTAGGTGAGATGCTCTGAAAACTTTGAACGCAGAACGGCAGTGTTCGCAAATCGATTCACCGAATTCTCAGACTCACCCTGAATGCGCGCGCGAACCGGCGTCCCAACAAGGATATCGTCCTGTCCCGTATAGCGATGCAACATGGCCATGAAGCCGGCCGCCAGAATCATAAAGAACGTGGACTGCTCCTGGTGGCACACAGTCTCTAACGGCTTCAGCAGGTCCTGAGGCAGCTCGAAAGTTTCGGCAGCTCCCCGCAAACTTTGCACCGAGGGGCGCGGCCGGTCCGTAGGCATCTCCAGATTCGTGGGGGCGCCTGCAAGCTGTTCCTTCCAGTATGAAATCTGCTCGAGCAAAACATCTTCCTGTGTGTTCATAGCCAACGAATCCATCACCTTCTTCGTGGAGTTGTATGCGCCGGCATTCTTTAGATGCAGGCTGCTATAGCTATAAGCTCGAAAAGCGGGCGTTTTCTGGTTCGCCTTGGCTGCTCGGAACGTCCTCGACCTTATACACGTTCCGCCAGGCGGCATCAGGCTTATGTTCGTTTGCGAAAAGCCTCGCCGTTACCTGTACTGGCAATTGGACTGCCAGCAACCAACGCACTCTAAATGCCCCAATTTTATTCATTTAGCCGCAGGTGAGCGCCCCTCAATGGAAAGCGATGGCCATGAATGGTAATTAAAATACTACTTTTATCCAGCTTGGTTTGTAACACAAAGATTGCATTTACTCTTAATTTTTCCAAACTGCGCCGCCTTCGTCTGGGGCTGGCGCATGCATAGCGACCCGGGGAAATACCGACCTGTCGTTTGAAAACCGTAGGAAGCTTTTGCATCCGAATATTTATCGTAACAGCGGCATTGCAAATAAACCCTTTAAAATAGAGGGTGGAATGACGAAATTTCCGAAACGGATAGTATCGAATTGGAACTGTACTGCGATTTTCAACATCACTTCCGCCGCGGACAGGTTCACAATGCAGAGCTAGGTTCTGATGCCGCTTTGTTTTTTGGTGTCGACTGGAGCGCACCGCGCCGCTAGTGCCTGGAGAGTCTTTCCCCGGCGCAGCGTGCGTCCCGCGCTGAATTAGAGTTCCCATCTACGATTCTCAAGCAAGAAGACGGGTGCAAATCGCATCCTTCTCCCTTGTGATGGAGTGGACCATATGTGTGGCATTCTCGCAATTCTTAACCTCAAACCGGTTCGTCCGATTAACACGGAGTTCCGGACCCAAGCCCTATCGATGGTGAAGAAGATTCGCCATCGCGGCCCGGACTGGAGCGGTACGTACAGCGACGAGCACGCCATCATCTGCCACGAGCGACTCTCAATCGTGGACGTGGAGCACGGCGCTCAGCCTCTGATCGACCAGCTGAACGGCAACGTGTTGGCCGTGAATGGCGAGATCTACAATCACAAAGATCTGCGAGAACAGCTGAAGCGGCCCCACGATTTTCAGACCGCGTCGGATTGCGAAGTGCTCCTCTATTTGTACGACGAAGAGAGCCCGAAACAATTCCTCAATCGCGTGAACGGAATTTTTGCGTTTGTGCTTTATGATCGCAAAAATAATACATTCCTGATTGCACGCGACCCGATCGGCGTGAATCCACTTTACGTAGGATGGGACCGCCACGAAAATCTTTACGTTGCTTCCGAGATGAAGTCTCTTGCGGGAGTTTGCGAGCGCATTCTCGAATTTCCTCCAGGGCATTATTTCCTCGGCCACGAAGCGGACAAGGGATTTCAGCGTTACTACGAACCGAAGTGGGCCGAGCCGGGATTTGTCCCCGATGAACCTTATGACCCGGCGAAATTGCGAACGGCGCTTGAATCCGCTGTGCACCGTCAACTGATGAGCGATGTACCGTACGGCGTGCTGATCTCCGGCGGCATCGATTCCTCAATCATCGCTGCGGTGGCCGCAAAATTCAGTGCGCGCCGCGTGGACGAAAATGATCTTGCTCCCGCCTGGTGGCCGCGCTTGCATTCTTTTGCCATTGGACTGGAAGGCGCACCGGACCTGTTGCCCGCGAAAACCGTGGCCGATCATATCGGCTCGGTGCACCACGAGATTCACTTCACCGTGCAAGAGGGACTCGACGCCTTATCGGACGTGATTTATCAGCTTGAATCGTTTGACATCACGAGCATCCGGGCCACTACGCCGATGTACCTGCTGATGCGCAAGATCCGCACGATGGGCATCAAGATGGTTTTGTCCGGCGAAGGCGCCGACGAAATTTTCGGGGGCTATCTCTATTTCCACAAAGCTCCGAACGGCCGCGAGCTGCATGAGGAAACGGTTCGCAAGCTTCAGAAGCTGCACCTCTACGATTGTGCGCGAGCGAATAAAGCCAGCTCCGCATGGGGTGTCGAGGCTCGCGTACCATTTCTGGACCGGGAATTTTTGGACGTCGCCATGATGCTCAATCCCGATGTGAAGCTTCCAAAAAACGCGAAGCACACTCGGGCGATTGAAAAGTGGCCTCTTCGCAAAGCGTTTGAAGGATATATTCCCGATTCTGTTTTGTGGCGCCAGAAGGAACAATTCTCGGATGGCGTGGGATACAGCTGGATCAACGGATTAAAAGCCACTGCTGAACATGAGATCACCGATGGCATGATGCGCGGCGCGGCCGAGCGTTTCCCGGTGAAAACCCCGCAAACGAAAGAAGCCTATTTTTACCGGCAGATTTTCGAGACTCATTTCCCATGGGCAACGGCAATCAATTGCGTCCCTTGGGAACGCAGCGTCGCGTGCAGCACGGAGACGGCGCTCAAGTGGGACGCGGCATTTCAAAACAACGTGGATCCCTCCGGGCGCGCCGTTATGGACGTGCACGCTGACGCATACGAAGTTCCTACAAAGGTCTAGCTGCGAATTCTTTGCGCCTGCGGATCTGAATTTCCAAAATCGATCCCAGGCGCGACTGCCAAGGCAACTCTCAACTTACCATGGCCAACTACGAATCACCCTGGATGAACGAAGAGCTGCGGATGTTTCGCAAAGCCCTTCGCGAATTTATTCAAGAAGAGTTTGTCCCCAAACAAGCGAAATGGCGCGAGCAGCACAAGCCTGACCTGGACGCCTGGCAGCAAGCGGGCGCGACGGGCCTGCTGCTGGCTGATATTCCAGAAGAATACGGCGGCGGGGGTGGCACGTTTGCGCACAACGCCGTGGTGACGGAAGAGCTTGCGCAAGCGGGAGTGAACTTCGGTACGGGCGTGCAGAGCATCGTCTCGCACTACATTCTTCACTACGGAAATGAAGAGCAAAAGAAAAAGTGGCTTCCGGCAATGGCGCAGGGGGAACTGATTGGAGCCATCGCCATGACAGAACCCTCGGCTGGCTCTGATTTGCAAGCCATCAAGACAACCGCGCGACGCGATGGAAACGAATACGTGATCAGCGGCTCCAAAACCTTCATCACGAATGGCGGCGTTGCCAACCTGGTGTGCGTCGCTGCAAAAACCAATCCGAAGGTAGCTGGTTTTCGCGGCATTTCCATGATTATGGCCGAGACGAAAAATCTTCCGGGATACCGCGTCGGCAAATCGCTGGAAAAAGTGGGCATGCACGAAATCGATACGTGCGAACTTTTCTTTGATGATGTGCGCGTCCCTGCGGCCAATTTACTGGGAAAAAGCGAAGGCGCGGGATTTGCGCAGATGATGGATCAGCTGCGCTACGAACGTCTGATGATCAGCGTTGGCGCGATTGCCGCGATCGAGCGGGCGTTGGAACTCACGATCCATTACGCAAAGGAGCGGAAAGCGTTTGGACAGACGCTGATGGAATTTCAGAACGCTCGCTTCAAGCTGGCACACGCCAAGACGGAAGCGCAAATCGGCCGCGTGTACGTCGACAACTGCGTCATGCAATTTTTAGCCGGCAAGATGGATCCAGTGACCGCCGCCATGGTGAAAGTCTGGACGACGGAATGCCAGAGTCGCATTCTGGACGAATGCGTTCAGATGTTCGGGGGTTACGGCTATATGTCGGAATATCCCATTGCGCGCATGTGGATGGACGGGCGCGTGCAGCGCATCTACGCCGGCAGCAATGAAATTTTAGTGGAGCTGATCGGTTCGTCGCTATAGCTGTGCATGCACCGCAGGTGCACGGCATGCCGTGCCCTACAATGCCCCACTACAAAAATCAAAAAACTACCTACTCAACGCTTTTCTTCTCGCGAATATTCGGCATTAAACGATCGATCAATTTCTTCGCGCAATTGCCCGAGGATTTCTTTTGACAGTTGAGCCACGTCTGAATCCTCAACATGCCTGGGCCGGTCTAGGCTCACTTCAAATTGCGCCTTAATTCTTCCCGGTCGGAAACTCATCAGCAGGACGCGGTCTCCGAGGCGCACGGCTTCGCGAACGTTGTGCGTCACGAAGACAATGGTGGGCGCCGTCTCTTTCCAGATGCGCTCCAGCTCGTCGTGCAGCATGTCCCGCGTTTGCGCGTCGAGCGCGGCAAAAGGTTCGTCCATCAATAAAATTTTAGGACGAAGCGCAAGCGAGCGGGCGAGCGCCACGCGCTGCCTCATGCCTCCGGACAACTGGTGAATGTAATGGTCCTCGAAGTGGGAGAGGTGAACCATGCGCAGAAAAATTCGTGCGCGCTCTTTTCTCTCTTCGTTTGACACGCCCGCCATTTTTAAACCGAATTCCACGTTTTGCCGGACATTGAGCCACGGAAAAAGTCCCAACTCCTGGAAAAGTAAAATGCGATCTGTGCCCGGACCTGTGACGGGACCACCGTCAACGGTAATTTGCCCCGTGGTAGGTTTATCCAACCCCGCGATTAAATGCAGCAGGGTGGATTTTCCGCAGCCGGACGGCCCGACGATGCAGACGAATTCTCCCTGCTCGATTTCCAGATCGATATTTTGCAGCGCGGGAGTGAATGAGCCACGCGAATTCTTGTAGCTGCGGAAAACGCCGCTCAGCTCGATGCTCTCTTTGGCCGAGTGCTCCGGCAGGCTTTTCGGACGAGATTCGGAGGAGGATTTTTTCTCCACCTTCAACGGCTCCGGCAGCTCGTCGTTTTCAGCGCGCACCAGGCCTCCGCCTATCGAACGATTGAATAAGTCTATAACGTATCGGGTCATTGTAGTGGTTGCGCCTTCTTTTCGCGTAGCACTTCATTCAACAGCGTCAGGTCGTACAGCCCGGAAATGTCCGGCTGCTTGTGGCCCAAAAATCCTGCTTCAAACGCTTCCTGCGTGGAGGTGACGAGTGAAGAGCGAATCGGATCGTACGTTACCTTGATCCGCGAAAATGCGTCGTCGAGCACCGCTTGTTTCAGAGGCTTGCCTGTCTCTTTTTTCAGTTGCTGGTTAATGATCAGCTTCGCCTGATCAGGATTACTGTTGATCCAATCCGTCAGCTCCAAATGTGCGCGGAGGAAACTTTTTACAAGGTCCGGATGTTCCTTCAGGAATTTGGGGCGCACGATTAAAACAGTGCTGGCGAATTCGTGATTCGGCCATTTGTCGCGCTCGTCCAAAAACATGCGGCCACCCGCCTCATGGATTAAACGCGAAGCCCACGGCTCGGGGGACCACGCCGCGTCCAACTCTCCCTTTAAAAAAAGTGTGTATTGATAGGCGTTGTTGATGGGCAGCACTTCCACGTCGCCGCCCTTATCCGTGGTTTTCAGTCCGCTGGCGTGCAGCCACGCGCGCAGAGCCACGTCCTGTGAATTGCCTTGCTGAGGCGTGGCGATTTTTTTTCCGCGAAAGTCTGAGATGTTTTGAATCGCCGCGCCTTCCCGGACCACGAGGGCCGCGCCTCCGCTCGCAGCGCCCGCAATGAGGCGAACGGCTTCACCCTCTGAGCGCACGTAGCCCATCACCGCCGGATTCGGACCAATATAAGTAATGTCAATCGCGCCGGCGAACAAGGCTTCGACGGCCGCGGGCCCGGCATTGAACGGCTTCCATTCCATCTGCACGCCCGTTCCCAAAGCTTTGTCAAACTGGCCGCCAGCGCGACCGACAAGAGCTTGCGCGTGCGTGATGTTTGGAAAATATCCTACGCGAATCACGAGCGGTTTCTGCTGCGCACGCACTCCGGACCCGGCCAACAACATGATCGCCGCCAGCAGCAGCGCGGGATGCGCTTCCGTCGTTTTCAAGATGAGTCGCGGCAATAAATTTGCTTTCACTTTGGTCACCTAAAATTTGTACGTCATGTCAAATTGCAGACGCTCCCACAGGGGCTGCACGGGCGCCGGACTTCCAGCGTTCACGAGTGGCCTGCCAAATAATCCGTTCAATTGCAGCGTCACGTTATCGAACAGTTGGTAAGAAATTTCCGGTCGGTGCATTTCAACATTGCTGGTAGGAAATATTTCGCTGTAATTGAACGCGCCGAGAACGGCTTCGCGTTGAATCATCATGCGCGTGTAGCTGAACTGCCAGTCGCCTCTTTTGCGAGCGCGCCCGACGCTCGTTTCCAGCCAATATCCGTGGCGCGCGTGGGGATCGCATGGCGCGGAGTACACCGCGAATAGAGAAATATTTTTTACGTTCTCACAGGCGCGCGTGTTTTCCGCAAAATCGCCGATGAATGTAATCGGCCAACGTTCCGACCGCGTCGCGACGTCTATTTCCGCCAGCGAGTCAAGGATGGCGAACTTCGACGCAAATTGCGCGGACGCCAGTGTTTTCGCGCCTGTGATGGAATTTGTTGAAGTGAGCGTAGCGATCGAATTTACCTCTCCGAGGTTAGCGAGCGGAAGCAGGCCGTCCTCCGGACTGGCGCTATTTGCCTCGAGCAGAGAGAACGCCACGGAATCGGCAAATTTCCAATCGTAAAAACTTTCGTATGCGCTCAAGCGAACGCGCTCTCCCAATTGCCAGTACGTCTGCACCTGCTCGCCATACACGACCGTGTTGTAATAGCTCTTGTCATTCGCCGGCGTGCGCTGGACTTTCGCAACCGGCGATTGGAATCCTACGAAGCTGATATTTTTTAACGCCGGCGTCTTGACGTTGAAAGAAAGGGTTTCGCTCGCGCCCTCAGGATTCAAATCCTTGTCCCAAACCATCTCCGTGTTGAACCATGTATACATAAATTTCCCGCCAGTCAGCGTAAGCGGTTTGAACCAGCTCGGAGTGTACGTTGCGTACATTCGATCAATCGCGAGCGGCTTGCGCGATTCAAATTGATTGAGAGTCTGGCTTGTGGAAATGGGGCTATTCAGGTCGCCGGAGGCAACTGAAAAACCGCCTCGAATCTGATCGTTCAATTTGGTTTCCACATTGAAGCGCAAACGAACACGTTGGCGGAAGCGCTGCTGAGATTGGTCGAGTGGACCGCCAAAAGTCGGCTCCGCACGCAGACGGAAATCTCCGCTGAACGTAAACGGGCCGATTTTTTTTATGCGCTCTTCCAGATTCTTTTGCGATTGACCGATATTAGTTTCAATTTGCGCGATCTTTTGCTCCAGCTCGGTTTGCGTGGATCCAACCGCGAGTGACGCAGCGGAAATGGCTGGCGTTAGCGCCACGGCGGCGGCAACGACCGGTGCGGGAGGACCGGCATCCAGCCTCGCTTCGAGGCGCGCGCTCAGTTCTTGCTGCTCACGAAGCGCTGCGCGCAGCGCTGCGATTTCTTGACCTTGCTCCTGCACCAGATCCATAACTTGCTCGACCGAAGGCGTTGGCACGCGGCCTTCCACCAAGGCGGCAATGGGAGTCGCCGCCGGCGTTGCGCCATTCGCGCCATTTGCTCCTACCTTTTCCTTGCTGGCTGCGAACGGCATAGCGGTTGAGCCAGGCGAATCTTCATTTGCTGCAAAGGTGGGCAGAGTGCCGGTGAGCGCCGTTATCAGCACGGCCAAGATCGAAACTGCCGGCGCGCGAACGATCGACAATTTGTAATTTCGCATGTTCACTTTTTGGCTCAGGCCATAACTTGGAGCGATTGCCAGGCCTTTCTCTTTCTGCCCAGTTACGGGACAGGATCGACCCAAATCGATGCCACTAAAAATAAAAATCCCACCGCCAGATTATTTCGGCGGTGGGATTCTAGAAGTGCACAATATAATTCTAGAGTATTAGGTCCCCGCGCCAGAAGACACACAGATACAGCAGGTACAACAGAGACAGGCCTGCTTGGTCTTCAGGACATTGAAGTTCACGGGTCAAGGGTACTGAAACGTGGTTGGGAAGTCAATCCTGGCTTCCGGTAGGGCAGGCTTCGCAGCCTGCGGAAAATGCAGCACAGGCGCTGCTGCCTGTGTGGCTTTTCTCAAAACTTCGGGCCGCCGAATCGACGCAAATCCAAAAACCGCACAGGCAGGAGTGCCTGTGCTACTAAATTCTCGGCCGCAACGAGTATTTCGGCAGCCTGTTCAGCTTGTCTGGTTTTGAATTTTGTCGCGCATCTTCAAAATATAATAAGACCTCAAAAGAAGACAGGCTGAAGCCTGTCCGACTGGGAGGTTGGAGGCGCGGGGCGGGATCGAACCGCCGATAAAGGTTTTGCAGACCTTTGCCTTACCACTTGGCGACCGCGCCATATCGCAATCCGATGCGCAATGATTCTACCAGAAGATTCCACGCATCGTCTTTAGCTACGAACGGTTTTGTTGCACGTGTAGCAAAAAAAAGAGGGAGGCGATTTTTGCCTCCCTCGTTTTTGCCGGACCGAATTTCCCGGCTGGATGCGTGATCCAGTTAGAACTGGAGTTTCAAGCCGACCTGAACGTCGCGGTTAGCTCCTGATCCTACGAGCGGGTTACCAGCGATGACGTCTGGGGTTCCGATTGCGCCGCCGAAGAACCCAGGCGCCGAGGGATCGTTGTTTCCACCGCTGGAGCCGTTCGATGCTCCGTACGGGTTGGCGATGACGGGCTTGTTCAGCACGTTGAAGACTTCAAGCCGGAATTGCGCGGAATAGCGCTCTTTGAACTTGAAGTTCTTGAACACGGA
The DNA here is from genome assembly GCA_035696345.1 of Candidatus Acidiferrales bacterium. Lineage (GTDB taxonomy): Bacteria > Acidobacteriota > Terriglobia > Acidiferrales > UBA7541 > Palsa-360. The sequence goes on from DASRQU010000018.1 coordinate 20,210, forward strand.
GAAGTCGACGTTTTTGAAACCGGAATCGCGGAAGATATTCCGGCCCATTGTGCCGAACGTCCCGTTCGCGGGGGCAATCATGACCGACTTGCCGCTTACGTAGCAACCAAGACCGCCGCCAAGTTGCGTCGTGGTAGGATGCGCGACATTGACCGCGGTGCACTGCGCCCACATCGCATCAGACTGCGATTGCGAAAACTTCGTCACGATGCTGTATACGCCGTCTGTCGTTGTGCAGCCGCCTGGTCCGCCGCTGGTGCAATACGGGATAGAGTTTTGAGTTCCCTTGAAATCGCCCGGATTGCCGAAGAAATCCCAACGATCAGCGTTATCACCGACACCGCTGAAGTTGTCGCCGTAGTCGTTGACAACCCAGGGCTGGGAACTCTGCAAGGTCAGGATGCCGTTAAGCTGCCATCCTTCGAGCATTTGGGCAAAGCCCTTAATCCCCGGAATGTCATACGTCCCGGTGAGCGTCAGGCGGTGACGGACATCGAAGTCGCTGTTGCCGTATTCCGCGCCCGGATTATTCGGGTTTTGCGGAAGCAGACCAAAGCGATTCAGTGAGCCGTTGTCCAGACCATGGCCGTATGTATATCCGGCGACGAACGATACGCCGTGGGACATACGCTTGGTCAATGCGGTCTGCATGCTGTAGTAGTTCGAACGTGTGTCATTCGACATGTAGTTGATAATGCCGAAGTAGGGGAACTTGGCTGCGTACGGGCGGTTGCAGACCGAGTTATCAGCTGTTGGCAGGCACGCATTGACATCCGTGAAGCCGGTCAACCTTGCGCCGTGGTTGCCGACGAAGCCAACTTCCAACGAAAGATTGTTAGTGAAGGCATGCGTTACGCCAAGGTTATAGTTGACTACGTAAGGAGTCTTGAGGTTCGGGTCAACGCCCATGAGAGCGCAGGGGCCAGCATCTTTAACGCCACCGACCGTCTTACCATCTCCGCATGCAATGTTTCCAGTGGTCCCGTTGAAAACCGTGCCGTTCCAATTTGGGTTGGAAATTGAAACATTGGCCGCCTTCACCGCGATGTTTCCTCCGAAGGATGGGCACGTCACTGTACCAGAGATTGAGCAGCCGCCCAGTTGAATAAGGGCTCCTGTCGGGTTCGCCGCAAGGCTAATCGAGGAGTTGTTCTGGAATTGGTTCTGATTCATCCACTCAACCATGGAGAAGGAAGAGTAAATGACGCTGAATCCTCCACGCACTACGGTTGTTCCCTTGCCGTTCAAGTCATAGGCAAAGCCGATGCGCGGCGAGAAATCTCCCCGCTCTGGCTTCCACATGGTGGAATTTCCCGGTTCCCCTTGTTGAACAAGTCCAGTCGGGGAAGTCGGATCGAAATTGGCCCAGTTGTTACTCGCTTCGCGAATCGGCGATTTGTAGTCATAGCGAAGGCCGACGTTGACCGTGAGCTTGGGGGTCATGCGCCAGTCATCCTGAACAAATCCGGAGAGGGCGGTCCAGATACCCTTACGGGTGGGATCCCCGATCAAGACTTTACCAGCCGAGGGATTCCCGGCGAAAAAGTCTTCGAGTGGGCAGGACGTCGCGACCGTGTTGATAACACAGTTGGTAAGGTTAGGAGTTTGTCCGCCAGCAAAGCTAATCTGTCCACGACCGTAATCGGGGATCCAATCACCGGCTTCGATGTGCGTGTATTCGCCACCGAACTTAAGAGAGTGCTTACCGGCCAGGTACGACAAGCTATCCTGCGCGTCCCAGTACGGATTGGGAGAAATGGATTGAGGACGATTATGCCAGGTACCGAGATTGTTAAATCCACCGATGGAGACAATCGGCTGCCCGGGAACACTTAGGCCCGTATGAATTGGGCTGGCAACATTGGCATCGAGGCTTCCGGTCGGAAACGCCATGCGGTTATAGCCAAAGCGCACTTCGTTCACCATCGTCGAGTTAGGCGTGTAATCCCACGCGCCCGAGGTGGTCCAGGTATGGATCCCGAAAGTGTCTACGTAGATGGGATTGATGAACGGGTGGTCTTCCCCCTGACCGATGTAGCGGCCGACGATCAGCACGCCGTTGAGCGTGTTCTTGTCGTTGGCATGGTAGTCGAATTTCGAAACATAGTTATTGCTGCTGTTGACGTTCGGGTAATTGCTGACAAAGCCGGTGCTGCTCGACGGGTTGTGCGGGAAAAGACCACCAGTGCAGACAGTTGCAGTGGCGTTAGCCCCGATAGTGCAACCAGCTACCGCCAAGCTCACAGGGCTAATCAACCCTGAGGCTGCTGGAAATCCTCCGTTGGCTTGTATGACAGCATTGATCGCATCCACCATGCTATGTTTTGGATCTGCGGTGCCCTGGGAAATCGTCTCAGGAATACCGCCGCTGCCGAGTGCATTTCCGATCAAGTCTCGCAGACCTTCATAGTTGCCAAAGAAGAAGAGCTTGTCCTTGATGATCGGGCCGCCAACGGAAGCGCCGAACTGCTTCAGCTGTGCAGGCGTCTTATCGCAAGAAGGAAATGGGCAACCCGTGGACGGCGCTACCGGATTCCAGTAGTTACGCGCACCCCAGTTTCCGCTGCGGTAAAAGCCGTAGGCCGTTCCGTGAAGGCTGTTGGTTCCGGAGCGGACACCGACGTTAACGACTGCGCCGGGGCTCCATCCGTATTCCGCCTTCGGATTTTCCATCAGGTTAAATTCCTGAATGGAGTCGATGGGCAGGATCGTCGCGCCGTCCGTAATCGGGCTGGGCATGCCGGCGATCGGGCGAACGTCAAAGAAATTGTGGTTGATGACGCCGTCGACCATCCAGGCCGATTCGTCGGGACGGACGCCGTTGGTGCTCTGGGTCCACGGACCGCCGCCGGGCTGAGTCATGACGCCGGGGCGCAGGGACAACAGGTTTTGATAGTTGCGGCCATTCAATGGCATGTCTGTGATATCGGCGTTATCGAGAGTGCCGCCCAAAGTTGCGTTGGTCGTTTCGACCAGGGGTACCGCTTCGGTAACCGTCACCGTCTGCTCTTGTTCGCCGGGCTGGACCGTAATGTCGACGCGAACTTCTTTGCCGACTTCGATGACTATGTTCTGCCGCTCCAGTTTCTTAAAACCCTTGGCTTCGGCGCGAACCACATACGTGCCGGGAGTCAGGTTAGGAGCGTTATATTCGCCCGCGTCATCCGTTGTGAGTGTGCGCGAAATGCCGCGCGCTGTGTCCACGACAGTTACTGTGGCTCCTGCCACGGTGCCGCCGCTCTGGTCAGTTACTGTTCCTAGGATTCGTCCTGCGTTGCCTTGTGCAAATGCGGAAGTACAAAGAAGAAGTACACACGCTGTTACGGCCAGCAATTGGATGGCGCCACTACGCCAGCCAACGGAAGGCCCGTTGCCTTTCGTCATGAAATCACTCATTTCAGACCACCTCGTTTAATTTGAGATATGGAATACACTTCCGATTCCGGACCCCTGCCGTTCCTTACCGATCAACTACCCTCGGGTCACCGTAAAAAAAACCGAGAGCGAATTGATTGCAGAATGAGAAGGTCCCCGAGTATGAATCAGAATGAGTGATGAGCGATCCAACTGCCGAATACTTCTAGGTTCTATGTATCAGAATGAAAGTCGAATACATCCGAGTGTTCAGGGTTTATCCAGGTGATCGAAATTTTTTGGTCCGGAAATATAAATGAAAAGAAAGAATAAACAGCACCCCATGATTGGATGGAGCGTAATTCTAGTGGGATTACGAAGTCAAGTGATATTTACGGAAGCTGGCCTAACCGACACTCGTTTATAAAATACCTATAATCTTTATGCAGGCTGGGGATTAAACCTTTGGTTAAAATCGAGCTAAACGCGGGCGTGTGTGATAGGTAGGCGAATCTGGAAGACGGAACCGCGGCCGGGCGCGCTTTGAACTTCAATGGTCCCGGCATGAACCTCAGTAATCCAACGTCCAATCGAGAGCCCCAGGCCGACTCCCCCGAGCTCGCGGGTGCGCGCCTTGTCAGCACGGTAAAAGCGCTCAAATACATTCGGCAGATCGGATTCGGCGATGCCGATGCCTGTGTCCTTCACCTGGGCGATGGCATAGCCGTCATTCCGTTGCAGCGAGACTTCCACCTGACCGTTGGCAGGAGTATATTTCACTGCATTATCGATCAGGATTAAAAATAATCGCCGCAGCGAACCTGCGTCCCCGCGAACCCACATGGAGTCCTGCGCAATTTGCTCCTGAAACCCGATCTGTTTTGCTTCGGCCAGCGCGCTTCCCTGGTGGCAGGCCTCGCGCAGCACTTCCGTCACGTTGGTATTGGTGAAGTTTAAAGTTTCCGAGCCGGAGTCGGCGCGCGCCAGAAACATCAGTTGTTCGATCAAGCTGGAAGTTTTTTCGAGTTCGGCCAGCACTTCAGAGATGACGTCGCGATATTCGTCCGCCGAGCGAGCTTTGCGCAACGAAAGTTCCGCGCGCGTGCGCATCACAGCCACCGGCGTGCGCAATTCGTGAGACGCATCCGCCGTGAATTGCGTGATTTTCCTGAACGATCCTTCCAGGCGATCGAGCATTCCGTTCAGCGTTTCTGAGAGGCGCTGCAGCTCGTCGCCCGTATTGGGGACGATGAGACGGCTCGATAAATTTTGCGCGCTGACGGTGCGAGCTGTTTTTGTGATCTGATCGACGGGAGCCAGCGCACGACCGCTGATCCAATAGCCGCCCAACGCCGCGCAGATCAGTAGCGAGGGAATGGCAACGTATAAGAGCAGCTCAAAGTGATACAGCGCTTCGTAAAAGTCGTCCATTTCAAACGCGGACTGAATGTAATAATTTTCTCCCTGGACATTGACGGCCTGGTTCCAGATGCGCAGCGGGACGTCGTCCCCCAAATGCTCGGTGATTCTTGGCGAGGTGGGAGAAAACTTCGGCACGCCATAATCACTCATTACTTTGGATCGATAAAGCCACGTGCCCTCTCCGTCGGCCACTTGCAGCAGCGCGCCGCCAGCCCTCAATTCCGTGTGCTCGCGGAGCCCCTCCGGCAGGTCGGCCTTTGCGCCGCGCTGGACGTTCCGCTCGATCAGTTGATGCACGCCCTCGGCGCGGATCTGCAACTCCTCGTCGACTGTCTTGCGAATGCTGTGGCGCATGGCGAGGTAGGCGCTGACGCCGAACGCGGACAACACCATGGCGAGGATCGCAAAATACCAGGCGGTCAGGCGAAGTCGGATGGGCAGCGTAATCATGTCGATTTAGTCGTATCTCGAATCGTGTATCCCGTTCCGCGAACGGTATGAATCAGCTTCACGCGATGGTCCCGATCCACTTTATTGCGCAACAAACTGATGAACGCGTCGAGCGTGTTTTCTTCCACGTCATCGCTGGCATCCCACACGGAATGAACAATGGTGTTCCGTGGAACCACGCGGCCGGCGCGACGCATTAAAAATTCAAGCAGCCGAAACTCCGTCCTGCTCAGGGAAATCTCTTCGCCATCGCGCTCCACAATGTGCGTCGCCGGGTTCAGGACTAAATCGCCCACTTGCAAAACCGTGGGGCGCTCGGACGAACCGCGGCGCGAAACCGCGCGCAGCCTGGCCAAAAATTCTTCAAACGAAAAGGGCTTCTTCATATAATCGTCTGCGCCGATGTCTAGCCCTTTTACGACATCCGGAACAGTGTCTCGCGCCGTAAGAACAAGAATTGGCGTTTTGTTACCGCTCTTGCGCAGCCGCCGTGCCACCTCGTACCCGTCGATTCCCGGGAGCATCAGATCCAGGACAATGGCGTCATATTCCAAAGCTTGTGCCATTTCCAGGGCATCGCGGCCATCAAAAGCCAGACTGACAGAATGGTTCTCCTCCTCCAGGCCTTTTTTTAACAACTCGGCCATCTTTTTCTCATCTTCGACGATAAGGACATGCATTGCGGACACACTCCAATCAAAGCACAATAACCTGAAAATGCACTGAAACGCCTCGAACTTAAATTTTAGACTGTTTCTAATGTGCCGGGAAGAAAAAGACTCCGGCTCAACGACGACCAGCGCCACACAAGCGGCATCGCGCAGTGCGATAAATGCCGAGGGGCGAGAAAGATTAATTGAGGACGATTGTTTCTGGTAAGGTAAACCTCACGTACGCTCTGCCGGAGATTTGCGAAACGAAAAAATATGAGTCGATGGAAATTGTTTCTGGTGGCCCTAATTGGGCTCGCTGCCCTCGCGGCGGGCTATGCTGCTTCAATCATTCGGCATGGATTCAGCGCGGCCGACCAGCCAACCGCAATTGAGAAAGTTACGGCCCGGGCAGTGCGGAATCTGGGCATATCGCGAGCCGCACGTGCGCAAACGAATCCGTGGACGGCCACGCCGGATTTATTGAATGAGGCGCAGGAAAATTTTAATAATCATTGCGCGGGATGCCACGGAGAGAAAGGAGATGGGCGCTCCGGAGTGGGACAGAATCTCTATCCGAAGGCTCCGGATTTGCGCCAGCACGAAACCCAAAGCCTGACCGACGGCGAAATCCATTACATCATTCAAAACGGTGTGCGGTTGACGGGGATGCCCGCACTAGGGAATCCGCATAGCGGGCAAGATAACAATGCCGCTTGGAAGCTAGTTCTTTTTGTGCGCTCGCTCGGGGCGGCCACACCGAAGGAAAAAGGCGACCAGAATGCCGCGATGACCTCGGCGCACTACGTCGGCTCTGCCGCTTGCCAAAAATGCCATGCCCAAATCTACGAGCACTGGAAGCAAACTCCGATGGCTAACGTGGTGCGCGATCCGCGGGAACATCCGGACGCTATCATTCCCGACTTCGCAACAAATAATGTAAGCCCGAAATTCACGAAGGATCAGGTCGCGTTCGTTTATGGCAGCATCTGGAAGCAGCGCTATTTCACCAAAATTGGCGACGATTATTTTCCCGAAGGCGCACAGTGGGACATCACCAACAAGGCCTGGAAACCTTATTTTGTTCCAAAGGGCGGAGACTGGTGGGAGCCGTTCTATCCCCCGGACAATATGAAGCGGCCCACGGGCCCCACTTGCGACGGATGCCACTCGGTGGACTACAACGTTCAGACCAAGCAGGTGGCGGAGTGGAATGTGGGCTGCGAACGCTGCCACGGGCCCGGAAGCACGCATGTCGACCACGCCGCGCGCGGCAACATTTTAAACCCTGAGCGAATGGATTATGTCAGCGCCAGTGACACATGCATCCAGTGCCACTCGCAGGGACGCCCGCTGAAAAATCCGATCGAAGGCCAATACTATGATTGGCCAGTGGGATACCGCGTCGGTCTGAACCTGCGTGACTACTGGCAACTGGAAGATCACAAACTTGGCGAGCTGACTTTCACGCATTTCCCCGAAGGTACAGCGCACAAGAACCGGATGCAGGGCAATGACTTCGTGCAGAGCGTAATGTACCGCCGCGGCGTTACCTGCGCGGATTGCCACGACGTCCACGGCACCAAAAATTACGCGCAGTTGCGCAAGCCGGTAAACCAAATCTGCCTCGATTGTCACGGACCCGGCTCGAGAAACGGACCGCATGAGGCAACGCTGGCCGAACACACGCATCACAAGGATGGCTCGGCGGGCGCAGCCTGCGTGGCCTGCCACATGCCAAAGATTGAAGCGGAGATTCCAGGGGTATTTGTGCGCGCGCACACGTTTTCGTTCATCACGCCGGCCATGACGGATAAATACAAAATTCCGGATGCCTGCACATCCTGCCATTCGGACAAGAACACTGCGTGGGCGGCGGACGCCATGGCGCATTGGACAAGTGAATCTCCGTGGCGGATGGAATAGAATGGCGTCACGTTTTAAGGTTCCGTTCAGGTTCGCGGAATACGATCATAGTCACTGGGGCGGTCCCAATTTTATTTCCCAAAATCTCTTGGGCGAATTTGAATTGCGATTTGGGTACTCGCCCACACGCTAAGAATGAGGCGCGTATGAAATTCATGTTGGCCACGCTGGCGCTGTTGCTGTTTTGGGGACCTTCCGCGAATGCGCAAGTGTCAGGAGGTTCGATCACGGGTACGGTGGCGGGCGAATCCGGCGCGGCAATGCCTGACGTGCGCATCACGGTCAAAGAAGCCAGTACTGGCCTTGAGCGAAACGCGACGACTAACTCTGCTGGCTTGTACAACGTGCCTGACCTTTCCGCGGGCAGTTATGAAATGACGGTTTCCGCGAATGGATTTACGACGCAGCTGTGGACAGCGATTACCGTGACCGCGGGCGTGGAGCGCGTTTTGAATGCGGTGATGCACGCGGGGGACCCGGCCCAGGTCGTGCGTGTTACCGCGCCTCCCGCGCTGGTGAGCGAACCGTGCTCAGCGGCGTGCGGAAGCGCAAATGCATCAACGGTGCGCGATACGCCCCTGAACGGCCGGGACTGGGCGGCGCTCGCCACGCTGCAAGCGGGCGTGTCTTCGGTGCAGAACGGCAGTGCGACGGGCGGCGGGAATACAGATCGCGGCTTCGGCGCGGCGGTCAGCATTTCGGGATCGCGGCCGGATCAAAACAGTTACCGGCTGGATGGGATTAGTATTAACGACTACGCGAATGGGGCCCCGGGCAGCGTGTTGGGAGATAACTTGGGAATTGACGCCGTCGAGCAAGTCTCCGTGCTCGGCAGCAATTATCCCGCGGAATACGGGCGCACGTCGGGCGGCGTAATCAATGTGGTTACGCGCACCGGAAAAAATACTTTCCACGGCTCTGTGTACGAATTTCTGCGCAACAGCGCGCTGGACGCGCGAAATTTCTTCGATCCCGCGGTCATACCTCCTTTCAAACGAAATCAGTTCGGGGGATCGGGAGGATTACCGATCATCAAGGACCGCACATTTATTTTTGGAGATTACGAAGGTTTGCGCCAATCGCTGGGGGTAACGACCGTGAACACGGTTCCGTCCGCGAACGCGCGACTGGGAATCCTCCACGATTCCAACGGAAATCTACTCGGCCCGGACGGTAACCCCTCGGCGGGACCGTGGTCGGTCGCCTGCCCAAACCCCGCGACGCAGAGTAATTTGGCACCCGGCAGGGCGGGATTTTGCGTCGACAATTTTGTAGGGCTTCCCGATCCGGCGGATACTTCGAAGCCATCATTCATTAATGCGTTCTATCCTCTGCCAAACGGACAGCTTCAATCGAATGGGAATACCGGCCTTTATTCGTTCTCCGCGCAGCAGGCGACCACGGAAAATTATTTCACGATTCGTTTCGATCACAAATTTACGGACACGGACAGCACGTACGTAACATTTATTCGTGATAATTCAGAGACGGTTCAGCCAAGCACTTTCGGCGAACTGTCATCCGACATTATTTCCGGTCGCATGGCCGGCACGATTCATGAGCAGCACATTTTTAGCCCGAATGTATTGAACTCGGCAGAAGTCGGATTTAACCGCGCCGTGGGAATCATCGGGCAGGTGAATTCGGTGTCCAGCGCATACGCCCCCGCGCTGACCTCGCCGTACTATGCCTTTGTCCCCGGTGGATTTGCCGGCGGCATCGAAAGCATTCCGGGCGTGACGAATTTTACCGGCGCGCCTACCGCGAAAGGATTTATTCCCTCCAGCCGCGCGATTTATTGGACCTCGTACCAAGCGGGCGACGACCTCCTGCTCACGCACGGACGACATTCCATCAAGTTTGGCGCCGAAGTGGAACGGATGCAGTCGAACGAAGTTTCCGCAAGCAATATCAACGGATCATTCCGGTTCGATACCCTGACGCAATTTCTGACCAACCAGCCATCGCGATTTTCGGGCACGGCCACGCCACTGCCGTTGGATATTGGTCTGCGCGAAACGAGGGTCGGGGCCTATGCGCAGGACGACATCAAGCTGCAGAAGACACTCACGTTGAATGCCGGCGTGCGTTATGAAATGCTGACGGTGCCAACCGAAGCACATGGATTAACCACAGTGCTGCGCAATTTGAGCGACCCGCTCCCTGTATGCGGAGTCGCGAGTCCCGGCTGCGCCGGCACCGGTAGCCTGTTTTCAAATCCTACGCTCAGAAATTTCGAGCCGCGGCTGGGCTTCGCGTGGAATCCGCGAAGCGGAAAAACACTCCTGCGGGGAGGGTTTGGAATTTTTGATGTGCTGCCGCTGCCCTATGAATTTACGCTTACCATTCAGCGCGCCGCGCCTTTCACACGGACGATCGTTGGCGAAAATATTCCAGCGGGATCATTTGAGCCGGCCACATCTCCCGCATCCGCATACAACTTCCTGGTGAACCAGACCAACACGAATCTCGGCTATTACGCGGAGCCGAATCCAAAGCGCAATTACGTGATGCAATGGAATTTGAGCCTCGCGCGTGAAGTCACTTCGACGCTGGCGGTGACGATTGGCTATGTGGGATCTCGCGGCGTGCACCAACCGTACCGCGTGGATAACATCGATATGGTACTCCCGACGCTGACTTCCGCCGGTTACCTCTGGCCCTGCGGGCCGGATGGCAATCCGGGCATCACGTGCGCCGCGGGTTTCCTGCCGACGGGCACACAGGCTAGCCCAATTCCGAGTTCGAAGGTCAATCCGAATTTTGGCCGCATCAATGGCACCCTATGGCAGGCAAATTCGATCTATCACGCCATGCAGGTGGATGTGGCCAAGCGCGTAAGCCACGGCGTGTCCTTCCATGGAGCATACACCTGGGGAAAGAGCATCGACACCCTGTCCGCTACAGAAGCCGATGATGCATTTCCGAATGGATTGTTCAACCAGCTCTTCTTCGATCAGCGAACTACGCGAGGATTGTCCGATTTCGACGTCGCGCAAACTTTGGTGGTCAGCGCCACGTGGGAGGTTCCGGGCCCGCACAAAGGTTCGAAGCTGCCTGAGGCTATGTTTGGAGGATGGCAACTGGTTGCGCTGTACAAGGCCAGCACTGGCCAGCCCTTCACGACCACGCTTGGCGGCGATCCAGTTGGGACAAAGCTCGATGAAACAGGATTGGTGCCCAGCATCGTACCGAATTGCAACACGGTGAATAAAAACTTCAAGCAGGATCCGAACGGGCCGATTTACATCAATGCGAATTGCTTTATTTTGCCGCAGGCGACTCCCGCCATTGCATCGATGTGCCAGCCCTTCGGGCAAGGTCCGGGGAGCGCGGGCATTCCGGGGACGTGTGCGAATCTGCGCGGCAACATGGGTCGCAATGTGATCATCGGGCCCGGGCTTTCCAAACTGGATCTTTCCGTGTTCAAAAATAATTACGTGCGGCGCATTTCGGAGAGTTTCAATGCGCAATTTCGAGCAGAAATTTTTAATATTTTTAACCGCGCTAATTTTGGTTCGCCCACGGATTTCTTGACCGTCTTCGATCAAAACGGCCTGTCGAATCCGAGCGCCGGGCTGCTCACCTCCACGCAGACAACCTCGCGCCAGATTCAATTCGCGCTGAAAATCATCTGGTAGTTGTGGCGCGCGCATCTTACCGGCGGGCTTTTCTCAGCCATGGGCGGCAAATGCGAAATTGACGGCGGGAGGCGCTATGTTCCTCCTGCGAAACTTGCCGTGTGACCGACGTCACAGCCTCAATTTAAAGATATAAACTAAAATTGCCCTCCCTGAAGCCGCACATCGCTCGGTGTGACTCTTCTGGCGACAAACACATGCAAGATTGGTACCCACGCTCGGTAATTTGCTTACGGGATTACAGTTGGCAGAAATTTTCCTCTGATCTGCTTTCCGGAGTCACGGTAGGGCTCGTTGCGCTTCCGTTAGCCATGGCTTTTGCGATTGCCTCCGGCGTTGCGCCGCAGGCGGGATTGTATTGCGCGATTGTCGCGGGGTTTCTGATTTCGGCGCTGGGGGGATCGACAACGCAGATCGGCGGGCCGACGGGCGCGTTCGTCGTGGTGGTGTACGGCATTGTGGCGCGCTACGGACTAGACGGCTTGTTCATGTGCACCATGATGGCCGGCGTGCTGCTCGTCTTTCTGGGGATCACGGGGCTCGGCACGGCGGTGAAATATATTCCGCGGCCCGTGGTGGTGGGATTCACAAACGGAATTGCCGTAATCATCGCCAGCACGCAGATTAAGGATTTCTTCGGCCTGAAAGTGGACAAGGTTCCCGGAGAATTTTTGGCGCGGATGGGAACGCTTGGGCGCAATTTTCATACGTTTTCTCCGCTCGAGACGGGGCTGGGCGTTTCTGCACTGATTATTATTTTAATTTTTATGCGCTATGTGAAGCGCGTGCCCGGCTACATCGTAGCGCTGTTTGCGGGTACCGCGCTCGTGATCTTACTGAAACTTCCCGTGCAAACGATTGGCACGCGGTTTGGCGGAATTCCTTCCGGCTTTCCCGGCATCAAAATCCCCCAATTTCGGTTTGATCTTGTGCGACCGCTGATTTCTCCGGCCATTACGGTGGCGATGCTGGGTGCGATCGAATCGCTGATGACGGCGGTCGTGTCTGACCGCATGAGCGGCACAAAGCATAACCCGAACGTGGAGCTTGTAGGTCAGGGCATCGCGAACATTATGTCTCCGCTGTTTGGCGGCTTGCCCGCCACGGGAGCCATCGCGCGCACGGCTACAAATATACGCTCCGGAGCGAAAACGCCGGTTTCGGGAATGGTTCACGCGCTGACGCTGCTCGGAATCGTACTGTTCGCCGCGCCACTGGCGCGATTCATTCCGCTGTCTGTGCTCGCAGCAATTTTGTTCGTGGTTTCGTACAACATGGGCGAGTGGCGCGAGATTCCGGAACTGTTGAAACTTACTCCGCTGGAAATTGGCACGTGGCTGGTTACGTTTGCACTCACGGTGTTTGCGGACCTGACGGTGGCGGTGGAAGCGGGAATGATTCTCGCCGCCCTCGTTTACATCCGCAAAGTTACCGCCACGACGACGGTTGCCCAGGTCACCGATGAATATTTGCGCGAAGGACACATACACATCCTGCAGCACAAGGAAATTCCTCCCTACGTCACAATCTTTCGCATCCACGGGCCATTTCTATTCGGAGCCACGGACAAAATCGAAGATGTGATTCACAAAATTCCTGAGCTGCCGCCAATCCTCGTGCTGCGTCTGCGGAACATGACGGCCATTGACTCCACCGGTTTGCAGGCCCTTGAGAGCCTGGCCGATGCGGTGCACGCTTCCGGGCGCGGCCTAATTCTGTGTGGCGCGCGCGAGCAGCCGGCGCGCCTGATGCACCAATCGGAATTTGAGGAGCACGTCGGAGTGGGAAATATTTCTCCCAGCATTTCCGTGGCGCTCGAACGCGCCAAGGTTTTGTATGACGAGCTGGAGCGGAAGAAGCTGCATGAAGTGGGACAGGGTTGAGAATCACTCGCGATGTAATTTTGGAAACGTCGCGCTATTCCGTTTCAGCTTGGATGCACGTACAGAAAAAGCCGTCCGTTTTCTGGACGGGCGACTTTTTTGCTGGGTGGAGCGCAACGGCGCCACAAGAAAAATTTGTCAATATTAGTTCAGCTTGAAAGTCGTGTGCGGTGCGTCTAACGTAGATTGTGCGGCGACAGAAGATGAAATTGCCGCCAGACGATTGACGCAAACCGAGGAGGAACGAGCATGTCGGCAGTGAAACTGGAAGACGCGCGGCGCATCATCAGCGCGGCGGAAAAGAAAGCAAAAGAAATTGGCCAGCCCATGAACATTGCGGTGGCCGATGAAGGCGGCAACATCGTCGCGCACGTGCGCATGGACGGCGCGTGGATTGGCAGCATCGACATCTCCATGAAAAAGGCGTACACCTCGCGCGCCTTTGACATCTCTACAAAAGATCTCGCCACGCATTCCCAGTCCGGCGGACAATTTTTTGGAATTCACGCGTCGAATGACGGAAAAATCATGATCTTCGCGGGCGGCATTCCGCTGAAGAAGGACGGCAAAGTCGTGGGCGCCATTGGCGTCAGCGGCGGCGCCGGGGATCAGGACCACGCCGTAGCTGAAGCCGGCGCGAACGCGTACTAATTTAGCGTAGGAACGGCAGGCTTGCGTGGCAAAGGGCTTTGGCATGTCCGGATTAGTCCCTGCAAGGACTAAACATCTGAAAATTGTTGACGCGGTCTTAGGCCAAAACCCGCACAGGCTGAAGCCTATGCCACGCAATCCGCTGCGAAATATTTTTTTCCCTCAGCACTTGAGCGCAAAAAACTTCAAATACGATCCATCCATCTGTCCGCAGCCGGTTTCAGAAATTGAATCCAACGCCTAAGGAAACTACTGGACGGCTTGCAAAGCGCCCGTGGCCACGGACGCGACTGGAAGCATCGGGGATGCAATGCACGAAGCGAAACTTCAACTCGTCGGAATTGACCGGTAGAAAAACGCGCGGACCGGGTATCCGAATCACTGTACTAGTTCTGTCCACACGTTCAGTTGTCCGATAGGTTCCCTCCTCTTAACCTTGTTTACAACGTTTCTTGAAGCACCCGCAGTGAGGTGTGGCGAGCAGCGGCACTTCCCTTAGTACCTAGTGGAGGACGTCTATATGGTCCAGGTTGAATGTTTTCAGGAATTCCGAGCAGGCCTTTCGCTTTTGCGTGGTGGAGATGCAAATAAAGCCCTACCGCACCTTAAGACCGCATTCGACGGTGAACCCGCCAACCCTTTTTATATCTCGTACATGGGCGTCGCAATCGCAGCCACGGAACAAAAGTGGGCCGAGGCAGAGGAAATGTGCCGGTCTGCCATTCGCATGAGCCGCCGCCAGGCTCAACTGTACTTAAATCTGGCAGAAGTTTACGTCGGCGCTGATCGCAAGCAGGATGCGGCGGACACCCTGGTGCGCGGGCTGCGGTATGCCCCGCACGATCGTCGTCTCAAATTAAGCCTAGACCGCCTCGCTATTCGGCGGCCTCCTGTGTTGCGGTTCTTGTCACGCACGCATACGGTTAACCGGAACCTGGGCAAGCTGCGTCACCAAGCGCTGCAAGTAATCGCCTCAATATAGTTCATAATTCCCGTGTCCCCGCAAAATACATGAGCCGGGCGATTGCTTCGCAAATCGCCCGGCGTTATCATTCCCAGCCAATGAAACGCAAAATGGGGCTGTTCCTTTACACTGCAGAACGAAACTGCCCCGCCTGCGGCAGCGAACACGTCCATCGAACCAAGCGCGGGCGTCTCCTTGAATTCTGGGTCATGCTGGTCCTGCCTTATCGGCCCTACCGCTGCGGCAAGTGCCGGCAACGCTTTTACGGGCCGAAAGAGATGCCCAAGCGGGACATGATGGACGAATTAGAATAGCTCTAACTCATTGAATAAACATGCGTTATTAAATTTTTACGATCTTCGCCTATTATTCGCCACTCTGAAGTCCTAGAACTATGGTTCTGATTTAGAAAAACCATAGATACAGTGCTTCGGGACCGCCGTTCCATAGCCTTAAAATGTGTCTGGCTACTACCCTCATATCACGCTGCAGAAGCGATCCACCGCAAACCGGTTCGCAGCGTACTGAGGAGCATTACAATGTTCTTACCCCTTGCCTTGCTTTTGCTTCAACCGCAGATTGCGCCCAATATCTCTACTCCGACCGAAATGGCTGCCTTATACATGCCTGCGGCCGTTTCGACGAACTCTGGCATAGCGGCTGGCGAAGATTCCGCCCCCGCCGCGGAGGTGTCCGCCTATGCGGCGGCAATGCCGGCCGATGAGGCCAGCGCGGCGCTACCGGAATCGCCCGTGCCGCTGGCGCTGGAGCCGGTAGAAGCGCATGCGCCTATCGCCTTTCTGAACCCGACGAAGCAGATGAAGGTGTCGGTGGAACAACTGGTCGCTGAAAATCGAAGAAAACAGATGCTGTGGAAGGGACTGGCCATCGCGTCCAGTGGAGCGGCTACCTTTGACGCATGGTCGACGCGGCACGCGATTACGACCTCCGGAGCCGTCGAGTTGAATCCGATGCTGAAGCCGTTCGCGGGAAATGGGTCGCTGTATGCGGCGATCCAAGTGGGTCCCGCCCTGCTGGATTTTGCGGGTAAGAAAATGATGTACAGCCGCGTTTCGTGGGTGCGTCACATGTGGTGGGTTCCGCAAAGCGCCAGCTTCATCAGTTCGATGTTCTGCGGATCGCACAATCTGGCGTTTCACTAGAAGCTGAGCTTTTTCCCGGGATGTCGTCGGGTAGCACAGCACTCTTGGCTGTGTGCACTTTGCAAACCCGCACGGGCAGCAGAGCCCTGTGCTGCTCAAACGTTAGCCCAAACCATCTACTGCTATACTATCCCCGCCGTTGGAGGCTTTTACCATTCATCAGGCGGAGAATATTGCCGTAGCCGCGCCCGGTAACGCGGGATCGGCACCCCCTACGCGTCCCGAGCGAACGGTTTCGCTGGACGTTTTTCGCGGAGCCACGATTGCTGCCATGATTCTGGTGAACGACCCTGGCTCCTGGAGCCATGTTTATCCGCCGCTCGAACATGCCGAGTGGAATGGCTGGACCCCTACCGATCTGATCTTTCCTTTTTTTCTTTTTATTGTCGGCGTTTCGTTGACACTGTCGTTTGCATCGCGCATTGCGCGCGGGATTTCGCGCCGTGCGCTTGTCTTCCATGTGGTGCGGCGCAGCGCGTTGATTTTTTTCATTGGATTGTTTTTAAATGGGTTTCCGAGCTTCGATATCAGCAGCATCCGCATAATGGGTGTGTTGCAGCGTATTGCTCTGTGTTATCTCGCAGCGGGCTTGCTGTATTTATTTACGTTTCAAACGGAAGCGCGTGCGGGCGAGCCCACACGGGTGTGCGCGAATCTGCGGGTCACAGCAATCGTTGCGATCACATTACTCGTCGGCTATTGGGCGCTCCTGACTTTTGTTCCCGTGCCCGGTTACGGAGCGGGGCATTTGGGGAAAGATGATAATCTCAGCGCGTACATTGATCGATCGCTGCTGGGCGGGCATTTGTGGGAGGAATCCAAGACCTGGGATCCCGAGGGATGTCTTTCCACGCTTCCGGCGATTGCTTCGCTGCTCGTGGGAATTCTTGCCGGTGAGTGGCTGCGATCCAATCGCGAAGGGTCGCGCAAAGCTCTCGGACTCGCCATCGTGGGCTTGGTGTTGCTCGTTGTGGGCCGCCTGCTTCATCCACTTTTTCCCATCAATAAAAATTTGTGGACCAGTTCATTTGTGCTTTTCACCAGCGGTTGCGCGATGCTGACGCTTGCTGCGTGCTACTGGATTGCGGACGTGCGCCGACTACGAACGTGGGCAAAGCCGTTTCTTGTGTTTGGAACGAATGCGATTCTCGCGTATGCGCTCGCTGCGCTGGTCTCTGAACTGAGCACGGATTTTGAATTCACGAATGCCACTGGGCGTGATACGACGGCGCACGGTTGGATCTATCAGCGATTTTTCGTGGCGCATCTCAGTCCGATTAACGCATCGTTGGGATTCGCGATATTTTTTGTTTTAATGATTTTCTTGCTGCTGTGGCCGTTTTACAGGTGGAAGGTTTTTCTGCGGGTTTGAACGCGCGGGGTGTTAACGAATTTGCTTTTGGAGCGGCAATTCGTTTTTTGGATGGTGGGCTTTTTGCGACTGCTGTGCGCTGCAGCAGCTTTAAGCCGTGCCGTCTGCACCCTAAATGCGCGGGCGCAGAGCCCACTGCGAAACGGCAGCGCGGGGACTTTTTAGTGGCGGGGCCTCAGCCTGCGGGGTTTAGGCCTTGCAAGGACCAACCCCCGCAGGCTGAAGCGCACGCCAGTTTCTTTTAACGTTCCCGTAACATAGCCTTTCCACCGGTGCTTGTACTATAGTGCCTCCATTACCGGGCGTAAGGGATTGGAGTTGGAACGCGTGAAACGAGTTCTGTTGATTGAAGACGACCGCGACATCGTGGAACTTGTTCGCTATAACCTTGAGCGCGAGGGCTTTCAAGTCGCTTCCGCAATGGACGGCGCAAGCGGCTTGGCGCAAATTCGCAAGACTCCCCCGGATATTTTGCTACTCGATCTGATGCTCCCGAAACTTTCTGGCCTCGATATCTGCAAGGAGATCCGCCGCGACACTTCTTTAAATAAGCTGCCAATCCTGATGTTGACCGCACGCGGCGAAGAAGCGGATCGCGTCGTGGGGCTGGAGATGGGCGCGGACGATTATGTAACGAAGCCCTTTAGCCCGCGGGAACTTGGCGCGCGCGTGAAGGCGCTGCTGCGCCGTACCGAACCCATCAACGAACCGCGGCGCGTAATCGAATCGCGCGGTTTGAGCATCGATCCCTCCTCGTACCGCGTGGCCCGCGACAATAAACCTGTAACCCTCTCGACTCTTGAGTTTCGCCTGCTTTATTATCTGGCTACGCGGCCGAATCGCGTATTCTCTCGCGATCAGCTGCTCGACGCCGTGTGGGGCACGGAGCGATTTGTGACGCCGCGTAGCGTGGATGTGTACATCCGCAGGCTGCGGGAAAAAGTAGAAAACGACGCCGATCATCCTGCCTTCCTGAAAACCGTGCGCGGCGCCGGCTACATGTTTGAGAGCGAGGGGCAATCCGCATAACAGGAGTGAAGAACCCTTGCGATTAAGCCTATTCTGGCGGCCTGTCGTGATTTCTCTGGCGCTGGTCACGGCGATTCTGCTGGCAGTGCAGTGGACATCCCCGCAAACACTATCGAGAATCTGGCCCGTGGTGACGATTTTTCTGATCGTCGCAGGCATCGCGTTTTTTTTCTCCTCGCGGTCGATCGCCGATCGCATCCTGCGCCTGAAAGAGTTTGCGGAACGCACCGCGTCAGGCGATTTCTCTCCCCTGCAACGCGATTACAACAGGGATGAGCTCTCCGACATGGCGGGGGAATTGGGCCGTACGATCTCGGACCTCGGTCAAACGATTCGCACGCTCACCGATGAACGCAACCGCTCTTCCGCCATTCTCAGCAGCATGGTGGAGGGCGTGGCCGTGATCAGGGCGGATGAACGCATTCACTTCTGCAACTCGGCGTTTGAACAAATTTTGGAATTGCCGGCGGGAACTTCCCAGGGCAGAACCCTGGTGGAATCACTGCGGCAGGCGGATTTAGTGACACTCGTACGCCAGGCTCTATCCGGCCTGGACGAACTAACGGGCGAGGTGGAAGTCGGCACGGTGCGCCGCAGAAATTTCAGCGTGACGGCAACGCCGGTACGTGCCGCCGGCACGAATGGCGCCGTCATCGTCCTTCATGACATCACCGAATTGCGCAGGCTAGAGCGCGTGCGGCGTGATTTTGTCGCCAATGTTTCCCACGAGTTCAAGACACCGCTCACCGCGATACAAGGCTTCGCCGAAACGCTTCTCAACGGCGCGCTGGATGATTTGGCGCACCGCACCAGGTTTGTGGAGATCATTCGCGAACATGCCCGGAGGCTCGCGCGGCTCACCGATGATTTATTAAAACTTTCACGGATTGAAGCGGGCCGTCTTGAACTGGAAATGCGTCCCGTTCGCGTGGAAGGTTTGATTGGCGGCTGCATGGAGACTGCGCGGTTTAAAGCGGATGGAAAATCGATTCAGATTCATGTGGATCTGGCGGCGAATATGCCAGCCGTGCGCGGAGACGGAACGCAACTGGGCGAAGTCTTACAAAATTTACTGGACAATGCGGTGCAGTACACGCCGGAAAGCGGAAAAATTGACGTTATCGCGCGCTTCGACGAAAAAGATGTGATCTTCACGGTAATCGACACAGGGATCGGAATTCCGCAATCCGATCTAGAAAGAATTTTTGAAAGATTTTACAGAGTGGATGCCGCGAGGTCCAGGGAGGCAGGCGGTACCGGTCTGGGCCTGGCGATCGCACGGCATATCGTTGACGCACACGGCGGACGCATATGGGTCGAAAGCGCGATTGGTCACGGATCGCGCTTTCATTTCAGCGTTCCGATTGCAACTGCGGAACCCGGAATACGCGTGGCCTAAAGTTATTTCCGCCCGTTTTCAGTTGTTTGCGATTTCCGCTAGCAGCCCCGGCAATTCAGATCTGCTACAGACACTCCCGAACTAAATTACAAGAAAATCCTCATTCAGTTTCTCAGGTGAGACAAGGAACGTAGAGGTGTGCGCGTTGCGCGGTAAAACGCGGAGACGCGATGGTAATTCGCGGAAATATTAAAGATTCCCGCCCAAAATTCAGGAGGTTGAGATGCCGGAAGAAGAAGTGATTGAACGAGCGCACAAAGATGCGGAAGAAGGAAAGTCTACCAGTACGCAAGCCGGAGAATTTATTCGCGAGGAAATGCATCACATTCGAGAAGGCAAACACGGGGCCCGCTCGCCTCAGCAGGCGATCGCCATCGGGCTGTCGAAGGCGCGCCGCGCAGGCGTCGATCTGAAAGCGCCAAAACCGCGCAAGGCAACTCCGCAAGTGCGGAAGCAGGCAGAGAGGGATTTGCAAAAAGGAAAATCTTCGAGCCAACGGCCACCCTCGGCGGTACGCTCGCGAGCCACGTTGAATGCGCTGAAGCAAGAGGGACATTCCGCTGCTTCGCCCCGGAGTCTGGCTGGCCACGCACACAGAGCGGCGCAAAAACGCGGAAAACAATCGCTTCGAAATGCCGCACGGCGGGCAGTCAAAACCAAGGGATCACCAGCACTCCGTCGAGCCGGGCAAAAGGCCGCGCGGACGAGGGCGAGAAATCGCATGGCATAAAGCACACGTAGATTTGAGTATGTGTTTTTCATGACTTGCGGTATCAAGGTGCTTTTTCTACGGCTTCTGAAGCCGCGAGCTAACTAAACGTGTCTATATTTTGTTAATTACAGAACTGACCAAGGCGGGGGCGATACCCAGCCTGCAGCGCGTCGCCCTGCAACATGGGAACACCGGATTGCACTGACTTCACATACGGGTCATCGGAGCAGTAGTAATAGCCGCTGCTCTGAGACGTCCAAACCGCCAGTCCCATCTGGTAGTCATTAATTTGGGGAGGACCGTCCGACCGAGATCCGAAAATGCTACTTACAATTCTCAAAAACATCGATGGTTCCGACGGCTTTGGCTGGTTCAGAGGTCGAGTCGCAGGCAGCAACGGAGGTCCCTGTTTTGGGAACTCATTGGCGCTGCCAGACTCCTCGCTGGGCGAGTCGGGCAGAATCGTCGATTGCTGCGCTAGGCTTTTAACAGTGTGGCTTGAAGAACCCTGAACGTGCGTGACCAACAGAATCAACAGCAAACCTAACATTAACCCGAGGCAAACTGTTCCTGCATGTGTCAGCAATCGCCTTTGCTGCAGACTCAATCGGTTCCAGGCAGCCAGAATTTGCGGTGGAATTCGTTTCTTGGCAATCTGCCGGGTCGCTGTCAACTTCGGAACCGGCGAAGCTGGGACAGCCGGAGCGACCGTTCGCGGAGTTATTTTTTGAATTTTCTCCGGCGGCTTAATTTTAGAGGCAGGTCGCGGAGAAGGCGCGTCAGCTGATTTCTCCAAGGCTTTTGTCGGAATAACAATTTCTTGTTCTTTTAATGCCTGAGCTAAAGATTGCTTCAATACGCTTATAGGGGGTAGTCCCACGATCGCATCGGCGTCCGGCGACTCATCTTTTTCGGGCGGGCCCTCTACAGTCGTTTTATCAGGAGGGTTTATGTTTGCGACTGTCCGATCCAAAACATCGTCGCTGTCGAAACCGTCTAAGGGCGCGTCCGTCGCCGCGCGGGAATACCCTTCGGAGGGAAACATTTCAAAGCTGGGAGCGAGCGGCAAAATTACGGTTGAGGATTCCGCTGGAACGGCTCGACGGGAACCGCTCAGATCCTCCGACGCGGAAGCCGCATCGTCTGCGGACATCGCTCGCGATAGCGCCAACGCCGCGGACAGCGATCGCCTTATCGTTCGCTCTCCCGGAACTGCCATGTCGGCAATTTCAGAAATCGATCTCTGCGGCGCGCCTTGCTTTGGCGTATCACTTTCGGCCGGGCCCGATTCGCGGGCAATCCAATCCGCAATGCTCTGTTTTACATTCGCTGGAAGACTTTTGAATGAAACACCAACTGCTTTTTGGGTAGCGCCGACCCAAACAACCTTCCCGGCGATTTCTGCGTTAAGGCCTGCTCCACGCAGCTTAAGTGTAATTGTAGAATTCTGATTCGCCCCCAATTTGTGCGCGGCCTGGAACAATATTCCGTCCAGACCAAGATTGACGACAACTCCACCGTTGTCTGCACCAAGTTGGGCATAAATCAGGGAAGACACTCGAAGGCGGAGGTTGCGGCGCCGTTCCTCCGGGCGGGAAAAGCTAGTCGAAGTGAAGGTCGCGCACACGGGGTCCCCCTCGCGCCTAGGGGGACGAATACCTACAAGCGCGTTCTGTGGAGTTAATTCTAGTCCTACTTTGCTGCCGTCACAAGTGGTGAATTTGAGATTTCGGCGCCCCGCTATTGTCCGTTGTATTTCGGCTCTTCTGCATTGGAAATACTGCCCGCTCAATGGGTTTCGCCTGATATTCACTCCCGTTTCACTTTGCTGTCACAATTGCAAATTATGCTGCGATTGCCACGAAACTCATGTGGAGGTGGCAAATGGCAACCTCGGCGACAACGATACAGACGGTCTACCAGGACGTGCTCGCAAACTATCTGATTTCGATGGCTCGCACAGTGGAAAACAGCGTGGAAAGCGCTCTAAGTGCGCTGTTGAAGCCCAATCAGGAATCAGCGGCCGAGCTATCCAGCAAGGTATTTCTGGTCGAGCCGCGCATCAACGAGATGGAAATCCTGATCGACGATCATGCCGTGCGCATGTTGCGAACCGGCTTGCTGGATGACGAGGACATTCGCCGCGTCGTTGCCACGCAAAAAATAGCCAATGATCTAGAGCGCATTGGCGACCTGGCCGTTAATATTGCCGAGCGCGTGATTTCCCTGGCCGGAATGAACGTCAGCGAAACACCGCACGACCTTGAACCGATGGCGGGAGCGGTGCGTGCCATGCTCGGCCGCAGCCTTGGAGCCTTGATTTTTCGCAATGTGGATCTCGCCACAAAAGTGCTGGAATCGGACGACGTGGTGGACCGCTACCGTGACCAGATATTCGAACAGCTGCTTGCGCGGATGACTGAGGATGCGCGACAAGCGGCGCCGCAACTGCAATTTATCCTGGCCACTCGTTATCTGGAACGCATTGCGGATCACTCAACCAATATTGCCGAAGACATCATTTTCTGGGTTCGCGGGCTCGATGTGCGCCATGGGCGCGCGCGAATCGTAGTGGAAGAATCGAACTACCCGCAAAAGAGAAACTAGATTAGTTTTTTCAGATTTGGACCGACCTTCGTGTTGCCACCCCACCCCGGGCCGACGCTCCCCTGGCGTCGGCCCTTTCTCCCCTCTTAGCGCAACCGACAGAAGAACAGAGACTTAACGCAAAGCTTCGGTTTTTATGCTGCCATCACCCCTTTTTAACCTGACTGTAACAATTCAAGGCCAAAATTCAATTTGAAACTCCAGGAGAAAACATGCGATTCATAAAGAAGCTCAGTCTGCTGGTGGGTTTATTGGCAATTGCCACCACGCTCGCTACCGCTCAAGGACAAGTACTGCTGAACGCCGCCGGGGCGACGTTCCCGTATCCGATGTATTCCAAATGGTTCGATCTTTACCGTCAGGTCCATCCGGGCGTGCAAATTAACTATCAATCAATCGGCTCAGGCGGTGGAATTCGCCAGTTGCTCGATAAGACAGTCGATTTCGGCGCGTCTGACGGACCGATGACCGATGACCAGCTCAAGCAAGCCAGTGTGCCGATCTTGCACTTCCCCACGGTGATGGGCGCCGATGTTCCCAGCTACAATGTGCCGGGAGTCTCCGCCGAGTTGAATTTCACGCCCGAAGCGCTGGCCGGGATTTTTCTTGGTAAAGTTACGAAGTGGAATGATCCCGCAATCGCGTCGGCAAACTCGGGCGTGAAGCTTCCTGGGGATGATATCGTTGTGGTGCATCGCTCGGACGGCAGCGGGACGACTTACATCTGGACCGACTACCTTTCCAAAGTTAGCCCTGAATGGCAAACGAAAGTCGGTAAGGCGACATCCGTGAACTGGCCAGTCGGGTTGGGCGGCAAGGGCAACGAAGGCGTGGCCGGGCTGATCCAGCAGACGCCTGATTCCATCGGATACATTGAACTGATCTATGCGGTGCAGAACAAGATTGCATATGGACGCGTAAAGAACGCAACCGGGGCGTTCGTGAAGGCGGATCTGGCGGGCGTTTCCGCGGCAGCCGCGGCAGCTGCCAAGTCCATGCCGGATGATTTCCGCGTATCGATCACGAATCCTGAAGGCAACAAGGCGGCATATCCAATCTCAAGCTTTACGTGGCTGCTGATTCCGTCTAAGTTCACGGATGCGAAGAAGCGCGATGCGGTAAAGGATTTCCTGAAGTGGATGATGACGGATGGGCAGCAGTATTGCGAAGGATTAGCCTATGCGAAGCTTCCCAAGGAAGTCGTCACAAAGGAAATGAAGGCGATCGCGCTGATTCAGTAGTTCCGAACGCGTAATTGCGCTTGGGAAAGCGACCACACCGAAATGGCTACCACACCTAACGCGGCAACACCTGCGGATGTTCCGTCGAATCCGCAGGTGTTGTCGCGTCGCTGGTTTAACGCGGACGATATTGCCCACCTCGTGACGCTGATCGCGGCCGCTTCTATTTTGCTGATTACAGTGCTGCTCGTTTATCAACTCTGGGTACTCTCGGCGGAAGCTCGCACAAAATTTGGATGGCACTTCTTCTTTACGCAAACATGGGATCCGGTCGCAGGCGATTTCGGGGCGTTGCCATTTATTTACGGCACTCTGGTTACTTCGGCTGTGGCGCTTCTGATCGCCGTACCGCTCGGTGTGGGAGCCGCGATTTTTCTGGCTGAACTGGCTCCGCCGAAACTTTCTTCTTCACTGTCTTTTGTCAGCGATTTGCTGGCTGCAGTGCCGAGCGTGATTTATGGTTTGCTGGGCGTTTTTCTGCTCGTACCGATTATGAGGACCACGGTGCAGCCGGCTCTGAAAAAGACGCTCGGATTTTTGCCGTTTTTTAAAGGACCTTCTTACGGAATCGGTTTTCTCACCGCGAGTATCGTGCTGGCCATCATGATCGTGCCGTTCGTGCTTTCTGTTTCGCGCGAAGTGTTGCTGGCGATACCGCGCGATCAGCGCGAAGCGGCACTGGCGCTGGGCGCCACGAAATGGGAATCCACCTGGAAAGTCGTCGTGCCTGCGGCAAGAATCGGCATTTTTGGCTCCGTGTTTCTTGCTTTGGCACGCGCACTTGGTGAGACCATGGCCGTCACGATGGTGATTGGAAACAATCCAAAAATTTCCGAATCGCTTTTCTCTCCCGGGTACTCCATCGCCGCCGTACTTGCCAACGAATTTTCCGAGGCCACTGGCAATTTGTATCTGAGCGCCCTGATCGAGTTGGGGCTGGTGCTGTTCCTTCTGACATTTATTTTGAATGGGCTCGCGCGGCTCCTGATCCTCGTCACCACGGCGCGCGGCAGCGGAGTGCTCCCCTCATGAGCATGCGGCTGGTGTGGAGAAAATCGCTGAACGTCGTCATGCTTTCCCTCACGGGATTGTGTGCGCTGCTTACGGTGTCCGCGCTGTTTTTTATTCTTGGATACCTTGTGTGGAATGGCGGCAAAGATTTGTCCTGGAGTTTCTTTACGCATCTGCCCGCTCCCGTCGGCGAAGAGGGCGGCGGAATGGCCAACGCCATTCTGGGCACGATGAAACTCCTGCTGCTCGCGGCGCTGTTCGGCGT
The DNA here is from genome assembly GCA_035696345.1 of Candidatus Acidiferrales bacterium. GTDB lineage: Bacteria > Acidobacteriota > Terriglobia > Acidiferrales > UBA7541 > Palsa-360. The sequence goes on from DASRQU010000018.1 coordinate 45,950, forward strand.
GCCTATCGGTCTTTTGGGCGGGGTGTACTTGGCGGAATTTGGCGGCAGAACGGTGCCGTTTCTGGTGCGTTACACGGCGGACCTCATGAATGGCGTGCCCTCCATCGTGATGGGGATTTTTGCCTACGCTCTGGTGGTGATGCCCATGCACCACTTCTCAACATTCGCCGGAGGAATTGCGCTGGGAATTATGGTGATTCCCACGGTGCTGCGAAACACCGAAAGTTTTTTGAGAGATGTGCCGCGCTCGCTGCGCGAAGGGGCTTTCGCTCTGGGCGCGAACAAATGGCGCATGATCGCCAGCGTGGTTCTGCCCGCAGCTTCGCGAGGGATACTCACCGGGGTTTTGCTGGCTCTCGCGCGTGTCGCCGGGGAAACCGCGCCTTTGCTTTTTACTGCGTTCGGCAATCGCTACTGGAGCCCGGGATGGAATCAGCCGACGGCGTCGCTTCCTGTTGTGATATACACCTACGCGACCGGCCCATACGAAGATTGGCATCGCCAGGCGTGGGCTGCGGGGCTCGTGCTTCTCGGATTAGTGCTGATCACCAATATTCTGGTTCGCGCATTTTTAACCAGCGGGACCGCTTACGAGAGGACATGACAATGAGTTCTGCATTCCCGGTCATGCGCAACTCGGGGGTTGCGGCCGCAACCTCTACGGAGAAGATTTCTACACACACACCAGCTATGAGCACATCTGGCGCCAACACGCTGCGAATGAAGGTCACTAAGCTGAATTTTTATTACGGCAAAAACCATGCCCTGCATAATGTTTCAATGGATGTTGCCACGAATAAAGTGACCGCAATGATCGGGCCTTCGGGGTGCGGCAAATCCACCTTGCTTCGAACACTGAATCGCATGCATGAGACGCTGCGCCATACGCGTCTGGAGGGAGAAATTTCCCTGGACGGCGTAAACATCCTGACGCTGGACGTCACGAAACTGCGGCGCATGGTGGGCATGGTGTTTCAAAAGCCAAACCCGTTTCCCAAATCCATTTACGAAAACGTGGCATACGGTTTGCGGATTAACGGATATGACGGACGGCTGAATGACGCGGTAGAAAAGAGCCTGCGGCGCGCGGCGTTGTGGGACGAAGTAAAAGACAAGTTGCACAAATCGGCCTATGCGCTCTCCGGCGGGCAGCAGCAACGTCTGTGCATTGCGCGCGCGTTGGCTGTGGATCCCGAAGTGCTGCTGCTCGACGAACCGTGTTCCGCGCTCGATCCTGTAAACACTGCGAAGATCGAAGAGCTCCTGTTTGAATTGAAGCCGACCTGCACACTGGTGATCGTCACGCACAACATGCAGCAAGCGGCGCGCGTCAGCGATTCGACGGCATTCATGCTAAACGGAGACTTGATCGAATTTTCGCCCACCGCGCACATGTTTACAACTCCCACGGATCCCCGTACGGAAGCGTATATTACAGGCCGCTTCGGATGATTCTTGTTGCAGCGGATCGGGGAGATTAGTCTTGTAAGATGGAGAGGATGTAGCGAATGGAACGCCATTTTGAACGGTATCTGGAAGAATTGAAAGAGCGGATGCTCTGGATGGGCAGCTTGGCGGAGCGCGCCGTGCACCAGGCGGTGCACTCGGTGCTGGATGCGGATGAGAAACTCGCGAACGTGGTCCTCCGGGAAGAAAACGCGATCAACGAACTGCAGATTGAAATTGACGACCGCGTGGTGCAACTGCTCGCGCTGCAGCAGTTGATGGCTGCTGACCTTCGATTTGTTCTGGCCATTGCGCGCATCAACAATGACCTTGAGAGAATTGGCGACCAGGCTGTCAATATCGCGCATTCCGCAACACGCATCGTACGCCACCCGCGCGTAAAGCCCTACGTCGACCTGCCGCGAATGGGCGAACTCGCCGAAAAAATGATGCGCGACAGCCTCGATTCGCTAGTGCGTCGCGACATTGAACTCGCGCGTTCGGTCCTTTCCCGCGATGACATGGTGGACCAGCTGCGCGATCAGATTTTTCGCGAACTACTCAGCTACATGATGGGCGATTCCTCCGTCGTCTTCCCGGCATTCGAATTGATTCTGGTGGCGAAAAATCTGGAACGCATCGCGGATCACGCCACCAACATTGCGGAAGACGTGATCTACATGGTGGCGGGAAGCGATGTGCGGCATTCCGCAGGCGATCGCAGTTCTGCCTGACATTCAGATCGCTGCGCTCAGTCACTTCGGTCAATTCCCGGCTTTCGAGCATCCAACAATTCGTTCATAATGGTCCGTGTCTCAAACCACCAACACACCCATCACGACAGCGCTTGCCGGCGGAGACGACAACGAGCCAATCCTCGAGGGCCGCGCGCTGGAAAAGTTTTATCTGCAGCCGGACGGCGCCCGCATACAAATTATTTCTCCAACCGACATCAAGGTAATGCCGGGGAAAATTCTGGCGTTGCTTGGACCGTCAGGCTGCGGCAAATCGACGCTCTTGCGTATGCTCACCGGGCTCTCAGTTCCATCCGCAGGCGAAGTGTTTTATCACGGCCGCAAACTCACCGTAGACCCACCCAATGTCGGCATTGTTTTTCAGAGCTTCGCGTTGTTTCCCTGGCTGACGGTGCTGCAAAATGTGGAAGCGCCGCTCGAGGCGCGCGGAGTGTCCGGAGCGGAACGCCGCGAGCGCGCCATGCGCATCATCGATTCCGTGGGTCTGGACGGTTTCGAGAACGCCTATCCCAAGGAACTTTCCGGCGGAATGAAGCAGCGAGTTGGATTCGCACGCGCTCTGGTGATCGAGCCCGAAGTTTTGTTTATGGACGAACCGTTTTCCGCGCTCGATGTGCTGACGGCGGAAACGCTGCGCGGCGAATTAATGGAATTGTGGAATGACCGGAAGATCCCGACGCGCGCGATTTTTATTGTCACGCACAATATTGAGGAAGCGGTGGTGCTGGCCGATCGTGTGGTGGTGCTGGCCAGCCACCCTGCGCGGATTCGTGAAGATTTTGAGATCACGCTTGCGCAGCCGCGCAGCCGCAAGTCCGAACCCTTTGAGTCTCTGGTCGATCACATTTATCGCGTTCTCACCCAGCCTGATCTTGAGCATGAGATGCCGGCGGAAATGAAATCAGCGCCGGCGGCGCCGGCACCCTCACCCGCTGCGCCTGCGCCACGTTACGTACGGCTGCCGCATGTGCGCGCCGGAGGCATCGCCGGTCTGCTGGAAATTCTGGTGGATCATGATGGGCGCGAAGACTTGCACCGCGTTTCGCACCAACTCATGCTCGAGTCTGACGACCTGCTGCCCATCGTAGATGCGTGCGTGATGATGGGCTTCGCGCGCGTGGAGCAGGGCGATGCGGAGATCACGGAACTGGGCCGCGAATTTGCCGCCGGAGATATTCAAAAACGCAAGCAGATTTTCCGCGAAGCTTTGCTCGCGAATGTCCCGATACTCCAGCAGATCGACTCGGCCTTACTAAGTAAAAAAGACGGCACCATGCTGCTCGACTTTTTTCATGATCTCCTGGACGAACATTTCACGGATGACGAAGTCAGAAAGCAACTTGACACCGTAATTCAATGGGGACGCTACGCGGAGCTTTTTGACTATGACTCCGTGACCGGACGGCTCAGCCGGACCAAACCGTGATGCACGCCTGGCGGCCCCGGTGCTGAAACTCGAGCCCATCCTTCACCCTTCGACACTATCCCGATTTATTTCCGAGCGCACCAAGCGGAACAGTTCGCTTTGGGCGGACGCGGCCGTATTTGCTGGCTTGCTCGCAATTCTGTATGCGCTATTCGTTTCGGCGCGCGTCTGGTTCGAGCCGTTTGCGCCAGTGGCAAACATTTCTTCCAGTCCGCGCATGCTGCCGTTGTATGCGGCGTATTCGCTTGTGCGGATTTCAACGGCTTATATTATTTCTCTCCTATTCGCGTTGGGGTATGGACTAGCCGCGGCAAAATCGGAGCGCGCTGCAAAAATTCTGCTGCCGCTGCTGGATATTCTGCAGTCAATCCCGGTACTGAGTTTCTTACCTGGAGTCATGCTGGCCATGGTCGCGCTGTTCCCCGGCAGACAAATTGGCCTGGAACTTGGTTCGATCCTGCTGATTTTTACGGGGCAGGCATGGAACATCGCCTTCAGCTTCTATGCTTCTATGAAAGGTATTCCGCGCGAATTGGACGAGGCGGCTCGGTTATATCGCTTCAGCGCCTGGCAGCGGTTTACGCAACTGGAATTGCCGTTTGCGGCCATCGGGCTAGTGTGGAATTCAATGATGTCCGTGGCGGGCGGCTGGTTTTTCTTGATGGCCTGCGAAATGTTTGTTCTGGGGACGCGCGATTTTCGGCTGCCCGGACTTGGTTCCTATTTGCAGATGGCGGCGAGCGAGGGAGACACTCGCGCAATTCTGTGGGGCATGGGGGCGATGATCGCCGTCATAGTGCTGCTCGATCAACTGGTCTGGCGACCAGCAATTGCATGGTCGGATAAATTTAAGTTTGAAAGCGTGGAGGGCGTTGCGCCGCAATCCTTCGTGCTAAAAGTTCTGCGCAGGTCCGGGGCTCTCGCCGCGTTCTATCGTGTTGCGATATATCCGGTGGAAGAGCGCGTAACCCATGCATTTGTCGTCAACAAATCAAATGTCACGGTACTTGAAGCTGCGCCACAAAATAAATTTAAGACCTGGGTCGCGCGCGCATTCAGCCTGATTGCCGTGGCGGTTGTCGCGTGGCTTGCCTACCGCGCGCTCTCCACCATTTCCCAGCTGGGACAGAGGCAGTTGTTTTTTCTGGCGCGCGATGCAGCCTTCACGTTCTTGCGCGTCAACGCGTCGCTCATTCTTGGAGCGCTATGGACTGTTCCCGTGGGTGTGTGGATCGGGACAACGCCGCGTGTCGCAAAATTCGCTCAGCCCGTCGTGCAGATCGCGGCCTCGGTCCCCGCAACGGCGCTGTTTCCGGTCTTACTTTTGCTGCTGATTCGGGCGGGCGGAGGCATGGGAACCGCGGCGATGGCGCTGATGCTGCTCGGTACCCAGTGGTACATCCTCTTCAATGTGATCGCCGGGGCGATGGCGATCCCCACGGATTTGAAGGAAGCTTCCAGCGTGTTCCGCTTTGATCGAGTGGAGCGCTGGCGCCGTCTTATCCTGCCGGCTATTTTTCCGTACCTCGTGACGGGAATGGTCACGGCGTCCGGCGGCGCGTGGAACGCCAGCATCGTCGCCGAGTATTTCCATTTTCAAGGAGGGACACTTTCCGTACGCGGATTGGGAGCGGCCATCAGCCGTGCAACCGATTCCGGAAATCTACCTGTTCTGTTAGCGGCTACGGTAATGATGTCGTTAATCGTGGTGACGATGAACCGCACATTGTGGCAGAGGCTTTATCGACTGGCGGCCACCCGTTTCAAACTGGAAACATAGCTCCCGTTCAGTCTTTTCGTGCTTTATTGAGCTATTCCAAGAAGTAGTTCCGTATCTACGGGGCGGCCATTTCCTCTGATTTGCTCCAAATTATTAAAATTCGGCGGGATACTACTCCCGAAAAACGTCAACTTAGTGTAAATTCTCCTGTGGCAGTTTTTCAGAAACGCTGAAAGCGCCACGAATCCAACTAAACCTTAGACGCAGGTAGCCGCAGAAGGGACCACCCGCATGAGCCGGGATACTCTTTCCATCACTGATAACCGAACGGGAAAGTCTTACGAAGTTCCCATCAAGGACGAAACAATTCGGGCTACCGATCTACGCCAGATCAAGGTGAAGGGCGATGACTTCGGGATGATGAGCTATGACCCGGCCTTCAACAATACGGCCCTGTGTCAGAGCAAAATTACTTTCATTGACGGCGACAAAGGAATCCTTCGCTACCGCGGATACTCCATCGAAGAACTAGCGGAAAAGAGCACTTATCTCGAAACAGCGTATCTGATTCTGCACGGCGAGCTGCCTACGCGCACGCAGCTGGAAGATTGGTCCTATCACATCACGCACC
>DASRQU010000019.1:0-20742 GCA_035696345.1 Candidatus Acidiferrales bacterium
ACATCCCCTTTTTCCATGTGATAGGACTTGAACACATTGTCGCCGCCATAGATGATGGCGCGTTTGGCGATGGAATCTTCGATCGTAAAAATAGCAGGCAACGGTTCGACGTCGATCTGCACGGCGCGGCGAGCCTCTTCCAGCAAGTGTTTATCGGGATGCGCGAGCAGAACAATCGCCTCCTCTGGATGATGAATGATTTCTGCCGCAAGGCATTGCTGATCGTGCTCGATCAACGCCACTTCATTTTTTCCGGGTATATCGGCCGCGGTTACGACGGTGAATTCGTTCCACGGAATGCCGTCGCCAAAGCGGATGCCCCGAATGCGCCCATGCGCAACGCTGCTGCGCACGGTCACTCCGTAAAGCATGTCCGGAAAGGTGAGATCGTCCACGTAGCGCGCGCGGCCCGTCACTTTTCCCCGTCCTTCCTTGCGGATGACGGAATGTCCAAAATATTTTTCTTCCATATTCTTTGAGCCTTATTCCGTGAGGCTTATTTATGAACCGGGAAACAAATTCCGGCCGCAGCGCACCAGTTCGTTCAGTAATTAACCCGATCGTTCTTGTTTGTCCATTCGCGAAATGGGACGAGTCCCTCGTCGCCCATCATTCGCTTAAGGGGAATTTTGCGCTCCTGAAGCGGCAGTTTCAATTCGTCGTAGATAAAGGAATCGTCAAATCCGGCTTCTGCCGCGTCGCCCGCGGTGGCCGCGAAATACACGCGGTCAGGCCGCGCCCAATAAATGGCGCCAAGGCACATTGGGCACGGTTCGCAACTTGTGTAGAGTTCGCATCCAGTCAACTGAAAGGCGCCGAGCGTGCGACAAGCTGCGCGAATGGCCAGGACCTCCGCGTGCGCCGTCGGGTCATTCGTGTTGGTTACGGAATTGGCGCATGCAGCAATGACGCGGCCGTCCTTCACAATCACTGCGCCAAATGGGCCGCCCCGTCCCGAACGCACGTTTTCCACCGCCTGCTGGATCGCCTCCTGCATGAATGCATTATTCAACGGGCACCCCTGCGTTGCGTTCGACAATCTCAAATTGTACCGGAAATACCACGCGTAAATAGAATTTGGTTTTTGATTGCAAGGCATAGAACCGAGCATTGCGTCGCGCCTAGTGTAGTGTCTAGACGATCAATTTAAGGTACCTGTCCGGATTGTTGGGAGGATTGGTGGTCTTGGCATTTGGCGCGAACCGGCTATTTCAGTGTACGCGAATTCCGGACGTGGTCGTTCTCATGGCGACTGGCGCCGTGTTTTTGGCGGCCGACCTTTGCGCGTGTAACCCAAAATGAACCACAAAGGAATTCAGCAAACGCCTGCATCTCCAATTGGAATTCCACAGGTTTGCATGTAAAATCTTTCTTTCAGGGCGAGTGATTCAGCTTAAGAAAATCACTGTTTGCTTCACCATAGTGCTCAGCAGTCCCGGCTTCGAATCCACGCCGGCCGCCACATGGAATTGATTCTCCCCTGGCGTGGCCCTCTCGAAGAAAATTCTTGAATTTGTTTTGGCCGGATTTGAGAACTTGTCTCCATGTGTCCCGTGCGCCGCACTTACACCGCGGCAAGCGATAGAGGAGGAAGTGGAATGATCGTTGGTGTTCCTCGAGAAACGTATCCCGGTGAGCGTCGAGTCGCGCTCGTGCCCATTGTAATTCCCAATCTGGCCAAGGCAGGAATTGAAGTCATAGTAGAAGCTGGCGCGGGTGCCGCGGCAGGCTTCCTGGATTCCGAGTACGCTGCGAAGGGCGCGAAAATCATCGCGGGCCGCGCCGAGGTTTTCGCCACCGCTGACATCGTCATCCAGATGCTCTGCTATGGATCGAATGACCAGACCGGCCGCGATGATTTGCCGCTCTTCCGCCGCAATCAGCTGCTCATCGGATTTCTGCGCCCCATGGGTTCGCTGGAAACGGTGCAAGAGATCGCGGCCACGGGCGTGACCTCTTTTTCCGTCGAGCTGATGCCGCGCACGACGCGCGCGCAAAGTATGGACGCGCTTTCCTCGATGGGCACGATGTGCGGATACAAAGCCGTGCTGATTGCCGCGGACACGCTGCCGAAAATTTTCCCGATGCTCACCACCGCAGCCGGCACCATCACTCCGGCGCGCGTGCTCGTGATTGGCGCCGGCGTGGCCGGGTTGCAAGCCATTGCCACCGCGCGGCGCCTCGGAGCCGTGGTTTCTGCTTACGATCTTCGCCCCGCATCCAAAGAGCAGGTGCAGAGTCTTGGCGCGCGATTCGTCGAACTTCCGATCGAAGCCAAGGATGCGCAGGATGCCAGCGGCTACGCCAAAGCGCAGGATGAGGAGTTTTACAGGCGCCAGCGTGAACTCCTGGCCAAAGTGATTGCCGAAAGCGATGTGGTCATCACGGCCGCGGTCGTGCCCGGAAAAAAATCTCCCGTGCTGGTGACCGCGGAAATGGTCAAAGGCATGGCGCCTGGTTCGGTGATTGTCGATCTGGCTGCCGAACGCGGCGGCAACTGCGAGCTGACCAAATCGGGGCAAAAAATCATGGTCGACGGGGTCAACATCATTGGATATTTCAATTTTGCCTCCACCGTGCCGCACCACGCCAGCCAGATGTATGCGCGTAACATTTCCGCGTTTCTCAATTTGCTGGTGAAAGACGGAAAACTGCAACTCAATCTGGAAGACGACATCATTAAAAGCACTCTCCTGACGCAGGGAGGGGAACTCGTCAATCCGAAGGTGCGCGAATTTTTCGCGCTTCCTCCCCTGGTGGCCGAGCAGAAGGGAACAGCCTGACAATGAAAATGGATCTAATCACCAGCCTTTATGTTTTTATGCTGGCCGCGCTCGTGGGCCTCGAAGTGATTCGCCGCGTGTCGCCCTTGCTGCACACGCCGCTGATGTCGCTCACGAATGCGCTCGACGCGATCGCGGTCGTGGGCGCGATTCTTCTCGCTGGCGAACACAAGACCACGCTCTCAACCGTCCTTGGCACGATCGCCATCGTCGCCGCCACCAGCAACGTGGTCGGCGGGTTTTTCATCACTGACCGCATGCTTAAAATGTTTAAAGCGAGCCGCAGCCCGAAACCATGACTCCATTTCCCGGAATTGACACGATTATTGAACTGACTTACCTGGTCGCTACGGCGCTTTTCGTGATGTCGCTGAAGTGGATGAGTTCGCCGACCACCGCGCGACACGGGGTGTGGGCCGGTGAACTTGGCATGCTCCTCGCGATCGTCGGCACTCTCCTAAACCGCAACATTGTGGACTACAAGTGGGTCGCAATTGCGCTCGTGCTTGGCACGATCATCGGCGTTCCTCTCGGCAAGGTGCAGATGACCGCGGTGCCGCAGCGGACCGCGCTCAGCCACGCCTTCGGCGCGTGCTGCGTCACGCTGGTCGGCACGGCGGAATATTATTTGCGCGCCCCCAATGTGCCCAAGTTCATGATGTCCGTGCTTTCAATGGAGGTGATACTCGGGTCGCTCACTTTTACAGGCAGCTTGATGGCCGCCGGAAAATTGCAGGAAATTTTGCCGCAGCGCCCCATTACGTTTAAGGGCCAGAATTTTTTCAACCTCGGCATGCTCCTCGTTGCCGTTGGCGTCGCCGTCGTTCTGGTGATGCATCCGGAGCACATGTATTTGTTTCCGGTGATGCTCGCGATCCCGTTGATTTTTGGCGTGGCGATGATCATCCCGATTGGCGGCGCGGATATGCCGACCGTCATTTCGCTGCTCAACGCCTACGCCGGGCTTTCCGCTGCGGCCATGGGATTTGTACTCGACAGCAAATTGTTGATCGTCGCGGGCGCGCTGGATGGCGCGTCGGGTCTCATTCTCTCCGTCAACATGTCCAAGGCCATGAACCGTTCTTTTTCCAACGTGCTGTTTGGCGGGTTCGGACAGGAGCAGGTTGCAGCGGCGGGCGGAAAGGAAGCACGGCCTGTGCGCAGCGCGTCGCCTGAAGAGGCGGCGGAAATTTTGGCCGTGGCTAGCAAGGTTGTCATTGTGCCCGGCTATGGAATGGCCGTAGCGCAAGCTCAACACAAGGTGCGCGAACTCTACGACAACTTGACGAAGCGCGGCATCGACGTGAAATTCGCGATTCACCCCGTCGCGGGCCGCATGCCCGGCCACATGAACGTGCTGCTCGCGGAAGCCGATATTCCCTACGACAAGCTGCTCGACATGGACGAAATCAACGGCGAATTTCCGCAAACGGACGTGGCACTGATCATCGGCGCAAACGACGTAACGAATCCCGCCGCTCGCACCGATTCCACGAGCCCCATCTTCGGCATGCCTATTCTCGACGTGGACAAAGCGCACACCGTAATGGTCATCAAGCGCAGCATGGCCGCAGGCTTCGCCGGCATCGACAACCCGCTCTATTATATGGACAAAACCTTGATGCTCTTCGGCGACGCCAAAGGGTTTGTAGGCTCCATCGTCCGCGAACTGTCCGGCGGCGGCAGGCACGGATAAGTGCCATAGGCTTCAGCCAGTGCAGTTTTGGGCCTTGCGAGCACAAAATCCCCCAGGCTAAAGCCTATGCCAGATAAAATTCAATGTCAGTTTGGATTTGGCTGCCGCACTCTTGCCGCTTTTCCAAGGTGCGGTTTTGCCTTGAGCCTTGCACTAAGTAGTAGCCGGACTTTTCTCCGTAACAGGCGTCAACCGGTTCCCGCTCACCAGCGCTCCCGCATCCCGGTCCAGCGCAAAACAATCCAACGTTCCCAGCAGCGTTAATCCAGCAACAAAAAGAAACGCAATGTGAAATTCCTTAGTAGTTGGCGATCCATGTGCATTCCCGTCCACGATTCCCGCCGCACGCAGGAAAATCGCTCCCACCGCCACGCCCATCCCCATCGACATCTGCGTAATCATGCTGAAAAAACTTGTAGCCGAACTGAGATCCGGTTTTGGAATGTCCGCAAATGAAAGCGTCGACAAGCAAGTAAATTGCATCGACCGGCATAATCCGTTCACAAAAAGCACGACGAGCATAATTGTCCTCGCCGTAGTGGGAAACAGCATGGCGCAACCGAGCATCATGATCGCCGTCAGCACCCCGTTCCAGATCAGCACCGCGCGGAAACCAAAACGCCGCAACACGAATGTCGTGGCCGGCTTCATGCTTAAATTTCCTGCGAACAGGCCCAGCATTAGCATGCCGGACCGAAACGCATTCAGTCCGAAGCCGACCTGAAACATCAAAGGCAGCAGAAAAGGAGAAACGCTGATCGCGACGCGGAAGATTGATCCGCCTTCGATCGTGACCGCAAACGTTTTGATCTTCAGTAAATCGAGATTTAACAGCGGCGTTACCGTGCGACGGAAGTGGACGACGGCCATGATCCCCAGTACACAACCACAAACCAGATAAATCGTAGTCGGCTTCCACCTGGCATCTTCGCGGCCCACAAGTTCCATTCCGTACATGAACGTAACGCACGCCGTACTGCTCAAAATAAATCCAATCCAGTCGAACGCCTTAACCCGGTCCTCTTTCAAATTCGGAATCCACAGGAATGAAAGCACGATGCCGATAATTCCCAGCGGCACATTCAGAAAAAAAATCCAGTGCCACGAAAAGTAAGTGGTGATGTATCCGCCGACAGGAGGACCCACGACGGGCGCGACAAGCGCCGGCCACGTGATGTAGGCAATCGCCTCCATTAATTTATGTTTTTCGGTGGTGCGCAGCACAACCAGCCGCCCGACGGGCACCATCATCGCTCCGCCAATTCCCTGGATGATGCGCGCTCCGGTAAACGCCAGAATTCCGTTGCTGAGCCCGCAGAGTACGGAGGAAATTGTGAAAATAAATATGGCCGTTACGAATACTGTGCGCGCCCCGACTTTATCCGCCACCCACCCGCTGATCGGAATGAAAACGGCCAGCATCAGCAAATAGGCCGTCATCCCGATATTCAAATCGACCGGATTTACTTGAAAAGTCTTGCCCATTTGCGGCAGCGCCGTGGCAATCACGGTGCCGTCGAGGTTTTCCATAAAAAATGCGGTGGCGACCAGGATGGAGATCGCTGTGGATTTTTGAAAGAGAGACGACATTCCGTTAGGTGACCTGCATAAGACTTCGTTGCCCGCCAGGTGCGCGAACCTCCAGGCAGATGTCCGTAAACTCTACGTGCCTGCCTTATTTTTGTAAAGAGACCGCAGCTTCTATTGTGTGGAACGGAAAGAAGAGTATTCGCTATGACAAGATTTCTAACTCGAAAGGAGCCGGAGCGAGCGTGGCGATATGAATGATCAGTCGGCGTTTCGATACGGGAGGTACCTTGGTGAAGTGAATTCCCATGCCAAGCTGGTCCGTCGAATGTCGGACAACTCCCTCCAGCGAAATGTCCGAATGCCCGGCGCGAAGAATGAAGACGATTTCAGAGCCCGCTGGAAGCGGATCCTGGTCCATCACGTAGACTCCTTCAAGGCTCACATCCCGCACGGGCACACATTTCTCGTCGTACAGAATGCAATCGTCCGGCTTTGCCTGGAACCGCTGAAGCGCCCGTCTGTCTTTGCTCGCCATATTTTCAGGCTGGCTTTCTATTCAGAGGACTGAATTTTTCGTGGCTCGGTCCTTTGATTACTGTTTTTTGTACCATTCCTCTGCCGATCTGAACATTGGGAACAATACTTATAGTTTCAAAATCATTACCCCGGATACGCAAAAGTATACTTTTCAGATATGCGGAGGTTATTGATTACTTGGCGATATTTTAAAGACCGGTCCTTCGGCCGCGACTGTGCAGAAATTCCGGACGTGCGCTTGGCAACCGAAACAGGCTATGCCCCGCATGGACTGGAAAGTTGAATCACCGTGCAGGGCACAGGAAATGTGAATCCCGGCGACACAATCGGAATTTTACTTAACGGGAACAAACCGCTGAACCCGCTCTCCGCCAAATACTTCTCCCGTATAAATGTTTCCTTTGCTGTCCACTGAAATCATATGCAAACCGTAAAACTGACCAGCGTTCTGACCCATGCTGCCCAGTGTGCTGATGACTTTGCCGTCCTCACGATTGAGAAACCAGATGTGGTTGTTCGTCAGGTCGGAAATGAACAGGAATCGCTGCTCTTTATCAGGCGAAAACATCACGCCGCCCGTCGAGCCGCCAACGCCTGTCCACGGCGCCATGATGAATTCCTTCACGAACGTTCCATCCTTGGTGGTCACGTCAATGCGATTGGCCATTCGATCTGCCGCGTATACGAGCCCATCGTGCGAAACATTCAGCGTCAGGTGTCCACGAAATTCCTTGGGCATTGGTCCGTTCGGAACGTACGCGCGATCTTTGTCATCTGTCGTGATTTCCGAAAGTTTGTGGCCGTAGGCGCCCCAGCCGCGCTTGAAGTGGAACGTATCCATGTCAAACACCATCACCCGCCCGCCGAGATAGTTGTCCGCCGCATACAATTCATGCGCCGGCTCATCCAGGCGAACTTCTTCAATCCCGCCAACGATCATCGGAGTTGTCGGAGGATATTTCGCGCGAAACGCGGCCGTCGCTACTTCACGAGCGGCGCGTGCCGCGGGATCTGGTTTAGGGCGCCCTCCTGGCAGAAACCCAAAGACGGGTCCCATGCTTCCGTGGCCCGGTCGTGGGCTATCGACCGCGGCATCTACGCCCGGACCGGCAGGAGGCGCCTCGGGCGTGTGTGGCAATTCCGCAAGTTGCGCTCCGGTTTTCGGATCGTATTTGCGGACGTTACCAATTCCATTCACCACGTTGCCCAGATAGATAAATCCTTTGCTGTCGACCGTCATCCCATGCCCCTGCGGTGGATCGATCGACCCAATGACGTTGCCTTCCCTATCGATATGAATCATCGACGGCGGCCGCGTGCAGCAATCCGCAATCGGGGGGTGAGCTCCGCTTCCAGTTCAATGTCGGTCAAATCATTCGGGCGATCATGCACCCAGACATTGTCGTCTTTATCGACGGCGAGTCCCGTGACTCCGCCCATCTTCCATTTATTGGGTAGCGGTTTTGGCCACTCCGCATCCACTTTATATTTCGGTCCACCCTGCGTGCGCGCGTTTCGCGCATTTAACAACACCAACAGGCACAGCCCAGCCGCCAAGCCCAGTGCCACAAGGCATTTTTTCTTACTCATCGAATTTCCCCCTCATTACACGATCAGATTTTGCAGGCTGACCATCTCGGTGAGAATGCTTATACACCCGACCCACATTTCCGTAAACCTGCGAAATCGGCGACCGCGGCGGGAAGTTTATATCGCCGTAGCTCGCCTCTTTCGAGGCGGGGGTCTAGGCGTCACGCGTCGACCACGCCTTGCGGAGAATCTAAATCTCGGTCTCTGAAGAGGCGGGCGACAGCGGTGCGGTCCATCGTCGAGGGCGCCGCGAGGTCAGAACGCTTCGAGAAGATTCAGTACGCTTCCTGCAAAAGCAGCAGCAGCTCGCTTTCATTGAATGAAACCGGACTATTGTCCAGCAGCCTTTTCACGGTGGATGCCATTTTCGCGAGCTCGGGAAGTTGCGATTCCTTCAGCCCCAGGCTACGCAGCCCTTTTGGAATTCCCACTTTTGCCGCGAACTGGTCGACGAGCGTTGCCGCCTGCGCCGCGGCTTCCGCATCCGTTTTTGCGACGAGGCTCGAATCGAGACTGCGCGCGATAAACGCCATTTCCTTGACGCGAGAAGGCGTAATGCGCTTCATCACTGTAGAAAGCAGGACCGCATTTCCCAGCCCGTGCGGCGTATGCGTAGCTTCCCCCACAGGATATTGCAGCGCATGCACCGCGGCGGTACCCGCAGCGGAGAATGCCATACCCGCGAGCAAGCTAGCGAGAGCCATCTGCTCTCGCGCTTCACGATGAGCAGGTTGCGCAACCGCGATTGGCAGAAATTCTGTGATCGCGATAATCGCCTTCGTCGCCAGAACATCGGAAACAGGATTTTTGCCCACAAAAATTGCATGAGGAGAGCAATCGGTACGTACGCGGGCGCAATATGATTCAATCGCGTGCACCAGCGCATCCATACCGGAATGCGCCGTGACGCTTACCGGACACGAGACGGTCAGCGCAGGATCGACAATCGCCCATTTCGGAATAAGCGTGCGCGACGCGATTCCAATTTTCATCGCGCGTTCCGGATCTGCCACCACCGCGACCGGACTGACTTCCGATCCGGTGCCCGCCGTGGTGGGAACCGCAACCACGGGCGTAATCGGCCCCGGCACATTATTCTCGCCATAATAGGAAGAAATTTGCCCAGGATACTTCACGAGCAGCGCGACAGCTTTCGACAGATCGAGATTGCTTCCGCCACCCAGGCCGATCACCACATCAGGCTTGTACGCTTGAGCTTCCGCAGCGGCACGCTCAATCGTCTGGCGATCGACTTCCGGTTGACCGCCTTCAAAAATTTTAATTCCAGCCTTGCCCTCAGAAAGCTGCGCGACAACGGTTTCGCACACGCCCGCTTTCACCATGTTGCGGTCCGTGCAAATAAAAACCCTCGGCCCAAATTCCTTCGCCACATCGCGTAACACGCTCGCCGCGCCCCAACCAAAGAGAATTCTTCCTGCCGTTGAAAACCCCAGAATGTGATTGCCGGTTTCAGAACTCATTTTTCAGCCTTTCTGCCGCGAGCCAAACTTCTTTTGGAAGAGGGATGCCCGAACGCGTTCTCTCTTCGCGTACTTTTCTTGCACGATCACCCGGCACGATCACCGGTTCGCAATCTTGTTGCGGAGGCGAGCTGCGGATTTCATCGAGATACACGCCAACTTGCGCGGCGAGCTCTCGTCCGCCTGGAAACGCCGCGGGATTCAGCAGCAAAAACAGATCTCCCTTGGTGCAGCGAAACTCGGTGTCCAAAGTGCCGAGCACCGCGCGCCCAATTTCCGCGCCCGTCAAAAGTCCTGACAGAATTCCGATCGAAATTCCCAAGCCGTAGCCTTTGGGTCCCGCCAGTGGCGTCAGCGAACCCTTTAGCGCGGCGTCCGGATTTGTAGTGGGCTTGCCTTCCGCATCGATCGCCCAGCCCAGCGGAATACTTTCGCCGCGATGTTTACTGGCATAAATCTTCCCGATGGCGCTCGTCGAAGTGGCCATATCGAAAACAAACGGAGAGGGCTCGCTCGGAATTCCGATAGCGATCGGATTCGTGCCGACCAGCGCTTTCGTTCCGCCGTGCGGATGAACCAGCGCTTCGCTCTCCGTCATCGCGATGCACACAAAGCCTTCGCGCGCTCGTCTTTCGCAATAATATCCGATCATCCCGATGTGGCTGCTGTTGCGAATCGCTACCGCGACGATTCCTTTTTGCCGCAGCACCGGAATCGCGTGCTCGTGCGCAGTCTCCGCAACGAACGGTCCCAGTCCATCTTTTCCGTCCACGCTCAGCACGGAATCCGCGGTCCACATGTAATCGGGAGCGACATTTACACGGATCAGTTGTTTCTTGATGCGCGACGCAAGAACGGGGAGTCGCTGCAACCCATGCGAGTGGTGCCCGCGAAGATCCGCCTCCGTCAGCACATCTGCCTGAATGGAAGCTTCGCGTTCACTCGCGCCAAGCCTTGACACCACGTGAAAGATTGTCGCGCGCACATCTTCTGCAGAAACGACGATGGATGTTTCCTGAGGAATAGTCATGCACTCTCGATGGGGAACAAGCTGTCCGAGCCAACCTGTCTAGATTAACTCAAAGCCTCGATGATTTCCTGGCAGCTCCAGCGGTCGGCAATATTCTGAAGGGCATAATTAATTCCCGCATTTTGCCACTCGTCGTTAATCGTGGAGGTTCCGTCGGTCGCCACCACCACATCATACCCGGCGTCCGCGCCGTGCCTCGCGGTGTGTTCGATGGAAAAATTCGTCCAAGCCCCGGTGATCACCAGCGATTCAATTCCGAAGCCTTGCAAAATCGTGTCGAGCTTAGTGCCATGGAACCCATTCATGCGCATTTTCTCAACGAGCATGTCGCCCTTTTGCGGCTCGAGGCCTTCCGCTGGCGCCGCGCCCCACGTTCCGCGCACCACCGCTTTGCCTTCGGCCAATCCGCGAAACAGCGGCGCGTTCAGTTTTAGTCCGGGCGCGCCCTGCTCCACAATATAGTGAACATGAATAACCACTCCGCCGGCCTTGCGCATTGCAGCCGCCAGATTTTTTACGTTCTCCACCACGTTCTGCTTCTTCGCGTGCGCAGGCGCGCCGGAAGAAGCGAATGCGCCGCCTTCGGCAATCACATCATTCTGTAAATCCTGAATGATCAGCGCCGTCTTTTTAGCATTGAGTTTTCGGTCGGCCATTTTTCCTCTTAGCGCATATTCATGTATGCGACAGGATTCCCGCGAACTTTCATTTTCACGCGATAAATCGATTTTGAGCATGCGCAGTACAACTCATCCCAATTGCATCCGCCGAACGTCAGGTTCCCGGCGTGCTCCGGCATTCGAATGACGCCGAGGTGTTCCGCCGCCGGACTGAACACCCAGATTCCGCGCGGGCCCGTGACGTAAACATTTCCGCGCTCATCGACCTTCATGCCATCGACAATTCCGTTTTCCAGAATGCCGTCACCGATTTTCTCTGCGAAAATGCGGCTGTTGCTGAGCGACCCATCCGTACCGACATCGAACACACGGATGTGTGCGCGAGGAGAATCATTCACGTACAGAAGTTTTTCTCCAGGCGAAAAGCAAACGCCATTTGTCTGTTCAAAATCGTCCGCTTCGAGATGCAGCTTCCCATCCGGCGAAATTCTGTAAAGTCCCTGAAAGTTCAGATCCTGTTTGCGTTCCAGGCCGAAGACCGGCATGCGGCCGTACGTAGGATCGCTGAAGTAAACCGAATTGTCGGAGCGAACGACCACGTCATTCGGGCTGTTCAGTTCTTTTCCCTGCCAGTGGGAGGCCAACACTTTCCGCTCGCCGGACGGAGTTTCCATGATCAACGAGCTCGTCACGTGCTCGCACACATACAAATTTCCGGCCCCGTCATAGGTCATGCCGTTACATTTATTCGCGGGCCGACGCACTTCTTTCACGCCATCCGCAGCGCTCCAGCGCCGGCGCACATCGCCCGGCATGTCGCTGAAATACAGGCACTGCTCTTTCGGATTCCAGATGGGCCCTTCGGTAAACCAGAAGCCCGTGCAAAGCTGCTCGACCGTGGCATTTTTGTCGATCAGGTTGAGCAATTCGGAAGATTTAACTTCTACCGTGCTCGCGGATTCGTTCATTTCGTTTTACCCCTCAAAGCGTCAGTCATCCGATTTGATTTTCACTCACGGAATTCTTTGTAGTCACGCAGTAGGTACGCTAATTTCTCGTCAAATGTTAAGCAGACTATATGCACGCCACCAACTCGTGTCAAACGAACATAGCCAAGTGGCGCGGGCTTTAGCCTGCGGAATTTAGTCCTTGCAAGGCCGAACCCCGGCAGGCTGAAGCCCGCGCCAACAAAACGTACGGTCCTTCCGTAAGCCTCTTAACTCATCGTTCTCGCCACTTGCAGCACAATGATTTGCTCCAACGTGGCACAGCTCACATTTAACTGTGATGGACATCACAGAACAGAAAATCCTTAATCTCTATCATCGTGGCTGTCACACACAACCCGATCTCGTGCGCGCAGGTCTGCGCCCTTGTGGAGAAACTATGAAAGCCGCAGGCAGCTACGAAGAAATACAACCGATAGAGCACAATCCCGAAATGCAGGCCGACGGGGAAGAATTTTATCCCAAGGGCGCTATTGCATTTTTCGTCAGCATGCTGATTGGCTTTGGCATCATCTGGGGCGCTCTTTACATGGTGATGGTGCACCGTGCTCTTCAGCTTTAAAAATTCAAAGGCGGGTCCTGAGGATGTCGAAAAGTTCAAAAAATAAAACGGGAGTTAACGGTATCGAAAAGCGCGTGATTCTGACGGCGCTCCTGGTTTCGTGCCTGGGCATGGGATTGATCGCATACTCGACATGGGGCATGGGCATAACGATTGCCGATTGCGTGCCCAACTCAAAAATTTTCGAGCGTGGGTCGGTCAAGAAGCTTGCCGAAAAAAACTACGAGATTCATTTCCTCGCGTCCATGTGGGCGTTCGAACCGAGCCGCGTTACGGTTCCAGCGGGCTCGTCGCTCGATCTTTTTGTGATCAGCAAAGACGTCACGCATGGGTTCAACATCATTGGGACCAACGTAAACATGATGGTCGAGCCCGCCGTGGTGAACGAAGCGCGCGTCCATTTCGAACATCCCGGAACCTACACCATCGTCTGTCACGAATATTGCGGCGTCGGCCATCAGGCCATGAACGCGGTCATCGAAGTGAGCGACAGCGCACAGGATATTTCTGCAGACGGCTTGCCAGCCTCGGAATCCTCCGCATCCGCCAACACGCTTCCGGGAAAAGCTATCATGGATCAAAAGGGTTGCCTCGCTTGCCACAGCGTGGATGGCACAGTCAGCGTAGGCCCCAGCTTCAAAGGCCTGTGGGGCACAAAGGCAGAATTGACCGACGGCACCTCGCCAACGGTGGACGCAGCGTATGTCAAGGACATGATTGAATCTCCCGGAAAGAAAGTCGTGAAGGGTTTTCCCCCGGTCATGCCCAAGCTTCCGGTGTCGGATGAGGAATTCGGGCAAATCATCGAATACCTAAAGGCGTTGAGATAAACCATGGAACAACAAAAAGCGTTGCGAGCCGTTATCGTTGCGGAGTTGCTGGTGCCGCTGCTGCTATTAATTTTCGGAATTTATCACGGCGTGCTGCAGGTGATGTACCGCGCTGGCGTAATTCACGCTTCGTCCGTCGCCGGAATCGATTACTATCAGGGCCTTACGGCGCACGGAGTGATTAATGCGCTGGTCCTCACGACCCTCTTCGCCGTGGCCTTGGGCCACGCGATGGTCGCGCAGGAATTGGAGCTTCCCATCTCCGTCGGCGGCGCCGCACTTTCTCTCGCCGTGATGTTGATCGGAGCCGTGATGGCGGCGGCCATGATTTTTGCCGGCAAAGCGACCGTCCTTTACACCTTTTACCCGCCGCTAAAGGCCAGCCCATTTTTCTACATTGGCCTGTCCCTTTTTATCGTGGGATCGTGGATCCCGCTTTACACCTGGATACCGCCCTATCTTCGCTGGCGCAAAGCGAACCCGGGCAAAAAAACTCCGCTGGCGGTCGTAGGAATTTTCACAACTTTTATCGTCTGGCAAATTGCAACTCTGCCCGTCGCGTTTGAGGTTCTGGTGCTTCTCGTGCCGTGGTCTATGGGTTGGACTCCCGGCGTCAACGTCGTCCTGAGCCGCACATTATTTTGGTTCTTCGGCCATCCGCTCGTTTATTTCTGGCTGCTGCCCACGTACACGTTGTACTACACGATGCTTCCGCGCCTTGCCGGCGGAAAACTCTATAGCGATTTCGCCGCGAGATTTTCTTTTTTCGCGTTCATTGTTCTGTCGTCGCCACTCGGTTTGCATCATCAATTTGCCGATCCCGGAATTTCCAGCAATTGGAAGGGCCTGCACACAGTGCTGACGTTGCTGGTTGTGGTGCCCAGCCTCGTCACCGCCTTCACGCTCTCTGCTTCTCTCGAGCATGGCGCGAGAAGTAAAGGCGGCGCGGGGTTGTTCGGCTGGTGGAGAAAGCTTCCGCATTTCGACCGCGAAAAATGGCTCTTTCCTTACCTTTTTCTAGGCCTGGTCATTTTTATTTTTGGCGGCATCACTGGCATCGTCAACGCTTCGTACGCGATGAACGGCGTGATCCACAATACAGCATGGCTCCCAGCGCACTTCCACCTCACGGTAGGAGGACCTGTTTTTCTCGCCATCCTCGGCATGAGCCTCTACCTGATCACCGGGCTTCTGAACAAGCGCGTCGTCATGCCCGCCTTGGCTATTGCCGTTCCGTACATCTGGATGACAGGAACGTTTCTGTTTTCCGGAGGGCTTTTCGCCGGAGGTTTGCGCGGGGAACCTCGTCGTACGAATCTGGGCCTCACTTACTTGAATCCGCAATCGCCCAGTTTCAGGCCGGATTGGCAGATCACCACGCATTTTGCGTTGATCGGCGGCTGCATTATGGCTCTGGCCGTGCTGGTTTATTTTGCCGTGCTGATCTCGAGCCTGGTCGGCGCGCGAGAATGCTCAGCAGCCCCGTTTAGCATGCCCATGAGCGAACCGCTGCATGACGAAGACATCGCAGCCGTTCGCAACTTTACGCCTTGGGTAGCCGCAGCCGTTCTAGCGGTAGTTCTGGCTTATTATCCGCCTCTGAACGACATCATGAAGAGTCATTTCAAACCCGTTCCAGGCTATCGTCCCGATAGTCCGATCGCGCTGAAGGCTGGAGAATAATGCTGCTGAAGGGTTTCATGCGCCGCGGACGAATCGTTCTTCTCTTGGCGCTGTTGGCCGCAGCGCGTGCGGACGCGCGCATAGTTCCTGCAGCGCAAACACGTTTGCCCGTTCCCGATGTGCAAGTTCTGGATGCGTCCGATAATTCCGCCTCCATTCGTTCAATAATTGCCACGATGGGAACAGGCCCAATCGTCGTCCTGCCTGTCTACACGCGGTGTGCGGCCAGCTGTCCGTTGCAGACGCAAAAAATCAAGCAAGTTTGGAAGGATTTGGATCAGGCATCGTCCATTCGCATCCTCGTTTTTTCCTTTGATCCGCAGGAAACTGCGGCAAGTATTTCCGACTATCGCCGTCGCGAAGGAGTGCCCGATAGCTGGGTCGTCGTCCACGCACGCGAAAGCGACGCGCGATCGTTCTTTGATTTTTTTCAGTATTCAGTGATGAGCGACAACGGGCAATTTGTCCATCCGGACCGCATTTTTCTGCTGGATTCCGCTTCTTACTGGCGATTCACCATGGAAGGGTTAAAATACAGTCCCGAAGAAATTGAGCACGCCCTAGCGCAACTTCAATCGCCGGGCTTGGGCGTATGGATCCAAACGAATCCCGATGCCGTGGCATGGACGGGCTTCCTGTGCATCCTCGTGAGCCTCTGTGTGTTAGGCATCTGGCGAATAGGCCACAAATCGCCCAAGCCATCCTTTGTCGCCAAAAATCAAGCGTAAGAATACCGCGAGAACTACATGTAAAAGCTTGCTACCTTCGGAATGATGATCAGCACGCGAGTAGCACAGCCACTCTTGGCTGTGTGCATTTTGCAAAACCCGCACATGCAGGAGTGCCTGTGCTACTCAAAGATTCGTCCAAACCATTTTTCAGTCGTGGCTCATTCTAAGGCGGGATATTGCGAGGCGGCTGCAAGGAGGAGGCAACCGCGGCCCGCTGCGAAGGGCGGGCCGCGGCCGAGGAGTTAAAAGTGGGGAGCGATAGCGCGGGCGGAAAAATTTTCAACTTTTTGAGCATCGGCTCGTTTGCCTTCCAGGCGAAGCAGCGCGGCGTAAATTTCCGCGGTGTGTTGAACGGCCGGGTCGCTTGCGCCCAGATTGCTTTCGCGAATCTGTAGCGCCCGGTTGTAGAGAGGGTCGGCGGCCGAATATTTACCTTCGCAATAATAAATAAGCGCGAGGTTATTCAGGCTGGCTGCGAGTTGCAGGTCATTCGAGCCAAGCTTCGCCTCGGTGGCCTTCACTGCTCGTTCGACCAGAGGTTCGGCTTGCTCGTACTTTCCTTCCGCGCGATAAATTTCACCAAGTGCACTCTGTGCCGCGATTCCTTGCGCCGTGTTAATCTGCCCTGACATTTCCCAAATTCCTACCACGTGCGCATACATAACGGCTGCTGCGTCGGTATTGCTTCGGAACCGGTAGTAGTCAGCCAAATGAAGCATTGCGTCCGCGGCGTCCGCGGAATCCGCTTTGTTTTCAGCATTCCAGTTCGACAGGGCCCGCAGGTAAAAAGGCTCCGCTGCTGCATCGTCGTTTCGGGAGTGATAGATTCCCGCCAGTCCGATGTTGCTGATGGCTTGGTTGGCATTGTCTTTCTTGGGGAGCTTCTGCCAAATTCCCAAAGCTCGCGTGTAGAGTGCCTCGGCTTTCTGATCCGCGCCCATATCTACATAGAGGGCTGCCAGATTATTCATCGTTCGCGCCAGCGACTCTTCCTGGCGAGGAGCCTTGCTCAGGATTGTCATCGCTTGCGTGTATGCATGCTCGGCTTGGCTGTTCATGGATTGCGCCTGGTAGGCAGACGCCAGGTTGTTCAGGCTGACCGCGACGACGGGGCTATTCGCGCCGAGCGTTTTTGCCTGCATGGCCACGGCTTGGCTATACAACGCCTCCGCTTGGGCATACTGGCCCTGCTCTTGGGCTGCCTTGGCCGCTGAAACTGTCTTATTCCAGTTCATGGGCTCTGCGGCCGTGTATTTCGCGCCCAGAAGCGTGATCAGCGTGAACAGTATGGCTATCATTGGCTTGTTGCGATCCATCGAATGCCTCCTCGTTTGGTGGTGCGCTTTCGTTTTCGCAAGACAACTGTGCCAAATCGAGGCGGCGACACCTATGAGGCATCAGTGCCAATTTGTGCAGACAAAGGGTTTGGTAGTACCAGGACCCGGTGCTGGACACCCCGGCGTCCGGGAGCAAACTTCGCGATCATTTATTAACTCGTTTTATTGCAGATAGTTGCACGCGGCACCCGGGCCTGCGTGGGTCGAGCCCAAGGCCTCGAATGCAGCGCAAACTTTAGTTTTTTCGACGGAATTTGCTTAGAATTGAGACCGGATTAGCCTGCCGCGCCTAAATCTCGCGCAGCCGAAAGAGTCGAACGCGGCTGAAAGCCGCCTGGCTGGAGCCGCCGCAACAGCGCCATTCGCAGTGACGCAAGGTGCACATCTAGCTCGGTGGCCTTTCGTGAATTGAGAAACCCAAAGACAATTACGTCCGCGCCAGCGTGGCGATGCTAGCGCTACTCTTGCACCTTGAATTTCACGGGCTTGATGAAAAGCTTGTCGCCCACTTGTAGCGAAATGTTGTAGCTTCCGGCCTTCACCTGCGGGACCTTCATCGTGATCTTGTCGCTGCTCTGGTCGACGATGGTGCCCTTGTAATCATTTTTGTCGTCAGAAAGATACACGGCCGATACGGCGTCTTTCCCCACATTGCTCCCGGAAACTGTAACGGTATCGTTTACTTTTCCCAGCGCTGGGTCGACGCCCGTCACCTGCGGAGAATTCTGTGCGATCGCTAGCGACGAAAAGAAAACAATTCCAGCCACAAAAATCCATTTTCTGGAACGAACTTTTCCGCGGGAGCTTGTTTCAGTCTTATCGCTGGAGTTGGCAGGAACTGTGCCGTCTACGGGCCTGACAGCAGAAAAAGGAGCCATCACTCACCTCGCACAAGAATGTTCGATTTGAAAATGAACTGCTTGCGCTGGACGGTACACCCGCTCTCAGGCGCTGTCAATATGAATGAATGTGCGACAGGGAAATGAGAAAGTAGCCAAACTGGGAGTGGTAGCTGCGCAGAAATAAGGCGGTCATAATGTAGTGCAATTCAGCGCCAAATTTCAAATCTCAAATTCAGATCGAAATCTCAAATTGAGTTTTCAATGTTGAATTTCGAGATCTGAAATTTGAAATCTCAATTCCAAAATTTAAAATTTGAAATCTTCTTTTACCGCTTTTATTGCGCGCGCGCCTGTTCCTGCTGCTGCGCCTGCTTTTTCAGCGCCTGAATTTCTTCCTTGCTGCGCACTGTCATTCGCGCCACCCTGCGCGCCCGCGAGTACGGCAGAATAATTTCCATTTTACCGTTGTGCTCGAGCAAAGAAATGTAGCGAGCTTCCGCGCCGAGAGTGGGGAACGGATACTCGGTCCATTTGGAAGTCTTGGGATCGAACTTGATCACTTCGTCCGAGTTCATCAGATTGATCCACACGTTGTGATCCTTATCCACCGCCGCCTGGTATGGCTGTTGCACATCCGGCCGGGGCAACGGAATCATCGTCACCTTCAAAGTCTGCGTATCGATCTTGGCAAGGCTGCCGCCCCACCAGTCGCAGACCCATACGGCGTGTCCCTGCTTATCTGCTCCCATGCGGCGCGGGCCTTCGGCCCACGGAGTCGCGGAATTCCAGGTGGATCCGCCCGCGTCGTACGCTTGCGCTTCTTCCTTGGAAAACATTTCGCGGATTCCGGGCACCGGAGGAATTTTAATTTCGACAACCTTCCCGGTTTCCATGTCGGTTTTTGCGACCATGTCCAGATTCATTTCCGCCCACCAGCCGTTGCCGTCGCCGTCCGCGGTCAGTCCGTAGGTGTTGCCAATGCCGTCCGCATTTTTAAACGTCGGCGATTTGAATTCCGTGAATTGTTTGGTCACGGGATCGAAGCGCGAAGCTCCATGAAACGTGGAAGCCCAGACTTTCCCTTTGCCGTCTACGTCCACGGTTCCTGCTACCGTGGTCGGCCCTTCCATCGTGTTGGGCGGAGTGTAAACCTGCAGAGTCTGCGCCGACGGATCGACTTCGATCATGCGTCCCGGCCCTTTTTCTTCGCCCGCCGAAATATTGAACCAGAGATGGCCCTGCGTGTCTCTGTACGCGCCGTGACCGGTGGCGGCCATTCCGTGGATACCGTCCACACGAAAGAATTTTGTTTCTCCAGTTTTTGCATCGACGCGGCCGAGGCTCGCGTAAGCATTCGGGACATTGATCGAAAACCAGATGTTGCCTTCAAAATCTGCCTGCGCGTCATGCACGCCGTGATTGCCGAAGAAAGACGAAGGCGTGCCCAGCGACCAGTCGCTGCCGTTGTTCAACGCGTACACTTTCGGAGCATCGTTCGGCGCAAACTTCGCTACATCGTATTCCGTAAAAATGGCTCGCGCCGCATCCCCCGTGGGACGAGGTCGCAATTTATAATTCGCGATGGAACTGGGTTCCGGTCCGCGAGCGCGCGCGAGATACGCGGCGAGTTCTTTTTCGTGGTTATCGATCTGCGGCGCAATGGGGCTGTTCGCACCCGCATAGCCGCCGGCAACATTTACGCGCTTCATCACTTCCAGAATCGCGGTCCACCCTTTTTCATCGAACTGGTTTTGCAAAATATAATTCGGCTGGTGGCAGCTAGTGCAGTCATTGCGGAAAATGCGCTTCAGTCGGCGATCGTCCGGCGTTTGATCCGGAAGGGAAGCGAGCATCTGATCGCCGGTCAGCTGTTTCGCCACGTCTTTTGTCGGCGTCAAAACGAAATCTTCGTGCTTGGTGGCTCCGAGGTCCACGCTGCTGCGCGCAATCGTAAAACCATCGGCCTGCGCCCACACCTTGTAGCGCCCGTTCCCCATCGACGGAAAGTAGTAGGACCCTTCTTCATCCGTGAAGACGGATGTCGTGATCGTCGAGTCGTCCAATTTCGCCGAAACGGTCGCTCCGCTCAAGCGCGTTCCATCAGCGGCTTTTACGGAGCCCGTCAGAAGTGCTCCGTCCGGAGCTGCAACCGCCTGCGAACAAAGCACGGCGCCAAGCGCGAGCAACGCAACGGCCATGCTCGCGAATTTTACGATCGAGCGAGATTGAAAAAGTTTCATTGCAGGCTCTCCTTTTTCTTAGTCGAGTGGGCCCATGTCGCCGCCCGCGGCGGGCTGCGTGGTCTTCGCGGGCTTCGGAACGGTTTTTAGATATTCGACAATCGCGTCAATTTCCGCCGGCTGCAAGCCCAGTTTAAACCCCGGCATTTTGGCGGATCCGTTACGAATAATTTCCTTGATGGCGTCTTCGCTTCCGGCGACCAGATCTTTGTACAGGAGCGGCGCATAGGTTTGAAATCCCGC
>DASRQU010000020.1:0-36397 GCA_035696345.1 Candidatus Acidiferrales bacterium
GCTTTGGGATCTTCGATGGTGATGTCGTCGACCATGTTGTCGCCGTCGGTTTTATGGAAGCGCTCGACGATGTGCAACTGATCGCTGTGCGGGTGGCCGTCGCGATCCAGCCATGTCCGTTCGTTGAAGCCGACCGTATCCACTACGAGAGTGTCGCCATCCCATTTGCCGATGGAATGTCCCATGTACGTGGGCGTAATGTCTTCCGGATGCGGGCGGCCGTCGAGGAAAATCTGGCGTATGGTGTGATCGTATTCAAAAATCATGATCATCTCTTTGGGAGTCATCACGATTTGGAACGGGAACGGCTGCAGATAAATTCTGGGAGTTCCAGGAGGCAGGCAGAGCTTCAGAACCGGATCATCGGTTTCCGTGAGCGAATGGGTCCGCGGACCGTTGGATGGTTTGTAGCTCATGTACTTCTCGTTTCCCCATGGCGTCATGTCCGGGGGCTCCGCAGTATACGTGCTGCCGAGGAATTTGCGCTGCGCGGGAAGCACGTGCATGTTCCAGACGCCGGAAAAATCACGCGGCGATGTGGGCGCGGACGCAGCTGCAGAAGCGCCAGCAGACTTAGCCGCTCCGGATTGCGGCGCAGCTTGTGCGTGCAAAACGCAGGAAAGCGAAACGGTTGCAAGCCCCACTAAAGCGATCGTGCCAATACGATTCCACATTCTCAAATTCTCCCTTGGAGCAAGTGCGAGTTTTGCTCGGAATGATTTGGCCGTGATCTATAGTCGGCTAGTTCCCGCCGCCCGTTTGCAATTCCGTGCCATCCGCGGTTACGACTTTCTGAATCCAGATTTCGTGCGAACCGCTCTTGGTGGGAAAGCCAGAGATGGTAACGGCGTCGCCGGCCTTCAGCGTGCTCTTGCTCCAGCCCACCCGGCTCAAGCGATTGGGGCTGGTAAGCTCACCTTGCCATTTCTGCGCGGCGCCCGCATCGTCTTTGGCATCCCAAAAAATTTGGACGTGCGGATTCACGAATTCAAAACCCGTAACGGTGCCTTTAACTGTAATTTGCCGGCCCGTATCATAGTTCGCCGTGCCATGGTGCGCGAAGGCCATTGGCGCAAGCGCAAGTAGTCCGATGCATAGAGCAAGAATGCTTACCCGACAATTCCTCATGTTTTCTCCCTAAGAATTTCAATACGCGAATTCTCGCGACATTTTTGCCGGAGAACACCCTCGCGCCCCCGACACTATATCTATAAGACGAAATATAAGGCAAGAATGTTTCATGAGAATTCTACAATTTTAAGCGGACGATTAACAGCATTAGGCCAGTTAGAGCAGGATGTGATTGACAGCACAATGCCGCCGTCATATAAGGCTGATGGCATGCTTGGGTCTGTTGCATTCCAAAATAAAAAACTGTTTGTAAAAGCTTGGGGGAAGGGGAGACATGCGCAAAGTTCTATTGACGGTGCTCACGATAGGAGTGGGATGCGTGATCGGATTTTCGTTTGGGAGTAACCCGTGGACGGTTCAGGGGCAAGGTAGCGGCAGTATTGCGGCTGTGGCCGGACAAGTGGGCGGGCAAGACACGTTTGGCGCTTATGACATTGACAAAAACTGGCCTGCAAATATCAGTACGGTACCGGGAAATGACGCTTGGACATGGGGCGCCGGGCAGGGCATTTATGCGGAAAATCCAGACCGCGTGTTTTTGCTGTTTCGCGGTGAATTGCCAAATATCAAGCGGCCAGCCGCGAAATTAATTCCGGAATTTGGACCCAGCTTAATTTTCCCGATCGGGCGTTTGCCATGGCGCGATGCAACGATTTCCGCATTACCCGGCGCAGGTGGAACTGGACAAGATCCGGATGATGGGCCGAAGCTGTGGATGGAAGGCAAAGGCGTGGTTGGAGTGGATGCGAAGTGGGAACACTGCCTGACGATCGTCGATTCCAAGGGAAACATTGTTGAAACCTTTCCGCAGTACGATCACCTCTTCAAGCGACCGCACTATGTGACGATCAATCCGTACGATCCGGAAAAGCACATCTGGATCGTGGACGATCACATGCACGCGATTTACATTTTTACGCATGACATGAAGACGCTTGTTAAAACGATGGGCACGCCGACCGTGAAGGGCGCGGACGGCACGCACTTCAACCGGCCCACGTTTCTTTCCTGGCTGCCGGACAGCACGCTGTTTGTGGCGGACGGCTACAACGGAACGCGCGTCGCGAAGTTCGACAAGGACGGAAAATTCCTGATGGATTGGGGCATGAAGGGCACGCCGCCGAATGACACGCGTCCTTATTATATGAACAATGTGCATGGCGTGGCGCTCGATCCGCAGACCAAGCACGTGTTCGTGAACGACCGCGGCAATCACCGCGTGCAGGTATTCGATGAAAACGGAAAATACCTGTACGAATGGAGCATGGGCAAGGATCCGTCCGATGTGCACCTGCTATACATTGGCGCGGACAGAATGTTGTGGGCCTATGATCGCGGCACGTCCAAGATGCTGAAGTACGATCTCCAGGGACATTTCCTCTACTCGTGGGGCACGTGGGGAGATTTCCCGGGCGGCTTCTGGGGAGTGCACGGATTCAGCGTGGACCAGGACGGCAATTTCTATACGGCCGAAGTGGACAACGGGCGCGCGCAGAAATTTATTCCTCGGGCCGGGGCGAATCCGAATTATCTCGTCAGCAAGCCGCTGTACTCGGCCTGGAAATAAATTTTTTGTGCGGGAGTTGGTCTGGCGCGCTTGAAATTTATTTAGACTCAATCTAAACCCGCACCCTTTGCTCAGAAAACGCAAAGGGTGCGGCACCCTCGGTCGTGAGAAATGCATAAATGGAAGCTTGAGGCCGCCTCGATGTCACGGTAAGCTTTCCCTGACATTGAGGCGGCTTTTTTGTGGCGTATCGCGAGACAAGTTTTGGGGGCAAACGTGAGCGAGCTTGAGGGCAAAGTGGGTGAAGAAATTGTGGCGGGGAATGGATTGATCAATCGGCGCACACTGTTGCGTGGTGCGCTCTTGTCCGCCGGGGTCGCCGCTGCGGGCGCGGGGATTGCAGATGCGCAGGATTCTGTTGGAGCGGATGCGCCGGAGTGGATGAAGACGCCGGGGCGCGCTTTTTCTGGGTACGGCACACCCTCGAAGTGGCAGGAAAAAGTGCAGCGCATTTACACGATCGCGCCCGGGCGCGCGGGGACTGGCGTTTCGCGCACGCCGTTGCATTTGCTGGAAGGAACGATGACGCCGAATGGCTTGCACTTCGAGCGGCACCACAATGGAGTTCCAGAAATTGATCCGAACCGGCACGAATTATTTATTCACGGCATGGTGAAGCGACCGCTGCGGTTTTCGCTCGATGAACTGATGCGTTATCCGATGGAGACGCGGATTCATTTTGTGGAGTGTTCGGGAAACAGTGGAATTTTCAGCAGCCCGCAAGCGCAGCAAGTGACGGCCGGGGAATTGAATGGATTGCTTTCGTGCTCCGAATGGACCGGCGTAAAACTTTCGACTTTGCTCGCGGATGCGGGCGTAAATAAGGAAGCGAAGTGGGTGATCGCCGAAGGCGGCGACGCCGCCGCGATGAGCAGAAGCATTCCGCTGGAAAAATGTATGGACGACGCGATGGTCGCGATGTACCAGAACGGCGAAGCGATTCGGCCCGAGCAGGGATTTCCGATGCGTCTGCTGCTGCCGGGCTTCGAGGGCAACATGAATGTGAAGTGGCTGCGCCGCTTGAACGTGATGGACGTTCCGGTGGACGCGCGCGACGAGACTTCCCACTATACAGAGTTGACGCCCACGGGGAAGGCGCGGCAGTTCATGTTTGCGATGGGCGCGAAATCCGCGATCGTCAAACCGTCGTTCGGCATGACTATGAAGGGCGCGGGATTGTACGAAATTTCCGGTCTGGCATGGTCAGGCGCAGGCCGCGTTTCTAAAGTGGAAGTATCAGCGGATGGCGGAAAAACATGGGCGCTCGCGGCGCTTACGGGGCCCGTCCTGCCGAAAGCAGTTACTCGATTCCGCTTGCCTTGGAAATGGGACGGTCAACCGGCGACGTTGACGAGCCGCGCCACGGATGAAACCGGCGACACGCAGCCAACACGCGCGGCCTGGATCGCGCAGTTCGCGCCCGGACAGGGCTACCATTTTAACGGGATTCAAAACTGGAGCGTGGCAGCCGATGGGACGGTGAAAAATGTCTACGCTTAAGGTATTGCATGAGGGTAAATTTAAACCGTCGGGTGAAGAAAAATCTAAACTAAAACTTTATCGTAAAGTTGAGCTTCCGATTTCTTCTGCCGTCGCGTTGTTGTTTGTGTTTTGCGGAATGGCGTCGATCTGCGCAGCGCAAAGTCCGAACCTCGGGCGTCCCCTCACGCCAGAAGAAATAAACAAAGTGGACATCACTGTGGTTCCGGATGGCCGGGGTTTGCCCGAGGGGAGCGGTTCGGTTTCGCTCGGTGCAGCTGTTTATGCGAAATATTGCCAATCCTGCCACGGTGAAAAAGGTGCGGGAAAGCCCCAGGATCAGCTTACCGGTGGACTCGGCACGTTAGCGACACCGAAGCCCGTAAAGACGCCTGCGAGCTACTGGCCGGTGGCTACTACTTTGTTTGATTATATTCGGCGCGCGATGCCCATTACCGCGCCGCAATCGCTGACGAATGATGAAGTGTATGCCGTGACAGCGTACATTCTTTCGATCGATGGAATTGTGCCAGCGGATGCGGTGCTTGATGCGAAGAGTTTGCCTCGGGTGAAAATGCCCAACAAAGATGGGTTTGTGAGCTGGTGGCCAAAACCGCCGCGGCCGTAAGTAGGACAGGCTTCAGCCTGTCTTCCTTTGAATTCGGTTAGGTCGCAGAAATTCGAAAGAAGACAGGCTGAAGCCTGTCCTACTTAAACCTTCCAGTCAGGGGTCGCGATGTAATCGCGCGTGATGTCTGCTACCGTGCGCGTGCCGCAATTGCCCATCACCATTTTTAGCTCGCCCTGCATGATTTCGATCACGCGATCGACTCCCGCCTGACCGAACGCGCCCAATCCCCACAAAAACGGACGGCCGATTCCGACGCCTTTTGCGCCGAGCGCGAGGGCTTTGAATACATCCGTGCCGCGACGAAAGCCGCCGTCCACAAACACTGGGATTTTTCCGTTCACTGCGGCGACCACTTCGGGCAGCGCTTCCAGCGTTGAACGCAAAGTTTCAGTCGAGCGGCCGCCGTGGTTCGAGACGAGCATGCCGTCCACGCCGTGCTCAACGCACATGCGCGCGTCTTCACGCGTGTCCATGCCCTTAATGAAAAGTTTTCCTTTCCACGTTTTGCGCAGGCGGTCGAGAAATGCCCAGTCCATCGTTGGGTTCTGAGTCCTCACGCCCGTCATGTCGATGCCGGAGTACATGGGCCGCTCGCTGATGGACGGGCCTTCCGGAGTTTCGTGGCAGTTGAGGCACAGGGTTAAATCTTTGCCGCGTGTGCGCAGATACGTTTCGCTATTGCGGCCAGTGGTGTTGTCCACGGTGAGCGCGAGAACGGGGCAGCCAGCGGCCTCTACGCGCTTCAATATTTTTTCGTTCGCCTCCCACGAGGTGGTCGCATAGAGCTGCTGCCATACGGGCTGGCCGCGTTCTTTGCAGACATCCTCCACCGGGGTAGATGTCGCCGTGGAGAGAATCTGCAGCGTGTTATGCGCTTTGGCGGAACGCGCGACGGCCAGCTCGCCATCCGGGAAGAAAGATTTTTCGCCGCCAGTGGGGCAGAAGAAAATCGGGCTGTTGTAGGTAGTTCCAAAAAAATCGACGCGCATGTCTACTTTGGTGGCGTCATGTAAACGGCGTGGGCGCAACTGCACGTGCTTGAAAACTTCGCGGTTCGCGCGGAGCGTGGCGTCGTCGTCCACGCCGCTGGCCATGTAGGCCCAGTGGCCTTGCATCACTTTGCGGTGCGCGGCTTCCTCAAAATCAAAAACGTCGAAGGCGCTCGCGGGGCTCGTGATCGCGTCCGGTGTTTGTTGAGCGCTCTGCGCGAGGCCCGTGCGCTCAAAGAACGCGGCGACTCCGCCCATGGCGGCCACGTAAGGACTTGCAGCCAAATATTTGATCAGTTTACGTCGAGATGCGGATGTGGATTTGCTCATTATGGTTGAAGATTGTAGCGCCATCGATTGTTTCTGGCCAGACGGAAAGTGGGCTGGATTTTTGTGGCATAGCCTTCAGCCTGTGGGGGTTGGGACCTGCAAGGACCAAATTCCACAGGCTGAAGCCTATGCCACGTCTTCGCACCGAAAGTTCTTCGTTTCCACGCACGACAGTGCGGTGTATAAGTAGGCGCATCCGCAAGCGCCAAAATAGAGATTTAAATTCGCAAGAAACGTGTAAGCGACCATGACAACGCGAAGAGAATTTGTAAAAAGTGGGTCGCGATTTGGGGCAGGAATATTTTTTTCCGGAAGCGCGTGCGTCAATGCAGCTCTTGGATTTGCGTCGAGTGTGCAATCGCCTGCCGATCAGGGCGCCGCTGACCGTGGACGACGAGTTGAGATCGGCGGAAAACGAACGCCGGTCGTGGATATGCACGCCCACGTTCGCGTGCCCGAAGCCTGGGACCTCTTGAAGGATCGCATCGTCAGTGAGGGCCGCGCAGGCGACGCGCAGCTGGGAAATCCGGACAATTCGGCGAATATACACAGTGACGTTCAAAAGCATCTCGCGGATTTGGATGAAATGGGAATCGATGTGCAGGCGCTTTCCATCAACCCGTTCTGGTATTGGGCGGACGTCGAGCTGTCCCGAAAGATTGTTCAAATTCAAAACGAGAAACTAGCGGAACTTTGCGCCGCGCATCCCGCGCGTTTTGTCGGACTTGGCAGCGTAGCCCTGCAGCATCCCGTCCTTGCCGCGGAGCAGATGGAATACGGCGTGAAGCATCTCGGGATGCGGGGAGTGGCCATTGGCGGCAGCGTGAATGGCGACGATCTTTCCGCGACGAGATTTCATCCGTTCTGGGCCAAAGCGGAGGAACTCCAGACACTCGTTTTCATTCACCCGCAATCGGCAGGCGCGCCGATCGACGAAAAGCGCTTGCAGGGGAATGGATTTCTGGACAATGTTATCGGGCATCCGCTGGAAACCACGCTCGCGCTCACGCATTTGATTGAAGACGGTACGCTGGATCTTTTTCCGCGGTTAAAAATTTGCGCGGCGCACGGCGGAGGCTATTTGCCTTCCTATTCCAGCCGGAGCGATCAATGCCTTACCGCGTTTCCCAAACTTTGCAAGCCCTTGAAAAAACCTCCGAGCGAATACTTGAAGCAACTTTACTTTGATTCCGTGCTATTCAGCGCGGAAGACATGAGGCACCTGATTGCTGTCGTTGGAGCGAGTCAGGTTGTCGTGGGGACGGATTATCCTACGCTGTGGAACCGCACTCCTGTGGACCGGATTCTGGCGGTTCCCGGATTGAATGACGCACAACGCGTTTCAATTTTCAGCGGTACGGCGGCCAAATTGCTCAAAATCGCGATTTGAATTCGATGAACGAGGAGACGCAATGAAGACAGTTGACGTTCGGGAAAACCGGGGCCGACGCACATTTTTGAAGGCTGCCGGAGGCGCAGCAGTGGGCGCATTGGCGGCCGCAAAGGATTCGATGGCGCAAACTGAAAATTCAAATGGCTCGATGCAGATGAGCCGGATGAAGATGGCGCCGCCGGATCGAGGATTGTGGATCACCTGGTACGATTTGCCTGCGGAGGAACGCGACGCCTATTTCTCATGGCTGCACGGCACGTATCTTCCGCAGCTATTAAAACGGCCCGGTTATTTGTGGGCGGGGCACTACGCGTCGCAGGATCTCGAAGGCGGCGCGGATAACGCCAAGCGGTATAAACATATCGACGATCCGAAGGTCGGCAAAGGTTTTCATTACATGCTGCTCGTGGCCGCAACTGACGCCAATGTGTTTGGCGATCCCGTTCCCAGCGTGATTAACGCCGCGCTGCCCGAAAAAGATAAAAAAATGCTGGCGATGCGCATGGGCGAGCGCATGAATATTTTTACGGAGACGGGGCGGCGCGACGGCACGGCACACGCTGCGTATAGAGAGGGAATGTTGGGAACGCCCTGCATTCAGGTGGGCAGCTTCGATTGCCCGACAGAATTCGAAGAAGAAATGCACGCGGGGTACGTCCTGGAACGGCTGCCGAAAATGTGCGCGACGCCCTCCTGTGTTCGCGTGCGTAAACTGAATTCGGTGGCCGGATGGGCGAAACACGGTATTCTGTATGAGTTCGCATCGAAGGAAGGTTTCGATCGGGACTACGCGCCAGCGGTTGCGCATTCGCCGTTAGGATTGAATGGGCACTCCGTGGTTCCGGAATTGGTGCATGCGCCTAACGGGCCAAACAGTGCGCTGCGGATATGGCCGCCGGTGGCGAAGACGTAACGCATCGCGGAATCTGTTCCCCGCCGAGGATTGAGAATTAAAAAAAAGGACGTTCGATGGACACGATTTCCAGGAGAGAAATGCTGTTGACACCGATGGCGATTGCGGCGAGCGGCGCCATCGCGGGAGCCGCGGGTGCCAAAAAAATGACGCTCGCCATGCACCAGAACACGTCGAACGCGGCGGGATATCGTAAATCGCTAGAAGGGTGGGCGCGCGCGGGAATCAAGGATGTCGAAATCACCAACGTTTTGCTGGATGAATTTCTAAAAACGGAAGATCTGGCGGCGGCGAAGCGCGTGATCTCTGACCTGGGACTGAATCTTGTGCACGCCGCGACAGGTGTGATCGAGCTGTGGGAGCCGAATCCAAATCGCGATACTGCGCTCGACCATTTGAAAAAACGCTGCGAAATGTACGCGAATATGGGCCTGCATCATGTGTACTCGCCGACGACTTGCACCCGGAAAGTTACGGAAGATGATTACAAGGCCGCCCCGGACAACATGTTTGAAGCCGGGGAGATAGCCAAGCAATTCGATACGAAGCTGCGAATTGAATTCATGCGAGCCTCGACGTTTATTTCCACGCTGCCCACACTGCTCAAGCTGACGCGTGAGGCTGCCCATCCGAATATCGAGCCCATGCTCGATTGTTATCATTTCTGGTCCGGCCTCGACAAATTCGAGGACCTGGACATGATTCGCAACGGCGAAATCGGTCATGTCCATTTTCAGGATGTGCCGGATATTCCGCGAGAAATGCTGGATCTCTCTACTCGAATCATTCCCGGAGATGGAATCAGTCCGCTAACGCGAATCCTGGGAAAACTTGCGGAAAAAGGATATGCAGGGCCGCTGTCGGTGGAATTATTTTTGCCAAAATTCCAGCAGGGTGACCCGTACGAAATTGCACGCGAGGTTCGCACGAAATCCGAACCGGTGATGCGCCAGGCGGGCGTGGCATAAGCGCCCCATCTGGCGTGTCTGACCTATGAACTTTGCCATCGCCTGCTAGAATAGACAAAATCTGTTTCACTTCTGTGTTAATTCTGGATGTAGAGGGAAAAGAAACTTGGCAGCAACCCAAACTGAGACCTTAGTTGACGCGGGGAATGAAGTCGTTTTCAAAGTGTTGGGCGCCATTAGCGTCTGCCATCTTGTTAACGATATG
The DNA here is from genome assembly GCA_035696345.1 of Candidatus Acidiferrales bacterium. GTDB lineage: Bacteria > Acidobacteriota > Terriglobia > Acidiferrales > UBA7541 > Palsa-360. The sequence goes on from DASRQU010000020.1 coordinate 9,607, forward strand.
CTGGCGTCGCTGCTGCCCGCGATTTATCCGCTGCTCAAAACTACTTTCAATTTGGATTTCACACAAATCGGACTGATCACGCTGACCTATCAGACCACCGCATCGCTGCTGCAACCTTTGATTGGTTTTTACACAGACAAAAATCCCAAGCCGTACTCGCTGCCCATCGGAATGGGGGCGACGCTGGTAGGGCTTGTGTTGCTGTCGATTGCGCACACATTTTCCGCGCTGCTCGTTGCGGCGGCGCTCGTGGGAACAGGTTCTTCTGTGTTTCATCCGGAATCTTCGCGCGTCGCGCGCATGGCATCGGGAGGGCAGCACGGTCTGGCGCAATCGCTCTTTCAGGTGGGTGGAAACGCCGGGCTCTCGCTCGGACCGTTGCTTGCGGCGTTCGTTGTGATGCCGCGGGGTCAGGCCAGCATTGCGTGGTTCACGCTCGCCGCGCTGCTGGGGATGATTCTGCTGACGGGCGTAAGTAGTTGGGCCAAGAAGCGCCGGTTGACGTGGAAAAAATTCAGCGCCAAGCACGTCGATAAAGCGCCGGACCTATCCACCGCGCGCGTCACGGCTTCCATCGCTATTTTAATGGCGCTGTTATTTTCCAAATTCGTTTACCTGGCTAGCCTCACGAGTTACTACACATTTTATTTGATCGGCAAATTTCACATGTCCGTGGAAAGCGCGCAGGTTCATTTATTTGTTTTTCTGGGCGCGGTCGCCGCGGGCACGCTGGTTGGAGGACCGGTCGGTGATCGGATCGGGCGCAAGCGCGTGATTTGGGTTTCGATTCTCGGCGTGCTGCCGTTCACCCTGCTGCTGCCGTACTCGAATTTATTCTGGACGGAAATCCTGAGCGTGGTGATCGGCCTGATTCTGGCTTCGGCGTTTTCCGTGATCGTGGTGTACGCGCAGGAGCTTGTGCCTGGGAAAGTGGGAATGATTTCCGGGCTGTGTTTTGGATTTGCGTTTGGAATGGCGGGGCTCGGCGCGGCAGTGCTGGGCTGGCTCGCGGATTTGACCAGCGTTAATTTTGTGTATCTCGTTTGTTCCTACCTGCCTGCTATGGGTTTGCTCGCGGCTTTTTTGCCGGATATCGAGCGGCCCGCGAAGATCGCGATTCACGAAGACGCCTTGTCGGAGTAGTGGTTCTTAGTAGCACAGGCTTCAGGCTGTGGATTTTGGTTCTTGCAAGGGCAATAATATACTTGACAAATCAAACCCATTCTCCCATACTTGTCTTAGGTGAACACAATGACTCAGCCCAAGACACTCCAAGAAGCAGTCAAACACTTCTCGAATCCTGATAATGCGCTGGCCTACATGGTCGGTCTGCGATGGCCCAGCGGCGTTGTATGCCCTACCTGTGGCCGTACCGATGCCAACTTCCTTTGCTAATCAGAGCAAGTGGCAGTGCAAGAGCGTCCACGCCAAACGGCAGTTCTCTGCAAAGGTCGGAACCATCTTTGAAGATTCTCCGATCTCGCTGGACAAGTGGCTTACCGCTGTCTGGATGATTGCCAATTGCAAGAATGGTGTCAGTTCCTACGAAGTGGCCCGCGCTATCGGAGTCACACAGAAGTCCGCATGGTTCATGATGCACCGGATTCGCCTTGCCATGCAGAGCGGCTCTTTTATCAAAGTTGGCGGTAGCGGAAAGCCTGTCGAAGTTGACGAGACTTTCATCGGCGGCGCATCCAGATTTATGCACAAGAGCAAGCGCGCAGTTCGCATTACTAGCACCGGGATGAAAGACAAGACTCCCGTAGTCGGCATCTTGGAACGTGGCGGTCAGGTCCGCACCGCCGTTATCCCGAACCGTCGCAAGAATGTTTTGCATGCTGAAATCAAAAAGCATGTTTCGGCTGACTCCATTTTGTTCACTGACTCTCTGCCTTCTTACGAAGGACTTGAATCTGAGTACGCGCATAAAGTTATCGATCACGCTGTTTCTTACGTTGATGGGCAGGTTCATACTAATGGCCTTGAGAACTACTGGTCGCTGTTGAAGCGCGGCCTTAAGGGAACCTACGTAAGTGTCGAAACTTTTCATCTGTTCCGCTATCTGGACGAACAATCCTTCCGTTTTAACAATCGCGGAAGCAAAGACGTTCCCGTCAATGATGGCCAGCGATTTGATAGCGTCCTCTCCAATGTTCTCGGCAAACGTCTCACCTATGCGGAAGTAACTGGCAAGGTGGGTACGACGGATTCTGAATCCCCTACGTCTTAAGCGTGGTCCGAAGCGGAAGCCTTCTTAGGTTTCCGCTTTTTCGCTTTCTTTTCTGCATCCAATTTAGCCTTAATATCGCTGTGCGGAACTTTCATAAGCCCGCGCATTGTATTGTTGAAAACATCGAATTCAGATTGTTTTTTCATCATCCCACCGTCTTAATTCCGCGAGATACCAGTGCCATCATTATTGGCTTTACATGAGAGATGGCCGCAGTAGCCTCTTCTGCATTGTAAATTCTTCGGCCATGCATTACATGGTTGCGCCAAGATTCTTTGACATCCTCTATGTCTTGGATAACTGGAAAATAGAATTCTTGAAGCTTTTGTTTCGTAGACCCCTTTTGTAGCTTGGCTATTTTCTTATTAACCTTACTTCGTAATTGCCCGATAATTTTTCCCCAAATGTTATAGGTAATAGGCACTAATTCTGTCCGTCCAGTTTTTCTAATGAAGTTTTTTACTTTTTTAATTCCCAAATTCAAACACAAAGCGCGCAGTCCCCATTCAAGAACACACATGAGATGAAATACCGCAGCCGTGTGACGCTCCAATGCGTAGCAATATACCATCTCTTCTATGTCTGATTTTGCTTCCGGGAACGCGGTCCATACCGCTTGCCATTCCGCTTCCATTTCCCGAAGCAGTTTGGCTCTATCGGGTAAAATGAAAACAAAATCCCTTGTTTCGAGATCGCTTTCTATCGCTTGGCGTAGGACAAGCAATTCGTTATAAAGCTGTTGCCATGTGAGACCACAGGTTACGGCGACATGAAACGGCCCGCCGCCGAGCCAAACACGCTTGTTTGTGGAATCTAGGTGGATTTCAGGAGCTACGCTCTGCGCAAGTAGCAGACTGGGTTCCCCCCACAACTTCACAGAGTCCGGGGGTACTCGTTTGTCTCTATCGTCACCTTTTGCGAATGGATGGATTACCTCCATCGCCTCACTAATGGAGTCAAGAAGATAGGCGAGTTTAGCCACATCAAATTTTCTCATAATTTCCCATAAACTCCATACGCGAGGGTTCATCGCACGACACTCGCTATGAGAATCATGGGCCACTTGCATTGATTCGGCAAGTATATTATTGCCCTTGCAAGGCCCAAAAACCACAGGCTGAAGCCTGTGCTACTTGGTCTGCCGAGGCCTATCAATCCTGATATTTTTGTCGGAGGCGTGGTGTGAGTCGAAGCATCAGCTGCACCCGTTCCACTTCGTTCAACCAATCAAACAGTGTTGCGTCGATTTCATCTTTGTCGGGGGCGACAATTCCTGTGGGGCACAGGGGTCCCAGTTTCGCGCGAGCGATGGCGCGGTAACGGTTGATCGTGCGGTCGCCAGCTGTGGCGCACCACTCGTTGTCCTCGGATAAAAAAACAACGACGGGGACGCGGCTGCCGGCGTTGATGCGCCATTCGGGGGGTAACTCGTTTTCCTTTTGGCGCTCGATAAATCGGAGATCGATTTTTGCAGGATTCGCGTCGACGATGCGGTAAATCAAGGGGCACTGCTGGACGCAATCGCCGCACCAGATGCCGCTGAAGATCAGGATTTTCATTTCGCGCACGAAACCGGCGACGAGTTCTTTCTGGGCTTCGGTCAGGTGCGCAGCGTCGTAGACTTGCGTCCAGCGGCGACGTTGTTCTTCCGTCCCGGTTTGGAGATAGCGGTCGTAGGGAAGGGCTGCTGCGAAATTTCCGGCCAGGCTTTGTGAGTTTGGCATAGTTTGTGGATTTCGCATTTCGTAGGACGGGCTTCAGCCTGTCTTGGTTTGAATTTGTTAGATGCTTAAAAAAGTCAAAAGAAAACAGGCTGAAGCCTGTTCTACTTTTTGGCACCTGCATCTTTCTCTAATTGCTCCAACTCTTTTACTAGCTGTTCGGCTTGGTCGCGGATCTGGCGGACGCGGTCGGCCATGGCTGCCGCACCGTTTCCTGGCGAAGCGGGCGCCGCAGGTTGGCCGGCTGTCACGACGGCGCCGGGAGCGGCTTTGCCCGGCAAGCCGCCACCGACCAGTTCGGCGAGAGCCTGCTCGAACGTGTCACGATAGATCAGGCGATCGCCCATGGCCAGCACAACTTTTTTCAGCTGCGGCATGCGCGCCTCGTTCGCCTGTATGTAAATGGACTCGACGTACAAAAATCCGCCGGTCACGGGAAGTGAAATAATATTTCCTCGCAAGACGTGTGAGCCCTGCTGATTCCAAAGCGTCAGGTCCTTGGAAATATTCTGGTCCTGATCGATGCGCGATTCGATTTGCATTGGACCGTATATCAACTGCTGCTTCGGCAATTGGTAGAAGATCAGGTTTCCCAGGTGATCGCCGTCGCAGCGCGCGGCCATCCATCCGATCAGATTGTCTTTTCCGCGCGGCGCGAACGGCAGAATCATCAGAAACTCCGGAGTTTGTTCCCCGGGGAGCGTCGCGACTACGTAGGTGGGCTGAACATTTACTGCCTGGTTAGACTGCTCCGCGACGTTGTGCGCGATGTCCCAGATGTCTTCCTTATTGTAGAAAACCTGCGGGTCGCGCATATGAAAGGTTCGATACGCCTCTGCCTGCGCCTGGAAAATCGCTTCGGGATAGCGCGTGTGGCGGCGCAGATCCGCAGGCATTTCCGAGGCAGGCAGGAACAACTTCGGGAAGAGATGCTCGTATGACTGAATGATTGGATCGGTAGGGTCAAAGACGTACAGCGATATTTTTCCGTTGTATGCATCTACCGTGGCCTTCACGGAGTTGCGTATGTAATTTACGCCGTCGGGCAATCCAGGCACTGGAATTGTGGCGGAGTACGGATGCAATTGAGAAGTGGTGTAGCCGTCCACCATCCAAACGAGGCGGCCGTCGTCCGTGATGACGAGGTACGGATCGTGTTCCCAGTCAAGAAATCCCGCAAGGTACTGCAAGCGTTCCTGCACGTTGCGGTGAATCATCATGCGGCTTTCGCCCTTTAAGTAACTCGTAAAAACAATGTTGGGTTCGCCTTCGGAAATCGCCGCCGCGGTTTTCAGCAAGAGCGATCCCACCGGAAATCCTCCCGTGCCCTGATACGTGGAATATTTATTCTGATCGCCGGACGGATAATCGAATTCTTCGCGCGCCGTGTGCACGAAAACCGGATCCTGCGTCTTTTCACCGAAATAAATTTCAGGCCGGGTGACCTGGAATCCGGGAGCTTTAATTTCGGGCGGCGCATTTTCGATTAGCAGAACGGGAAGGCCGTCTGGCGTAATTTTATTGACCTCAGACATGACCACGCCGAACCCGTGAGTGTAAATGAAGCGCGGATTGATCCAGCTCTGGCTGGCGCCTTCCGATAACTGAGTCACATCGATTTCGCGCGGCGACAGCAAAACTTGCTTGATGCGACCATTGGGGAAGTAGCGATCCACGTCCGTGTCAGGGAAAGTGTAATAAGGGCGCAGTGCCTGAATTTGCGTAATCGTCGAATTATAAGCGCGCAAATCCCACAGGCGGACGTTGTCCAGCAGCGTCGCGTCCTGCACAGGATCAACCGCGGCTTGGGCGGATGGCACGAACGGAAGTTCTTCCGCGTTACGATTCAATCCGAAGGCGCTGGATGTGGCGGCAATATGGCGCTCAATATAGGGGCGCTCGATGGAAATTTCATTGGGCCGCACGTACACGGTGTGCACGACCAAGGGCAAAGCGATCTGCAGAACAAAGAACGCGGCGACAATCGCTACAGCCTTTTTGTATTGGCGCATCCACACGAAGGGAATCATTCCAAGCGAAACGACGATTAGTAGCCAGCGTAAAGGAAGCGTAACTTTTTCGTCGACGTAATCCGCGCCTGTCATGAAGGCATGCGTGTTCAGCAGCAATTCATAATTGCCCAGATAAACCCACACGGTAAAGCCCACAAGTAGAATCACTGTGAGAACACGCACGAAACCGGCGCGGCTTGCTCCAGGCAAAAGTAAGGTGCCGGGCTCAATCGTTAGAACTTTGTGCGAGCCCGAATCCAACCTTCCGTATCTAAAACGCTCGAACAGCTGCCAACCACGCGCAGTAGCCCAAAAAATCAGCGCACAAAGAATCGCCAGAACAAATACGAAGCCAAGTACCTGGCCATAAAACGGCAAATCGAAGAGATAGAAAGGCAAGCCACGGGAAAAAACCTGATCTTTCCATGCATCGGCGGAAACGGTTAGCCCGCGCGAGCCAAAAAAGCGCATCACGGTCCAGTAATCAATTGCGCTCGAAGCGAAAACCATCGCAAGCACGGCCAGCCCGACAGGAACTAGCATGGAATAGATGCGATGGTCACGCTTTAACACGCCTGCGAAGTGCAAGCCGCGCGCGTGCGCGATCCACAGTGCAATGAACGCAATTACGGTACCGGCCGCGGCGGGTGCGACGCTATACCACAGCATTCCCACCCATGTGTTGACCTGCCCGATTTCTTTCCACCAATTGTATTCAATAACGTAGTCGGCGGTCGTGGAACTAACCCAAAGTGCGACAACGACTGAGATTGCGAGAATAATCAGGTTTCGAATTTGAGATGGACGCATAAGGGCAGTTCCAACCTGCAAACAGTGCCACAGGCCCGAATTGAAGTATCGCGGGGAAGCAGCGCGGTAAGTTTTATGTAAACCGGTTTAGATACTATCACATGCAGGAGGTGGAACGAGCGCGCGAGAAACGCCAAGAAATATCGGGGGAGGATTTCCAAAACGACAAGAGGACACAAATTTTCCACACGGGATGGCTATTTTGGGAGTGTCAGTAAGTCATTAATTTTAAATGACCTTTGAAGCCCAACGCACTCCCCAAATTATTTTACTCACATATTTTCTATTTAACTCCTTCTGTTCATTATTCAGGTAGGCACATCACCTCAACGTCAGAATTGACCCTAATGGTGACTCGAATTAGGGTGTTTAGGTAGACGTACACAGCCAGTTAAATATTGACGTATTGATTATCGGGTAATTCCGCGAACGTCGGAAACACAGGTATAGGTTCGCTTCCACTGAGGGTGGATCCCCAGCGCCGCACTATTGCGATGGGGTAGTGCGTTCCTCGTTCGCCATCAAGGAGCACTCCGCAGCCATGAAACTTTTGATGAAGTCCGGTATTTTTCTCTCGCTTATGCTCGCGACGCTGTCCCTAAGTTCCTGCTATCCGGCACACTCGGGTTCGGGCGGTTCGCTCAGTAGTTCAGGCGGTGGCACGGGAGGAAGCGGCGGCACCGGCGGCAGCGGGGGTAGTGGCGGTACATCTACGACCTTTACGATTGGCGGAACTGTCCTCGGCCTCACGGGAACGGGCCTCGTCCTGGAAGATAACGCTGGAGATAACCTGCCGATCCCGGCGAACGGCACCTTTACGTTTAAGACGGCGGTCAGCAACGCATACGTAGTGACGATTTTGACGCAGCCCACGAACCCGGCGCAGACCTGCAGCATCTCGAACGGAACGGGGACCGCCACGGCCAACGTAACCAACGTGTTGATCAATTGCGGCACCACGGGCCTCACGATCGGCGGTTCGGTTTCCGGGTTGATCGGAACCGGGCTCGTTATTCAAAACAACGGTGGCAACAATTTCGCAGTCTCCGGCCAGGGAAACGTTCCCTTTACATTTTCGGCCCCGGTCAGTGGAGGCACAGCGTATAGCGTCACGGTTTTGAAACAGCCATCGAGCCCGCCGCAAGTCTGCTCCGTAGTCACTGGCAACGGCACGGCCACCTCGAATGTGACCAATGTGGAAGTCATTTGTACTCAGCCTGGTTTCAAGATCAGCGGAGCGGTGGTCGGTTTGGTCGAGGGGCCCGGCGATACACTGGAATTGCAAAATAATGCGGGCGACGATCTGTTTGTAACGGGCGATACAACATTCACATTCCCTACGTCGGTTACGAATGGCGGCATTTACAACGTACAAACATTTCTAGAGCCATCCAGCCAACCGCAGCAGGCTTGCAATGATTTCTTTTACACAGGCATAGCTCTCACGAATGTAAGCACCGTCCTCGTTGATTGCCAGCACAACGATTGGGGCTGGGAATCCTGGTATCTTGCCGGCACGAACAAAGCGAATAATTATTCCGCGGTTACGACGCCTCTGTTCCCTCCTAACCTGACGTTTCCGCCAAACCTGGGCACTCCAGGCGGCAGGGACTTTGCGTCGACCTGGACCGACACTTCGGGCCGAAGATGGCTCTTCGGCGGCCAGGGTTACCCGTATCCGAGCCCGCTGGGGAATCAGTTGCCGTCGCTGATGAATGATCTTTGGGTGTATGACACCCGCGTGGGAGGATGGGTCCCCGCGAATCTTCCTATCTTTTCGAACGCCGGAACCAGCCCTGTCGTCTCTCAAGTGCGCGTCGATCAACTCGAATTTGAGGATGTTGCCACGGCAAGCGCTCCAGGATCCAGATGGGGTAGCTCCAGCTGGACTAGCACTTCCGGCGATCTGTATCTGTTCGGCGGCCAGGGAATCGATAGTCAAGGGAGTGCGAAGCTCCTAAGCGATCTATGGAAATGCACCCCGGGCGCTTCGGTTGATGGCCTGGGCGCAGGGACGAGCTCGTGCCCATGGACCCAGGCGGGAGGCTCGACCGTCGGCAACACGAGCAGCGTCTATGGCACCCAAAACGCGCCGGGCGGAGTTCCCGGAGGCCGATGGGCGGCCGCAGCCACGAAGGATCCATCCGGCAACTTCTGGATGTTTGGCGGGCAAGGCTTGGACTCCGTTGGCACCATTGGCTTGTTGAACGACCTCTGGCAGTACAGCCCCTCCTCAAGTCAGTGGACGTGGATGGGGCCCGCTCCGTCGTCTGCCGCCAATCAAAATGGCAATTACGGTACGCTGGGGACCGCGACCGGCACTACGGCACCCGGTGGCAGGCAAGCAGCAGTGCTGTGGGCAGATGCTGCGGGCAACATTTGGCTTTTCGGTGGGTTTGGGCTCGACTCGGCCGGGACTGGAACCGCTGGTCCTCCGCCGGCCGGTTCGATCTTGAACGACCTCTGGGAATTTAATGTTACGACGAAGCAATGGAAATGGGTGGCGGGGAGTAACCTCGCAAATCAGACTGGCAGCTACGGCGCGCAGGCCTCAAGCAACTTGAGCACAGGCGCCGCGGGAGACGCTCCGGGCTCACGTTGGGGCGCTGTGGGTTGGAGAGACGCCAACAGCAATCTCTGGTTGATCGGCGGCTGGGGATACGGAACCTCGACTACAGATCCGACCGGTTTCCTGAACGATATTTGGGAATATCAGCAGAGCTCCGGCAAGTGGATCTGGTGGAAAGGGATTAGCAACGCAAACCAGAACAGCGTTTTTGCGATTAAAGACGCCGCCAATACGCTGAGCAACGTGCCCTTTATAGAAAATGTCGTGGGCGGGCGACGTGGCGCGGCCTTCTGGGGTCCGGATTCACAGGGTTACGTTCGCGTCTTCGGTGGTGAAGGCTACGATTCTTCCAACGGCGCGCCTCCGGGATACCTCAACGATCATTGGACCTACCTGCCGTTTCCGAATTAGGGCGCGCATTGAAGTTGCCTTGTGCGGAAACAGTTGACTCGACAGAATAAAGGCCGGACGTAAAAACGTCCGGCCTTTTCTTTATGTGTGATTTTCTGCCGCAACCGTCCAGCCAATCTCTAGCAGGCCGCGGAAAAAGCACTTTTACTCCGTCATTCCGAGCGAACCGAGAAATCTCTCTTCGATTTTAAGTCTGAGAAAACAAGAACAATTTCCTGGCTTCGCGAGGAACGACAGAGCTTTGAATTTTTCCTCAGCAGTTAGAATTCCAGAATTATTTTTTCCCGGTGAGCTCCCCCACCAATCGATTGGCCTGATATATTTTTCGCAGCGCTTCCACAATCCCCGCCGAATGCACGGCCACTGCGCGGGCCTGCTTATCCGTGTAAATGTAATCGAGGACCAATGATTGAATGTTCCCGTCAAAAATAATTCCGACGATTTCACCGCTGCGGTTGATGACCGGGCTGCCGGAGTTTCCGCCGATGATGTCCGCGGTGCTGACGAAATTGAAAGGCGTGGAAAGGTTCAGCTGGGATTTTCTGTCCATCCATATTTTCGGCAGCTCGAAATCCTGTTTGTTGTCATGCTCGGCCGCGTGCTCGTACGTTCCGCCGAGCTTGGTGGCCCAGGGGACTTTCTGTCCGTTCTCCGTGTAGCCCTTGGCTTCGCCAAAAGCGAGACGCAGAGTAAACGTCGCATCGGGATAGACGCTCGAGCCGTATATGGCGAATCGCGCATTAGCGATTTTGTTGTAAGCCTGGCGCTGCGGCTCGTCCACCTGCTGCTCGAATGTCTGGCGGATTTTTCGCGATTCGGGATCGACCGTCAGTGCCAGCTGAATCATGGGGTCGTTCGATTCCTGAATCGCCTTCAGGCCGCCTTCCGCGATGCGTTTACGCACGGCTACGTCTTTGAGTGAAGTGCCACGAATCAGTTCAGCCGCGCGATCGCGCGGGGATTTCCCCGCCAGAACCATTTGCGCCGTTTTATTTTGTTCGCCCATCATTTCGGCCATCATGCCGAGCGAGTCGCCGAGCTTGACGGTTTCGAGATCGTCGTAGATGGGAGCATCAGAAAATAGTTGCAGCTTCAGAGAACTCAGGCCGGCTTCCGAATATTCGCGCAAACGCTCGCCGTTTGGTTTTTGCGATTCTTCAGCAAGACGTACGAGCTTGATCGCAATGTTAAACAATTCGCTGTTAAAAGACATCGCTGAACGTTGCGGGCCGATGGCGAAAAAGTTGTACTCGTCGCGGATTTGAATGAGCGTTCTGAGCGTGGCGCTGACGTCCTCCCAGCCGCTGCCATCCGCCTGGGTGAGCTTTGGATCTTTCGCCACGGCCTCGCGCAATTCTTTTTCGTCCTCGCGCTTTTTCGCGATGATGGAGGGATCCTGCAGCCCGGCGAGACGTTCGAGCAAAGCTTTGCGGCTGTTGCGGATGCCAAAAAGTTCTCGTTCGGCCCGGCGCTCATTTTCCGTGCTGCGTTCCGAGTAGTTGCCGAGCAGAACTTCGCGCCGGCGCAACAGATTAAGCGTGCCGGGGACAGCGTAGTCTCGCTGATAAAGCAAGCTGGCCACCGTGTCTCCGCGCTCGGTGCGGCCCGGATGGCCCGAGACGAACACCAGGTCGCCTTCCGCGGCGCCGGCCTCGCTCCACTTAAAATAATTTTCTGGGTGCACGGGCTTGCCGTTTTCATAGACGCGGAAAAAGCAGATATCTAGGTCGTAACGCGGGAACTCAAAATTGTCGGTATCGCCGCCGAAAAATGCGATCGATTTTTGCGGTGAGAAAACGAGCCGCACATCGGTGTACTGCTTGTATCGATACAGCTGATATTGCCCGCCGTTGTAAAGCGGCACGACGTCGCTGCGCAATCCAGTTTTGTCGTGCGACTCTTTCTCAATTTTGTTTATTTCGGAGCGGCGCGCTTTTTCCGCCGTTGCTCCGTCCATTCCGGGTTGCACCGCGCCCGACACTCGAGTTGTCACATCCTCGATGCTCATCAGAACATTCAATTCCAAGTCCGGGCACGGCGGTTCTTCGGCGCTGGATTTTGCCTCAAATCCATTGGCTACATAATCTTTGTCTTTCCTGCTCAATTTTTGCAGGCATCCGGCGCCCACGTGGTGATTGGTCATCACCAGGCCGTCGGCGGAGACAAATGAGCCGGAGCCCCCATTGTCGAATCTCACGGAGGATTTCTGCACGTGGTCCAGCCACTCACGCGTCGCTTGAAAATGATATTTCTCCTGCAGAAGTTTTGTCGGCGGATTGTTAAACAACCACATGCCTTCATCCGCGCGAAGGAAGAGCGCAGGGAGGAGGCAAATTGCAAGAGCCGCGAAAATCGCGCGCGAAAATAGCGGCACGGCTCGAGGGAGCGCCGAGCGTTCACTTTGAGGCCGCGGAAGCTTGGGAATCCGTGAGGGTTTCATCCTGATTACCTCTATTCAAGCCTATACAAAGGGGCTGGACCAGTGCAAATTTCTTGTGGCGAAACGGGCTGGGGAAAAACGGTTCGGGTGTGGATGTTTGAGTAGCACGGGTACTTTTGCATGGGCGGATTTTGCGAAGTGCACACAGCCAAGAGTGGCTGTGCTACTCGAATCGACGCCGAGAGGAACTGTTCTTGGATGCTAAGCCTAAAAAAAACGAGAGATTCCTCGGCAAAATGCGTGCCTCGGAATGACAACTTCTAAAATTAACGTTGTTAAGCCCGCCCGTACTTTTGCCTGGCCGCATGAATGATCAAATTTTCGTCGCGCGCGTAATTAAGTAATCCTGGCGGATCAGATTGTTCTCAAAATACTCCGACGCCAGCGCGTCGTATTCGGCACGAAACTGCTCTAGTTTCGTGGGATCGGATTGCTGCAGCATGGCGACAAGGCGCACGATGGCCCCTGCGCTCTTTTCCGCGCCTGCTCGGTGGTGGGCCGGACTGAGTGCCGGAATGGTCATGCGCTCGCGGTCGAAATGTACGCTTTTTACGGCGGAGCCGAGTTGCTGGCGGACCACGTTTGGATCGCCCCATAGCGGCGGCGGAGGAACAGCGTTCGGTGGTGGCGGCAAGTATTTCATCGACAGCGTAAACATGCGTCCCACGAAAAATTCTGGCGGCCACGTGGAAAATGCAATCGTTCCGCAAGGCTTGAGCACGCGCAGCATTTCGGCAATGGCAACTTCGGGTTGCGGAGCAAAAATATGCCCGAACTGGCTCAGAACAATATCAAAGCTCGAATCGGCGAAGGGAAGCTTCTCCACGTCGCCCTCGTGCCAATCGATTTCGACGCCCGCAAGACGCGCATTTTCTCTCGCGCGTTCCAGCAACTCCGGAGTAAGGTCGAGGCTCGTGACGCGCGCTCCGAGGCGCGCCGCCGTCACGGAAACAACTCCGGTGCCGCAGGCTACGTCGAGCACACTTTGCCCGGCGCGCACGCCGGCGCGACTCACAAGCATTGCCGCGCATGGAGTCGTGTGCGCCTCGTAAGGCGCGAAATGTGACCAGCCTTCTTTTTGCGCGGCTTTGAACGCTTCGAACTTGTCCATGTCAACTCCTTGCAACCACACGAGCCCATAAGTATAGCGAGACGGCCTCGTTTCCGAAATAAGCGTGAGAATGGCGGGAAACAGTCACGCCTGTTGAACTGTCTCCGCCGTCCCAAATTTGGTATATTCCCCCGGCGGGCAAAGTGCGGAACGCATTCCTTCAGCAACGAGGTGCAAGATGCAGTTTGGCAAAGTCGGCACGGAAATTACGCGGCGGAAAATTTTGCAGGGAACAGGTGCGCTGGCAGGCGGGTGGGCGCTTTCGCATCTTTTTCCTGAGAGGCTGCTGGCGTCCCCGATGGAGAGCGTCGAGGAGGCGCGCCATCGCTTTGAAAAAGTGCCGATCGAAACCGTGAAACTTTCGGAGTCGCTAACGCTGCTGATGGGCCCGGGCGGAAATGTGGTGGTGCTGAACGGCACGGACGGCAAGCTCCTCGTGGACACATTTACGCAGGGCGCGTGGGACAGATTCAAGAAAGCGCTTGATGACATCGGCAACGCGCCGTTGAAGCTGGCCATCGACTCCCACTGGCACTGGGACCACACCGACAACAATGTGAACGTGCGCGCGGCGGGAGCGAACCTGATTGCTCATGAGAACACGCTGAAGCGATTGTCGGAAATGCACGATCTGGACATCATCGATATGCACTGCGTTCCCTATGCCGAAAATGCATTGCCGCAGCGGACGTTTAAAGAGTCGTACCAGATGCATTTCAGCGGCGAGCATGTTTCGCTCGGCAAATTCGCGCCCGCGCACACGGATTCTGATATTTACATTCATTTCCAAAAAGCTAATGTGCTGCACATGGGCGACGTGTTTTTTAACGGCATCTACTGCTACATCGACAAAGGAACGAACGGCAGCATTCACGGCATGATCGCGGGCGCCACAAAAATGCTGGCGATGATCGACAAGGACACGAAAGTTGTTCCCGGCCATGGCCCGCTGGGGAATAAAGCTGACTTGAAAAAATTTCGCGACATGCTGGTGGTAGCTGAGGCGCGTGTGCAAAAATTGAAAAGCGCTGGGAAATCACTCGACGAGGCGGTTGCCGCGAAACCGTTTGCGGATATGGATGCCGAGTGGGGCAAAGGCTTCTTGAAGGGTGATGGATTTACGCACGTCGTGTATACGACTCTGTAACGTCGGGTATGCTCAGCCTGCGGGGTTTAGGTCTTGTAAGGCCAAAATCCACAGGCTGAAGCCTGTGCTACTGAAACCGTCTCACCGATGCAATCCTGGCTGCCAGCGGACGTCTTTCTTGCCTTTGTCATTCAGGAACCTGCCTAGCACGAAAAACAAATCCGAGAGGCGGTTGACGAAGCGTAGGACTGCGGGATTCACGGTCTCGTCGACCGCGAGACGCACGACGTCGCGTTCGGCGCGTCGAGTGACTGTTCTCGCGAGATGCATATATGCAGAAGCAGGGCTGCCCCCGGGCAGTACGAAGCTGGTCAGCGGTTCGAGTTCCGCGTTGAAATGATCGATGCATTTTTCGATCCACGTTACTTGCTCTTCTGTGATGCGCAGAACCGGCTTCTGTTCTCCAGGTTTTTCTGGCTGGCACAAGTCCGCACCCACGTCGAACAAATCATTTTGGATGTGACGCAGCACCCGAATAACTTCTGGATCCGCCACATGGAGCAGCGCCACGCCGATCACCGAGTTTGCCTCATCGATGCTTCCGTACGCCGTGACCCGAAGATGGAATTTAGGCAGGCGCGAACCGTCGCCGAGAGAAGTTTTTCCTTCGTCGCCGGTGCGTGTATAAATTTTGTCAAGCTTCATCGTAGGCACCCTGGATCCAACGTAATTTTTGCTGAGTGTAGTGTGCACGAAGGGAAAGAATTTTCCAACGTCGCTATCCTCAGCCCTGCAATATTGCGGGCGAAATTTGATTGCAACCGAACATGTCCCGTAGCCATCTTAAGTATTGATGCTGATTGAGCGCAGAATTGACTACCTAGGTCCAGCTCACTTCCGTTCTGGCGTAATTCCAAATCGTCTTCCAGGAGTTTAAAAATGAAAAATCTCATAGGTATATTTCTGGCGTGTGCAATAGCCGCAATTCCTGCGGCGGCTCAAAATCATGGAGGCGGACCGGCGCGCGGAGTCGGCGGCGGGCACGTTCCTTCGCATGGACCCGCGCCGCATCCGGGCCCGCCACCTACGCGGCGTTCCGCTCCCCCTCAGCAGCAATCCCGCCCGGCGCCCGCACAAGAGCAATCGCGCCAAGGTCCCGCGCAGGAACAATCGCGGCAAGGTCCTGCGCAGGAGCAATCCCGTGGGAATCAAGAGCCGCGCCGCACGTTCAGCGACAAGCAAGGGCATCCGGAGGCGCCGCACGTCCATTCCAGAGGCGACAAGTGGGTTGGGCATGACACTGGAAGAGACGACGTGCACTACCATGTGGACCGCCCGTTCGAGCACGGACATTTTTCAGGCGGATTCGGTCGCGGCCATGTGTTCCACTTGCAAGGCGGTGGACCGGACCGCTTCTGGTTTAATGGTTTTTATTTTTCCGTCGCGCCGTACGATTTCGATTACGCGAACGGCTGGCTGTGGAACTCGGATGACATCGTGATCTACGAAGATCCGGATCATGATGGCTGGTACTTGGCGTATAACGTGCGACTCGGAACATACGTTCATGTGATGTATATGGGTAATGGCTAACGCATATCGTTCCGGAGGAACGTAAAGGATCCGGAACGCGCGGAAACGAAGAGGGCCGAATTTCGATTCGGCCTTTTTCATTTTGCGGAGGCGGACATCTACTACCGCATTGCGAGTCAGGAATTGCATCGGCCATCCGAAAAGGCATACACTTGTCGAAATACACCTTGCGCAACAAGTTTGAGGACATATGAGCGCCATTTCACTAATAGTCAACGGCAAGACGCATAGCCTGGACGTTGATCCGACTACGCCGCTGCTCTACGTGTTGAGCGACGACCTCGGCCTGCATGGCCCGAAATTTGGCTGCGGCCTTGGGCAGTGCGGCGCGTGCACGGTGCTGGTGAAGGGGCAAGCGGTGCGTTCGTGCATTACGGCGGTGGAAGCCGTGCAGGGAATTGAGATCGTTACGCTGGAAGGATTGGGGACGCCGGAAAGACCGCACCCGATTCAAAAAGCGTTTATCGATGAGCAAGCCGCGCAATGCGGCTATTGTTTAAGCGGCGTGATTCTGACGGCCAAAGCTTTTCTCGACAAGAATCCCAAAGCGACAGAAAAAGAGATTCAAGAGGGAATGTCGCGCGTCCTGTGCAGGTGTTTCACGCACACGCGAATGCTCCGCGCGATTGGGAATGCGCAAAAGGAGATGGCGCGATGAAAAACCCATCTCAGAAAGCCTCGGAATCGGAAATGGTGCAAGACGCGGCGGACGCGCTGGAACGCGCGGGATTTTCGCGGCGCAATTTTATCAAAGGGACGGGTGCGCTAATCGTAGGATTCAGTATGGGCGGTGCGATGGAGGCGTTCGCGGCGCAGGGACGCCCAGCTGTTTTCGGAGAAAACGCGTCGCCGGATTCTCCGCCCGCGGCGGAAGTAGATTCGTGGATCGCCATTGGGTCCGACGGAACCGTCACGGCTTACACGGGCAAAGAAGAATTGGGGCAAGGAATGTCGACGGCCCAGACGCAACTGGTGGCCGAAGAGCTTTGCGTGCCGTTTCTACGCGTTAACCTGATCGTTGCAGATACCGCCAAGACCCCTGATCAGGGCGTCACCTCCGGAAGCCAATCGCATCCCGCGAATTTCAATCGTAATAATCTCGCGGGAGCTTGCGCCACGGCGCGCCAAGCGCTTCTGGATCTTGGGTCTAAAAAATTAGGCATCCCGGCGGAGCAATTGGTCGCCGTCGATGGAACAGTTCGCGCGAAAAACGACGCGACGAAGAAAGTCGCCTACGCGGACCTGGTGGCTGGGAAAAAATTCAGTCTCAAGGTTGATTCTTCAGCAAAGCGGAAGCCCGCGAGCGAATGGACTGTCCTCGGCAAACCGCTTGGGCGACCGGACATGACCGATATGGTGATGGGCACCTTCGAATTTGCGCATAACGTGAAGCGGCCAGGAATGCTGCACGGAATGGTGATTCGACCGTCCGCCGTGGGCGCGAACCTCATGAATGTGGATGAGAGTTCGGTGACCGGCATGCCAGGACTCGTAAAAATCGTGGTGAAAAAGAATTTTGTCGGCGTGGTGGCCGAAAAACCGTGGCAGGCGATTCAAATAGCCAAAAGACTGAGCGTGACGTGGTCGCCCGCGCCGGAATTACCGAAGCAGGAAACGTTTTACGAACATCTGCGGACGCAAAGGCCCGTGCGTGACATTCTGTTGGTCAACTCCAAAGACGTGGACCAAAAACTCGCCGGGGCCGCAACCGTGGTGAAAGCGACCTACTTGCATCCCTATCAGATGCACGGATCTGTGGGCAGTTCGTGTGCCGTGGCCGACGTGCAGGGAGATAAGGCGACGGTGTGGTCGGCCACGCAAGGCGTGTGGCATTTGCGCGCGACTCTGGCCATGCTGCTCGAATTGAAACCGGAAAACGTGCACGTGATCTTCAAGCGCGGATCGGGCTGCTACGGAATTAATGGCGCAGACGCGGTGAGCTACGACGCGGCGATGCTTTCCCAGGCCGTCGGCAAACCGGTGCGCATTCAGCTCACGCGCAAGGATGAAATGGCGTGGGAGAACTATGGGTTCGCATTTACTATCGATGAGCGCGCAGGACTTGACGCGCAGGGAAATATTGTGGCGTGGGACCATGAGGCGTGGTCTCCCGTGTTGGGAAATCGCCCGGTGTACACTTATCCCGGAAATGTGATTACTGGATTTTTAGTGGGATTCCAGCCCGAAGAATTCAAACCTCGTACGCCTGCGCCTGAGCCCACTTCATTCAGCAACAATAGCAATGCGATTCCGTCATACGTGGTGGGCCACGTCGGGGGTGCGGATCACGGCGCGGGCACGGTGAAGTCTGAACGCGCGCTGCTGCACAACGTAATTTCGCCATTCTGGACTGGACCGCTGCGGTCACCTCAGCGCCTGCAAAATACATTTGCGCACGAATCGTTCATGGATGAACTTGCGGCGCACGCGAAAGCCGATCCCGTGGAATTTCGTTTGCGCCACTTGAGCGAACCGCGAATGGTGGACGTGGTGAAGGCCGCTTCAGTGAATGCAAAATGGGACGCGCGTCCTTCGCCAAATCCACATGCGAAATCCGCGACGGGTTTTGCGACCGGGCGCGGCATATCCTGCGTGGCCTACGAAGGCGACAACGGTTTCTCAGCCATGGTGGCGGAAGTTCAAGTGGAATTAGCGACAGGAAAGATTTTAGTAAAAAGGCTTGTTGTCGCCATCGACGCGGGGCCGGTCTCCAATCCCGATGGCTTGCGGAACCAGTCTGAGGGCGGCGCGTTGCAGGGATTGAGTCGCGCTCTCGGCGAGGAAGTCACCTGGGACGACCACAATGTGACCTCGGTTGACTGGAAAACGTATCACTCCTTGCCGCTCGGATTTGCGGTCCCTAAGGTCGACGTTGTGCTACTCAACCGGCCGGACCTCCCGGCCACGGGAGCCGGCGAAACTGCGATCACGGTGGTCGCCGGCGCGATCGCGAATGCGATTTTCGATGCAACGGGAGCGCGCATCCGTCAAGTTCCGTTTACTGCCGAACGCATCAAGGCCGCGCTCGCCGGATAACTGTCTGAGACGAAAGAAAAACTGCGATCCATTTCGCGCGTCGTCGCTGGATCGCAGGGAAGTTTTTGAACCGGGATGCAGGAACTATAATTTAAGATGTTCTATGAAATCCTGCATCCCTTCCAAATTTCGGCATGGCTTCGGAATCCTGAAAAGCTTTACTTCGCTTGCAACGATCCAATATAGGTTGTCAGGTTGTGAACGCGTAGTTTCACTGTGGCGTCATCGCCCAGCGAAGCGAACAACCGTCCCCATACGGGCATGTCTTTTGACCCGTGCGCTTTGGCATCTCGAGGACCAGTTTGAATTACCTGTGAAACGTAAGCTTCAGGGAAAGTTCCGTTGTGATTTTTTGCCAACATTGTCAGATTGGCCGGGGCAATTTTGAATTCGCTGGAAGCGGGTCCATCACCCTTGCCACCTGTTCCGTGACAAACCGCGCAGTAAGTATTGAACATCTCCTGGCCCGAGGAAGCGGAAGTCATCGGGATGGTCGACTTCTTGACTGTATCTTGTGCCATCGCGGCCGTCGCACCTGAGACTAACAGTGCTGCCACCATGGCCGCAGTACGAATACGTGGGTTCATCATCGTTTGCCTCCCATTTCGCATTTGAAATTCAAATCTTTTGAGCGAGGCGCTGATTCAGAAACGCTCTGAAATTTCCAGGTCTGTTGATCAGGGTCGGCCCAAGGATTCGCAATCGCCCGCCGCGGGCGCCTTCAATTTGATCGAAAGGAAACAGGATTAAACTGATGGCGTCGAGGCCATGGCTTATGACGACATGTTTACCATGGTGGTCTCACGCGTCGCTGTGTTTGGGATCACTCATGATTGTGACTCTCCGCACAAAATTGATGGGACATTTTGGATTATCTGAATCGCGGAGGACGAATCGAGTGGACTAATAAGAACCGAGACGAACAAACGCCGGGAAGTCGGATCTGACGTCCCGATATCTCCCCGGCGTTTCAAACTGGAACAAAATCGTGATTCGCGGCCACGAATCGCGAACCGCTTGTCTATTTCGCGCTCATCGCCATCTTGTCACCACCCTTTACGGTGACTAGTGCGACCACGTTTTCACCGCTTTCCGTCAGCACAAGTTTACCGTCGGGGAAGTGCATCATGTTTCGCACGACTCCGCCGCCCGCAGGAATGGTCCAGGTCTGAAATTTTTCGGATTTCGGGTCAAAGCGCACGAGTGTGTTCGGCTTTACACCTGCCTCGCTGTACCACACGATGCCGTCGACAATGGTAATTCCATATGGGCGAGATTGAGGACCGCTTGGAGAGAGCCACTCCTTGGTCATTTTGCCAGTCTTGGTATCGAACTCCCCGAGATATCCGCGTCCGTAGTCCGTGTAAAATAGCGTGTCGTCCGGCATGATCGCCACGCGCCGTGGACGAGCGTCCGGATTGGGAAGATTATATTCGTGAATATCCATGGTCTCCGGGTCGATGCTGGCAATCTTGGGCGCGCCAAATTCGACGTAGTAGGGAACACCTTTGGTGGTGACGACCATGCCGTAGGGATTTGATTTCGGAGTTGGCGAAGTTACTACTTTCGAGACTCCCGTTTCCGTATTCAGGCGGCCCACCATATTCGCGCCCTGCACGGTAAACCATAGCGTGCCTTTTTGATCGAAAAGGGGCGTGTGGGGATCGCGCGCGTTGCGGTCGAGCGGATATTCCGTAAATTTCCCCGTTGCCGGCTCAAACTTTCCGATGTACGCCTTGAAATTTGCGGTGAACCAGATGTTTCCTTGTTTATCCATAACCAGCCCGTGGGGCCCGGACATCGGCTTTCCGGTGCGGTATTCCTTAATGTCGCCGGTTTTGGGATCGATGTGACCCAGTAGATTCGCCATGTGCCCGGTGAACCAGATCGTGCCGTCTGGCGCAGCTAAAGGATCGTGTGGCCGCGTGCCGGGAGTCGGCAATTTCCATTCTTTAAACGAAACCTCAACGTTGCCGGGGATGGCCGCCGGCTTGGGGCCGGGTTTCTCGGGGAAATTTTTGATCAAGTAGTTCGTTACCATTTCTACTTTGTCATCAGGAACGGCTGCGCCCACATTGCGCATCATTGAAACTGTCGTCTTCCATTCCTCCGGCGTGTGGCCCTGGGACTTTGTGATATTTGTCAAGCTGTGGCACACCGAGCAGGAACTCTCGACCAGTTCCTTGGCGTCCCCGGGGGGCATATCGACAGCCTCACGCTCGCCCAATTGCATTTGAGCGCGGGCGGACATCGTCATCAGCAGGGAACTGGCCGCTAAGCCCAACAAAACTGCTTTTAATTGCATAAAGTCCTCCGGGGACTAACGTCGCCTTTATCATAGATTAAGAATCTCTCCGTTGCGTTACAAAAATGTTTGCGGCCGTGGCTCTCTTGCTGGCGGGTATACCAAAGCGTTGTCGTTGACGAGCGCGACAGAGCCAAGAACAAAGCATGCGGAAATTTAAGAAAAAGGTTAGTTTTGCACATCCGAAGGGGAAACTATTTGGATAGGAACTGGACGGAGGCGGGGCGGGTTAGCTCGCCGTTTAGAGTCGCGGTACTCCCGTCTCCGTCAAGTAACTGCATCGTTATAACAGATACGGTTATATGTTTCAATGATTGAAAAGCATAAGCATTATTGAGTTTTTTGTTTTTTTCCACAGCCCATACTAAAATCTCCCGCCCGCGAAGTCTCTCGAATGGAATGATATGATCGGCGGAGGCGTTCATATATGAGTAGGCAGGTTTTAATTCCTCGGAGGCGATAATGGCTGAAAAGAAGATCATCACCGTGTTCGGATCGACGGGAGCGCAGGGCGGCGGACTGGCGCGAGCTATTCTACGCGATCCACAGAGCGGTTTTACAGCGCGCGCAGTCACCCGAGACGTGAACAGCGATAAGGCTAAAGAACTCGCAAGCATGGGAGCCGAAGTCGTTGCCGCGGATGTCGACGACCCGGCAAGCATTCAGAAGGCCTTCGAAGGAGCGTACGGAGCCTATTGCGTTACTTTTTTCTGGGCGCATTTCTCCCCGGAAAAAGAAATGGCCGAAGCTCAGGCCATGGCCACCGCCGCAAAAAAGGCGAATCTCAAGCACGTGATCTGGTCCACGCTGGAAGACACGCGCAAGTGGTGCCCGCTGTCTGACCCGAGTATCCCCACGCTTCACGGAAAATATAAAGTTCCCCATTTTGACGCCAAAGGGGAGTCGAATCATTTCTTCAAGGATCTCGCCGTGCCCACGACGTTTCTGCTTACATCTTTTTATTGGGACAATTTTATTTATTTCGGCATGGGCCCTCAAAAAGGCCCGGACGGGAAGTTGGCGATCACTTTCCCGATGGGCGATAAGCCTCTGCCGGGAATTGCCGCGGAAGACATCGGGAAATGCGCTTTCGGTATATTCAAGCGCGGTAACGAATTCATCGGCAAGACAGTGGGAATTGTCGGGGAGAGCTTGAGTGGAGCGCAAATGGCCTCGGCCTTCACCGAACTCATGGGCCAGCCTGTCGTCTACAACAGTATTCCGCCTGAGGTGTATCGGTCCTTGGGATTTCCAGGCGCGGACGATCTGGGAAACATGTTTCAATTCAAGCGCGATTTTAACGATTATTTCTGCGGAGTACGTGACGCTGCATTTTCAAAAACCCTGAATCCGGAGCTGCAGGATTTTAAAACATGGCTAAGCAATAACAAAACTGCCATTACAAAAACACAGACAGCGGCCGGCGCATAATGGCCAGAGATTCAGCGCAGTAATTACGATTTAATTTTTAGAAGCACAAATAATCAGGAGGACGACAACCATGAAGTTGTTTCGCATGCTGCTTGTTCTTGCCGCTATGTGCGCACCCACTTTCGCATTGGCCCAGGAGCCGGCTCAACAGAATCCCAAGAAAGGCACCAAGGAATGGACGGAGCTCGAGAAAGCTCTGTGGGATGTGGATCAGCAGTGGCTTTGCAGCGCAGGCGCCACTCCCTATCATCAGGATTATAAGGAGTGCATCGAGTTCCGCAGCAAATTCTGGACAGACCAGTTTTTTGAAGTGGGCACGAAGGGCCAGGTGCAGGTTAAATCGGAAATGATCGCTCACCAGCAAGTGGCTCATCCCTCCAAGGGAGTGGGACCGCACCCGGATAGTTTCAAGCTCATGGCGGTTTACGGAAATGTGGCGCTGGCCACCGATCACACATTCCTGCAGGACGAGTCGAAGGACGGAAAAGTGACCGGAACCGACACCACGGTTCTGCGCATGTTTGCCAAAGAGGATGGGAAGTGGAGACCTGCGGGCGGCGCACTCGTGCCAATTATCAAGTAGTTGAAACAAAAAAGGGCAGCCGCTGATGGCTGCCTTTTTTTCTCGTTCCGTTACCACGTATCTATAACCACCAACAAAAACTACGCAACAATCTTCTTCGATCTGCTTACTGAACCGAGAAAACCATTACCTCCGCGCACTTGGATCCGTGCGGCGGAATGGCCACGAAATATTCTTTCATCGATGGGACCAGCAATCCAGTCTTGCCCAGAGGACCCGTGGCAACCTTGCCGAGCGATTGGAAATGGTCCGGATCGGTTTCGTGGAACACGTTGACGAACCCCTCGCCGGTGGCCACGTACACGCGCTGGCTCGCGGGGTCGAACGTCATGTCATCCACGCCGGTGGAGATCGGCAAGTTTTGCAAAACTTTCCCCGTCTCGGAATCCAGTACATTCATGTGGCCATCGCGACAAGCCGCAAATAAGCGATGGCTTTTTTCGTCGATGGCCACCGAAGCGTTGACTTTGCAATCGGACAAAGGCCACACGGCAGCGACTACGTTCTTGTTGCGGTCAATTACGCCAATGGAATTTTTTTCCGTCATGTTCAGAAATAGTCTGTGACCGCTTTTTTCCACGGCCATCGCTTCCAGCCGGTTGGAATCGATCTTGATCTGTCCTACTTTCTCGCCCGTGTCGGTATTCACAATTTCAAGGAAGGTGTAATTCAGTTTGGCGTCCAGCCCGCCATCTGCGATATACAGAAAATGGGTGTTCGGGTCATAACCGGTAGCGTCCGAATCCTCGAGGAGCTTTACCTTTTTCAGTAACTCGTAGGTTGTTCCGTTAAAAATTTTCAGATTGCCGTCAGAGCCGTCCGTTACAAAAATTTTGTCGACATCGGGGCGATACACGACGGAATGTCCTACACCGATTCCCTTGATGCTATGCACAAATTTGCCGGTCCGGATATCATAAACTTCGATCGTTTTGTTATCTTCCGGGACGACGAACAGGCGATTATTTTTGAGGTCAGGAGTGAGGTGATCGAAATGGTTCTGCACTCCGACCATGCGCGTCGTGGTTAAGTTTTTTGCCAGCTGATCCGATGAGACGTCGGGCTCGCCGCTTTTAATGTCGGTCAGTTCGATCGTTTTCACCAGCTTGAGCGGCGGCGTGTCCTCGGCAAATACAAACGCGCGCGGCGCCGTCCACGCGATCATCGCCAGTGCAGCAATCCAGAAAATGTACCGTTGATACGAGCGCATCCGATCCTCCGGGAACCCCATAGTGATTCAATTTTGGCTTAGCAATGGGTAAATAATAACACGCGAGCACCGCAATCCGGACAGTTCCTCTGCTGCATGGTCCAGTCTTTCCACATTGGATTTGACTTATTTGTCGTTCGCTGAAAAATATACCGCGCAGCCTCATCCAATTGCCAGGGCGCTCCGTACTACAGGGTGCCGGGCAAAACAAATTGAGAAAAGAGGAACGAAATGAAAAAGATTGCGCAGATGTGTGTTCTCACGCTGGTTGCGGCAACGGCTCTGTTCGCCGCGAAGAATCCCATGGTTGGCGGACATGAAATGTTCCCGGCCAAAAATATCGTTCAAAACGCAGTAAATTCAGACGACCACACCACGCTGGTAGCGGCCGTGAAGGCTGCCGGCTTGGTAGAAACTCTCGAAGGCCGGGGGCCGTTCACCGTTTTTGCTCCCACTAACGAAGCCTTCGCAAAACTGCCGGCCGGCACGGTGGACACGCTGCTGAAGCCGGAAAACAAGGAAATGCTTACCAAGGTCCTGACCTACCACGTCGTCTCGGGCAAAATGGATTCAAAGGACATCGCGGCGGCAATCAAGTCCGGCATGGGCAAGGCGGAATTGAAGACAGTAAGCGGCGGCAAACTGTGGGCCAGCATGCAAGGCAAAGACCTGATCCTGACCGACGAAAAGGGAGATAAGTCCAAGGTAACGATCGCGAATGTCGAACAATCGAACGGCGTTATCCACGTGATCGATGCGGTTTTACTGCCCAATTAAATTTGCAAACCGAAACGCTGAGTCGCGATTGCGGAAAATCCCGGGAGGGGCGTTACATAGCGCCTCCCCGGGGTTTTCGTGTTTTTAGTTGGAAATATTTCGTGTATTGGTTTGAATTGTGCGCGCAGAAAGGCTGCCCGCCCCAAAATCGGGGCGGCCTCTACAAGAGCTGAGCGAAAGCGACTTTGTAGCGGCGTTCTATCCCGCGTGTTTCGGGCAGCGAAAGGGCGTTGTTCGTGCAATGCAAGCACCCTCCACAGCGAAAGTCTAAAAATTGCATTATTCACAGGTCACTTGGTTGACAGGCGTGACACACGGGCGTATACGAAAAGCTAGTTAATCCCGGCTATTTACATTCAAGGAGGCACCCTGTGGCGACCAAGAAACGAGAAACACAAAACAATTATAGTCAAATGGAATCAGGCACACAGCGAGCGAAGCCAGTTCTTCATCAGCATGCCAGGGAAATTCAGCCGTATGGGAAGATCGCGAAACTCCCAATCGCGCTCGATGAAACTACGTGTGAATCGAGCATCAATAATCTGAACCAGCTTCTCGCAGACACGATGACGTTGCGCGACATGTACAAAAAACACCATTGGCAGGTGGCGGGCGCCACGTTCTACCAACTGCATTTGCTTTTTGACAAGCATCACGGCGAGCAGGACGAATTGGTGGATACCATTGCTGAGCGGATTCAGCTTCTGGGCGGCGTCAGTATTGCCATGGCAGCGGACGTGGCGGAAACAACGATCATCCCGCGTCCTCCTCGCGGCAGGGAAGAAGCCCCCGTTCAAATTTCGCGTCTCCTGGAAGCGCACGAATTTATTTTGAAGGAAGCGCGGACGATGGCTCGCGAAGCTTCGGAAGTGGGCGACGATGGAACCAACGATCTGCTGGTGAGCGACGTGATCCGTGGCAACGAGCTGCAGGTTTGGTTCCTCGCCGAACATCTGGTGGCCATGCCGTTGACCCATCCGGAGCAGGCTAAGGCTGCGGCGTCCTGAGATGATTTCGTATTGAGGAAACTCGACTGCTTTAACACGGAGGACACAGAGAAAAAGCGGGAGAAGACCGGAGAATTTTTAGTGGCCAGACAATCATTCTCGATGGTTCGCTCCTCTTTTCCTCTGTGTTCTCTGTGTTAGGTTTTGCAGTTGATCGCGCGCAGTCAGCTTTTCCCGCCAGCCGAAGCCTTCCCGCGAATCATGCCCACCGTTTCGCGCACGACAGGCACGTCGATCCCGTGCTCTTGCGCGATCCGCAAGATCGGTCCCGCGATGCCATCCAGTTCTGGCGGGTTTCCCGCCGCGACGTCTTTCTGCATCGAGCTGCGCCCGCCGGCGGGCGTTTTATCGAAAAATGAAATGATATAAGCTGGATCCAGCGGCGTCCCGCTCGCCGTTCCGACAGCCGCGACTTCGCGAACCACCGATTCCAATCGTTTCCGCCACGTGGGATCGCT
>DASRQU010000021.1:0-15900 GCA_035696345.1 Candidatus Acidiferrales bacterium
CCCTACTCCAAACAGGCGCATATCCAGCATAAATGCAGCCGTAACCAGGGATACGATTCCAAAAACGTGCAAAGTTTCAATCACAGGAAACAAATAAAGGGACTCACGCATTTCGTGGCCGAACGGAGTTTGATCCAGCCACTGGCAAAAATGAAATACCCACGTAGGCAGCCACCCTGGCATTTCCTCACCCCTTGGTAGTTAATCTGCAACGCGGAATGCATTTCCTGCGGAACAGGATAAATGCAACTCCGATGCAGTCGCTTGCTTTCGTTTGACGTTAGGAGTGAGGGTACACCAAGACGTAATCTTTGTCACACCGTTCGCGAAGGAACGCACGGCATAATTGCTCAAAAACCGAAAACAATTCCTCCAAACGCCTGAAACGATCGTTGGTTGGTGGAGAAAAAATGGCTAATTACCGCGTCGGCGCCCGCGCGCACGGCGACGTGCGGATTCAAGTATACGTCCAACCCGCCGCCACCCACTCCGGCCACGGAATTATTGCTCCCGAGAACTCCCGCCGTCTGGCTGAACTTGAAATGATCGAGTCCCACGAGCAAATGAACCCAAGGTTCATACCGGCTGCGCGTGCGGTAGGCAACCCGCGGCCCAGCACCCACGAAGATCGATTTGGTGGTCAGGTTTGGCGGGGTTGAAGATTGCCCCGTATTTCCAGACAGGCCGGCTCCAAGTTGCGCTTCAATTGCAAACCAGCGGTCCAGAAAGCGCGCCGCGCTGACATTGATACCGGACGTGTTGAACGGAGTTCCAAGCAGGTTATCGCGATTGTATTGGTATCCAACGCCAAGATTCCACTTATTTTCTTCGTGCGCTCCGGTGGAGAAGAAACCAGGCTCAGCGCCCACTCCGGCGGGACCTTGCGCTGCCGCCGATCCGGAAAAGAGCAGAAATATACCCGCTAAAAAAATTGCCCCACGCATGAAACTGCCTCCCGAGGCACAGTTTGTGCATTTCTGAATGACACTTCTATCTGAATGACACCTCTAATTGTAGCCGCCACCCGTTTGCGCGACACATCGAATGCTCGCTGATATGCCCAAGTCCATACGGAGTTAACCTTCTCGCGTCATTTTGGGTTGGCCTTACATAGCGGTCGCCCATAATTTGGGGCGGGACCCTTTTTTCGTCCGGCTACGCAATTTTTAGGTCGTTTCTTAAATTTCGCCCAACCCCTTCAAGTAAATTTTCCGCTAAACGGAACCAGGTGTGGTTACCGCTTGACTCGTGTGTTAGGATTTCCGGCGATATAGGTATGCCTGCCCAATACATACCGATTTTCATTTTTGCCGCGCTTGCCGCCGCCTTTCCGGCGATGTCCTTAATCCTTTTTAAATTCATTCGCCCCACTCCGGTGGCTACGGGCGCAAAGCTCAAGCCTTACGAGTGCGGCGTGGATCCTGAAGGCGATACGCGCGGCAGGTATTCCGTTCGCTTTTATATCGTTGCCATCCTATTTGTCATTTTTGACGTGGAGACCACGTTTCTTTTTCCATGGGCCGTGCTTTTTTCAACCAGAGAAGAAGGATTCCGTCTGCCGGCAATTTATGCCCTGGCAAGCATGTTTGTGTTTCTGGGCATCCTGATTATTGGTTACGTCTGGCTCTACCGTAAGGGCGCCCTTGAATGGGTGTAGGAGCGCCCGAGTTTTCTGATTACGGTGTCCCGGCCACAGCAGGTGACCGGGATTTTTTTTGGCGAAAGAAAGATACGGTCAGTGAGCCCGTTGCCGTCTGGCGGAACTGGTTGACTCTGTTTTCCGCCGTGTGCTAAAAGCTAACACTTATTATAGGTTGCACGGTGGCCGTGCAATCGGTATACCCCTTTCAATGGCAAACGACCCGGAAGAGAAGCAGCCGTCCGCGAATCAGCCGCCTGAGCCGTCTGTGCCGAAGACGCCAGCCGCCGGGGGAGAACCCGTATCTAATCCGGCTGAGCCTGCAGCACCCGCTTCTCCCACCGTTCCGCCTGCTCCGCCGGCGCCAGCTGTTCCCCCGGCTGCAAAACCCGCTGCACCCGCGGCGCCCGCTGCTGCAAAACCTGCGGCATCGCCGCGTCCTCCTGCACCGCCTCCTCCGCCAAAAGAAGGCCCCGTCGCGCTCGATAATGATCTCGTAAAGCGATATAAAGAAAAATTCGGCGCCGTGATTCTGGAATCATGGATCGATCGGAAGCAAACTATTCTGGTGGTCGCGCGCGAACTGCTCGCTGAAATTGCGACGTACAGCCGCGACGAGGAAAAATTTGACTGGCTGAGCGATCTCACCGCCGTCGATTGGCCCAAGCGCGAAAAGCGATTCGACGTCGTGCTGCTGATGTATTCGATGGAAAAGAATGAGCGCCTGCGCCTGAAAGTTCATGCCACGGCGGAAGAACGCGTGCCCAGCGTGCAGGGCATTTGGTCCACCGCAAATTGGATGGAACGAGAAGTCTTCGACATGTTCGGCGTTGTGTTCGAAGGCCATCCCGATTTAAAACGCATTCTGCTGCCGGACGAGTGGCAAGGCTACCCATTGCGGAAAGACTATGACATTTTGACGCAAGACACTGCCTGGATTCGCGAAAATCTGGGCATTGAAAGCGGACAATAGCGAATGCCTGACGAACGCATCCCGTTTGCCACGCACGCCGACCACACGGTCCTGGGCGCGGACGAAATTGTCCTGAACATGGGGCCGCAGCACCCGTCCACGCACGGCGTGCTGCGCGTGAAGCTGCGCCTCGATGGCGAAAAAGTAATCGGCTCGGAATGCGTGATCGGCTACCTGCATCGCGGCGTCGAGAAAATTGCCGAGCACCGCAGCTATCAGCAGTTCGCGCCCTACGTGGACCGCATGGATTATGTTGCGGCGGTTTCGAACGGACTTGGCTACTGCGAAGCGGTCGAAAAACTTTTAGGTGCGGAAGCCCCGCCACGCGCCCGTGTGATTCGAACGATCCTGACGGAACTGCAGCGCATCGCCAGCCACTTGTTCTGGCTGGGCACGCACGCGCTCGATATCGGCGCGCTCACGCCGCTGTTTTATTGCCTGCGCGAACGCGAAGAGATTCTTAAAATTTTTGAAAAATTTTGCGGAGCGCGCCTCACGACGCACGCGTTCCGTATTGGCGGCCTGCAGTATGAGGCTTACGACGAGCTGGAATCGGACGTTGAGCGCTTCTGCAAGCCATTTGATAAGCGCGTCGACGAATACGAATCGCTGCTCACCGAAAACCGCATCTGGGTGGGGCGCACGAAGGGCATCGGCATCCTCAGCGCGAAAGAAGCGATCGACTACGGCGCATCCGGCCCTGTGCTGCGCGCGAGCGGCGTGAAGTGGGACATCCGCAAAGCGATGCCTTACGCCGCCTACGACCAATACAAATTTGAAATTCCCATCGGCAAAAATGGCGACACGTATGACCGGTACATTGTGCGCATGGAAGAAATGCGCCAGTCCCGCCTGATTTGCTTGCAAGCCATTGAAAATATTCCTGCTGGGCCGATCATGGGCAAAGTGGGCAAAGTATTAAAACCGCCTCCGGGCGAGGTGTACCATGCGATCGAAGCGCCCAAGGGCGAACTCGGGTACTACATCGTGAGCGACGGAACGACCCAGCCCTATCGCGTAAAAATTAGGCCGCCGTCGTTTATCAATCTCGAAGCGTTTGACAAAATGATTCGCGGGCACCTGGTGGCGGACGTTGTGGCCATCATCGGTACGCTCGATATCGTGCTGGGGGAAGTGGACCGCTAACGCAATGTTGATGAACATACTCCATTTCGTGATCTCCATCTGGGTGCCGCTGGTTTGCGCCGTGATCATCGTGGCCGTGCTGCCGCTGGTCACCGGATATATGGTGCTGATGGAGCGCAAGGTCATGGCAGACATGCAGGCGCGTCTTGGCCCCATGCGTGTCGGCCCGCACGGTTTGCTCCAGCCCATCGCCGACGCCGTGAAGCTGCTCATCAAGGAAGACATTATTCCGGATGAAGCGGATAAGGCCATCTTCTGGTTCGCGCCGCTGATTTCGGTGACGGCGGCCATGCTCGCTGTGTCTCCGCTCGCGATTGGTCCATGGTTTCAAATCGCGGAGCTGAACGTTGGATTGCTTTTTGTCGTGGGGATCAGCGCGCTGGGCATTTTCGGAATTGTGCTCGGCGGGTGGTCGTCCAATAGCCACTACTCGCTGCTCGGCGCGCTGCGCAGCGCGGCGCAACTGGTGAGCTACGAGACCGCGGCAGGTATGGCCATTGTGAGCGGCTTGCTGCTGGCAGGAACGCTGTCGACGCGCGAAATTATTCAGGCTCAGGACGAGTATGGTACGTGGTTTGCCTTCGCCGCTCCGGTGGGATTTTTTATTTACATTGTGGCCTCTATCGCGGAAACCAATCGCGCGCCATTCGATTTGCCTGAAGCCGAGTCGGAACTCGTCGCGGGCTACATGACGGAGTATAGCGGGTTCCGCTGGGCGCTGTATTTTCTTGCGGAATACGTGAACATGGTGGTTGTGGCGTCGATTGCGACAACTTTATTTCTTGGCGGCTGGTTGCGCCCGTTTGCGGGCACGCCGGCCTTTAACTTTTTGGATTTCTTTCCTACGCTGCTGATGCTTTTGATTGGCGCGTATTGCTTTTACCGCGCGCCAAAGCAGCCCGTAAAAGTTCAGAGCCTCTTCATGGTGGCCGTGGGCCTGATGATGTTTGTCGTCGGAATTATTCTTGCGGCGCCGCTTGTGCCCGCCGTCTCGAATATGCTTCCCGGATTGAAGCCCGGCCTGCATGGCGCATTCTGGTTCCTTTTAAAAGTCGGCGCGTATGTTTACCTCTTTATGTGGCTGCGGTTCACATTCCCGCGCTATCGTTTCGATCAGCTGATGCGTCTCGGCTGGCAATTTCTGATTCCGCTGTCGATCGTAAACGTGATGGGAATCGGAGTGGCACTCGTGCTGCACCGGCAATGGGGCTGGAGTCACTTCGCGGCATTTGGTTTGACGACGCTGCTCACTTTGGCCGTGGCAGGCTGGCTCGGCTGGGTGGGCGAGAAGCAGGACGCCGAGCACGTGTTCGTCGGTGACGTGTAGCGCAGGCACTCTTGCCTATGCGGTTTTGCTGGAGTCGGCTAGGGCGCATAGCCAGCCCTCGAAGGGCTCGCGATAAAGATTGGGTGATAGGTTCTCGCGGTGGTTGACGAAATGCACACAGGCAAGAGTGCCTGTGCTACAAAAAAAAGATGCTCGATCAAATTGCATTTTACTTTTTTGCGACGCTGGCTGTGGTCTCCGCGATTTTGGTGGTGACGCGGCGCAACGTGGTGCAGAGCGCTATTTTCCTGATTACTGCGCTGCTTGCCACGGCGGGAATTTTTCTGCAGCTGCACGCGGAATTTCTGTTCATCGTGCAGGTGATTCTCTATGCCGGCGGCATCATGGTGCTGTTCGTGTTCGTCATCATGCTGATTAACATGGATGTCGCGCTGCACCAGATTCAGTACAACCGGCAATGGTGGCTCGGATTGCTTCTCGCGCTCGTACTGGGCGCGGAACTGACCATCGCGATCGCCATCGGGCGCTCGCATCTGGACTTTGGCGATGTGGCGCCGGCCAGCGCGCTTGAGCCGAGCACGCAGCTCGTTGGAAAAGTTTTGTTCAGCGAGTACATGCTGCCGTTTGAGATCGCGTCGCTCCTGCTGCTCGTGGCGATGATCGGCGCGGTGGTGATGGCCAAGAAGAAAATATGAAGAGGAAAGAATGGAAATGATTCCGATCGGCCACTATTTATTTCTCAGCATGGTGCTGTTCACCATCGGCGTCATCGGCGTCGTCACGCGCCGCAACGTGATCATCATCCTGATGTCCATCGAACTGATGCTGAACGCGGTGAATATTAACCTTGTGGCGTTTTCGCGGCTCGTTGGTTCGGCCGAAGGCCACGCTTTCGCTATTTTTATTATTACCGATGCGGCGGCGGAAGCTGCGGTGGGCCTCGGCATCATCATTGCGTTTTTCCGAAACCGCGAGACGCTGCTGGGCGATGAAATGGATTTGCTGAAGTGGTAGGGAAGCAGTTTAGGATCGAGAGTTAAAAGTTAAGAAACGAAAAATGCTTCGCGCAATTTTTAGAAATTTAAAATTATGATGCCGACGGAATATTTTCTCGCGCATGTCTGGATGATCCCGCTGTTCCCGCTGGCGGGCGCGGCGCTCATGCTGCTGATCGGGCGAAAACTGCCCAACGCCGGCGTGAATGTGATCTGCGTAGGCAGCGTGTTCCTCGCGATGTGCTACGCGTTTGGCGCGATCTGGCAGCTTATCGCGCGACCCGTTTCGGAACGCGTCGTCAGCTACACATTGTTCGATTGGGTGCCTGCCGGAATCATGCACACGAATTCCGGGCGCATCATCGATTTCCATGTACCGTGGGGCATCCTGATTGACCCACTGACGTGCGTGATGCTGTTTGTGGTCACCGGCGTCGGCTTTCTGATTCATGTGTACTCCACCGGATACATGGGACACGAAGGCGGCTACTACCGCTTTTTCGGTTATCTGAACCTGTTTATGTTCGCGATGTTAACGCTCATCACGGCAAACAATTTGCTCTTGCTGTTTGTCGGGTGGGAAGGCGTCGGGTTGTGCAGCTATCTTCTGATTGGCTTTTATTTCCTTAGAAAATCGGCGTCGGACGCGGGTAAAAAAGCGTTCATCGTCAACCGCATTGGGGACGCCGGATTTATTTTGGGCCTGTTCCTGATGCTGGGCACGCTCGGCACAATTCAGTTTACGGAAATCGGCCCAGCCATTGCCGCGGGACATTTTGCCATGGGCGATGCTGCGTTGACGGCGATCGCGTTGTTGCTCTTCGTTGGCGCGACCGGGAAGTCGGCTCAAATTCCGCTATACGTGTGGCTGCCGGACGCAATGGAAGGCCCGACGCCGGTCAGCGCGCTAATCCACGCCGCGACAATGGTTACCGCTGGCGTGTACATGATCGCGCGCACGAACGCAGTCTTTTCCATGGCTCCCAAGGCGCTCTTCGTCGTGGCCGTCGTCGGCTGCGTTACTTCAATTTTTGCAGCGACGATGGGCCTTGTGCAAAACGATATCAAGCGCGTTCTGGCTTACTCCACTGTTTCGCAGTTGGGCTACATGTTCTTGGCGTGTGGCGTCGGCGCGTTCACTGCCGGTGTTTTTCACCTCATGACGCACGCGTTCTTCAAAGCCTGCTTGTTCCTTGGCTCCGGCAGCGTGATCCACGCGATGTCCGGTGAGCAGGACATGCGCAAGATGGGCGGCTTGTGGGGAAAAATTCCGACTACCGCAAGAACTTTTATCGTGGCGTCGATCGCGATTGCAGGTATTCCGCCGCTGGCGGGATTTTTCAGCAAGGATTCAATTCTCGGTCATGCATTTGAATACAACAAAGTTCTGTGGCTGGTCGGATTCATTACCGCAGGTATGACGGCGTTTTACATGTTCCGGCTCGTGAACATGACGTTTTTTGGAAAATCGCGCGTCGACCACGATGTTGAGCACCACATTCACGAATCGCCCGCAACCATGACGGTGCCGCTGATGATTCTCGCGACGCTGTCCGCAATCGGCGGTTGGATTGGCTGGCCGGAATCGCTCGGCGGCAGCGACCGTTTCGCAAAATTCCTCGAGCCCGTGATGGCGAAGCATGCGGAAGACGCGGGCGAAGCGGCAGCCTCGCAAGCAGCTTCCAGCGCATCAATGGAATACATTTTGATGCTGCTCTCCGTGCTGGTCGCCTGTGCCGGAATTTATCTTGCTTATCGTTGGTACATTCAACAGCCGGAAGTCCCGCAAAAAATCGCGGCAGCAAGCCCGTTCCTATACAAGCTGCTCTACAACAAATATTACGTGGACCAGCTCTATGACGCGATGTTCGTCAATCGCATAAAAGATTTGGCGATGACGCTCGGCGCGTTCGATGTGAATTTTATCAACGGCTTGGGCGTCGACGGCGCGGGCTGGGTGACGCGCCTCAGTTCGAGCATTTCCGGTATCTGGGATTCGTGGATTGTAGACGGCCTGGTGAATCTAGCCGCGCGCATCGTGTGGTTTTTCAGTTGGCCCGTGCGCATGCTGCAAACGGGCCGCGTCGCGCGCTACGCGCTGTGGATGTTGGTCGGCGTGCTGGTGTTCCTTGGGTATTACCTGTGGACCTCCGGGATCAAGCTGTAGCGTTCCAGATGTGGTGCCCATCTTCAGGTGGGGCAGTCTGCGTTTGGCCACAATGCCCGCCTGAAGGCGGGCGCTACAAAAGGGAATCAGAGCAGCAAGAGTGAACTAGAAGAAGGCGAGGCGGGGAGATGGAATTTTATAACACTCATATCCTGACGGTGGTGCTGTTCACGCCGCTGGTAGGGGCGCTCGCGCTGCTGTTTGTGCCGCGTGATAGCGCGAACGCACACCGCGTCGTTGGCAATCTGTTCGCTTTCCTCGGGCTGATTGTTTCGCTGCCGCTGATCTGGCGCTTCAGCCTGGACCCGGGCGCCGCGCGTTACCAGTTCGCCGAATCCGCCGACTGGATTCCATCCATCGGCGCGCGTTACTCGCTGGGCATAGACGGCATCAGCCTGCTTCTCGTAATCCTCACCACTTTCCTGGGCGCGATTTCGATTCTTTCTTCGTGGAGCGCCATCAAGATGCGCACGAAGGAATATTACATTCTCTTCCTTCTGCTGCAGGTCGGCATGCTCGGCGTTTTCATGTCGCTCGATTTCTTCCTCTTCTACATGTTCTGGGAAGTGATGCTCGTGCCGATGTATTTCCTGATTGGCGTGTGGGGCAGCGATCGCCGTTTATACGCGGCAATCAAATTCTTTTTATACACGCTCGTCGGCTCCGTGATCATGCTGCTGGGCGTGCTGGCCCTGTACTTCAAGGCCGGCGCGAACACGTTTGACATGCCTACGCTGCTCGCCTCGGCGTCCAAATTCGATACGCACACGCAGGTGCTGCTGTTCTGGGCTTTCTTCTTCGCCTTCGCGATCAAGGTGCCGATGTTCCCGTTCCACACGTGGCTGCCGGACGCGCACACCGAAGCGCCCACCGCGGGCTCCGTCATCCTGGCCGGCGTTTTGCTGAAAATGGGCACGTACGGATTCATCCGCTTCTCGCTGCCGCTCCTGCCGCAGGATCCCGCGGCGCGGCACAAGATCGTGACGATCATGCTAGTCCTCTCGATCATCGGAATTATTTACGGCGCGCTCGTCTGCATGATGCAGAAGGACATGAAGAAGCTGGTCGCCTACAGTTCGGTGAGCCACCTGGCATTTTGCACGCTGGGAATATTTGCGCTCACGCCTCACGGGCTTTCCGGCAGCGTCATCCAGCAAATCAACCACGGAATTTCCACCGGCGCATTGTTCCTGCTGATCGGCGTGCTTTATGAGCGCCGCCACACGCGCCTCATTTCCGAGTTTGGCGGCCTCTCCACTCCAATGCCGAATTTTGCGGCGATCTATATGATCGCGTCGCTCAGTTCGCTGGGCCTGCCGCTGCTCAACGGCTTTATTGGAGAATTTACAATTCTGCGTGGCACCTATGAAGTGAGCATCCGTTATACGGCGTGGGCGTCCTTCGGCATCGTGCTCGGCGCGGCCTACTTGCTGTGGCTTTATCAGCGCGTGATGTTCGGCCCTGTCACGAATCCAGCGAACGAGCACATGGCCGATTTAAACTGGCGCGAATATGCCACGCTTCTTCCGCTCGTGTTTCTCATGTTCTGGATAGGCATTTATCCGAAGCCGCTCTTTCGCTTCCTCGATAGGCCAGTGCAGGACATCGTCACGCAAGTGAACCCCGGCTATTACGGAGCGGAGCGCGCGGCCAGTCCAGGGGCGACTCCCGCTTTAGCGCCGGCACCTGCTGCCACGGGAGTGATGGACATGCCCGGAATGCCCACGATGAGCATGCCGGCAATGGACATGCCCTCCGGCAGTAACGGATCACCTGCATCTCCGACGGACAAGAAATAAACGAGGCAATGAATTTATATGCTTAGGGCGTTCCAAACATTTATGCAGGTGGACGGCGGCGGATTGCTCCTGCCGGAAATGATGCTTGTCCTGTTTGCCTTGGGCATTCTGCTAACGGATTATCTGCTCGAAGAGCGCGACAAATTTTTCAACGCTCTGATGGCGCTGCTCGGTGTGATGTTCAGCGGCGTCTGCCTTTTTCAGTTGCGGTTGGTGGCGGATCGCGGGCCTGTCGGCTTCAGCAATTCGCTTCTGGTCGATCCGTTTTTCCTGTTTTTCGGCTCGATCTTCCTGATCGCTACGGCACTGGTGATTATCCTCTCCGTGCACTATTTGTACGTAGAGGACGAAAACCACGGCGAATATTACGCGCTGATCCTTTTCGCATGCGCCGGAATGATGTTCATGGCTTCCGGCTATGATCTAATCGTGCAGTTTCTCGGCCTCGAAACGATGGCCATCAGTTTCTACGTGCTGGCCGGATTCCTGCGCAAGGACAAGCGTTCGAACGAAAGCGCAGTGAAATACCTCCTTCTCGGAGCATTCAGTTCGGGAATTCTGGCGTATGGATTCTCCATCCTGTATGGCATCGGTGCGATGGCTAACCTCAGCGCTCTTGGCCAGAATTTGCCGCCGCGCACGAATCTGGATGTGATTGCCGTTGCTGTCGAGGCGCGCGGGCACGCAGACTTTTTTGTGCTGCTGGCACTCGCTACAGTGGCCGCAGGACTATTTTTTAAAGTGGCTGCGGTTCCGTTTCATCAGTGGGCGCCGGACGTGTATGAAGGCGCTCCTACGCCCATTACGGCCTATATCAGCGTAGCCTCCAAGACAGCGAGCTTCGCGCTTCTGCTGCGCCTGCTGCTCACCGTGTTCTGGCCCGTGCGCGTCGATTGGATCATGCTCATTGCCGGCGTAGCAATCGCCTCTCTCACATTGGGAAACTTCGCGGCGCTTACGCAAACGAACGTCAAGCGCATGCTCGCCTACTCTTCAATTTCGCACGTCGGCTACATTCTTTTGGGCATCGTCGCAGCGGCATCCAGCCCCATGGGTTTTCTGACGGGAATGAAGGGCGTGGCCTTTTATCTGTTCGTTTACGGATTCATGACCATTGGCGCATTCGCCGTGCTGATCTCGCTGCAGCGAAAGGGAATTATCGGCGACGAATTGGACGACTTAAATGGTCTGTACCGCCGCAGCCCGCTCTCGGCGCTTGTTCTGCTGATTTTCATGCTTTCGCTCGCGGGCATTCCGCCGCTGGCCGGGTTTGTGGGAAAGTACTTTATTCTGCAGGCGTTAATCGACACCGGTCATATCAAGCTGGCGATTTTCGGCGCGCTCTATATCGTGCCGGCGTTGTATTATTATTTCCGCATCGTGGCGCACGCGTATTTGCACGAACCGGGAAACGCGCCGTTGCCGATTATTACTCTCGGCCAGAAAATTGCGTTCGGCGTGCTCTGTTTTGTGACCGTGGCCGCCGGGGTTTTCCCGGAACCGTTTGTGAGATTTGCAACTTATTCGCTGTTTTTCCCCGCAGGTTTCAGTGGACACTGAGCAACCAGCCTCGCCTTCGTCACCGCCACCTAAAAAACGGCCCGATAGCTCGTCTAGTTCCGCTGCCAGCGCCCTAGAGCTTCCGATCGTCATGGTGTCGGCGATCGTCGTGGGCGGCTTCTTTGGATACCTGATCGATCGCTGGCTGCACACGAAGCCTTACGCGTTGCTCATTCTGGGCTGCCTGGGATTTTATGTGGGCGTGCGCGATGTCCTCCGCCGAGTCTCGCAGGGAGACTGATGGAGAAGGCAGAGGCGGCGCAAGTTGAGCTGACGGAGCGGCGCATCGCCCATCTCACGTTGATCGTCGGGACGCTCGCTGCGGCGGGAGCTGTCTTCCTGTACTCGATTCGCGTGGGAGCAGGCGTGTTGATCGGCGCGGTGCTGGCGTGGATCAATTTTCGCTGGCTGGCGCACGCGCTCGATGCGGTCACTCGGGCGTCCGTGGCCCAAGCGGGATCGGCGCAGGCGAGCGTCCCTGTACTAAGCTACCTGGGAATGATTGCGCGGTATGCCTTGATTGCATTGACCGTGTATGTTATTTTTTCGAGACTTCAAATCCCCATCTTAAGCATGCTGGTGGGGTTGTGTGCGCTTGGAGTGGCAGCCATGACTGCAACCGTGTGGGAAGTCGTGAGTCCCGCGGGCCGGAGAAACGAATAGATGGAAGAGCACGTAAGTTGGCTTACACAATTTGTGAATCACTATATGGGCGCGGTAGCCGTCGCCCTCCTGCACGCGCTGCACATCCAGCCCTCAAATCCTGATCTGCCGATCCCGGAACATGTGGTGATGTGCATGGTGGTGTTCCTGGTCGGAGCGATTGGTTCCTTGTTGCTGAAGCCGCGCCTCTCCGTGGACAATCCCGGAGGTGCGCAACAAATTGCGGAAATGCTTTTCACCAACCCTCTAGGATTCGGCATCAAGGATTTGCTGGAGGAAAATGCCCACGACAAAAAGGGCAAGTACATGCCGATGGTTGGTTCCGTGGCGGTTTTCATTCTGCTCGCCAATCTTCTGAGCGTCTTTCCATTGTTCTCCGCGCCCACGGCCGAAAAGACTGTGCCGCTAGGCTGCGCGATCGTCACGTTTCTTTATTTTAATTGGCAGGGAATCAAGCACCATTCCGTGGGCTATTATTTGCTCACGTTCGCAGGGTCGCCTCGCGCCATCGGCGACTGGCTGCTCGGAATTCTTCTTTTCCCCGTTGAGTTGATCAGCACTTCGGCGCGTATTCTTTCGCTGACGGTTCGCCTCTGGGCTAACATTTTTGCCAGCGATTTGCTGTATGTAATTTTCCTCGGCCTGCTCATTGGACCGGTAACGTGGGGCTGGTCAAAATCGCCCGCGCTCGGAGCTGCGCTTGGAATTTTCCCCGCCGTTATTCCGGTTGCGTTTATCGGCCTGCATATTTTCGTTGCCATCATTCAGACGTACGTGTTCACCCTGCTGCCGTCAATCTACATCGGCATCGCGACCGCGGACGAACACTAGGCCTCTCAGAAATTCGGCATCATCGCTGCAAAGTGTTTACACGGTTTTTCACAAGCAAGGCCGTTTCAAAGTGAGGCCGGTTGTAGTGCGAGGATCCGGCAACCACCGCTTGGCGGTTCATCTATAAGGAGAAAACAATGAGAAAAGTAATGTATACGGTAGGCGCACTGGCAACGATTCTGATGGCAAGCCCGGCAGTATTCGCGCAGACGGGCGCTGCTCCGGCAATGGGCGGCACGAACTGGGTGGCGATTTCCGCCGCGTTCGGCATGGCCCTCGCGGCATTCGGCGGCGCACTGGCGCAATCGAAAGTTGCGTCCGCAGCATGCGAAGGAATGGCGCGCAATCCGGGAGCTTCCGGTGCGATTCGCGCAGCCATGATTCTGGGCTTGGTATTTATTGAGACGCTCGCGCTGTTGACCCTGGTTATTATTTTCGCCAAGGTGGCCTAGGCGAATTTTGATTTAGTTTTTCAAGCGGCACGCCCCCGGAAATTCGTGGGCGTGCCGCTTTGTTTTTAGTAGGACAGGCTTCAGCCTGTCTGGTTTTCGTCGTGTGATAAGAAAGATTGTAGCGAAATTTAAAAACGTCAAAAGAAGACAGGCTGAAGCCTGTCCTACTTAAAGCTACCTGATGTTCAGCGCGGCTTTGGCGGCGAAGCCGATGATGCGGGCGGGGAAGAGTCCTGCGTAGATCGTGCCGATGGCTGTGATCCACAGCACGACGGAGAGCGTCCACGACACTGGTGCGGCCACAATTTCCCTGGCAGGTTCGCGCATATACATGGTGACCATCACGCGCAGGTAATAGTAAGCGGCGATGACGCTGTTTAGACCGAGGATCACTGCGAGCCAAATCAAATTCGATTCGAGGGCTGCGTTAAACACATAAAACTTCCCGAGGAATCCCGCCATGATCGGCAAGCCCAAAAGGGACAACAGGTAGACCGACAGGCAGGCAGCGACCGCAGGTTGGCGGCTTCCCAATCCGGCAAGGTCTTCTATGTCCACATGGCGCTCACCCTGGCCGCCGAGCTGCGCAACGATCAGGAATGCGCCCATCTTCACCATCGCATAGCTCACCAGGTAAAACAGCGCAGCGGCGATGCCCGCTTCCGGATGGTCCGTGGCGGCGGCCGCGGCGAGCGCGACGAGGATGTATCCGGCATGTGCGATCGAGCTATAGGCCAGCATGCGCTTTAAACTGGTCTGCACAATGGCCGCAAGGTTTCCTGCGAACATGCTGAGTACGGCGGCGACCCACAGCGCCCAGAACCAAATGGGCGGCGCAGCGTCGATGCTGGCGAGAATGCGCATCGCCAAGGCGAAGGCAGCAGCCTTAGGTCCCGTGGAAAGCAGGGCCGTGACCGGCGCAGGAGCGCCCTCATACACATCCGGCGTCCATAGCTGAAAGGGAGCTGCGGCGACCTTGAACGCCAGGCCCACGAAGATTAGCCCAAGACCAATTTTCAGGAGCGAGGGCGCAGAGTCGTTGCCGAGCGGCGTCATCAAGCCCAGATGCGTCGAGCCCGTCGCGCCAAAGGACAACGCGATGCCATACAGGAAAAATGCCGTGGCGAAGGAGCCGAGCAGGAAATACTTCATTGCCGCTTCATTCGAACGGGGCTCGTCGCGGCGGTAACTCGCCAGAATGTAGGACGCGATGGAACTCATCTCGAGGCCGATGAAGGCGGTGAGCAGTTCGTGAGCGCCGGCCATCACGCCCATGCCGGCGGTGGCGAACAAGATCAGCGCGCAAAATTCGCCAGCGTCCAGATCTTCACGCTTGAGATAGTCGATGGAACCCAGAATCGCGAGGAACGCGACACCGCAGACAATCCAATGGACGAATAGGCTGAAGTCGTCTGCGCGGAGCAGGCCCGAGTAGGCGTCGCCCTGATGCAGCGCCGGAAAAATGGTGGCAACCAGCGACAGCGCCGCGCCGACGAGAGCTACGCCCGCAAGCGCTCCCTGCCGCGCCTTGGGCACGAGCGGCGAGAGAAGCATGACCAGCATCCCGAAAACGCAAAGCACGATTTCAGGCGCAATCCTGTACAAGTCTTGGATGGGTGGGAACATTTATTTCGATTTCACCGTGTCTGCCACGCTGCCATAGGACGCCGTGCTCAAACCGGGCAATGCTATGAGGGCATGATTCATGTCGACGCTGCGCGAGCCATCGTTCAAGCGGGCGCCGGCGTTATAGGCCTGCGGGCGCTGCATCACTTGCAAAACGTTTTGCGAAAACGCTTCCGTCCTGTGCGTGAAGAACGTGGAGCCGATGCCCATCCACAGGATGAACACAGCCATCACGACCAGAATGCCGCGCTCCCGCATGTCGAGGTCGGGCAACTTTCCATTTTTGTCCTGCGTGATGCTGCCAAAGAAAACGCGCTGGTAAGACCACAACAGGTACACGGCCGAAAAGATCACGCCGAGTGCGGCCCACGCGGCCCATCCCTGATGTTTCTGGAACGTGCCCGCCAGAATTAAAAATTCGCCGACGAAACCGTTCAGCATAGGCAAGCCGGCAGAAGCAAAGCAGGAAAACAAGTACATCGCCGCAAGGACCGGCATGGGAGTAGCCAGGCCGCCGAATTCGGAGATCAGGTGCGTGTGACGGCGATCATACAGCATGCCCACGCAAAGGAAGAGCGCGCCGGTGGAGATGCCATGGTTCAGCATTTGGTAGACCGCACCTTGAATGGAAATCTGGTGAAACGCGAAAATTCCGAGCACTACGAAGCCAAGGTGGCTCACGGACGAGTAGGCGACGAGCCGTTTTAAGTCAACCTGCACCATGGCCACGAGCGCGCCGTAGATGATGCCGATGATGGCCA
>DASRQU010000022.1:0-2812 GCA_035696345.1 Candidatus Acidiferrales bacterium
GGCACCTCGATGTCGGCTCATCGCATCCTGGGGCTGTAGAAGGTCCCAAGGGTTAGGCTGTTCGCCTATTAAAGCGGTACGTGAGCTGGGTTCAGAACGTCGCGAGACAGTTCGGTCCCTATCTGGTGTGGGCGCAGGAGACTTGAGAGGAGCTGTCCCTAGTACGAGAGGACCGGGATGGACGGACCCCTTGTGAACGAGTTGTCACGCCAGTGGCATAGCTCGGTAGCGAAGTCCGGAAAAGATAAATGCTGAATGCATCTAAGCATGAAGCTTGCCTCGAGATAAGGTCTCCCAAGATGGCTGCGGCCATCTAGGAAGAGCGGTCGAAGACTACGACCTTGATAGGTGGGAGGTGGAAGCGTAGCAATACGCGTAGCTGACCCATACTAATCGCTCGTTCGGCTTGACCATAAAACTTTCCCAAACCGTTATCATCCTGCCAGGAATTCATCCCTGGCCGCATGCTCCGGTAATAAAGATTGTTCTTGTTCGAGACGATTTGCAGCAAACCCTAAGTAACACAATACAAAGCCTATTCAGTTGTTAAAAGATTGAGAACTCCGGAGTTGAGAGTTTATGTTTTCTGTAAACTCTTAACTCCCGACTCTCAACTCATTTTATTTTTTTGACTTTCCTGGTGGCCATATCGCGGGGGTCACACCCGTTCCCATCCCGAACACGGAAGTTAAGCCCCGCTGAGCCGATGATACTGCACGGGTAACTGTGTGGGAACGTAGGTCGCTGCCAGGATTAATATCGTCCCGAAAGGGGCATAGCAAGAACGGCCCGTTACGAGCAATCGTGACGGGCCTTTTTGTTTTTTGTGGCGTGATATACTTGCCTTCACAGGGAAATAGGATGAAATCCGAGCGCAAATTCACGGTTGTAATTGAGCGAGACGAAGAGGGCTTTTATGTCGCGTCGGTCCCATCTTTGCGAAGTTGCCACACGCAGGCCAAAACCCTCGACACACTGATGAAGCGCGTGCGGGAAGTCATTGAATTATGCCTCGATGAGGGCGAAGAAATTGACGGTTGCCTTGAGCTTCGATGTGCGGCGTTTGGTGGTCGGTGAATCTGAAACGTAGCAAACGAAGAATTACTTCTCGCGATATTTCGGAGGCCGCCATTCCTGAGTTTGAGATTTGAGCCGTTCGACAATTTAAACCCGCACCCATAAAAATCATAACGGTGGGAGATTTTTGATCGCCTGTGCCGGGCGGCAGGCGCAAAAGCTGCTCTCGTAACTGACGCCTATTTTGCCGCACTGGCGATCGAATCCGGCGCGGAGTGGATTACAGCGGACCGTGAT
Organism: Candidatus Acidiferrales bacterium; assembly: GCA_035696345.1. GTDB lineage: Bacteria > Acidobacteriota > Terriglobia > Acidiferrales > UBA7541 > Palsa-360. The sequence goes on from DASRQU010000022.1 coordinate 1,315, forward strand.
TTTTCAAGGTTTCCTGGACTGCGTTGGCGGCATCCTCTTAGTTAATTTTCTCTCCCGCCTTAGATTTAGTTTACAGCGAACAACTGGTTGATATTGAAGAGATCGTCGCGAAAAGAGTATTGTATGCTCACGAATCCGAACGAACATTACTGGAGGTAGAGATGTCCACGAGCAAAAGCGGTTCATCGCGTCGAAAATTTCTGTTGGGGGCTGCGCCGGCGATCGCGGGCGGGTTGGCGCTGACGAGCGCTGCGCGCGAGGCGTTTGCGCGGCCTGAGCCTGCTGGTCCTGCAAGCGCTGCTGGTGCGAAAGAGAAATCCGGCGCTGCGGACGAAAAAATCTGGAGCAAGGAATATTGGGCGCAAAAGGGCGACATCAAGCTATGGATGTTTAGGAAGCGCGTCGGCGCGCCGCAGGCAGGGAAGACGGATCTGCCTGTATTGTTTCTCGTGCATGGCTCGTCCATTTCCTCCACAGGACTTGATTTGACTGTGCCGGGGAAGGGCGAATATTCGCTGATGAATGCGTTTGCGCGATTTGGATTTGATGTGTGGACGATGGATTTTACGGGGTACGGCAGATCTTCGCGCGGCACGGGGAATTCGGACATCAAGGACGGCGTGGAGGATTTGAATGCGGCGCTCCCCACTGTCGTGAAGGAAACGGGGCAGCAGCAATTCCATGTGTTCGGTGAATCGTCAGGCGCGTTGCGCGCCGGAGCTTTTGCGACGGCTCATCCGGAAATGATCAAGAGACTGGTGCTCGCGGCCTTTACGTACACGGGTGAAGGTTCGCCCACGTTGAAGGATCGCGCGAAGCAAGTGGAGTTTTATCGCACGCACAATCGCCGTCCGCGTGATCGGGAGATGATTCGCAGCATTTTTACGCGCGATCAGGTGGGCACATCCGATCCCGCGGTGGGCGAAGCGCTGGCCGATGTGGAAATGAAATACGGCAACGACGTCCCGACGGGCACGTATCTGGACATGTCGGAAAATCTTCCGGTTGTCGACCCCCTGAAAATCAAAACGCCGCTGCTGATTGTTCGCGGCGAATTCGATGGGATTGCCACGAATGTGGACCTCATAAACTTTTTTAACAAGCTGAGCGTCCCGGACCGGCAATTCATTATTTTGCCGGGCGCGGCGCATGCGCTTTCGCTCGGCATCAACCGCGAACAGTTCTGGCACGTGATGCGGGCGTTCTTGGATATGCCGCCACGGCAGGATGGTTTTAAGAATAGTTAGCCTGTCTTATCACAGGAACTGGACCGCGGTATCCCACTGCCCAGATGGTGCTTTCTAGCAGAGTGATGCAACTTGTATTGCGTCAAAATCTCAAGTCGCAGTTCGCACGAAACTGTGTTGGGGCAAACCTGGGAACGCCAATCTCTGTATTGGCGTTTTGCCACCCGCCAATCCGGAGATTGGCGTTCCCAGGAAACATATAATGCCGTGAGAAATGCGGCTCAGCTTCGCGCGATTGAATTCGGGATGCC
>DASRQU010000023.1:0-56849 GCA_035696345.1 Candidatus Acidiferrales bacterium
GCCATGGTTGCCTCCAATTTCTTTCACTTGCTAAGCTCAGCCTACTCGCAAGTTTGGGTACTCTCTATCCGGCATATCCGGTAGTTTAGGTCGGCGCGGTTTCCGGCCCGGGAACGCCATTCTCCCGAATGGCGTCTTGCCCCCGCCAATCAGGAGATTGGCGCTCCCAGGTTCTCGCGTCCAATCGCCTTCGGAAAATCGCGTTCCTCCGCGCTTGGCCCAACTCGCGGTTGCGGGTAAGCTTTCGGGGAAATAAATCGGGGGACATTCATGAATTCGTCGTTAAAGGTTGCCATCGTTACAGGCGCGGGTACCGGGATCGGAAAGCATGCGGCGATCACTCTTGCTGGAAATGGTTACGCCGTGGTGTTTGCCGGGCGGCGCAGGGAAAACTTGGAAGCAGCGGTACAAGAAACGAACAGCGATCCGTCTCAGACTTTGGCTGTGTCCACGGACATTACCGATCCCGTTTCCGTGCGCGAACTTTTCGCGCAAACAAAACAAAAATTCGGGAGGCTCGACTTGCTCTTCAACAACGCCGGAATTTCGGGGCCGGGCGCGCTGCTGGAAGATTTAGCGTATGAAGATTGGAAAGCCGTGGTCGACACGAACCTCACCGGCGCATTTCTGTGTACGCAGGAAGCATTCAAAATTATGAAGAGCCAGAATCCGCGCGGCGGACGCATCATCAACAACGGCTCGATCGCGGCGCACAGCCCTCGCCCGAATTCAGCGCCGTATTCGTCTACGAAACACGCGATCACCGGCCTCACGAAAGCCACTTCGCTCGACGGCCGCAAGTACGACATCGCCTGCGGCCAGATCGACATCGGAAACGCGCTGACGGAAATGGGCGAAAAAATGAAAAAGGGCGTCCTGCAGCCAAACGGAGAAATTGTGCCCGAGGCGACGATGGATCCCGCAGACGTAGGGCGCGCAATCCTCTACATGGCATCTTTGCCGCTCGACGCGAATGTGCAATTCATGACCGTGATGGCAACGAAGATGCCTTTCATCGGCCGGGCCTAGGAATTGGCGGGCTTGCGGCGTACCAGGGCATGCCGGGCCGAGCGAACTTTAGCCGAACAGGCCGCCTGAACTTTGTAAATTGGCTCGTGTAGCGCTCGCATTCATGCGAGCATCAGGCCAGCTCGCGAGGTCCACGGCGGTTGAATCGCCTTCGTATACCATGGAGCTGGAATGAATCCACCGCCCAAAATCGCATTACACGAACTCGCGCCGCAAGGGATGCTCCGCGCGGCGATTAATTTCGGCAATCCGGTCCTCGCGCAAAAAAATCCCGCAAGCGGCGAGCCGGGCGGCGTGTCCGTCGATTTGGCGCGCGAACTTGCAAAACAGCTGAGCGTTCCGCTCGAATTCATTTTGTTCGACGCGGCCGGAAAAGTATTTGAAGCGGCTCAGTCCGACGTGTGGGACATTGCGTTTCTGGCATTGGATCCCGTGCGCGCGACGGAAATTCTGTTTACCGCGCCCTACGTGCTGATCGAAGGCACGTACATCGTTCGCGACGCTTCGCCCTTGCATGCCATCGACGAATTCGACCGGCCGGGCGTGCGCATCGCCGTAGGCAAAGGCGCCGCCTATGACCTTTTTCTGACGCGCACCTTGAAACACGCCGAAATCGTACGGCACGAGACTTCCTCTGGCGCGATGGAAATGTTTCTCGATCGCGGATTGGAAGCGGCAGCGGGGGTAAGGCAGCCGCTTGTCGAATTCGCGCAGATGCACGCAGGGCTTCGCGTGATGGACGGGAGATTTACGTCGATTCAACAGGCAATGGGCACGCCGAAGGGACGCCCAGCGGGACGGGAATTCCTGCAATCTTTCATTGAAGAAATGAAGCGAAGCGGTTTTGTTAGGTTGGCGCTGGAGCGAAGCGGGCAACGCGCCGCGAGTGTGGCCCCCGCGTCTGACGCGTGGCCAAAATTCTAGAACTTCCACGAACTGCCAAACACTTTTTGAGCGCCGGCGATTCAGAGATTTTCTTTATTCATCATATTCGCTCGATCCCTGCACCCAGATAAAGGATTGGATGTCGATCATATCCTTCGGTTCAAGATCGGCAAGGTCCCGCCGAATCGCGTCTCCGAATTTCAGAAGGTTTGCGTATGTACTCCAAGAGGGGCCCGGCTCATACTCAAAGGGAAAATCATACTGCTTTGCGGCCTCGCGAGTGACATTCGGTTTGAGAAAAATATGCTTGTCGGGCAGGGCGATGAATGGAAAGACCGTCGCCAGCGGCCACGTGAGCACTCGCGTTTTTATGCGAGGCAGTGACTGCAAGGATGAACACCAAATGCTGAACCGCTCCTGCTCCGCCTTCGATCCGTATAGAAAGTCATAGAGCCCGGTGGAAAACGAACAGGCACCTGCGATGGACTTCACCGCATCGCGTAAAGCCATTTTCTCAAACGAAAAAAGCAGATTCGTGCGAGATTCAATTCGCACGGCGCGGCTGGCAATTTCTACGTAATGTCCTGCAATCAGGAGCGAGCGGAATTCCTCCCGATTCAGTTCTTGGTTCCACGTCTGGTGAGCTTTCCACTTATAGGCGCGTTCCCAAGCGAGGTAGTTGGGATCCGTGAATCCGGCTGGAAAAAATCTGAGGAATTTCTGGCGGCATTGGACCGCCCCCTCGCTGATGAATGTGCGCGACATTTGACGACGGATTTTTTGTTTCGTGGCCACTGTAAAACCAGAATAAGGGGGATGCCGAGAGAAACCATCGAGCAAAGGGTGTACTTCGTTATAACCGTGCGGGTATTGCAGCAGATTCTCGTCTGCGGCTTCAGATAATCCGGAACCGGGCATTTCGCGGCGCCGGCGATACGCCGGCGCCACAGGTGGTCACAACACATCCCTCGCCAGATTGTCTCCGCTCGCTAGCTGCGCAGTCCCAGAATTTGCCGCGCTTCCTTGGGCGTCGCCAGTTCGCCGCCAAGCTCATTAATGATGCGCTTGGCCTTTTCCGCCATGGACGCGTTGGTCGGAGCCAGCACGCCCTTGCTGAGGTAGACCGCATCTTCCAGTCCGACGCGTACGTGTCCCCCGAGCAGAAAGGCCTGCGCGAGGCTCGGAAATGCAAGTCGCCCAACACCAAACGCGGCCCAATGCGAACCCGCCGGCAAAAGCGATTTTGCATACATCATCGTTTGCGGCGTGCATTCAAATCCGTAGCTAATGCCGGTAACGATCTGAAAAAGCGCGGGAGTGTCCAGCACGCCCTTTTTGATCAGATCTTTTGCCACAGCAATGTCGCCGCTATCAAATACTTCGAGTTCCGGTTTGGCTCCCGCTTCTTTCATGGCCTGCGCCATGATGGTGATATTGGCGGGCGGGTTGATCACCGCGGAGGAGCCTGACCACATCGTATTCAAATCAAGGCTGCAGATTTCCGGTTTCAGCGCGATAACGTGCTCGACGCGTCGCATGGGATTCGTTAGCGTCGTGCCCGGAGCAGCGACCTTCGGGTCGTCAACGCTCGGAACAAAACGTTGTCCCGGGCCAGTAGTCAAATTGATAATTACATCCACATTACTGTCCCGAATACGATCGACCACTTCCTTGTAATGGCTGAGTTCCATGCTCGGCTTGCCATCCGGATAACGCACGTGGATGTGCGTAATCGCTGCGCCGGCTTTGGCGGAATCGATACAAGCGGTCGCGATTTGTTCTGGCGTGCAGGGTAGGCCCGCATGCTGCTGCACCGTCGTTTGATTGCCCGTGACGGCAACGCTCAAAATTGTTTTTTCACCCATCTAGAAGCCCCTTTTTCTACCCTTGCAATAATTTCGATTTCGCTCGCATTTATGTGGCGGCGCATTATCTCGGCGCCGCCCTGCAATCATCCCGAACCCGCAATCAAGTCCGCCGGACGTCAGTCCCCGGACCGCCAAATCTTCTGCAGCCATTTTAGAGCGTCGGCCGTATTTGCGGAATTGTCCCTTGAACCAAGAAATCACTGCAACAGACTGCGAGGAGGATTACCAACGAGCTAAACATGCGTTCTCGTCGGCCCACCGCCGGAGATTATACATGCGAAGTTTGTCCCCGCCCAATATTTTGGATTATGAAGCGGAGAACAAGTAGCCGACGGATGGGCGAAGGTAATGGCGGAAGACCTATTTTGGGTTTCGGACGAATCCAATTCGTGCTGAGAGCCGGTCTGTGATTGCGAATGAGTCGCAGCCTATGCAGCCTATTTGGACTCTGCGGAAGGTGGCAACTGTCTTGTCGAGTTAAATCTCGCATAGGTCGCCACGGCAATCGATATCAGATAGAAGAAAAAGGTGCCATCCATAAAGGTGTGATAGCCGATTTCGCTTCCCCTGGTGCTGAAATTGAGGGTGTTAATGCCCAGAATATCCAAGCCCCGGGCTATGACGGCCAGCACGGCGCATAGACTACCGATCCAAAAGCTCCACTTGACGACGAGTTTTTCCATCTCGGTCACCAGCCAATGTAAAATAAGCGTTATGCTCGACTAATACGGTTTGCCTGCGTTGACCGCAAAGAAATCCTCTCTGATCGCGCTCGAGGGGATGTTAAAGGACAGGCCAACCCCGATGTACATGGTGCAAGTATCGAGCCAAACTAACCTGCACTAAACATTAGACATAGCTCATTGCAACATTTTAAGATGTCCGCAGAATCAGATACTCTTGCTCACCGAGCGTTCCCTGTAGTTCACAAAATCCAGCGAGTTCCTCGCCCCATTAAGACCTCTGTTCGCGAGTACAGGTAGGTACAGGTATTCGTACAGGTTTTAGGTTCTACAGTGATTTTCCCAAGAAATCTGCATGAATTATCTTGCACAAGTAGGTAGAATCCCTGAGCGCGACGCACTTTGGATGTTCTTCCCCAGCCCAAAAAGAGCCGCCTCACTGTCAGTCGCATGAAACCCATTATTAGGAGAATTGTGAATGAGAAATCGCTTCCGGTGTGTGTGTTTGTGTCTCTTGGTATTGATCGCGGGGCTTCTGGGCTTTGAGGGCTTTTCGGGTACGGCCTTCGCGGACGACGTGGTCCTGATTGCTACAACGATTTTGCCAGTGGGACAAACTGGCGTTCCGTATGCGGCGCCGGTAGTTCCTGGCGACGGTGCGGCGCCATTTCGTTTTTATATTGTTTCCGGCAGCCTTCCGAGCGGTCTCTCGCTAAACTCTGGAAACGGATGGATTTCCGGCACCCCAGGCAGTACCGGCAGATTTTATTTCACGGCAGGAATCACCGATGAAGAAGGATTCTCCGCTTCCGCGAACTTGTACATTGACGTGAACTCGACTTCGAACTCCGCGAATGTTCCCACCTATGGCGCGGGAATGGGGTCGGATGGCTTGGCGAATACGACGATTGGACCCTGGGGGAACGAGGTCAGCTATCGCTTTCGCGCCACCCATACGGGCGTCCTTCAACAAGCCACCGTTTACTTGATTACCGATGTCGGCGGATACTCGGGGGGCAACGGCGGGACGCTTCGCGTGGATATTCGAACAGACGACGGAACCAGTGCTCATAATCCGAGCGGCAACGTGCTGACGACCTACTTCATTTCGAACGCTGCCTCTCTCCCCGCGCCGCAGCGATATATTTATGTCATGAACTTTACGAATACTCCGACGCTGAACGCCGGCCAGATCTATCACATGACTTTCCAGAACGTAGATTCGAATCCTTCGAACAATTTCATTTCCGTGGATAGTCTGTACGAGGCCACCCCGCAATCGTCGTTTCCACCAGCTCCCAGCGACCCGTACGCCGCGGTATTGATAGCGTCGAGCGGAGGATCGTGGTCCCCGCGCGACGGCTTTGCCCCCGTGTATGAACTCGATTATCAAGACGGAGCTTCGGAAGGAATTGGCTATGTGGCAAGTTGGGTCGGCGTCCCCGCAAGCATCTCGGGAAGTGTTCCTCTGCGCGAAACCTTCACGGTGACCGGTTCGCAAACCAGGGTGGCGTCGGCAGCTGTTCGAGTGGCGCGCGTCCGTGGCGAGGCTCCAGTGGTCATTCGCTTCGAGGAAGCGGACGGCACGCTGGTCGAGGAAGGCTATATCGACGCCTCCAACATTCCACTAAGCAGCGTCAGTTCACCCAACTATTACTGGGCCAGCTTTAATTTTTCCGAGTCGCACGCCCTGGTTCCGGGCGTGTCATATCATTTAGTGGTTGAGTGCGACGCGAATTCAACCTATCAAGCCGTGGCATTGCAAAAGGGCCATTACTACGGCTTACAGTCCACCACGTTTTTCGCCGACGGCAATGCCGAAGTGAAAGTCAACGATTCGTGGACGGGCTGGACGGAATGGGGAGTGTCCAATCGCATCGACGACGACCTGCAATTCTACTTTGGCATCGAGCAGTAAGCGACCACGCAGTAGCAGTCCAAAAAAGAGCCCGCCCTTCGCAGAGAGGACGGGCTTTTTTTACTTGCTCCAAAGCTCGTTGGGTGCCGCATCCTTTGGACTTTGGTTTATCAAAGGGCGCGGGTTCAGAGTAAACATCAATCACTCCTGCCCACTCTGCATTTCCCACCCCGAATTACGCCGAGGTGCCGCAAACCGATACCTCCCGCCCGATTGCGCTAAAAAAAATCCTGATCGCCCCTCACAATGCTGGCAATTCGAGACCGCACTCGAGTAGTATCACTGCACACGGCGCCGTTGATCCGGAACACACCGAGCACCGCACTATCTGCCCGGGTGTTAGGCTACCCAGCTGCCTGCGGGAAAAGCGCTCGCAATGGGCATACCCCGAATTCAAATAAATTTATTCCGCACGCGGAGGAACTATCGTGAAAACAGTAAGCGTTACCTTATCCATTTTTTTATTGCTGGCGCCGTTCACCGTTCCGGCCCGCGCCGATTTCAAATATACGGAGACTTCTAAAATCACAGGTGGCGCTCTAAAAAGCGCCATGAAATTTGCCGGCGTATTCAGCAAACAGGCTTCGCAGGCAACAAAGCCCGTGGTCACCACCCACTACGTAAAAGGGAAGCGTCTTCGGACAGACAACTCAGACGGCCAGATTCAAATTATCGATCTGGAAGGACGCCGCATTATAGACATCGATCCGGTGAAGCACACGTATTCCGAAATCACTTTCGACCAGATGAAACAAGCGATGGAAAACGCGCAACAAAAAATGCAGCAGCAAATGGACCAAAATTCGCCGGCCCAGGATCCAAAGGCAAAAGATGTGAAGGCCAACATGGACGTGAAATTTAAAGTTACCCCTGGAACCTCTTCGCGGGAAATCATGGGCCAGAGCACAAATGAAACGAAGGTTGAAATCGAAATGAACCTGCAAGCGCAGGATACCTCCAAAACGAGCCAACCGAACGACCAGGTGAACGGAAGTGTATTAACGACGATGGATATGTGGGTTGCGCCGTCGGTTCCCGGATATGAGGAGCTCGGACGGTTTTACGCACAGATGGCTAAGGAAATCAACTGGGTTCCTCCGTCCAACATTCACGTGGATCCAAGAGCTTCGCAGAGCCTCGATGAGCTACAAAAAAACTCAGCCAACCTGAAAGGTTTCCCGCTGCTACAGTACATGGTCATGTCAATGGTCGCGAAAGACGCGCAGGGAAATGTTGTGCAGCCGTCGAGTCCTCCGCCATCTTCATCATCCTCTTCCTCTTCAAGCTCAGACAGCACGCCGACGAGTATGAGCGGCGCGATGGCGAAAGGGATTGGTGGATTGTTCAACAAGAAAAAAAAACAGGATGACGCCGCCGATCAGAACAGCCAGAATCCGCCCCCGCCATCCACGCCGGGTTCACTGATAGAAATGACAATTGAAGTTAGTTCGTATTCGGATTCATCGCTCGACGCGAACTTGTTTGACATTCCATCGGGTTTCACGCGCATCGTGCAAAATGCAGATCAACTGTTGAGTACCAAGCCTCAATAAACGTACGGGTTTGGTCGGAATCGAGAAGATCTACGGCGATAGATCGTAGGGGCACCGGCACGCTCTATAGGGTTACTGTTCGCAGTAGAGCGAGCCCCTACAACTTGCTAGATGGGTTAAATGGGCGCCAGCCAGCGTCGTTCCTTCGGGATAATTAGCCCGCCTCTAGTGCTGGCCGTGGCGCCAATTCCAATATTCCCTCTGCTCGTCCGCATTGCGATGTCGAAAATCTTCGTGATGACGATGGGTGTCATTTTCCCAACGACCGTAAAACGCGACTTCGTTGTTGTCCCAAACATGTTCATCGTTGTAGTAACCGTCGTGCACGCGGTAGCCGGTGGACACTCGCGCCGAACAACCAGCAAGAAGAGTCGCGGTCGCAAGGGCCGCGCTTAGCGCAATCGAAGTCAGCTGCCTAGTAGTAGATCGCATGTGAGGTCTCCTCGCATTTACAATTCTAGATAATCGTAACTTGTCCAGAAATTAGAGGAACCCCATTTTGCCATCTAAAATCCTGTAGGTGGGCGCGCTCTGCCAAGGATTAAAGCAGAAATTTCTCAGTGCGCAGCGTCGAAAATTGCTTTCGGCAGCATCATATGGACGCCGTTATTCCCGTCGACTACCTGCGTAATATGAAGATCGGCCGCGACACTGGCAAGCATATAAGCGTCGTCGCGACTCAGGTGCTTCTCTCGCACGAGAAAATCGATCATTTCGCGCACAGCCATTTTCGTCGCCTCTGTCAGGTCCGGATGCATGCCCATAGTGATGTAATGGGTGGGCGTTTCAGCTTGGGGCCAGCGTAAATGCATATCTTTTCTCACCACAAATTGGAACGTCCCGATCAGCGAGGTTTCAAGCGCGGTTACATCCACTTCTCCATCTCCCTGTCCGGCGTGGCCGTCTCCCACCTCGAATAATGCGCCGCGCGCCTGCACCGGAATATAAAGAGTCGTCCCGGCTACCAGATCTTTATTGTCAATGTTCCCTGCATGAATCCACGGTGGATTACTGCTGATTCTTCCGGTCACTTCCGGCGGAGCAATACCCATGCTGCCGAAAAATGGACGCAGTGGAATTTCAATCCCATCGGCAAAATACGCAACGATTCTTTTTTCATCCAACGGAATCACTTTCGTTCTCGCATACGGAAAATCATCCGGCAGGAAACCGCGCCCCGGCACAAATGCGTTCAACGCGTATGGAATCGCCAGTTGAATTTTCTGAATGCGAATTTCCAGCACGTCTCCCGGCTCGGCTCCTTCAATGTAAACCGGTCCGGTAAGGATGTGCGCGCCCGGGCCTTTCTCCTTCACCTGATTAAAAATGTCGCGCATCGATGGCTCGATTTGGTCCAACGGAATGTGCGCGCTCTCAAAACGCTCGGGATTTGACGCGAGCAGCGTCTGGATTTCCACCGTATCGCCTGATTTGATTCGCAGCACGGGCGGCGTCTTCGGATCGTAATATCCCCATACTACCGTTTTTGGCGACGGCTTTAATTGGTAGACCGTGCCTGCCGACCCCGTTGTCTGCTGCGCACGGAGCGAAGCAGCCAGAATCGTGAAAAGCAGTGTTGGCAGAATTGCATGTCGCGTCATAGTTTCCTTCCGCCTTCTGGATCGGGCGAGGCGTTATTTTTCTTTTGAAGTTTCGGGCGGCTCACAGACACATGATACGTCACGCCATCCCACGCGTTGTGAATCCCCACAAAAAGCAACAACAGTGCGGCGATGGCAACCGCGAACGATGAAACGCGTACGTGCTTCCAGACTCAAAACTTACTTGCCGTACTGCGCATCGCTGACCTGCTCCATCCAGTCGACGACCTTCCCGTCTTTTTTCTCCTGAATGGCGATGTGTGTCATCGCCGTAGATCGCGTCGCGCCATGCCAGTGCTTTTCCCCGGGCGAAAACCACACCACATCTCCAGGATGTATTTCCTCGACCGGGCCACCTTCGCGTTGCGCCCAGCCGCAGCCACTCGTCACTACAAGCGTTTGCCCCAACGGATGCGTGTGCCATGCCGTGCGCGCACCCGGCTCAAACGTCACGCTCGCGCCCTGCACAAAGGCAGGGTCGGGCGCCTGGAACAGCGGATCGATACGCACCGTGCCGGTGAACCAGTCCGCCGGACCCTTCCCAGAAGGTTGCGATCCTACTCGTTTGATTTCCATTTTGCCGCTCCTTCCACAGTGCCCGCTTGAAGGCGGGCACTACAAAACCGGTCGATCTTGAGCACTCGCACAGACTCTACAGGCCCGTCATCCGCTCCAGTTTCTCCGGGTAGCGGTTTCCTTCCACCTTGATCTGCGAGGCCGCGCTGTCGATATCTTTCAAATCCTGGGGCGTCAATTCGACGGACACTGCGCCGATATTTTCTTCTAGGCGACTGAGCTTCGTCGTTCCCGGAATCGGAACGATCCATGGCTTTTGCGCAAGCAGCCACGCCAGCGCGATCTGCGCGGGAGTCGCATTTTTACGCTGCGCAATTTTCCCCAGCAGGTCGATCAAAGATTGGTTCGTCTTCAACGCATCAGGGGTAAAGCGGGGAAGCGTGCTGCGGAAATCGTTGCTGTTGAATTTTGTATCTTCTTTTATTGCTCCCGTAAGAAAACCTTTCCCCAGCGGGCTGTACGGCACAAATCCGATTCCCAGTTCTTCAATTGCGGGAATTACTTCCTGCTCGGGCTTTCTCCACCACAGAGAATATTCGCTTTGCAGAGCGGTGACCGGCTGCACGGCGTGCGCGCGGCGAATCGTCTTCACGCCTGCCTCGGACAACCCAAAGTGTTTTACTTTCCCGGCCTGAATTAGTTCCTTCACCGCGCCCGCCACGTCCTCGATCGGCACGTTGGGATCGACGCGGTGTTGATAAAGCAGATCAATCGTTTCCACCTGCAACCGCTTGAGTGACCCTTCCACCGCATGCTTGATGTGCTCCGGCCCGCTGTTCACGCCCGGCGCGCCGGGCCGGTTGTCGCTGCCTCCTAGATCAAATCCGAATTTTGTGGCGATCACTAATTTCCCGCGGAACGGAGCGAGCGCCTCGCCCACCAATTCCTCATTCAAATACGGGCCATACACTTCCGCCGTATCGAAAAACGTGATGCCGCGATCCACCGCGGCATGCAGAACAGCGGTCATCTCTTTTTTGTCTTTCGGCGGGCCATAAGAAAAACTCATTCCCATACAGCCGAGTCCGATCGCAGATACTTCGAGATTACTTCTTCCAAGTTTCCGCTTTCTCATGATTGCTCCTTGTCCAAATCAAAAGCGAGCTCATCAGTTTGCGAGGACCGCTTAATTCGCCACAGGCTCGCCATATTAAAATCATACGCCTCTTGGCGCACGTCCCTACCGACATTTGCAGCTTCACTTCCAAGCACGCAGGCTGGCACAATGGTTTAAGTGGCGCGGGCTTCAGCCTGCGGGAGTTAGGCCTTGCACGCAATCGCCCCAGCAGGCTGAAGCCCGGGCCACTCAGCTCATGCCCACACGTAACAATAAGGCCACGCTCCTCATCGTCGAAGACGAAGCCAAGATGCGCCGCCTGCTTGAGTTGCGCCTCGGCGAAGAGAATTTTCTGGTGCACACCGCCGGAGACGCCGAGACGGGGTTGCAACTTCTCGTGCGCGAAAAACCGGACCTCGTGGTCACCGATTTGCGTCTGCCGGGGATGAGCGGCCTGGAATTTTTGCAGGCCGTGAAGCGGGCGAACGCCGCGTTGCCCGTAGTTGTGATGACCGCATACGGGACAGTCGAGTCGGCCGTCGAGGCGATGAAGGTGGGCGCGAGCAATTACGTCACGAAACCGTTCTCCTTCGACGAATTGATTCTCGTGATCCGCAAGGAGCTTGACTCGCACCAACTGCGCGAGGAAAACCGGTCGCTGCGCGAAGCCCTCGGCCGCCGCTACTCCTATAAAAATATAATCGCGCAGAGCGACAAGATGCAGGCCGTTCTTGCGCTCGTCGAACGCGTCGCGCCCACCAATTCCACTGTTTTGATCGGCGGCGAAAGCGGCGTGGGAAAAGATTTGATTGCGCGCGCCATTCATGAGCATTCGCAGCGCGCTTCGGGCCCGTTCATCAAAATTAACAGCACCGCGATTCCTGAAAATCTTCTGGAGAGCGAGCTTTTCGGGTACGAAAAAGGCGCTTTCTCCGGCGCCACGGGAAGCAAGCCCGGAAAATTTGAGCTCGCGGATAAAGGGACTTTGTTTCTGGACGAAATCGGCGACGTGCCCGGCGCAATTCAAGTGAAACTCCTGCGCGTTTTGCAGGACCGCGAATTTGAGCGTCTGGGCGGCACCAAAACTCTAAAGGTGGATGTTCGCCTCGTCGCTGCCACTAACCGCGATTTGCGCGCCGCGCTCGAAGAAGGCACATTTCGCGAAGATCTTTACTATCGCCTGAACGTAGTGGCCATCGACATTCCGCCGCTGCGCGACCGCAAACAAGATATCCCCGCGCTCGCGAATTTTTTCCTGGAACGCTACGCGAAAGATTCCGCGAAAGCCATCACTTCCATTACGCCAGAAGCCGTAAAGAAAATGATGGAGTATCACTGGCCGGGAAATATTCGCGAACTGCAAAATATTATCGAACGCGGCGTCGCGCTTTCCACCGGCTCGACACTCGACACCGCCGACATTTATCTCGAAGATCCGGCGAAGCGTCCTCACGCGCCCGGCGCCTCACCGTATATCCTGCCGGCGGGCGTCACGCTCGAGCAGTGGGAGGACGAAACCATCCGCGAAGCGCTGCGCCACGCCAACGGAAACAAGAGCCAGGCCGCCCGCGCTCTCGGTCTTTCGCGGAACGCGCTGCGCTATCGCCTCTCCAAATTAGGCGTGCCTGATCCACCGGAGAAAGACACTGTGGAGCAATAGCTTTCGCAGTACACCTGTTCTTCGCTTGCACACCCAAAAGTCGCCCGCCTAAAATTCGGGCGGTCGCTACAAAAAGCGCTTTCGTAGAGGACTCTCCCTCCCGCATTCTCCGGAAGGAAGAGGACACGGTTTTTTGTAAACGTAACCTCTATCCGAGTGTCCGTTGGTGGATATGCACCACCGTTGCGCGATATGCACCGGCAACCCATAGAATGGAGCGCACTCCGACTGCGCCAAACCAAACTATCTAACTGAAAATAAAAGACATCGAACAGCGTGCCAAGTTTGCTCGATTTGGCCCCCGCCCTGCAGCATCTATGCTACGGGCTGGCGTGCGCAGAACCGCCAGCCGGAGCCAAGCCATGAAAAATCTTGCAGGAAAAATCGAAAAGGGACTCTTGGCCGGTGCCTTGTTGCTGGGAATAACCATGGTAACGGGCGCGCAGCAAGGCCCTCCGGATTCGCGGCAGCCCATGGAAATTCCGCCCCGGTACCAGCCTCAGTACGAGCCCCAATACCAAGCTGAGGGTGGACAGCAGCAGGAAAATCCCCAGCAGCGGCAACCGGCGCCGAATGACGCGGGGGCGGCGCGCGTCAGCTTCGTAAACGGCGACGTGTCTACGCAGCACAATGGCGCGGGCGATTGGTCCGCCGCCACGGTGAATACTCCGGTGGTGAATGGCGACCATATCTCCACCGCCCAAAATGCGCGCGCCGAGATTCAGTTGGATCACGCTAATATCCTGCGTATATCCGGCGAAACCACTGCCAACGTAGTCAACCTGTCACGCACGCAATTGCAGCTGCAAATCGGACAAGGGTTAGCAAACTACGAGGTACTGAAAAACAACGAAGCAACGATTGAAATTCAAACGCCCAACGTCGCCATACACCCGGAAACAGGCGAGGGTAGCTACCGCATCCTCGTGAACTCCGACGGCGAAACGATTGTGGACGTGCGCAGAGGCTCGGCTGAAGTTTCCACCGCGCAGGGAAGCACCCGCGTGGGGCGCGACCAGCGGATCACGATTCAAGGCAACGCGGACAACGCGCAATACCAGGTTTCCGGAGCGCCCGGCAGAGACGATTGGGACCGCTGGAATAGCGATCGCGACCGCACCATCGAGAGCGCGCAAAGCTGGCAGCACACCAATCCCTACTACACCGGGACGCAGGACCTCGACAACAGCGGCCAGTGGTCCAATGTGCCGGACTACGGCAGCGTGTGGTTTCCTTCGGTCGCTTCCGGCTGGGCGCCCTATCGCGATGGCCGCTGGGTATATGAGCCGTACTATGGATGGACTTGGGTGTCTTACGAATCTTGGGGCTGGGCTCCGTATCACTACGGGCGCTGGTTCGTGTATGGCGGAAATTGGGGCTGGTGGCCCGGCCCGGTGTACGGCGGCTACTACCCGGAGTGGGCTCCTGCTTATGTTTCGTTTTTTGGATTTGGAGGGGGCGGCTGGGGCACCGTGGGTTTCGGAATTGGTTTTGGCGGATTCGGGAACGTTGGCTGGCTGCCCTGCGGCCCGGGCGACCGTTTTTACCCGTGGTACGGCCGCGGAATCAATCGCGTCAACGTCGTCAACATCAACAACATTCATAACAACTACGGAGGCATGAATCCGCTAAGAG
This sequence comes from Candidatus Acidiferrales bacterium, assembly GCA_035696345.1. Taxonomy (GTDB): domain Bacteria; phylum Acidobacteriota; class Terriglobia; order Acidiferrales; family UBA7541; genus Palsa-360. The sequence continues at coordinate 14,466 of DASRQU010000023.1, forward strand.
AAGGTCCGCGATCCATCTCGAATCTGGATCGCGCGGCTTCCGATCAACGCGTGCGCGGCGGATTCAGCTCCATGCGCAGCAATGAATTCGGAAATTCACGCGTTTCGATGCAGCAATCGCGGATCGATCCCGGTACGTTCCGCCAAGCCAGCGTCATGACTGGCGCGAATCCTGTGTCACCTTCGCGCAACAGTTTCAATTCGATGGATCGTCAAGTCAATCCAAACTCAATCCCGAACCGCTCCGTCAGCAACCAGCGTTTTTTCAACAATGGGGGGCGACCGAACAACGCAATGCAAGCCGGACGCGGCGACAACGGTAATTCAGGTTCCGGCTCCAGGCAAGCTTCAGGTCAGCGCGGGTTTAATTCAGGCGCACCCCAGCAGCGCAATGCGATCCAATCCTCCCGTCCCGGCTGGCATGAGTTCACTCCGCCACCGGGACAAAACGCGCAGTCTTACCGCAGCCGAGGCTATGAACAGCAAGGGAATGCCCAAGGGCGGACGGGATATCCCCAGGCGCCATCGGCATCCGGGGCACCGCAGTACCAAAATTATGCTCGCGGCGGTTCGAGCAATGCCGGCAGTTATGGCAGCGGCCGCCCGACTTTGAACATGCAGCAGCCAGTGGTCACGCCACGCGGCGGAGGGTATTACGGCGGACAACCACAGCCTACGCCACGCGGTCCGTATGGTCCAGGCTACGGAAACAGTGGCTCGCGCGGGAGCTACTCGGGCGGAGGATCGTACACAGCCCGTCCCATGCCTAGCGCGCCGCCGAGCAGCGGGTATCGAGGATCTCCGACTGGCGGATACCGCAGCGCACCCTCGGGTGGCGGCGCATCACGCGGCAGCTACTCCGGAGGCGGTACGCATGGCGGCTATTCCGGTGGTTCTCATGGTGGAGGGTCTTCCAGCGGAGGTCACTCATCCTCTGGACATGACAGCCATCACTGATCGATTTTCCGCCCCGTTTCACCCCATGATTCACCGTCAGGAGGCTTCGAATGAGGCCTCCTGCCCACCTCTCGGGGCGCTAGGGGAAAAAATTTAGGCAACATAAGGAGAATGCTGCGTCTCGGTTTTCTGGTTCCAAGGGTAGAATCAAGTTAAGAGAAGTCGCCGTTTGAATGCACCGTCGGAGGGACATTCGTTATGCGAAAATATTCCGTATATTCCCCAGCCTTGATTCTGTTTACGGTGTTGGCCTTTGTATTCACTTCGCCTGCGCGGGCGGATGACGATCCCCCTGGCCGAGTCGCGCGACTCAACTTCATTCAGGGAAGCATTTCCTTTCAGCCCGGTGGTGAAAGTGATTGGGTGCAAGCGAGCCCTAATCGACCGCTCACCGCTGGTGACAATCTTTGGGCGGATCGGGGCTCCCGCGGGGAATTGCATATCGGCAGCACATCCATCCGCGTTGGCGGGGAAACGGGAATCACATTCCTGAATCTCGATGATCGCACTGTGCAGATTCAGCTGGCGCAGGGCTCGCTGAACGTCAATGCGCGACGCCTGGATGACGGCGATGGCTTCGAGATCGACACGCCGAATCTGGCATTTTCCTTAGACCGCCCAGGGGATTATCGCGTGGACGTGGATCCCAATGGGAACGCGACCGCCATTACCGTGCGCTCGGGAGAAGGCGACGCCGCGGGGGCCGGCGATAGTTATCATCTGAGCTCGGGCGAAGCCGCGAATTTCAGCGGCACTGACACGCTGAATTATGACGGCGGGCCAGCGGGAAGGCTCGACGATTTCGACAACTGGTGCCGCTCGCGTGATGAACGCGAAGAGCGCTCCCAGTCGGCGCGCTACGTTTCGCGTGACGTAACCGGCTACGACGATCTCGACGATTACGGCGAGTGGCGAAGCGTGCCCGATTACGGATACGTTTGGTTTCCCACGCGTGTAGACAACGGATGGGCGCCGTATCGCAATGGCCACTGGGCTTACGTTGCGCCGTGGGGATGGACGTGGGTAGAGGACGAGCCATGGGGCTTTGCGCCATTTCATTATGGACGCTGGGCGGAATTCAATAACCGCTGGTGCTGGGTTCCGGGGCCCATAGTTGTGCGGCCCGTCTATGCGCCGGCGCTGGTTGTATTCGTCGGCGGCCCGCGGTTCGGAGGATCGATCGCGTTCGGTGGAGGCGGAGAAGGAGTTGCGTGGTTTCCGCTGGGTCCGCGCGAAGTGTATGTTCCACCTTATCGCGTGAGCGAGCGGTACGTGCAGCGGGTGAACGTTACGAATACCACGGTAAACGTGGTCAACGTAACGAACGTCTATAATAATAGAGAAGTAAATAACGTGACTTATATGCACCAGCGCAACGTCATGGCCGTGACGGCTGTTTCACACGATACGTTCGTCAACGCGCGGCCGGTGGCGTCCGCCAATGTTCGCGTCAACGCACAGCAAATGCAAACGGCGCAGGTGCAGCGTAACTTCACGGTCGCTCCCGTCCCACGCAGCGTGGGCGGTGGCGGGGTTCCCGCGGCAGCACGGCCGCCAGCGGCAGTCATGTCGCGTCAAGTCGTGGTCAAGGAAACGCCCGCTCCCATGCGGCCCGGTTTGAATAATCCTTCGTTCAATCGAAATGCTCAGCAACCCGAGAGAAATTTCCGGCAGGCTACTGCGCCGCCTTCGCAGCAGCAACGCGGTCAACCTGGTCAACAGCCTGGGCAGCAAATGGGTCAGCAACCGCGCCCCGGACAGTCCCCACAGCAGGGGCAGCCACCTCAACCGCGGCAGCAGATGACGAACCAGCCGCAACAGCAACAACAACAACGACAAGACCGATTCCCATCCCGCGAAAATCAGCAGCAGCCCGTGCAGCAAACGCCGCCCGCGCAGCAGCAGCCCGTGCAGCAAACGCCGCCCGCGCAGCAGCAGCAACCGCAAATGCAGCAGCGCCAGCAGAATCAATTCCCATCGCGGCAGAATCAGCCGCAGCCCATACAGCCATCGCCGCAGCCACAACACGAGCAAGAGCAGATCCAGCGGCAGCAGCCCGTGCCATCACAGTCACAGCAGCAACCGCAAATACAGCAGCATCAACAGAATCAATTCCCGTCCCGGCAGAACCAGCCGCAGCCGGGGCAACAAAACACACCCCCGCCGCCACCTCAGCAGCAAACGCAGCCGCGTGTGCAGACTCCGCCTCCGCCGCAGCAGCGGCCACAGATAAATCAAAGCAATACCCCCCCGGCTGATCAGCGGCCGCCCGCGAAATTCGCGCCGCCCGCGAAAACTAACGAAGACACCCCGCGTGCCCGTCAGTTCGAGCGCCCACAAAATGCCGCGCCTCCTGCGCAAGCCACGCCACCGCCGCCACCGAGAGAGCAGCAGAGGGAGCAGCCGAAACCTCAGTCGCGGGACCAGGACAATAAGAAGCAGGGCGATTCAAAAGATAAGAAGTAATTGCAGAAATTTGAGGAAACCATGCAGCTGCGCCGCGGAAGAAGAATTCTTTTTCCCGCGGCGCAGTTTTCTTATTACTTGGGGGATTGTGTTGCAGATGATGGTGAACTGATTGCTGCAGGAGCTTTAGCCTTATCCGCTTTCTTCACCACAACGATATTTTCCAGATACACGTCGCTCCCGTTCACGACGACGTCTGCCGTTACCTGATCTTCCGGAGACAGCGGCGCCAGCTGGTTTGGATCTTTCACCGAATATCCCATCGTCATGGCCGTCATGAATCCCGGGATATCCCCCGCGTCGATCGTCACTTGCTGCTTAGGCGATTGGACCGAAACAACACGCCCTGAAAGATGATAACGTTTCGGCCCGCCGGCCGGCTGCTGTGCAGGTTGCGACGATCCGCACCCGAACACTCCGACGCACAAAATAACGGCTCCGCACGCAAGCGCATTCAGGAATATTCTTCGTGCCCGAACCGCTGATCCAGCCCTCATATGACCATCCTTTAGCCGCATCCGTCGCGCCGCCTGACATAGATTACCGAAGCTGCCAGCCTAGAATACAAAACTTTCTGTCCCCTGCATACGAAACTTAAGCTATGGGAAAAACCCCCACACTCAGAAAGCGCAAATGACGGTGGTAAGTCGACCCAGTAGGAGAAAAAACCTTTGTGTGCGGGGAGCTCAATCGATCCGGCAACTTCTGTTATTGCATTTATATCCTAGTGATCCGGACCTTTTTTTCATACCAGCGGGCAGGATGAAGATCGATAGCATTGATTGCTGCCATGGCAATTCGGCAGGGGCAAGTCGCGGCTTCTGACCACTCATCGAAGACGCAATATCGCACGTTCGCCTGCAGCAAAACTGTGTACGGCCCCTGTGGCCTGCCTGCGGCGTCGTACACTGCGTTAGCCAAACTCACATTTAGCGATTCCTTTGGTTGTACGTACTGCAGAATTTGCTGCGTGATGAATCCGGAAGGGGCCGACGACTGGAGTCTGGTGTCCACGTTAGCGAGCGCCACGCTCGCATCTTCGACCCAGATCATAAAACTGGACTTGTTAACTAATGATAAAGAGAGGTTCGCCCAGCCTTCCTCGCGGGCAATTTCCAACCTAGGCAAAAACTTGATTTGGGCAGCCTTGGTATCGGCCCGGTCCTTCCGTCGCCACGGCAGGCGATGAATCCAGGACCGTTCCATGTCCATATCCATCTAAGTACTATACTGTATATTCAATAACAGCTAAATACAGTTATCCGTGTAAGGGGTTATTCTTACGTAAGTCGACGCGACGAGGGATTCAGAGTTTAATGATGCAATTCTGTATCGCGTAGTGAACCAGTTTGACCATGGAATCCGCCTGAAGCTTTAGCATCAACCGCCCTCTATAAGTTTCCACCGTTCGTGAGCTGATTTGAAGTGTCGAAGCAATCTGTTTCGTCGTTTTTCCTTCCGCCAGCAATCGAAGCACCTCCTGCTCTCGATGCGACAACGTCACGCGCGGCCCGGGTTCTGGCCTGGAGGCTTGATTCGCACTTCGTGTTTTATTTTTTTCGAGCGACGTCGAACGCGGGGACGCAGACAAGGGAGTCAGAATGATCTCAATCACGAAACAGCCGACGTGTTCCACACGCCCACGCGCGTCCTTCAATGGAAAAAGATTTTCGACCCAGCGGCCCATGCCCGATCTTTTGGGCAACTTTCCGACAATTTCCAAATTGGTCGATGAATGGCCGCTGGACAGAACACTTTCCCAATGAGGCACGATCTCGTCGGCAAAATTTCCTAAAATCTGCCGCATAGGCTGGCCGAGATGCGCTTTCACCGGCTCATTATGTATTTCAGCAACGCTCTGATTCAATGCCTTATAACGCAACTGCCGGTCGCATATGACGACACCGACCTTGGACTCGTCCAAAACGGAGGCTAAAGTATGGCGGCGAAAACAGCTTGATAACAGGGGATTTGTGCCGGGCTCGGCTTCTCGAATTCGCATATTCCTCCGAAAAAATTATATATATTAAAAAATATAATTAGATGTTATATCCATTATGACTGTAGCATAGGCAATAATCAATGAGTCCCGGCGTGGTTACTCTTCACATCATTTAAAGCAGGTCGCGCCGATGCGCGGAATAGCGGCAAATTCCCAGGCCGTCACCTGAAAATTTTGGGACGCCGCAACAGTAACCCGTGACGCAGTCATCGAACTTGATGTAAATTATGTATGCGCCTATGCAGTTCCCCGGTAGCTCAATGGTAGAGCATTCGGCTGTTAACCGAAGGGTTGCAAGTTCGAATCTTGCCCGGGGAGCCAATTCAATCTTCCTGCCTCAAGGAAAAACAAGTTAGCGACCAAATTTCTCCGGAGCAGTCGGCTCCCGCATTGGAACAGACGGGCACGCGCGCCGCGGCCATCGCCATGTACGGTGTGCTGCTGCTTGCTTACAGCGTGAATGCGGCGGACCGCCAGTTGTTTCCGTTGCTCGCGCACGATGTGCGCACGCAATTCGGCTTTTCGCTTTCAGACACGGGACTTCTTACCACGATTTTCACACTGGGCCTCGCGGTTGCTGGATTGCCCACGGGTTTTCTACTTGCACGATTTTCCCGCAAAACGGTATTGCTGCTGGGTATCGGCATTTTTTCCATTGGAACGGCGCTCACGGTTTTGGCGCGCGGCTTCCCGGACATGCTCGTCTACCTCGCGGCGACGGGCATAGGCGAAGCCATGCAGCTCACAGTGATGATTGCCATCGCCGCAAATTATTTCGTGGGTTACCGCGCGGCGGCGATTGGATCGATGAACGTTTTCTTCGGGATGGGCGCATTCAGCGGACCAATTCTCGGCGGCCTCCTGCTCACCACGTACGCGAATTGGCACGCTCCGATGATCGCGTTCGCGCTTGCGGGATTTGTGATGATTACAGTCATCACAATTTTTGTGCGGCCTTGGTTCAGCGAAACACATCGCGCGGCGGACGCACGCACGGACCATCTGGGCGCGGACACACTCCTGAACCGAAACACCATTATTCTGACGATCCTTAGCGTAATCAGCGGCCTTGTTTTGTTTGGTTTTACGGGCATGTATCCTACCTACCTGCGCGAAGGGCTTCACTACACTCCGAAGGCGGCGGGATTTGCGGCCAGTTTCTACGGGGCAGGCGCGCTGATCTCTATTTTTGGCGGTTGGCTGGGTGACCGTTTCTCTCCACGCGTGGTCCTGAGCACCGCATTCTTTTGTCTAGCAGCGCTCGGATATCTTTGCTTCCACGGATCCGGTGCCGTCGCGTCACAAGCGATCCTTGCGTGCGCCTACGGCGCCATTGCCAGCGGCACGGTTTACGTAAATTTAGCTGCATACCATGTGAAGGCGGTGCGTAGCAGTCTTTCCAGCCGCGCCTCGGGCATGTTCGTTACCGGTTTTTATGCAGCCGCCGCGGCCGCAGGCTACGCGATGGGCGCCATTGCCGGCCACGGCGGATGGGCGCTCGCCGGTGAGCTGCAAATCTCGCTGCTCTCTGTAATTGCCGCGAGCCTGGCACTCACCTTGCGCCCCGACAAAATGTCGCTCTAGAGAACAGCGTTGCCGCACCAGTAGAACAGGCTTCAGTCTGTTTCTTTTGACTTTTCATGGATGCAGAAAAAATCAAAATCAGACAGGCTGAAGCCTGTCCTACTAAAACATTTCAATTCGCGAGTTCGCGATTAATCAGTCCATAGGGAATCTCGCCGCGCAGGCACGCCAGCGCCTGCTCGATGGCGCGAAGCTGCAGCAGCGCGCGAGCTTGTTGGCTGAGCCACGCCGTGTGCGCCGTTACAATAATTTTGGGATGGCGCACGAGGGCCGCCCGCACCGGCGTAACTTCCGTTTCGGATTCCACCACGTCGAGCCCAGCCCCGAATAGTTTTCCCGCATCGAGCGCCGCAATTAATGCAGCTTCATCAATCAGGCCGCCGCGCGCGGTGTTAATGATCGACGCCGTCTTTTTCATTTTCGAAAATGTGGTTTCGCCCAGCAGGTGATGCGTGGCGTTCGTCAGCGGCGCGTGCAAAGAAATAAAATCCGAGCGTGATAGCAACGCGTCCAGTGAGACAAGCTCCGCATCCATTTCGCGCGCGCGCGTTTCGCTCAGATAGGGATCGTGAATGATCACGCTCATTCCCAGGGCCTGCACCTTGCTGGCGAGCAGCGAACCGATTCGCCCGCAGCCGATCAAGCCGCACGTTTGCCCTCGCAATCGTTGCAGCGGCGGCATTTTTGAAACGGGCCAGGTGTCTTCGCGAGCCAAGGCGATCGAGGGAATCATCTGACGGCTGAGCATCATCAAAAGCGCAAGCGCTTGATCGGAAACTTCGTCGAGGCAATAATCCGGCACATTGGCCACCATGATTCCGTGTGCCGTGGCCGCCGGAATATCCACCGTGTCCACGCCGATTCCGTAACGCACGATAATGCGGCAACGCTTCATGGCGGAAATCGCGCGTTCGCCGATCGGCGCGCGGGCCGTGAGCACGCCGTCCGCATCCTTGCACAGCTCCGCAACCTGTTCCTCGGTAGTGGCCTGCCCGGTAACAAATGTACCTCCCGCGGCTTCCACCGCGCGCCGCTCCTGCTCCACATCAGAAAAACGATAATCGGTAATGACGATTTTCAACTTTTCCCCCATAATTTCAGTACAGCATTGCTTCGAAGCGGAGCGTGAATATTTGAGTGGCACAGGCTTCAGCCTGGGGACTTTGGTTCAGGCAAAAATTAAGCCCGCAGGCTGAAGCCTGTGCTACTCAAAATCAATTTGACACGATCCAGTTCATAATACTAATGGAAGCGTGCATTTATTTTCGAGGAGGAAAACTCTGTGTCTGATCTAGGAATGATGCCGGTTGATTGGGAAGTACGTTTTGATCCGCAGCGCATGCTGCGGGAACGTCTGCAACGCGCCAAGGACGCCCTCAATAACTCCGACCTTGATGCGCTTTTTATTTTTCGCACGGAAGACGCACGCTATCTGACGGGCTATCGCCATCATCTCGGCCCCGCATTCATCATGGGCAATGCGGTCACGGTTCTGTCGCGTAATCACGATCCGATTCTCTGGACCATGGATTTTGAACACTGCAAGCTGCGCATGCCGTGGCTTTCGCCGGACCAGATTCGCCCACGCGCGAATTTCCGCGAAAAAATCGGCATGAAGCGCTGGGCCGAGCAGGTCGAGGGCCTCGTCGGCTCGCTTGCCGGAAAACGCGTTGGCATTGACATCTGGGACATCAACATGGAAAAGGCGATTCGCGAAGTTTTTCCGAAAACCGAATTCGCCGACGGCTACCAGAGTGTGCTGATGCGCGCGAAAGAAATCAAAACGCAGGATGAAATTTTGTGCCTCAAGATGGCCAACGCGATTACGGAAGCTGCTCTGGACGAAGGAATCCAGGCGCTGCGGCCCGGCATCAAGGAATGCGAAATTCTGGGCATCATCTGGGGAAAAATGACCGCGATGGGCAGCGAGTGGACGCAATGCTCGAACATTATTTGTTCGGGCCCGTACACCGCGCCGTATCGCCGCTTCACTTCCGACCGCATCATCCGCAACGGCGACCTCGTGATCATGGACATCGGCGCGGGCTACAACGGATATTGGGGCGACCTGACGCGCACATGGGTGTGCGGCAACGTGAAGCCCACGGCGGAAATGCGTGACCTGCACCAGAAGTGTTACAACGCGCTTTTTAACGCGGGAAGCAAGGTGCGCCCCGGCGCGACAAACGCGGATGTTTTCGCCGCAGCCGATCCGTATGTGCTGGACAGCCTGGGCCATGGAGCGGGCGTGAATCCGTGGGAAGCGCCGTACTTCAGCCCCGCGTCGAAAGATGCGCCGGTGGTGCTGAAAGAAGGAATGGTTTTTAATCTCGAGCCATACGCGGGAACGCCCGGCATCGGCGGCATCCGTCTGGAAAACGATCACATCGTCACGAAAGACGGCGTCGAAATCTACACTACGTATCCATTCGATGAGCGCCTCGTGAACGAATTGCATCCGCTCGACGCCACCACGGGGCGAACGAGATAACCATTGGCCAACGAATCCATCGGCGACATGGGCGCTGAATTGAATGAGAACCAGCTGCCATCTTTCCGCCTCGACGGCCGGCTGGCCGTCATCACCGGCGCGAGCGAGGGGTTGGGGCGAACGTTTGCCCTGGCTTATGCTCGCTCCGGTGCGGAACTGGTGCTCGTCAGCCGCACGCAGGAAAAACTTGTCGACGCCCAGCGTGCGGTAGAAGCCGTCGGCGGACGGGCGCACATCATTCGCGCGGATGTCGGCAAAATGGCTGACATTCAGTGGATGGAACAGGAAGTTTCCCGGCTCGTAAAGGGCCGGGATATTTCTTTAGTGCTCGTAAATTGCGCGGGGTTTGGATTTACGAAATCCGCGCTGGACACAACGGAAGAAGACTGGGACCGCGTCCTCGACACACAGGCGAAGGGAACATTTTTTTGCTGCCAGTTCATGGGCAGGATGATGATCGAGCGCGGCTACGGCAAAATTATTAATTTGAGTTCGACGTGGTCCACCAGCACAGACATGGGGAAGAGCGTCTACGGAGTCGCGAAGGCGGGTATTTCCTATCTAACGTCGGCGCTTTCCACCGAATGGGCCCCGCTCGGCGTGCGAGTCAATGCCATCGCTCCCACTTCCACGCTTACCGAAAACACGGCCCGCGCGTTCCGCGAAAATGAAGCGCGCGCGCAACGCCTGCTCAGCCGCATAAAACTTGGGCGATTCGCTCAACCCTCGGATATGGTTGGCGCCGCAATTTTCCTGGCGAGTCCCGCCTCAGATTTTGTCAGCGGCCACACACTATATGTGGACGGCGGCTGGCACTCCGCGCTTTGATTTTACGTAGCACAGGCTTCATCCTGTGGAATTTGGGCTTTCCTGGAATCAAACCCCACGGGCTGAAGCCTGTGCGACTTAAAAGCCCATCAAACTACTCAGGGCAGGACATCAAAAACTGCCACCGCGAGTTGGGCTCCCTCTTTGCCTTTGCCTGAAATTGCAGCATAAAAACGGCTCAGTTCCGGCACATAGAGGGAAGTTTTTGCGCGATATCCGGTTTTTACTTCCGCCACCAGTTCGTAATGATCCGCGTCTTTCTGCGACAGAACCGTGGTCGTCTCCGAACCAGATAAATAAATACGCTTCCGCGCGACGTCAAACCACATGTCGTCGTTGAACGCCGAGATCGGCACGCTCGTCACAATTTTGCCGTCGTCCGTATCGAACACAAACATTTTGGGCGGATTTCGCGTGGCGATCATCAGGCGATGATGCGGCTCATCAAGCGCCATCGAGTTCGGCGTATCCGCACCGGTAATTGGCCAGCGCGCGATTAGTTTCCGCGTTTTTAGGTCCACAACTCCGACTTCTTTCGGAGTCGTGAGATTCACATACATTTTTTTCGCATCGCCCGTGATCTTCATGGCCTCAGAATGAACCCCCGGCAGATCGAAATCGCCAACGAGTTTGAATGCCTTGGTATCGATGATGCTGATCTTGTGCGTTTGCGCTGCTTTGTCTTCGCTGCCGCTTTCGACGTAATAATATTTTTCGACTGGACTGTAAATCGCACCGTCAACTCCAGCAGGCAGCTTGATGGTGCTCAGGATTTTGTAGTCTTCGCCGCTGACGAGATGCACCGCGCCGAAGCCATCTCCATCGGTGACGATAAATTTATTGACGTCCGGCATGAAGTGAATCGCGTGAGGCTGGCCGAATCCGCTGATGCTCTTGATCCGCTTGCCATCCAGGTCAAACACTTCCACGGTTTTGTGATCTTCAGCCGTGAGGAAGAGGCGCTTGCCCTTCAGGTCCACCGCGAAATGATCGAAGTCTCCGGTGAAACCGGGCAGCGGAGTTGTCGCCACGAGCTTCATGGGTGATTTTTCTTGCGCGCCAAGCCTCGACGTAAACGCAAATGCCAGTACCGCACAGATCGTCAGCAATTGTTTAGTGTGCATTCGCATCGATTTCTCCCAAAAACTGAATTCGTAAAAACTCTACAGTGGCGCGGGCTTCAGCCTGCGGGGTTTGGTCCTTGCATGGACCAAAATCCGCAGGCGAAAGCCCGCGCCACATAAAAACATCAAGGAGCTACGTCGTACACGAGTATTTGCGCAGGCTGGCCCTCTTTCGCCGGCACGCCCACGTAATATCTATTGAGCTCAGGCACGAAGCGCGCCGTCTTGGCTCCGGGCTTGGTCGGCACCGTAGCTATTAATTTATAATCGTCCGCGCCACGCTGTTCGACCACGGAGATCGCGCCACTGCCGCCTCCGCCAGGAATGTATAAACGATGGTGCGCCGCGTCATAGGCGAGATCGTCCACGTAATCGGCCACGTCGAGACTCGTCACTTCTTTTCCGTTATCCGCGTTCACCACAACAAGTTTAGAAGGCTTTCGCGTGGCAAGAAACAATCGATGCGTCGCTTCGTCATATTGCAGCGGCACATTATCTTTTCCCGCGGTGACGGGCCACGTCTGCACCACGGCGCGCTTGTCGCGATCCACCACCCCAATGGAATTGATGCCTGTCATGTTGACGAATAGCCGAGGCCCGGATTTTTCGATGGCCATGGATTCCAGCCGGTTCGCGTCCAGCTTCATGTCAGCAATTTTTTTGCCCGTGGCGGTGTCTACGATACTGATCAGGCATGTGGGCGTATGCGCTTCGCGTCCACCGTTTACCACGTACATTAGTTTAGACGCGGGATCATAGACGTACGGGTCGGCATCGATCGTCAAAGCCGTCTGCCCGATCAATTTGTACGAATCATAATCCAGAATTTTTATCTCGGAAGCTCCACCGTCCACCACATAGATTCTTTTCAATTCTGGGAAGGCAATGACGTTGTGGGGTTCCTTGAAACCAGTGAGCGAGCGAATGTGTTCACCCGTCTTCAAATTAAAAACTTCCACCGCCGGCTCTTCTTCCGAGGAAACAAACAACCGGTCTCCTTTGAGGTCCACGCCAAAGTGGTCCCACTTGCGCCCGGCCGGCGCGGAAAGGGTTTGAACAAGTTTAAGGGGAGACTTTTCCTGCGCGGGAGACTGCACGGCAAATACGATAGCCAAGACGAGAACAAAAATAACTTTTTTCATTTCAACCCTCCGACGGATTGAGGGCCTGCGTTAAAGCTCAGGCGGCGTGAAGTGAATCTCGCCGCCTGAAGTCTAACAATCCAATCTGAACGCAACCTGAATTACTTCACCAGTTTAAATTTATCGATCCGGCGCCCAATATCGGTTTCCGCCACATAGATATTTCCCTTGGAGTCGATATCCAGCGTGTGGCAATGCGTGAATTCTCCCAGTTGATGTCCGGGCCGGCCGAACTTCGTAATTTCATTCCCGGTCTTGTGATCGAGAATGTGCACGAGTTCATTGCGGCCATCGGCCACGATCATGTATTTCTGCTCAGGATCGCGGGAAAAACGCAACCACCAGGCAGTGCCCCAAGAATCCGGAGTCTCTTCCTTGTAGCCCTTGATCCAGATGTTCTTCTGGAATTTGCCCATCTTATCGAACACCTGAATGCGATTACCCTGGCGGTCGCAGACATACACGAGTCCGGCATTGTCCATCACGACGCAATGCACGACGCCCATGAACTTGCCGCCCTCGCCCGCGGTGGATTCCGCGGCATTGGCTTGCTCGCCGAACTGGCGGAGGAATTTTCCGTCCTTGTCGAACACGGCGATGCGGTGATCTCCATAGCCGTCCGCAATATAGATGTCGCCATTCGTGGGATCGACCGCGATGTCCGCCGGCTTGTTCAGCAGCGTCTTGCTGCGGTTCATCGCGATGCCCGTGATCAAGCCCGTCGAGCTGTCGAACAGGCCCTTGGTGCCGATCTGCATCAGCATCTTGCTGCCGTCGTGCGTATACTTCTGCACCACCGCGTCGTCATTGCCCGCGACGTAAATATTGTTTTCCTTATCCAGAATGCAGCCGTGGATGGAAGAAGGCGCGGTCTTGAACTCACCGAACGTGTTCACCAGATTTCCATCCGAGTCATATTCCAGCACCGGGGGCGCCGGCGTGCCGACGAGCTTTTCTTTTTCCTGCAAATCGCCGCGGTTCACTTCGAAAATATGATCCTGCGCATCGACGCAAATTCCTCCGGCGCGTCCGGTGACCATGAGCCCCGGCAGCGGCTTCGGCCACGTAGCATCGATTTCATATTTGGGAACTTGCGCAAGCGCGGTATGACTGCCAATCAAGATAGTTGCGATTCCCGCCAGCAGCGTGAGCCTGTTATGGAATAGATTCTCTATGTTCATTCCTCTTCTCCCTGAATAATTCGCCGATGAATAGTTGCAGCCGATCGTGACAAATTACAACTGCGACTCTTAGACTCGATTAATTTCGACTGCGTTACTTCTTATTCTTTAATGCCAACTGCAACGCCTCCGCCAGGTGCAGGGTCTTGCGCCCTGTGGCCTGTTGGATTTGCTCCCGGCAACTGAATCCATCCGAAACGATGAGCGCATTTTCGGGAGTATTTCGCACGGCTGGCAAGAGCACACGCTCGCCAACCGCTTGTGAAACTTCATATTTTTCTTTTTCAAAACCGAAGGGACCCGCCATGCCGCAGCAGCCTGAATCGATCGATTGCAGGTCCGCGCCGGTCTTTTTCAACACGGACTCTTCCGCGCCAATTCCCATGATCGATTTGTGATGGCAGTGCCCATGCAACAAAACTTTTGCAGAAAGCTGAGGCGCAAATTCCGGGGCATAGCGCTCCAGAAATTCGCTCAACAGGAATGTCTGGCTGCGCAGCTTGATCGCGCGTTCGTCATGCGGAAATAAATTGCGCAGCTCGTCACGAAATACCGAAGCGCAACTCGGCTCCAGAACGACGATCGGTATGCCGGCCACGATCTGTTTCGTGAGCACGCACATCACGTTTTCCAGATATTCCTTCGCCTCGTTCAGCAGACCAAAGTCGTAAAGCGGCCGACCGCAGCACAAATGAACCTGCGGAACCATCACATTGAATCCCGCGCTTTGCAGAACTTCCAGCGCGGCTCGGCTCGTGTCTGGGTGGAAATAATTATTAAAAGTGTCCGCCCACAGGATGATGTCGCCTTTTGCGTTGGGGTTCACGTTGAGCGATGGGCCGTGAATGTCCGCCACTTTATGTTTTTTGGCCCAATTCTGAAATGTGCCCGTGGCAAACTGCGGCATCTTTCGCTGTGGGGCCAGATGCAAAACCCTCTGCATGATTTGCTTAAAAATCGGCGCGCTGCTGAAAAAATTCGCGAGCCTCGGCGTGTGCGATGCCAGCTTCGCCCAACGATCGATCATGCCAAACGCATACGCGTGCAGAGGGCGGCGATTTTCTTCGTAGTAATGCGCCAGGAATTCAGCCTTGTACGTGGCCACATCCACATTGGTCGGGCATTCCGATTTACATGCCTTGCAGGCGAGGCACAAATCGAGCGCCTTCTTGACGTTTTCGTCTTTCCACCCGTCATCAATCACTTCGCCCTGCAAGACTTCAAAAAGCATGTGCGCCCGTCCGCGCGTGCTGTGCTCTTCTTCCAGCGTCACCATGTAGCTGGGGCACATCGAGCCGCTGTCCTGCTTGCGGCATTCGCCGAGGCCAATGCAGCGCAACCCGGCCTTCGCAAAAGATCCGTTGTCATCTGGAAACTTGAAATACGTCTCAGGATCGTGGGGCTTGTAGTCCGCTCCCAGGCGCAAATTCTCGGTGGGCAGATACGCGTTCACCACCTTGTTCGGATTCATTTTATTTTCAGGATCCCAGGCGGACTTGAATTCGCCAAAGGCTTTAATTAATTCCGGACCAAACATTTTGGGAAGCAGCGCGGCGCGCGATTGCCCATCGCCGTGTTCGCCCGAAAGCGAACCGCCGTAACTCACCACGAGATCCGCCGCTCGTTCCACGAATTCGCCGTAATTGCGGACGCCCTGTTCACTCTGCAAATCGAAACTCACGCGCATGTGAATGCAGCCGTGCCCGAAATGTCCATAGAACGCCGCCTGATAATGGTATTCGTCCAGCAGCGCGCGAATGTCGCGCAGATAATTTCCCAGCTTCTCAGGAGGAACGGCAGCGTCGTCCCATCCTTCCCACTCCGGCGGCATGCCCGGAGCGGCAGCGGCGGCGCGCGGACCGGACTCGCGCAATTTCCAAACGTGCCGCGCCTCGGCGTTCGTGTACACGCGCATGTTGGGTGGATCTGACGCGCGACTTATCTGATCGACCAGTTCCTGCGCGGCTGCGGCAGCTTCCGCCGCGCTATTCGCGCCAAATTCCACCAGCATGAAGCCGCGCCCCTCGGGAATTAGTTCGAGGTGCGGAGCTTTTTTCTTTCTCAGGCCGTCAACGATGCTTCCTTCAAAACCTTCGAGGCCAATAGGATTCAGCGGCAAAATTTCCGGCACGTGATCCGCTGCCGAAAACGTATCAGGATAGCCCAGGCAAACGAGTGAGCGATGCTGCGGGCTTTTGATCAGCCGCAACCTGGCTTCGAGCACGATCATGCACGTGCCTTCGGTCCCAACCAGCGCTTTGGCCACATTGAAACCGTTTTCGGGCAGCAGTTGATCGAGGTTGTAGCCGGAAACGCGCCGCGGGATGTTCGGATATTTCGCGCGGATTAAGTCCGCATACTCGTCGCGAATATCACGCAGCTTCGCATAAATCTCGCCGCGCCGGCCGCCCTGCTTGATGATCGATTCGAGATCAGCCTCGCCATCAATCGCGCCCACGGTGATTTGCGTACCGTCGTACAGCAGAATGCGCAGCTCGATCACGTTGTCGACCGTTTTTCCCGCCAGCAGCGAATGCGTGCCGCAGGAATTGTTGCCGATCATTCCGCCCAGCGTGCAGCGGCTGTGCGTTGATGGGTCGGGCCCGAACGTGAGCTGATTTTTTTCCGCGCGATTTCGCAGAGTATCCAGAACGACGCCGGGCTGAACGCGTGCAAACTGCCCGGCCACGTCGATCTCCAGAATTTGATTCATGTATTTCGTAAAATCCAGCACCACCGCGACGTTGCAAGTCTGTCCGGCAAGGCTCGTGCCCGCGCCGCGGGGCAGCACAGGCGCACCAAACTTTTTGCACGCGGCTACGGCGGCGATTACGTCATTGTCGTCACGAGGCACGATCAGGCCGATGGGAACCTGGCGATAGTTTGAACCGTCGGAGGTATAAAGCGCGCGGCTTCCGCGATCGAAGCGCACTTCGCCCTTCACCACGCGTTTCAGTTCTTCTTCGAGTTCGCCGGCCTGCGCAAAACTATCGACGGGCTTGGCATGCGAACTCAGCGGCAGCGGAGTTATCTGGACTGTGCTCATAGTATGGGTCGGTGCGTCGGGTATTCTGACGCGTCAGAACCCTCATGGCAAGTGGGAAGAAGCCAGATTTTAATGCCACGAGGCAAAATTTCCAGGCAATCCGCACAAGTTGGGTCCAAGCCTGCGCCGTGGGGGCACGGCATGCCGTGCCCTACGTCCTCGATGCGAGCAAATGTAGGCGCTAGCCCGCAATGAAAAAGATTGCTGCGCAGGGACGGCCAGTGTATATCTGAAAGACTACGTTCATTATAATAGGCACGTTTTTCCACGGGGCAAGGGAGGAATGGTAATGGAGAAGTCGCATTCTGCGGGGCGAAGCTATGTACGTTGGGAGGTGCTGCTTCTCCTATGTCTGATGTACATGATCACGTACCTCGACCGCGTGAGCTTGGCCAACACAGCCACACTGATCAGCAAAGAATACGGTTTCAGCAAAGCAACGATGGGCATTATTTTCAGCGCATTTATATGGGCCTATGCATTGTTTCAAGTCCCCGGTGGCTGGCTAGGCGATCGTTTTGGGCCGCGCCGCGTTTTATCCGTCATCATGGCTTATCGCACCCTTATCGCCGTCCTCACCACGATGGTCAGCGGCTTCTATACTTTGTGGGGCATTCGTTTTTTGCTTGGCGTCGGTGAAGCTGGCGCATTTCCCACCGCCACGCGCGCGATGCAGATGTGGTACCCCCGCGACGAGCGCGGATTCGTTCAGGGTATCAGCCATGCCGCCAGCCGCTTCGGCGCAGCCATTGGTCCTCCTATCGCCGTGGCCATCATGATTCACTATGGCTGGCGCTCCGTCTTTTACGTCATCGGCGTGCTGAGCCTGATCTGGTCCATTCTTTATCTCACCACCTACCGCAACATGCCCGAAGAGCACAAGAGCGTCAGCGAAGCTGAGCTCGCGCGTATTCGCGGCATCAATGAAAAAGGCGAAATCAAAAAGGCCAATATCACCAAGCGCCCCAAAGTTCCCTGGAGCGTCCTGCTGAAGCATGGAAATATGTGGGCCATCATGTGCGCGTATGCCACATACATTTATTCGCTGTGGTTTTTTCTTTCCTGGCTGCCATCTTATTTAATTGAGTACCGCCACTTCACCATGATCAAGACCGGTTTGTTTGCGTCCATGCCGCTCGCCGCAGGAGTTGTGGGCGATGCTTTCGGCGGCTGGCTCACGGACAAACTTTTGGTGAAGACCGGCAATTGCAAATTTTCCCGGCGCTTCGTTGCGATCATCGCGATGGTCGGCTGCGGCACGTTCACCATGTTCGCGGCCTTGTCAAAAAGTCCGAATGCGGCCGTTTATTTCCTGACGGGCGCCATGTTCTTCCTTGAAATGAATATCGGTCCGGCATGGGCCGTACCCATGGACGTCGGCGGAGAATTTTCCGGCACGGTTTCCGGCATGATGAACATGGCCGGACAATTCGTCGGCGCGCTGTCGCCCACTGTCTTCGGCATCCTCGTGTCCAGAGGATCCTGGGTCGCACCGTTCTCCGTTTCCGCCGGGCTCCTCTTCATCGGTGCCGCAATCTGGGCCTTCTGGATTGACCCTGAACAGTCCGTCATTGACAAAGGACAGGGAATGCCCGGTCCATCCGTCGGCGTGCTTCCGACGCCGGTGCCAGCCACAAACCGGTAAGACGGAAATGTTTTAGGCGACAGATGCGTCTAAAGCATTGCTCTTGACGATGTATCAATTTTGATACATTCTGGAATGTGAGGCGGCACGGCGAATGATCGTCCACACGAATTCCAGTCCGTTTCTATCGAACTGCATCTGGCGCAGAACCTGTGCACGAGTGGCTGCGGCAAATGGAAAAGGAAGATCGGAACGTAATTGGATTGGATCTTATACGGGTGCGATTCGGATGGCCCATCGGAATGCCTCTGATGCGAAGTCTTAAAACGGTTTATGGGAAGTTCGTTCCACATTGCCAAGCCAGAGAATTGCACGGCTAATCGTGTGCTTCCATCAAAATAATATAGTCGTGCTCCACGGGTTCATTAAGAAATCCAGGCGGACGCCTTTTGAGGATATCGAGCTGGCAGCGCGACGCAGAGCGGAGGTTACGGCGTGAAAAAGAAAAAATCGCACATTGGATCATCTCTGAACGAGTTTTTGAAAGAGGAAGGAATTCTGGAAGAGTCGCGAGCCACGGCGCTCAAGGAGTCGCTCGCCTGGCAGGTTCAGAATGCGATGAAGAGGAAGAAAATTAACAAGGTCGAAATGGCGCGTCGCATGAAGACAAGCCGCGCCGCCCTCGATCGGTTACTCGACCCCGCCTATTCTTCGGTCACGCTGCAAACTTTGTGCAAAGCGGCCAGAGCGGTCGGGCGAGATTTGCGCATCGAACTCGTCTAAACCCGCACTCTGGCACCTTTCTAAAAACTCTACCGCACCGCAGCAGGTTCCGGCTTGCTCGTTGTCTTCGCGAGCGAATCGAGCGCGGCCATCACGCCGCCTTCTTTATGCGGCACGCCCGCCAATCGCAAACCCATTTCCACGCCGCACAATGTTCCCGCCAGCATCAAATCGTTGAAGCTGCCGAGATGCCCGATGCGGAAAACTTTTCCCGCAAATTTAGAAAGGCCCGCGCCGAGCGACATATCGAAATGCTCGAGAATCACAGCGCGCAGCTTGTCCGCATTGTGCCCTTCGGGCATGAACACGGCCGTCAGCGAGCTGGAATATTCGCGCGGTTCTTCGCAAACAATTTCCAGGCCCCATGCTTTAACCGCCGCGCGAGTAGCTTCCGCGTACCGGTCATGCCGATGAAAAATATTGGCAAGCCCTTCTTCACGCATCATCAGCAGCGCCTCGCGCAGTCCATAAAGAAGATTGGTGGGCGGCGTGTACGGAAAAAATCCTGCCTGGTTGGGCTTGAGCATTTCCTGCCAGTCCCAATATGCGCGCGGCAGTTTTGCGGTCTCGCTGGCATGCAGCGCTTTTTCTGAAATCGCATTGAAACTCATGCCCGGCGGAAGCATCAATCCTTTTTGCGAGCCGGCAATCGTAACGTCCACTCCCCACTCGTCGTGGCGGTAATCAATCGAAGCCAGCGAAGAGATCGTGTCCACCAGGAGCAGCGCAGGATGCTTCGCTGCATTCATCGCGCGGCGAATTTCAGGAATGCGGCTGGTAACGCCTGTGGAAGTTTCGTTGTGCACGACCATTACGGCTTTAATCGAGTGATTCTTGTCCGCAGCCAGGCGCGCTTCACATTCCGCGGCGCTGGCCCCATGCCGCCAGTTGCCGGACACGTACTCCACTTTAAGGCCGAATTTCTCCGCGATCCCTTTCCACAGTGAAGAAAAGTGACCTGTTTCAAACAGTAAAACGTGATCGCCCGGGGAAAGCGTGTTCACCAGCGCCGCCTCCCACGCTCCGGTCCCGGAAGCCGGATACATCACTACAACGCCGGCCGTTTTGAAAACATCCCGAACACCATGAAGCACTTCTTTGCCAAGCGCGGCGAATTCGGCGCTACGGTGATCCATGACGGGGGCGTCCATTGCCCTCAAAATACGGTCTGGCACATTTGTTGGACCTGGAATCTGAAGCCAATGACGACCTGTATGAATCATGCTATCTCCGGTAAGAACGCGTATGAAATAAGGAATGGAAATTGTACATGGAGGGCGCGGCAAAGCGCAACCGCCTCAAATAGTTCGAGTTGACTCACCGGTCGATTGTAGTGTACGAATTAAGAAAGCTAATACTGAAAAAGCCCGCTTTTGCCCGGTGCCGAAGCAGGCTTATGCGACAAATAAGATACGGGAGCCATTATGACGAAGCGGAGCAGAGCTATATTTTCGATCGTTTTTGCTGTGGGTATAGCGCTTCTCCTGTGGGCACGAGGAGGACAGGCGCGGCCGCAACCCGCTCAGGCGGGGGAAACCGCGAAGTCCGCAGGAACCGGGACAATTTCCGGAACCGTCACTGCCAACAGGGATTATGCGTTAAGCGAGGCCTCGGGAGGCCACATTCCGGCGCTATATGCTGTGCGCGTCAGGGCGCGTGACAACGAGCGCCACATCACCTACACAGTGTTCACGCAGAAGGGACACTATTCAATCTACAACCTGCCCGCAGGCACTTATCAGATGTCCGCGTTGCAGGACGGATTTGACTCAAAGGGCCCGTCAGTCGAATTGAAGGCCGGCGAAACGAAAACGGGAGACGTGGCCTTGACCGCGCGCCCTGACCACCTTCGCGCAGAGCTCGTCGATTTCGACGCGCTCTTCACTCCCGGCCCCACACGCGATTACGTGATGCAAAACTGCATGGGTTGCCACGGTTTTGAGCATATCCCTTGGCAGCGCATGGGTGGCCGCAGCGAGGAAGTCTGGGGCAATGCGATCAGCCGCATGTTTAATATGGACGGCACAAGCCCGGTCAACCACACGGGCGTCCCCCAGGTTAATCCCGCCGCCATCCCTGAAGCGAAGAGAGCCGAAATTGCTACTTACTTCGCCAAAATTTTCCCCGAAGGCGGACACCCCCGGGACCTGAAGTTGGATGACCTGAAACTGGACGAAGCCGCCCTTTCCAAGACTATCTATATCGAATACGATCTGCCTCCCCTCCTTCCGACGATGCCGCACCCGGAGTTCTCGAGCCACGACGTGTGGCCGAGCCGCTTCTCCCCAGCCATCTACGTATCGGAAATGGGGGATGACGTGATTCAAGGGATGGATAGAAACCGTATCGATTTCCCTGGCCGTTTTACGACCTACAAACTTCCGAATCCTGACGCGGGCCACCGCGTGCTTGGCCCACATGGCATCACCCAGGCCAAGGATGGCCACGTGTACGCCGCCGAAATTGATCAGAGTT
Organism: Candidatus Acidiferrales bacterium; assembly: GCA_035696345.1. Classification (GTDB taxonomy): domain Bacteria; phylum Acidobacteriota; class Terriglobia; order Acidiferrales; family UBA7541; genus Palsa-360. Next base: position 36,129 of record DASRQU010000023.1, read on the forward strand.
CCATCGGCGAACTCGATCCAGAAACTGGCAAAGTTACGCAATATGAGACGCCGACTCGCAGCACTCCTCACACGATTCGCTCCGATTCCAAGGGCAATGTGTGGTTCACCGAGATGCAGGGTGTGAGCAAGGTGGGCAAGCTTGACGCCGTGACCAAGAAAATAACCGAATGGGATCCTTCACCCACAGATACGAATGCCCACTATTACGGCATGACCGTTGACCAGAAAGACCGTGTTTGGGCCGTCGGCATGACCTCACACAAGATCGTCGGCTATGACCCTAAAACCGATAAGTGGTCGGTCTATGCCACACCAACGCAGCCGTCAGGACCGCGCCGCCCGACCGTCGATTCCACAGGCAAGGTCTGGTTTTCCGAACACATCGGACAGGCTCTCGGAGTTCTGGATCCGGACACGGGCAAGATTACTGAGTTCAAAGACCCTTTCAAGCTCGGCGGAGGCTACGAATGCTATGCCGACTCCCATGACAACATCTGGGTAACCCTCCGCAGCTATGGGGTCTTGGCGCGCTTTGACCAGAAGACCAAAACCTACACCTATTTTCCCGAGCCGTTCCCCGACATCATGGGTCGAGAACACCCGGGCCCCAATGGCACGCGCCTCGGCGGACTGTATCCTCCCAAGATTGAAGAAGATGGACACGGCACGTTCTGGTATGCGGGCATCCGTATGACGAACATTACGGCCTTCAAACCCGACGGAAACGTTCCGAACAACCAACGGGCAGGCAACTAGGCTGATTTCAGCGTGCAAGATCATCCGTTTTCGCAGATTAAAACGGTATGCGGATCCGGCATTCGAAAAGTAGAATGATTTTCGAATGCCGGGTCTTTTCTTACGTTAAGTCCGCAACAATTCAAAATGGGATTCATACAAGGAGAAACAGTGCGTAATAAAATGTGTTTGACGGCAGCTGACACGGAAAAAATCTTAGTCGCCTGCAAAGCCGAAGCGGAGAAAAGTAAATTTAATGTGACCATTGCCGTCGTGGACGATGGCGGATATCTGGTTCACCTGGAACGCATGGACGGAGCACCGGCGCAGAGCGCGCTGATCGCCACCTGCAAGGCGCAAACTTCGGCCGCCACGCGCACTCCGACCAAGACGCTGGAAGACATCGTGAAGGATCGCCCGGCCACGGTAGCGTTTCCCGGCCGCGTAGCCGTGCAAGGCGGATTGCCAATCATGTATCAGGGCGAGTGTGTCGGCGCGATCGGAGTCTCCGGGGCGAAATCGCATGAGGACGAACAGGTAGCAGCCGCAGGCCTAAAAGCAATCGCGTAGTAAAGCTTTGGCAGTAAAGTGGCAAAGGCTTTAGCCTGTGCGGTTTTAGTCTAGCAAGTACTAACCCCGCAAAGGCTGAAGCCCGCGCCACCGTTTATAAAACTATTTCGCTTTCGGCTCATCAATATTCGCTTCCACGTGCGCCACAAGCTGCAGCCGCCCGTCTTTCTTCACAAACACATTTAAAAACCTTCGCGATCCCGTAGAAACCGACCCGCGATACTCCACCACAGACTTGCTGATGCCGGTGACGAAACCGGTATCCCCGTGAACAGTCTCTTGCACATCCTCATGTTTAAACGCGCGAAAATTCAGTCCCCTGCTCTTCAGTTCGGCAAGGTGTTCTGACTTGCTCAGCAGCGCGCCCGTTGCGTTCGTATACACCAGATCGTCTGAATAAATGCGCTCTAGCGTCGCAATGTCGCCTTTTTGCAGCGCCTGATTCCGCTCTTCTTCCATCTTCATCACTTCGTCTTTGAAATCTTCGGGAGGCCCAGCGCTTCTGGCTGTTCTCCATGCGATGGCAAAAAACGCAAAAACCGAAAGAGTTACCGCAACCGTTCGTCGCCGCGTCATCTTATGATTTCTCCCATTCCGTTGGATCGGACCTGACTTTGCTGAAGTGATCCTGCTGAACCGTGATAGCACGCGCTCGCCGGGAGCGTCAAGGCGGAGGCATATGCGATAGTTTTACAATCGCATCAGCAAAAGAGCTGCCCGTCCAAAAATCGGACGTGCGCTACGAAAGAAGTTTTCGTAGCGGCCACCGCTGCAAACGAATCGCACTCGCTAAGCCACCACCCCTCTCCCGGCTATCCTTCAATTCCTCCAACTACTGACATCTCGGGATCAATCAAAAATGTCCAGACGAGCGCGCCGCTCAGCAGCACCGCCGCCGTAACGAAAAATGGCGCAATCCAAAATCCACGCTGCGCAAAAAAGCCAAACACAACCGGCGAAATTGAGGCGGCCAGGGCGCCCGCCGTATTCATCACGCTGCTCACCGTACCGCTGTACTCCCCTCCCACATCCATTGGCACAGCCCACGCGGGCCCAATCACCAACTCAAGAAAGAAAAAAGATATAGCCAGGCACAAAACCGCGGTCCACGCGCTGTGCGTGAGCGCCGTCGGAATCAACATCAGCCCGGAAACCACCAGTCCCGGCACGGCCACCACGCGGCGCGCAATTCTCAGCTTTCCCGTTTTTCTATACACGAAGTCGCTGATCGATCCGCCCACCAGATCGCCAATCATCCCGGCGAATAGCGGCAGCGATGCGACGAAGCCCAGCGAGCGAATGGAAAAGTGCCGGTATTCCTGCAAATATGTGGGATACCAGGTTAGGAAAAAATATGTTCCGTAAAAAAAGCATCCATAAGCGGCGGCGATGTACCACATGTTCGGAGACCGCAAAATTAGTTTCCAGGAAATGTTGCGTTTGCTGCGCATCTCCAGCTGTTTGAGGGAGCCGTCCGAGTTGCGACCGCGAATGTGCGCGAGCTCCGCCTGGTTTACGCTCTTGTGGTCTTCGGGACGATTTAAATACGTGATGCCGAAAACCGCGGCCCACACGGCACCGAGCGATCCGAAAATAAAAAAAATCGCGCGCCATCCGAGCGCGGTCATGATGCCCACCGCCACAAAGGGCGTGATCGCCACGGCAAACCGGCTGAAGCAATGCGTGATGCCCTGGATGCGGCCGCGCTCCACTTTCGGAAACCAGAGCTGCATTCCGCGCGTAGCCACGGGAAACGCGCCTGCCTCTCCCAATCCAAGCAAAAAGCGCGCACACAGTAATGTAACGAAACCCACGGCCGCGCCGGTAGACACCGCTGCAATCGCCCACCAGAACATAATTACGGTAAGAACTTTTCGCGGGCCGATGCGATCTCCGAGCCAGCCGCCGGGAAATTGTCCGAGCGCATAGGCCAGTGTGAACGCGCTAAAGACCCAGCCCATCGCGGTTTTGCTCAAACCAAATTCTTTTGTGATGCCGGGTGCCGCGACGGAGATGTTGCTGCGGTCCATGTACGTGATGAGGTACATAAAGCTGATCAGGACGAGAACAAGCCAGCGCGTTTTGGTTGGTTTCGATGCGGAAGTTTCTTCGATGGCGGCGCTTGCTGAGGCGGACGTGCGATTCCTGTCCGGCATTCTTGCCCCCGTCGTTTTAGAAAACGCGTTACGGATGAATGTGAAATGATTCTGCGAAATGTAGCGCCCCACCTTCACGTGGGCAGTTTTGCACGCACTCGAAATGCCCGCCTGAAGGCGAGCGCTACAAAAAGCAATTTCGGCGACGCGAGAAAATTATTCCTTGGTTCTCACTAACGGATGCGTGCGCACGCCGACAAAATCGTTCTCCGCGGGGCGCACGCCTGCCTCAGGCCACGCAATATCGATTGGGCGATTTTCCTCGGCGGATTGATCCGCCGCCTGATACACCTGCATCACCATGCGCGCATGCTCTGGAGTGACGAGTGGCTGCTTGCCATGCGCCACGCAATCGAGAAAATGAATCGTCTCCGCTTCCATTGGCCCCGCATACACGTGATCCACTTTCTCGCCGGGCATTGTTGAAAGAGGAAATTCGATGCCGCGCTTCATCGTGTTAATGCTGACGTCGCGGTGCGAATCGTCCACCATGATCGCGCCCTCGCTGCCCACCATCTCAATCCACGTGGAAGAAAAATTCGGATACGCCGGAGGCAGCACCCAGCCTGCGCCAATCGTAAAAACGCTGCCATCGTCCAACGTCACGATAATCCACACGCAATCCGGCACGCCGTGCGTCGGACGCATAATCTTGTTCACCAGCTGCGCGTAAACTCGCACAGGCTTCCTGGGCTCAAAGCACCACAACACAAAATCAATGTCGTGCGTTGCCTCCATCGCCGCAGGGGAAAGCTTGATGCGCCCGCCGATTTTGTTTCCCAGGTTGCGCGTAATGTGGCGGCTGACGAGCGCGCTAGAAGGCGCGCCGATGGTGCCGTCCATGATCGAGCGTTTTACATATGCGAATTTTGGATTGAAGCGCTGCGAATATCCAATTGTGAAGAGCAGCGATTTTGACCGGGCAAGATCGATCAATTCGTCCGCTTCAGCCAGCGTCAACGAAATCGGCTTTTCCAGCAAAAGATGTTTTCCCGCGAGCAGCGTTTCCTTGGCCATTGGATAGTGTACAGTTTCAGGCGTAGCCGAAATAATTATGGCGTTGATGTTTTCATTCTTCAGAAGCTCACGGTAATCCGTGGTCGCCGTCACCGGATGCGTTTTCTCCGCCATTTCTTTCAGGCGCGCTTCCTTAATTTCGGCGATGTGCAATTCACTCACATAGGGGCTCGCAGCGCAGGTCTCCGCGCGAATGCCTCCACACCATCCGGTGCCGATGATTCCGATGTTTACTTTCTGCATGGGTCCTCCGCTCAACAATTCTGCAGCTCAGGAATAAGATGTTTCTGCGGTTCTGCGTTGAAGCTGCGCCACTCGCCTCATATGTTATCCGATTTTCGTTTCCTGGCACTCCCAATTCTCCGCCGAAAAATAGCGGATCGCGCATGACGCGCCGTCGTAGACCACCGCCGCCGCATAGCCTTCCGCGGGACAATGCGCGGTTATTTGCCACTTCGTTTCCACACCGCTCAGAAATTGCGCAGGCTGCCCTGGCGCCAGGCTCACGGCAAAACGATCGAGCGCGACTTGCAATCCCATTCCCGTGGCCTTTAAATACGCTTCTTTGCGCGTCCAGCAATTGAAAAATCCTTCCACCTCGTCGGACGTCGACAACGTTCGCAGATCGCTTATCTCGCGTGCGGAAAAATAGCGTTGGGCGATCTCGTCTCCTGCGGCATCAACGCGCTTTTGCTCCACGTCGATTCCCAGATTTCGATCTTTGGCAATTGCATAGCCGACAACGTCGCCGGAATGAGATAAATTGAAGCTGAACCCGCTCGCCGCATTTTCCCCCGCGAGAAATGGCTTTCCATATTGCGCGTAGCAAAATTCCAGACTGCCAGGAGCTTGCTGCACGTAAGCGCCGAGCAATTCGCGAAGCAACCCCCGCGCCACCACGTAACGGTTCCTGTCCCTGGCAAAATGAAAGCGGTGCGCGCGTGCTTTCTCGTCCGAGGAAAGGAGAGATTCCAGGTGGGAAGTTATGTCATCGGCCCGGATGAGTGAGGCGTGCCACACGTGAATTTCTTCGCCAATATTCGCGATTTCCGGGGTGAACTTCAGTCGCACACCAAACATATTAAACGACGAAATGCTTTTGCAGCGCCGGCATCTTGCCGGCAGTTTTGCGGAGATGCCGCAACCCAAAGTGGCGCGGGCTTCAGCCTGAGGAATTTGTCCTTGCTAGGACCAAACCCCGCAGGCTGAAGCCCGCGCCACTCAGAGCCACTCAAATCTGCAAACTAACTATGAATCGACATCGCACCATCAGGGATCGCAGGTTCCTCGCCGTGCGCTTCAATCGCCCAGCTTTTTGCCATGCGATTGCCGCCTGCCGTCAGGCAGAAGAATGCCGACAACTCGATAATTTCCGCATTCGTGTAAAACTTTTTCAACTCTTCGTACACTTCTTTATCGCGGCCGTCATCCAGCGTAAGGGTGCGCGCGTAGTGCAGGGCGGCGCGCGTCTTCGCGTCGGGATGCTCCCAGTTGGGCAGCGCGCAGCTTCGTTTTTCCACTTCGGTAATGGAGGATGCCAGCGGAGAAGTTTGCCGCGCGCAAAATTCGCAACCAATCATCTGCGCAATCTGAATGCGCGCCAGTTCCTTAATGGCGTGCGGCACCGTGCCACCGCGGTGAAGCATGTCCCAATACGCCGCAAACTCTTTCGCGACTGCGGGGTTCTGCCCCATCGTGCGGTACCACGCTGGTGGCGGGCTTTTCGTTACTTTCGCGCGCTCGATCACTTCGTGCAGGCCCGGGTCGGCTGCATCATTTTCAATCTGGGGAACATTAGGCACATGCGTCATGGTTGACATCAGGCTCCTCCGAAAAACTTAGATTGCCAATCGTAAAGAAAAGTTACAGCCTATTATCAAAATCTGCAGAAACCTATTCCATCGGCTGGATGCGCACCACGCGCCCTGTGCTGTAATCCGCATACCACACCGTTGTGGGCGTCGTGCTCTTATCGACCCACACAGCGCGCGAGTGCGAATACGGCTCGGGCATGGCGTACTCAGTCCAGTGCTGGGTCTTCGGGTTGTAACGCAAAAATTCACGCCCGTGCAATTCGCCGCCCCACACTTCGCCGTTCTTGTCGGGCTCCACGGAATACAAATCCGTGTACGGCTCGACCGGCCCCGGCGGATAAAATTCGCGGATGCGTTTCGCTTTCGCATCCAATTCCACAAGCGTACCGTTCTCGCCGCCGAACCACGCGTTTCCGTACGGATCGAAGCCCCCGCGGCGGCCAGCAGACTTGCGATCGCCCGAATTCAAATTGAGCATTTCGCCCGTGCGAATGTCGAGAAGTTCCGCCGAATTTCCGGTCGTGCCGGAAATCGCTCCGCCCGCCCAGAAATTTCCATCCTGCGAAATAATTCCGTCATAGCTGAAGGGAACTTTCATTGGATATTTCTGCACGAGCTTTCCGGTTTTCGGATCGATCTTTTCCGCGGCATACCCCCCGCCCATGCTGGCCCAGACGAAGCCGTCCGGCGTAATGTCGAAATCCGCCATGCCCGCGGAATTAATCGGAAACGGCGCGGCGACGGGGACTTCCACCATTTCCCCGTTTCGCGGATCGAGCTTTAATAGTTTGTGCGACCACGGCTCGGAGACCAGCACCTCGCCGTTCTTCTCCACGAGCACATGATGCGTGCCTGGCTGGGCTCCCGGCGTCAGCGGAGTTTGATATTCGGTGACGATTCCCGTGTGCGTGTCGAGCTTTCCAAAGAAACGGCTCAGGTGGCTGGTGTACCAGATGTTTCCGTTTCCATCGCCGAAAACGTCATGCGCACTTTGCAGCGCGCGCGGTAGCTCGAACTCGGTAACCACCACGCGATTCGATTCGCCCGTCAGTCGAGGGAATGAATACATCGGCGGATCGACCGCTTCCGGCCCTCGAACTTTTGCCAGCCATTTCACGAGCATGTGATCCGTGGCCTGCTGCGATTCTGTCACCGGCTCGAGTGGATCGTTGATCAGCGGTCCGCCGCCGCGATGCAGCATGCGCGACACGAGCACGCCCCAACTCCGCTCGTCATACCTGTTTTTGAAAATTTGCTGGAAGGAATGGCAGCCCAGCGCGCACGTGGCATGCAGTGCTTCTTTTTCCTCCACTGTGCCCGGAAGATTCCACAGAATTTCTTCGCCGCTCAGCTGCGATTCCACTTCCGGAGTTGCAGGAAGCGCGCGCGATTTGGTGATGCGCTCAAGCACGATGTCGTCCAGTTTCGCGGCGCCATCGATGTGCACGGCATCTTTGCGAAACGGCTTGAATTCCAGCGGATTCGCGATGCGCAATGTATATTCGCCCGCCTGCATCTTTGGAAATTCGTACTTGCCTTCTTCATTCGTGTAAACCGTGGTGCGCACGCCGTTTGGCGCGATCAGCTGCACCATGATGCCTTCGGGAGAATCGCCGCTGGCCACGCGCACAGCGCCTTTGGCCCCGCCTGATAAACCGCTCTGCACCGTCCATTTATTTGTTTCTGAGCGATACCACGGATTCGCAGGCAGCGATTCGCCTTCCACGCAGCATTTATCGCTGTGCAGGTAGCTGACCACATCCACTACGTCCGAATTGGAAAGCGTCGTGCCAAAAGAAGGCATGCCCGGCCCGCCCTTTTTAATGTGCGCGGCCACATTTTCTTCGGTCACCGAAACCCCGGTGATCAGCGCGGAGCGTTTAAAAAGTCCTTCCAGCGTCGGAGCCGCCTGCTGATACTGGTTGTGACAGGCCCAGCATTTGTGCCAGTAAATGTTTTCGCCGCGGTTGGCACCGCTCTCGGCCACTTCCAGGTATTTATCGGTACGATAGGAGCGCTGCAGGTCATCATGTTGTGGGGCGGGCGACGGCGTATCGGCATCTCCAGCTGAGGAGCGTCCGGCGCTCAGCGGCCTCGATGTAAAAATGGCCACAGAGAAAATCAGTAGTAAAGTTGCCGCGCTAAAAAGCATGAGTCGCTGCCGCATGTTCACCTCGACGGAAAATCACAACAGGGTGGCATCATTCCGTTTAAACCGAAGGGGCCTGCGAATGGCAGGCCCTGACGACCTTATTCTACGATGATTTTCGTGAGTTCGGCGAACTCCCGTCCTACACGGCGGCACGGGCTTGGATGGTGATCCGTGACGGTTGCAATTGAAATGGGAAGGGAGCAGGTCACCAGTCCGAAACACGGACGGCTTTTACAAAAGCGCAGACGCCCCCGAACGGTAGGTCGTGGTAAACTCTTGTTCCTTTCCATTTCTGGAAAATTAAAAGCTTAGAGCGAGGGAGAATTCGATGAACTATTATGGCGGAAAAGAATTAGCCGAGAGCTTTCGCACCGTTCGTAAAAATACGCTGGCCATCGCCGAAGACATTCCGGAAGACAAGTATGGTTTCCGCCCGATGCCCGATTCGCGCAGCGTGGCCGAATTGCTGGCGCACATCGCGATCAGCAACGGATTTCAAAAAGAAATCCAGCATAAACGACTGAGCACTCTGGCCGGCTTCGATTTTCCGGCCCTGATGAAGCGGCTGTCCGCGGAAGAAAAAATGCCGCGCACCAAGGCTCAGTTGGTCGAGTTGCTCACGACAGAAGGCGAAGCCTGGGCAGAATGGATGGAAGACCTGGACGAAAATTTCCTGGGCGAGGTTTTGATGATGCCGCCGGGCGGATCGCCGGCTTCCAGAACGCGATTCGACATGATTCTCTCCGTCAAAGAGCATGAAATGCACCATCGCGGTCAGTTAATGATGATTGAGCGCATGCTCGGAATCGTGCCGCACCTCACACGCCGCATGCAGGAACGCCACGCGGCAACCGCACAGAAGTAACTGCCGCGCGCCATTCCAGAACGCGCCGGCCCGCCAGAAATCAAAAACGGGCTTTCTGAACTCTTTCAGAGGGCCCGTTTGTATCTCTCCGAAACATCTTCCCGTTGTGCGGCCTATTATTTCATCGCGGCGCTAAAGCACTAGCCTCGCTTGCCGATGTCCTCATTGAGGTGAACCTTATATGAGTCTTACCATTCCGCCTGTTCAAACGGCACATGCACAATCACAGGAAACGCAGCAAGCGCCGCCGCCCCCGAAACCTGCCGCGACGCAGAGTATCGTTCCGCAAGATAAAGTCTCGATCAGCGATTCCGCGAAGCAAGCAGCGGCGGGAAACACAAAGCCAGCATCCGGCGATGCCAACCACGACGGCGATAGTCATTAATATTCGTGACGCAGTGGGGTTTTCCCCAGATGTGGCTCAAGCGGTATCCAATGGTCGCTTGAGCCAAAGCTCGGGAACAACTGGACATTAGAATTTTAGGTTGGTATTCGTGAGAAATAGCCGCGGATAAACCTCTTTAATGCTTCACATTAGAAGGTGTTAAAGGTATTCCCTCGCCTGCCGATGTGTATTGCGTGAGGTAATTCATCATGTCCACCTCGGTGCAATCGATCCAGGCAGCGCACGTTCACGAGCAGTCCGAACAATCCGTTCAGCCCCCTAAAAATCTACAGACCGAAGCCCCGGCGCAAACTGCGATCCCCACAGATACGGTTTCAATTAGCCAGCAAGCCAGGCAAGCCCTGGCCACGAATTCGCGGAGACCAGGAGACGTGAACCTCGAAGGGAATCGTTAGCGGCAGATTTTCGTGGCATAGGCTTCAGCCTGTGGAATTTAGTCCTACCTGGAACCAAACCCCATAGGCTAATGCCTACGCCACAGAACAACTAAACTCGCCGGCACCCTAGCTAGTTTTTCCTGCGTACTGCAATTTGACGCGGGCGCTCTTCTCGGCCACGGACTTCGCCAACTCTTCCTTGTACGTGGTGAGGCGTTTGGCCACATCTGCGTCCGCAGTGGCCAGAATCTCCGCTGCAAAGATCGCCGCGTTAATCGCGCCGGGCTTGTCGATCGCCATGGCCGCCACGGGCACGCCGCCCGGCATTTGCACGCTAGACAGCAGGGAATCGATGCCGGAAAGCACAGTGGTCGCCATCGGCACCGCAACAACGGGAAGCGTAGTGACCGCCGCGATCACTCCGGCCAGATGCGCCGCGCCGCCGGCCGCCACGATCACCACTTTCAGTCCGCGCGAAACGGCCGTGGAAGCGTATTCATGCGTTCGCGCCGGTGAGCGGTGCGCCGACGTCACTTCAATTTCGTACGGTACTTCGAATTTTTCGAGCATCTTTGCCGTTTCGCTCATCACCGGCAAATCCGTATCCGATCCCATAACAATTCCGACGAGCGGCTTACCCGTTTTCTTCGCTTCACTGGACATGAATGCAACTGCCTCCGTTTTTTACAATTTTTATAAATCGATTATTTATTAAATCGATTTTATTTTTTCCGAAATGCCGGCTGCGGCGTCACTTCGAATTTGTCGATCAACTCGCTCCGCAGCAGCCGCGTCAATTCGATCGCCACGGCGAATCGTCCCGCCTTCTATAACGCGGCACAGGAGCCCGCGCCGCCCCCGCAACTCAAGTTTAAGACCCGGCCGAATATCATCCATCAAATGGCACGGGGTACACTGCTTGGCAACTTCCAGCACCGCTTCGCCGACGCGTATGATCCGGCCAGGCGGCAACGCGGAGAGCTTAATTCCATGCGTCGTAATATTCTCCCGCGCGCGCCCCGCCGGAATACCAAATTCCTCCAGCGTTTCCATGTCCATCAGCAACACTTGGCGCGAACTTCCGGGACGCCCGTGAACACAATTCTGAAATCCTTTATTTTCGACTGCAAAAGCTTCCTCAAATTCCTGCATCGGTTCACCGCGCACCGGGCACTGAAACAAATGCAGCACCTCAGACACGCGGCACCTCGGCCACGGGAGCGGTTCGGAGGTCGCCTTTCGCTCCGATATCGGTGCGGTACTGCGCGCCCTCAAAATGAACCTTACGCGCGGCTTCGTACGCTTTCTGAACTGCCTGCGGAAGAGTCTGCCCGGTGGCCGTAACACCGAGCACGCGGCCTCCACTCGTGACGATTGCATCGCCTTCGCGCTTCGTCCCCGCGTGAAAAACGGTGACATCCGGCATCGCAGCAGCCTCAGTCAATCCGGAAATAACCTTGCCGGTTTCGAACGACCCGGGGTATCCGCCCGAAGCTATCACCACGCACGCACTGGCGCCAGGCTTCCACGCTGGCTTGATCATATCCAGTTTGCGCGAAGCCACCGCGTCAAATGCCGCAGCAAGGTCGAAGTCCATGCGCGTCATAATCGGCTGCGTTTCCGGATCGCCCAGCCTGCAGTTGTATTCCAAGACCATCGGCCCGCTCGCAGTGAGCATCAGCCCAAAATAAAGGAAACCCGTGTATGGAATGCCCTCTTCCGAGAGCCCTTTGATCGTGGGGCAAACGATGTCTTTGTAAATCATTGATTCGTACTTGGGCGTAATCATTCCATCCATGGTGAAGGCGCCCATGCCGCCCGTATTCGGCCCGCGATCCCCGTCAAACACGCGCTTATGGTCGCGCGTTGGCGCCATGGGCAGAAAAGTTTTGCCGTCCGTCAGCACGATGAACGAAAGCTCCTCGCCCTTCAGTGCGTGTTCGAACAGCAGCCGCGTGCCGCCTGGTCCAAGCTCGTGCTTCTGCATCACGCGGCGGATAAATGACTCCGCCTCGGCGCGTGTTTCTGCTACCAGCACGCCTTTTCCCGCGCACAAACCATCCGCCTTGATCACTACCGGCCAGTCCACTGCGTCCAGCGCACGGATGGCCTCAATGGGCGATTCAAACTCGCCATACAGAGTGGGCGTTGGGATGCCGTACCGTGTCATGAACTCTTTCGCATGAATCTTGCTGCCCTCAAGCCGCGCGTCACGCTGCGATGGACCGACGAGCTTCATACCCCGGCATTCAAATTTGTTGCGTATGCCCGCGACAAGTGGCGCTTCCGGCCCTACCACCGTGAAGTCCGGCTTCAACCGCTCGGCGAGCGCGACAAGCCCAGGCACATCGCCCGCGTCCACGGCTACGCATTCGGCGAGGTCCGCAATTCCGCCATTGCCAGGCGCACACGAGATTTTTTCCACGTGGGGCGATTGACGCAGCCGCCAGATCATCGCGTGCTCGCGTCCACCGCTGCCAATCACAAGAATTTTCACAGTATGGTCACGATAGTCGGAGCCACCCGCGACTGTCAACCCTCATGAGCACACGATCTGCTTCTATGCACGAATTAAATTGGGAATGAAAAGAAGGGGAAAATTCGAATGCAGCAAGTATAGCTAAGATTTTCTCCGTGCCCTCCTCTTTCTCAGCGACCTGAGAAAGAGAAGAGCCACAGAGAGCGCTGCGGGAGCCCGTTTGACTCTGGGTTCTGCTCGTTCCGGAGTCGAGATTGTTTTGTAAGAAGTAAACCGCTAAATCCGATTACGCGAGTATGGATCGGAGTTTGTCTTCACTCTACTATATTCGTCGTTGAAGCCGGGCACTACAGACTCAATTACATCGCCCAGTTTCGACGCCGCTACGCCAATCAATGCTGCTTTCACTGCATTCCACTGCTCTGTTGCTTTGCCGTTCATGCGACTCGGCGCAGGCGACGATGTGGTGGCAACTGAAGGATCGGAATCCCAAGTGGAGCGGTCCGTTAGTGGGCTGACGTATTTGTTTCTACGTCCGGACCCCAGAATCGCGGACAACAAAAATCCACCGCCCATCGCGATGCCAAGCATGGCTACCGGATGCTGCTCGAATTGACTCCGCCAGTCCACCGTGTCCTTGACCTTTTGTTGCAACTGATTGAGGTTCTGGCCAAGCTCACGGCGTTGCTCTCGAATGTACCGCTCTATTTCATCTGTCTTTTCGCCCATGCGATATTCTCCTTCATCGTCTCGACCGTTTTCTCGGGAGCGACTTTTACGTGTTTGAGTTTGGTTTTCGCGCCAATGAGGGTGATGATGGCCACGATGGCTAGCACCCCGCCGACGAGAAGCGCTGCGCTCCACGCTTCCATCATCGTGCTCAATTTATAGACAGCGGCCAGCAGCAGGAAACCCACCGCGTACAGAGAAACAGTGAATCCCACTCCGAGCAGGGTGACAGGTCCCCGCAACTTGGCCGTGGATTCCTTGATTTCGACCTTCTGGAGCTGAAATTCAGAGCGGACGATTTCCCCAATGTTGCTGACCGCTCCCTGCAACAATTCCGGCAACGTACGTTCGGTGTGTGAAGACATCTTCGCTCCTGGGCTGCGGACCTTAGTCGGAACTCCGCAACAGACGCCCCAACAGGAAACCAACTCCCACGGCTACCGCGAGGCACTGTCCGGGGTACTGCTTCGCCAGGTCAGTTACGTCCCCAAACATGGATTGCACGTCATTCTGCCGAACATATTGCGCGGTCGACTGTAGTTTATCGGCAGTGGCATGCGCCGCTCGCGCCGCGCTGTCGCCAGTTTCGTGGAGGCTGGAAGCCGATTTGTCCAGCGTGTTGGCGATAGGCTCACGCGTCGAATCGATCTGGCTGACGGTTTTTTTGCCTAGGTCAGCGAGCTTGCTCGTGGCCTGGTTGGCGCTATCAACTACAGTTTGCTTCATTCGTGCGGCTGTTCCCGTTGGATCGGACGTCCCGCCGGAATTGCTCTGATCGTATGTATTGTCCATGATTTCCTCCGAAATCCTTTCTTTCTTTGTGCACAACACATTCGAGGCTAGCCCCGCTGGAGGAAGGTGAGAATGCTGTTCAACGTGTAGATGTCCCTTAATTTTACGGTAGGAAACGCAGCGTGCCTTTAAGTAGCACAGGCTTCAGCCTGTGGATTTTGGTCCAAGTAGGAATAAAATCCACGGGCTGAAGCGTGTGACATTTAGCCCGCACCACGAAGATCTAATTCTCAATCCCCATTTGCCACAGAGCATATGAGTAATCAAAGGCGAGTTCATGCAAGGCATCATACCGTCCAGAGGATCCGCCATGCCCCGCGCCAAGGTTGGCCTTCAGCAGGATCTGATTCTTGTCCGTCTTCGTGGCGCGCAGCTTAGCTACCAGTTTGGTTCCTTCCCAGTACGGCACCTGGCTATCGTTCAGCGAAACCTCCACGAGCATGGCCGGATAATTTTTCGGCTTCACATTATCGTAGGGCGAGTACTGAATCATGTAGTCGAATGCCGGCTTTTCGTTTGGATTACCCCACTCGATATATTCACTGGTAGTTAGCGGCAGGGAAGCGTCGAGCATCGTGTTGATCACATCTACGAACGGCACCTGCGCGATCACGGCCTTGAACAAATCGGGCCGCATGTTGTTTACCGCGCCCATGAGCATTCCTCCAGCGCTGCGTCCCTGGATCACTAGGCGATTCGACGACGTATATTTATTTTTGACCAGGTATCCGGCGGAATCGATGAAGTCATTAAATGTATTCATCTTGGACATCATGCGGCCTTCATCGCGCCACTCCTCGCCCAGTTCGCCTCCGCCGCGGATGTAGGCCACCGCATAGATCACGCCGCGATCCAGCAAGGACAACCGGTTCGAGGAAAATGTAGGCGACATAGAAATGCCATAGGAGCCGTACGCGTACAGCAGCATCGGCGCGGAGCCGTCCATCGGCACTCCCTTTTTGTTGACCACGGAAATCGGAACGTTTACTCCATCGCGCGCCGCGGCCCAGATTCGCTTCTCTTCATATTTGCTCGCGTCGTAGCCGCCGGGCACTTCCTGCTGCTTCATCAACTTTCGCTCGTGCGTTTTCATGTCGTAGTCGTAGATCGTGAGCGGCGTAACCATCGATTGATAATTGAAACGCACGACGGGCGTGTCATATTCGCGGTTATCGCCAATCGAAAGATCGTAATCCGGCTCGTCCATCGCAATGCGATGCACCTGTTTCGATTTCATGTCGATCACGCGCAGGTAATTCAGCCCGCCTTCGCGTTCGGAAACCACGAGGTAGCCCGCAAAAGTTTCGAGGCCCTCAATTTTTATTGAGGGATTGTAATCGATGAACGATTTCCAGTTTTTTTCGGAAGGATCGTTGATGGGCGCGGTGACCACGCGGAAATTCTGCGCGTTTTTGTTGGTGGTGATATAGAACTGGCCTTCGTAGTGATTCACGTCATATTCGTGTCCGGCTTCGCGCGGCACCACCATCTTGAATTTGCCCGCCGGATTATCCGCGGGCAGATACCGGAATTCGCGCGAGGTTTTTGCTTCCGCTTCCATGAAAATAATGTTCCTATCGAGCGATCGCGCCACGCCCAAGTCAAACAGTTCATCCTTCTCGTCGTATACAAGCTCGCTATTCGCAGTGCCTACCGTGTGTTTCCAGAATTTGTCGGAACGCTTGGATACCGCATCTTCGGTCGTGTAAAAAATTGTTTTGTTGTCGTTCGCCCACGCTGTGGAACCGACGCGTTCGATATGTTCGGGCAAAGTTTTCCCGCTGCGCAAATCTTTTACGAATAGGGTGTATTGCCGGTAGCCCGTCGTGTCGATGGAATAGACCAGCAGGTTGCCGTCATCGCTCACGTTAAATTCGCCGAGCCCCAGAAAGCTGTGGCCCTCCGCCAGCTTATTTAAATCCAGTAAAATTTCCTCAGGCGCGTCAAGGCTGCCCCTTTTGCGGCACTGGTAGGGATACTGCTTGCCCTCTTCCGTGCGCGAATAATAAAAATATTCGCCTTTTCGCGCGGGCACGCTCAGGTCCGTTTGCTTCATATGTCCGAGCATTTCTTTGTATAGGGATTCCTGCAAATTTTTGGTGGGCTTCATTGCCTCCTGCGTATAGGCGTTCTCGGCTTGCAGATACTTCATCACGTCAGGATCTTTTTTATCGCGCAGCCAGAAATAATTATCTTTCAGCGTGGCGCCGTTGATCTGCGTGACGTGCGGAATTTTTTTCGCCACAGGCGGTTGCAGGCCGGAGTCCTGCGCCAGCGCCGCGGGCGCGATCAGCAGAGCGGCCAGCGCGGGCCGCAGTAAGATTTCTCTCAGTTTCATCTCGTCCTCCGGTTCGTTATCGCTCGGTCCAAGCAAAGTTTTCCGCCGTTTCGGCTATTTTAAAGTTTACTCGCGTTACCAGTATACATTGGATGGAATTGACGCCGCCAAATGCCCAGACTACCATGCGGCCCGTCATGCCAGCGACGCGTTCATGCCAGAATTTATTTGCGGTCACCCTCGTCTGCTTCTTCTTATCTGGAGCGGCCGGACTAATCGATCAGGTGGTGTGGAGCAAGGCGCTCGGCCTTATTTTCGGTCATACCGCGTATGCGGTCGCTACGGTCCTCGCGGTTTTCATGGCAGGTCTCGCGGCCGGCAGCGCGTGGATCGGTGGACGCGCCGAGCGTCTACGGCGCCCCATTGTGTTATATGCCTGGCTCGAGTTCGGAGTTGCAGCGTCCGCCGCACTTTCTCTGGTG
Source organism: Candidatus Acidiferrales bacterium (assembly GCA_035696345.1). Taxonomy (GTDB): domain Bacteria; phylum Acidobacteriota; class Terriglobia; order Acidiferrales; family UBA7541; genus Palsa-360. Next base: position 52,983 of record DASRQU010000023.1, read on the forward strand.
GGCTTAGCGGGAGTTCGCGCGCTGTATGTGGCTGGGTACCCGTATGTTAGTGGGCATGCAGGTTCTCTGCTGGCATTGCGTTTCGCAGGATCGGCGCTGGTGCTGTTCTTGCCCACATTTTTGATGGGCGGCACGCTTCCGGTGCTGGTGCGCGGAGTGACGCAGACTGCGGCGCAGCTTGGCTCGCGCGTATCGCGACTGTACTGGATCAACACAGCCGGAGCAGTCGCGGGAACTTTTGCGGCGGGGTTTCTTTTTTTGCCATCGCTCGGCTTACGGCGCACGCTGGGAATTGCTGTCGCACTGAATCTGGTTGCCGGCAGTTTGGCATTCTTAATTTCACGCGAAGAAAATTTCGCGCCGCCCTCCGTCGACGCGCCATTTTGTGAAGAGGAAATAATTTCACGATCTGCGCCGCCATTTGGCCCTTCGATATTTCTGCTGGCTAGTTTTGCGGTCGTCGGCGCCACCGCGATGTCCTATGAAATCGGCTGGACGCGACTGCTTTCCACGCAACTCGGAAGTTCCACGTACGCATTCACGTTGATGCTTGGCACATTTCTTACGGGAATTGTTCTGGGCAGCGCGCTGTTTGAAAAATGGAATCGCCGCCGCGAGCCAAGCGCGACGACTTTTGCCGTCACGCAAACGCTCACCGCCTCTGCGGCCCTCGCGTTCCTCGTGTTTTTCTCGCACCTCATCGAGGTTCTGCCGCCCATCTTGCGCGCCACGCATGAATCCTTTCGCGGCTTGGTGCTCGCGCAATTCGTAACCAGCGCACTCGCGATGCTGCCTGCTGCCGTCGTCTTCGGTTTCAATTTTCCCACTGTCGTCGTCCTGATCGCAGGTGGAAAATCCGAATCGGGCGGCAGCACGGGCGCCGCTGTGGGCCGCGCCTACGCGTGGAATACGCTGGGCGCGATTGTGGGTGCGCTCGCCGCCGGCTTCTGGCTGATGCCGCGGATCGGAAGTTTTCATCTGCTGGCTGCAACGGCTGCTGTGAACCTCGTAGTTGCCACCGCAATTTCGTGGAGATACACGCCGAGATCGAACTGGAAAATTGCGGCGCTCGCCGGGAATCTTCTGCTGGCTGTCGCCGCGATTCTGATCGGCTTCTCAAACTATTTTTACGATCCCGCCGTCGCTTCCTTCAACACGCTGATGTATTGGAATCTGTACGATCGCCCGCTCACTCTGCGAGAAAACGCGCACGCCCTGGACATCGTCTATTTCCGCGACGGCTTGAACGCCAATATTTCGGTGGCGCGCACGGGCGACTACGTCGCGCTGCGCACAAACGGAAAAGTGGACGCCTCCAATCACGATGCCACGACGCAGCTTCTGCTCGGGCATCTCGGCGCTCTCGCACATATCCCGCGCCGCGTGCTAATTGTGGGCTTCGGCAGCGGCATGACGGCCTCGGCGCTCGTCGGTTATCCGGATCTCGAACGCCTGGACATCGTGGAAATCGAACCCGCCGTCGTGGAAGCCGCTCCGTTTCTCGCATCATTAAATCGCAACGTACTGCTCGATCCGCGCGTGCACGTTACGTTTGATGACGCGCGCAATTTTCTTTTCACCACGCGCGACAGATACGACCTGATTATTTCCGAGCCATCCAATCCCTGGATCGCCGGCGTGGCCACACTTTTTACACGCGAATTTTATGCCGCCGTACACAGCAGGCTCACGTCCGATGGCCTTTTTGTGCAGTGGATGCAGGCCTATTCGCTCTACCCAGAAGATTTAAAAATGGTGTTCGCCACATTTCTCACGGAATTTCATGGAGCAACGCTCTGGCACGGCGACGCGCCAGACTTGATCCTGATGGCTCCCAGCCCGCCCTCCGGCGAAATTGCAAAACGTGCGCAATCTTTGTACGGTTCGCTGCGACTGCATGACCACTATGTGCAACTCGGCATGCAGGACGGCGCTGGCCTCTTCGGATTTTATTTGCTGGACGATACGGGGTTGCGAAAGTTCAGCGATGGCGCGCGAATCAATTCGGATGACCAGACGCTGCTGGAGTATCACGCGCCGCTCTCGCTGTTGGTTCATGGACTGGAAGATAAAAACCGCGAAGCGATTTTGCGTGAGCAGAAAAACCCGTTGCCCGAAGATTTTCCGGAAGACACGCGGGATGCGGCGCTCGCCGCCTCAGCCGAAACTTCCGTCAATCAGGAAGACGGTGAAGGCGCCGAACGTTTTCTACACGCGCTCGACCGTCGTCCCGCAACGGCTGCTATTCAAAACATTCGCGGCCGCGCCGCGCTGGCCCAGGCCGATTTCCGCACTGCGCTGCATGCCTTCGACTCAGCCCTGGCCATCGATCCCCACTCGCTCGAGGCCGCATGGGGAGTGGCGGAATCGAATCGCCGCTTCGGCAACAATCAAAAAGCACGGCAATTGTTCCAGGAAATCCTCGTGCGCGATCCACAAAATTTGCGGGCGCTCACGTCGCTCACAAAACTCGAGACGGATTTTTCGCGATGGCCGGAAGCGGAGGCCCTGCAGCGCCGCCTGATGGCAGCCACGCCGAGTCCCGACGCCGCCGCAGAAGCGCAGCTTGGGGATATTTTGCTTCACGAAGGCAAACTCGACGAAGCGTATCGCGCCATAATGGACTGCCTTGCCGCAGATCCCTACAGTTATCAGGCGCACATGGATTTGGGCAAATTGCGGGTGAGGCAAAATAATTGGGCGGAGGTCAGGAAGAATCTCGAATTTGTAATGCGATTTTTTCCTGATGAAAATTCAGAAGTGTACCCGCTGTTATTTAAAGCAGATAAAAATTTGGGAGACTCCGCCGCCGCTGCAAGGGCCGTGAAATTTGGTCTGCGCGTGTTTCCAGACAATTCAGAATTGCAGCAGCTGAAACCACTGTTGTGAGCTTTATGTGGCATACGCTTCAGCCTGTGGAATTTAGTTCTTGCAAGGCCGAACCCCCACAGGCTGAAGCCTATGTCACAGTAACCGAAAATAAAAAGGGCCGCCGCAGCGGCCCTCTCTATTCACAACCTGCATCAGTGTGAAACGGGTTAGTTTTCAGTTCACGTTTGCGGAGGCTGCGATGGCTTTCGGCGCACTCAGGTAGCCCGAAATCTTCTTGTCGCTCACCTGGTTGACCACCAATTCCATAGGCTGGCGCGAACCGCCGGCGTAGAAGTAGATGGGTTCGTTGACGGCCTTGTTCTTCTTTTCAAGACGCATGTCGTCCACGTACATCGCAATCGTGAACTGGTGCTTCTTAGCGCTGGCGCTGCGGAATTCGATCTGCGTCTGGCCCACACGCTGTTTCTGTCCCTTATTCGCCAGGGAGAACTCGTAGTAATCGCGTTCGCCCATGCGCTTCAGCTGCTCAAGTTCTTCGTGGTTGCGCGCGATCAGTTCGCCGTGCTCGCCGCGCAGTTGTTGAATGTTTCCCTTGGTTGCGTCCAGATCGGACTTCACGCCGGTCACGTCCGTACCCAGAGCCTTCACATCATCCGTGCTGGCTTTCGTCGCCAGCGTTGACTGCACGTCGTTCAGCTTCTTCGTGTAATCGGCGCGGCTTTGTTTCACCTGGCCGCGGGCCGTGGAAAGCTCGGTTTGCGTAAGTTTCAGCTTGTCGCCCACCAAGTTAACTTCGGACTGCAACTCGGCGTTGGTACGCTCGCCTTGCGCCACGCGTTGACTGATCCCGTCTTCTGTAGCCTGAAAAGTCTTGGACTGTGCTGCAAGCGCTTGCTCCGCATCATGCGCGTGGCTTCCGGCGTTCCATGCCATGCCTACGCCCACTGCCGAGAGAATCGCCAGGCCTACCACAGCTATTCCCATCCAGCGCGGCGAACCTTCTGTCATCTGCCCATTCTCTTGTTCTAACATTTT
>DASRQU010000024.1:0-14626 GCA_035696345.1 Candidatus Acidiferrales bacterium
CGAAGCGCGCAGGCAGCGCAAATCTTTCGTCATCGCGATATTTCTTTTTTTGATGACACTGGTTTCCACGCTCGCCGTGGGCGCGCAATACGCTTCGTCCTACGCATCCGGCCAATCGCCCGATTTCGATGCGCTGTTTTCCACCTTTAAATTAATGCTCACGCACCCGCAAATTTTGCTGGCCGGAATTCCCTTTGCGTTTACATTGATTGGCATTTTGCTGGCGCATGAGCTCGGACATTTTTTCGCATGTCGTTACTACGGAATCTCCGCGAGCTATCCCTATTTTCTGCCCGCGCCCACGCTGATCGGAACGTTAGGCGCATTCATCCGCATTCGTTCGCCGATTTACAATCGCAAGGCGCTGTTCGACGTGGGCCTGGCAGGGCCGGTCGTAGGATTTCTGTTTGCCGTTCCTGCTCTCGCCATTGCCATTTACTACTCAAAGGTGGTGCCGCTTTCTGAGGCGCATTCCCTCGTTGTGTTCGGGCATCCGCTGATTCTGCGTTTCCTCGGGGCCGTCCTGCGCCCCGGTGTGGCACTCGGAAATTTGCTGCTCCATCCGGTCGGGCGCGCGGCGTGGGTGGGCCTGTTTGCCACTTCGCTGAACTTGCTTCCGGGCGGTCAGCTCGATGGCGGGCACATTTTATATTCCGTGGCCAGCAAGTATCACAAAAAAATCACGCTGGCCGTTGCGCTGCTACTCGTTCCTTTGGGGATTTTTTTCTGGCAAGGGTGGATCATGTGGGCCGTGCTGCTGCTGGCCATCGGATTCCGCCATCCGCCGCTGATGAACCGCTGGGAAAAGCTGGATCGAACGCGCCTGTTGTGGGCGGGAGTAGCAGTATTGATTTTCGCGCTGTGCTTCATGCCCATGCCAGTTTTGGTAAGGTAGGACAGGCTTCAGTCTGTCTTCTTTTGACTTCCTTTACCGCGGCAAAAGTCACACCTCAAACCCAGACAGGCTGAAGCCTGTCCTACTAAAACCCTAAAACAAGCTCAGCGGATCGACATCCACCAAGACTGCCTTCTGCGGAATTTCTTTTTCCTCGCTGAATGACAGTAACTCCGAAACAGCGCGCGTGAGCTGGGCTCTTTTGGGCGCCTTCAGCAAAAACTGAAAACGGTACTCGCGCTTCAGCCGCGCGAGCGGCGCTGCGGCAGGGCCAAGCACTTTCACGCCGCGCGATTCCATTGGCGCCAAAAACGCCGAGAGCTGGCGCGACCAGCGAATTGCATTCTCAATTTTTGTGTCGCGCACCAAGATACTGGCCAGCGCCGTGAACGGCGGGTAATGCAGCAATCGCCGGAACTCCACTTCCCTCTCAAAAAAAGTAAGGTAATCCTGTCGCGCCGCAAGTTGAATCGCGTAATGTTCCGGATAATACGTTTCGACAAGCACTTCGCCGGGCAAATCTCCGCGCCCCGCTCGTCCCGCCACTTGCGTCAACAGTTGAAACGTACGTTCCGCCGCGCGAAAATCCGGCAAGCTCAGCTGCGAATCTGCGGAAATCACCCCCACGAGCGTGACGCGCTGAAAATCGTGGCCCTTCGCCACCATCTGCGTGCCCACTAAAATATCGATCTTCCCCGTCGCGAAATCTCCGAGGACTTGCTGGTACGCGCTTTTCGTGCGCACGGAATCGCGGTCGAGCCGCGCGATTTTGGCTTCGGGAAATTTCTCGCGCAATTTTTCTTCGAGCTGCTCCGCGCCCGCGCCAAAAAAATAAATATGTTCGGAGCCGCACTTCGGGCACGCGTCCGGCACACGCCGCGAAAATCCGCAGTAGTGGCATTCGAGGCGCTGGCGCTGTTTGTGATAGGTCAGCGAAATGCTGCAATTTTCACATTGCACACTAATTCCGCAGGAGCGGCAAAGTACGGACCAGGAATAGCCGCGCCGATTGATGAGGATCAGCGATTGCGTGCCCCCCGCAAGTCGCGTAGACATGGCCTTGCTAAGCTTCGAAGAAATCGGACCGGCGTTATTCGTAGCTTTGAAATCTGCGCGCAAATCGACAATTTCCACCGGCGCCATTGGACGGTTCTCCACGCGCGAATCGAGCTGCAAGAGTTGATATTTCCCGGTTCGCGCGTTCTGAAAACTTTCAAGGGAAGGCGTCGCAGAACCGAGGAGCACCACAGCGCCTTCCAGTTTCGCGCGCACGACAGCCACATCGCGCCCGTGATAGCGCGGCGTTTCCTCCTGCTTGTAGCTGGCCTCCTGCTCTTCATCGACCACAATCAGCCCGAGGTTTTCCACCGGCGCGAACACGGCCGAGCGCGTTCCCACCACCACGCGCGCCTCGCCTCGCCGCACGCGCCACCATTCGCGCGCGCGCTCCACTTCCGCGAGCGCGCTGTGCAACACCGCGACTCCCGCGCCGAATTTCGCGCGGCACAATCTGCCGGTCCAAAGCGTCAGCGCAATTTCCGGAACCAGAATCAGCGCCGTTTTTCCGCGCGCCAGCACATCTTGCACAGCATTCAAATAAACTTCGGTTTTGCCGCTGCCCGTCACGCCGTACAAGAGCCCTGCGCTGAACGCTCCAGCATCAAGCCAGCCGCGGATCACCGCCAACTCTCTTTCCTGGTCGACATTCAAAATGTTCGATGGCGGCGTGTAGTCCGCGTCGAACAAGTCTTCCTCAATGGCGATCGGCTCTTCCCAACAATTTAATTTTTCGTCGCGAATCATTCGCTCGATGAGCGGTCGCGAAACCTTTGCCAGCCTTGCAAGCCGCGGAAGCGGCAGCGGCCCGCGCTCCTCGGCCAGCACGTGAAACACGCGCGCTTCTTTTTCCGGCAGCGCCGCGCTCGAGTCGACCGGAGGCATCTCCCCGGAAGATGCCATATCGTTCCATGCCACAATTTTTTGAACGCGCGCTTTGCGATGCACAGCCACTTCGCGGCCTTCCAGATATTTTCGGCGCAGCAAACGCTCCGCCGCCGCTTCGCCGCCCGGCAACTTGTGCAGACGATCCGCGCGCACGGGGCGACCCTCAATCTCCATCAAAGAGAGCAGCGCCATGTCCGCCACTTCCGTTTCGCTGCGGTTTCCCAATGAGTGGAGTTGTGCAAGCTGCGCGCGCCCTGCCTCCGTCAACAGAAATTCGCGCTCGTGCCGCAAATCGATTTGCGGCGGCAGCATCGCGCGAAACACTTCCCCCATCGGCGCCACGTAGTAGCCGCTCACCCATCGCCCGAGTTCCACAAGGTTCGTCGGCAGCGCGGGAATCGCGTCCAGCACTTCCACAATTTCTCTTACGTTTTTTACGAGTCTGGGATCCGGACGGCGGACGGAGGGCTCTACTACCACGCCGGTCATCGCGCGATTGCGAAACGGCACGAGCACACGGCTCCCCGCAAAGACCGAGCCGGCAAGCCGGTCCGGAATCTCATACGTGAACATCGTGCGCATCGGAACCGGAAGCGCAACTTCGCAATAGCTGGAGGACATGTGAGAGTAGGACAGGCTTCAGCCTGTCTTCTTTTGATCTTGATCTTGATCTTGAACTTAATTGTAGCCGCGGCAACAAAATTCAAACCCAGACAGGCTGAAGCCTGTCCTACTTGGAACCCTTCTTCGCTTTCAAGCCGAGGAGCGCCATCACTTTTTGCAGATCTTTCCAGACGTCGGCCTTCGCTGGCGGATTGCGCAGCAAGTACGCGGGATGATAGGTGACCATGAGTTTTGTTCCGCGATAGTCGAGCCACTCGCCGCGAATTTTGGAGATTGAATCTTTGGTTTTCAGAAGCGACTGCGCGGCAGTCAGTCCTAGGCAGACAATCGCTTTCGGCGCAATGGCATCGATCTGGCGATACAGGAAAGGGGAGCATGTGGCGGACTCGTCGTCCTCAGGCTTGCGATTTTCCGGAGGCCGGCATTTCACGACGTTCGCGATGTATACCTGATCACGCGTCAAGGTCATAGCCTCGATCATTTGCGTCAGCAATTTTCCCGCCCGCCCCACGAACGGCAAACCCTGCATGTCTTCGTCGCGGCCGGGACCTTCTCCCACAAACACCAACTCGGCATGTTCGTTGCCCGCGCCGAACACAATTTTATTTCGCGTAGTATGCAGGCGGCAGCGCGTGCAGTCGCCGAGGTCTTCCTGGATGCGCGCCAGGCTATCGCCCTCAACGCGGTCAAGCACATTGAACGCGGGCTGCGCGGGCACTAGGTGAAGTCCCTTCGCGAGTGCAGGGATCCTGACCACTTCGCTCACGATAGGCGGTAGAGATTCTTCTAGGGCGGCAGGCACAGCAACTTGCGGCGCCTTTTCCTTCGGCGCTGCGTCCGCTGCTCGTTTCAGGCTCCCACGTTTGGGCATTGTTCTCCGGTCAGTATAAAAAGCGCCGAGGTTTAAATCTTCGTAATAGCGAAGCCAGGCTTCCAGTTTTTCACGGGCTGTTTGCGTGGAAGTGGTGTTCATCGGTAGATCAGCGGGTGCGCTGCGTTTCTGCCGGCTGTTCCAGCGCGTGTACCGCGGACTTTCTCAAGCCGCGCAGCTGGTCGAGAATGCGGTGCGCCGCTTCAATCTTCGGCATGCGCTCAAACGCCTTTTCGTTGCCGTCGTGAAAATACAAAGTGATGATATTTGTGTCGTGATCGAAGCCCGCGCCCTCCGCGGTCACATCATTCGCGACGATCAGATCCGCGCCCTTCGATTCCAGCTTGGCTCGCGCGTGCGCCGCAACGTTTTCCGTTTCCGCCGCAAATCCAACAATCACGCGATTCCCTTTCCCGCGCGCCACATCCGACAGAATGTCCACGGTCGGTTCGAGTTCCAAATTCAAGCGGCCATTTCCGCGCTTCATTTTTTTCGTTTGCGGCGCAACGGGCCGATAATCCGCCACCGCCGCGGCCATGATCAGTGAAGTAGCATGCTGAAAATTATCGAGCACCGCGCGATGCATCTGCTCCGTATTGCACACGGAAATAAATTGCACGTCCTGCGGAGGATCGAGCCGCGTCGGCCCACTGATCAAAATTACTTTCGCTCCGCGACGGGCCGCAGCCGCGGCCAGCGCGTATCCCATTTTCCCTGAAGAGCGATTCGTGAGGAATCGAACAGGGTCAAGATCTTCGCACGTCGGGCCAGCCGTAACGATGATCGTTTCTCCCTGCAAATCATGGGAGATGCCGAGCCGCGCACGCACGGCAGCGGCGATCGAGTCCACACTGGCTAGCCGCCCCGCGCCGGTCATGCCGCACGCCAGATACCCTTCCTCCGGCGGCACGATATGCACACCGCGCGCGCGCAAAATCTCTACGTTTTCCTGCGCCGCCGCGTGCTCCCACATATTCACGTTCATCGCGGGAGCCACCACCACGGGCGCCGTCGTCGCCAGATACAGCGTGGTCAGAAAGTCATCGGCAATTCCGCGCGCCATTTTCGCGATTGTGTTCGCCGTGGCCGGAGCGATCACCAGCAAATCGATGCGCTGCGCCACGGCGATATGCTCGATGGCGCTTTCCACATTCGCGCCGCCTTCCGCTTCCGTGCCAAACATTTTGGTGATTACTTTTTGTCCGGTGAGTGCCGCAAATGTGAGAGGTGTGATGAATTCCTGCGCGCTGTCCGTCATAATCACTTGCACTTCGATTCCGTCCTGCTGGAGTTTGCGCACAAGTTCCGCCGCCTTGTAGGCAGCCACTCCGCCGGAGACACCGAGTGCTACGCGCATAAACGTTTCGCCCGTTAGTCCTTGCGCCGCTTTCCATCCTTGTCCAGCAAGTCGCCCGGGATATCCGGCAGCTGATATTCGAGCACGCCCGCGCGCAACTCTTCCACGGCAATGCGCGTGGATTTCAGTGAGTGCGGGTTGGCCACAAGTGGCGACGCCCCAAGCATGAGCTGCCTGGCTCGCCGCGCTGCAACCACCACAAATGCAAATTTGCTATCCGGTGCCTGACTTTCAGGTGTCGTCATAAACTCGTCATCCTCCAAAAGATTCCAATATCATGTGCGCGCGCTGGCTCAAACAACTGCGCAGACATCGCGCTGCTACCGTGATGGCCTGGATTTCGCGCCCGGCGCGATCCATATCGTCGTTGACCACCAGAAAATCGTACGCTGCGTACCGCCGAATTTCCTGCTCGGCCCGTTCCAGCCTGCGCTTGATGGCATCTTCCGAATCCTGCCCGCGAACGCGCAAGCGCCTTTCCAATTCTTCCTTCGCCGGCGGCAAAATAAAAATAGCCACCGCGTGGGGCAGCTTCTGTTTTACCTGTTCCGCGCCCTGTACGTCAATTTCCAGCACCAAATCCAGCCCTTTGGCCCTCGCTTCATCCAGCCAGCGGCGCGGCGTGCCGTACTGATGTTTTCCAAAAACTCGGGCATGCTCCAGGAAATCGCCCGACTGAACTTTTCGTTCGAATTCATCCTGGGATACAAAATCATACCATTTTCCGGCGCTCTCTGTGGCCCGCGGCGGACGCGTTGTGCACGATACGGAAAACATCGTGCCCGGCACTTCCAGCATTTTTTGCACGAGGGTCGATTTGCCCGACCCGGATGGTCCAGATACGATGAACACGAGCGGCGATTGCGCGTGGGAAAGGGTCATTCGACGTTTTGCGCCTGCTCACGCAGCTTCTCGATATCGGATTTCACTTCCAGCGCCAATCCGGTAATCGCCAGCCCACCCGATTCCACTCCAGGCGTTTTTGACAACAACGTGTTCGCCTCCCGCTGCATTTCCTGCAAAAGAAAATCGAGTTTTTTTCCTGCTTCTCCGGCGCCCACAAGCAGCTTGCCGAACTGCTCCACGTGGCTGCGCAGGCGCGCCAGTTCTTCGCTCACGTCGCTGCGCTCGGCGAGAATGGAAGCTTCCTGCGCCAAGCGTATCGGATCCACCTGCGCGCCCTTCAGAAGCTCGCTGAGCCGCAGTTCCAATCGCTGCGCAATCGCAGGCCGAACAAGCTCCGTAAGCTTTTCGATTTCCGCTGTCCGCGTGCCGATGCGCCACAGAATCCCCTGCATCTCCGCGAGCAGAGACTGGCCTTCGGAGCGCCTCATCACTTCCATTTTATTCAGGGCCTGCTCGAGGCACGCGTCCACCTGTGCGCCCAACTGTTCCTGCTTTTCTTCGTTCTGCCACTCGCCCGCGGTTCCGGGCGCGGCAACCACTCCTGGCAACCGCAGCAGCAAAATCAGGTCCGGCTCGGTGTTTATCTTAAATTCGCTGCGCAACCGTTCCACAGCCTTCAAATACGATTCGGCAATTTCGTGGTTCACTTCGATGGCGCCCGTCCCGCCCGCCTCGTAATACACGTTGATGTCCACATGCCCGCGGCGCAAACGGTTTCGAACGGCCTGGCGAATGCGCGATTCGAACACTTCAAATCCATCCGGCATGCGCAGATGTAAATCGAGGAAGCGATGGTTCACACTTCGTAAATTGATGCGCACGGCGCTACCATCGCGCTCCACGCGCGCTTGCGCAAATCCGGTCATCGAGTAGATTCCTGCCGGGGCCGCCATAGCCTTCATCATTCCGCCTTGGGCGCGGGAGTTGCCGCGTCATCCATGTCCGCAAACTGCATTTCGTAAAGTCGCGAGTAAATTCCGCCACGCGCAAGGAGTTCCGCATGCGTACCGGTCTCCGCGATTTTTCCGTCGTCCAGAACGAGAATCTTATCCGCGCGCCGGATCGTCGAGAGGCGATGCGCGATAACGAATGCGGTGCGATTCATCATCAAGTTGGAAAGCGCCCGCTGCACCAGCATCTCGGACTCGGAATCGAGTTCGGAAGTGGCCTCGTCCAGAATCAGGATGGGCGAGTCCTTCAGGATGGCGCGCGCGATGGCGATGCGCTGGCGCTGGCCGCCGCTCAGGCGCTGCCCTCGATCGCCGAGCATGGTGCGGTAGCCCTTCGGCAATTCCGTGATGAAATCGTGCGCCAAGGCCGCTTTGGCCGCGGCTTCCACGCGAGCTGCCGGCAAACCCGGCCGGCCGTAACAGATGTTGTTCCACACCGTGTCATTGAACAGGATCGTTTCCTGCGTGACGATGGCCATCTGTTCGCGCAACGACCGCAGCGTCACTTCCCTCACGTCCATGCCATCGATGCGTAATACTCCGGACGTGACCGGGTAAAATCGCGGCAAAAGATTTACCAGCGTGGTTTTGCCCGCGCCGCTCGATCCGACTATCGCGATCACTTCGCCGGCGCGCGCCATGAGAGAAATGTCGCGCAGGATCGGCGTATCCGCATCGTACGCAAATCCAACTCGATCGAATTCCACACTGCGTGAAAACGGCAGGAGCGCGGGCAATTCCGGTTCGTCGGCGGGCTCTCCGGGGCTCCCAATGTATTCAAAAACTTTGGCCGTGGCACCAAAGGCCAGTTCAAATTGCTGGTACACGTTGCCGAGCCCCTTGACGGGCTCGTAAGACTTGAACAACGCGTAGATGAATGTGACGAAAATCCCAGCCGTCATCACGCCGGTTTTTATTTGTACGCGCGCGTACATTAACACAAGAACGATGACGCCCGCGCCCAGCAAATCCATTAGCGGAGACGTGGCCACCGCGGCTCGAATCCAGCGCATGTTTTCGACGAGGAGGCCTTGCGCGGAGGCGCGAAATTTTCCGATCTCGAAATCTTCCATCCCGAATGCTTTTACCACGCGGTTGCCGCTGACTGTCTCTTCCAGAATTTGCGAGAGTTCGCCGATGCCCGCCTGAATTTTCTCGGTCGAGCGGCGAATGCGCTTTCCGAGCATTCGGACCGGAATCATGACCATGGGCAAAAGGATGATCGAGCCCAGCGTCATTTTCCAGCTGGTAGCAAACAGCACAGCGAGCAGAAAAAACAAAGTGAAAACATGCCGGAAGCCCAGCGCCAGATATTCCGAAAATGTGTTGCGCACACGCTCCACGTCGTTGATTACCGTGGAAAGCAAACGCCCCGTCTGGTGGTGCTGAAAAAAGCCGATCGGCTGGCGGATCACTTTTGAATAAACTTCGTTTCGTAAATCGGTGACGCCGGCAATTCCAGCGTGCTGCACGAGCACGTTTCCCAGGAACTCAGCAAAACCCTTGCCGATGAAGACGGTGAGAATGGCGATTGCAAAAAGATTTCCCACGCTGTGAATGCCGGACGGAAGAAACGAATTCAGGTAAATCGCCTGGTGCGTCAGCGGATTTTTAATGAGCAGAAGCTTGGAATCGGGAGCCTGAGGATTGAGTACGCGATCGAAAATTGGCGTAATCATCAGCGCGATCAAGCCTTCCGCGAGTCCGACAACCGAAAGACACGCCACGCCGGCGGCGAGCCGCAGCTTATACGGCATCACATAGCGCAGCAATCGGCCGAGTTCTTGTCGCTTATTCAAGAATGAACAGATCCCCTGTTGGATAAACCAATATGCTGGGCCTAGGTACGCTACGAATCGCTAGAACGTTTGTCAAGTTTCAGTGGCATAGGCTTCAGCCTGTGCGGGTTTAGTGCTTGCAAGGACTAAAATCGCACAGGCTGAAGCCTATGCCACATAACCCTACTTCGCCAGGTCGCGATGCACTACTTTGGACGCGTAGCCTTTTTTGTGCAGCGTCTTGCGCACGGATTCCGCCATCATCACCGAACGATGCCTGCCCCCGGTGCAACCGAAGGCTATCGTCAAATAGCTCTTTCCTTCACGAATGTAATGCGGAATTAAATAAATCAGCATCCCTTCCACACGCCGCAAGAATTCCTCGGTCTGCGGAAATGAGCGAATGTAGCGCGCGACTCGCGGATCGCGTCCGGAATATTTGCGCAGCTTGGGAATGAAGTGCGGGTTGGGCAGAAAGCGGACATCGAACACTAAGTCCGCGTCCGCCGGGAGCCCATGCCGGTACCCGAAGCTCATGAGCGAAACCATCATCGGACGGCGATCGGTTTTTTGGAAACTGTGCGTGATGAACTGGCGCAATTCATGAACATTAAATTTTGTGGTGTCAATCACCACGTCGGCCAGCTTGCGAATCGGCTCCATCAGAATGCGTTCGCGCCGCAAACCTTCCAGCACGGGACGGTCATGCCCCAACGGATGCGGCCGCCGCGTCTCGCTGAAGCGCCGCAGCAGGGCATCCTCCGTCGCTTCGATGAAAACCAGGGTCGCGGGATCTTCCGAGCGCAATCGCCGCAAAATCGCAGGGAGCTTTTCGAGTTGCTCCCCTTCACGAACGTCCACGAGCAACGCCGCGCGCTGGATTTCTCCGCCGGAGCGCATGTGCAATTCGCTGAATGTAGGAATCAGTTCAACGGGAAGGTTATCGACGCAGTAAAAACCGAGGTCTTCAAATGTTTTGAGGACCGTACTTTTACCCGAGCCGCTCAGCCCGGTGAGAATCACCAGTTGTCGAGCGTCGCGCGCGTTTCTGCGCTTCACGCGGGCATCCTAAACCTTGACCCGGCGCTGGTGCGTGCTGGGAATTCGGAGATCTTCGCGATATTTGGCAACCGTGCGGCGCGTGACATGAATTCCGGCGTCGTCCAGTTTCTTGGCAATCAGGTCGTCGGTCAGCGGGTGCGAAGTATCTTCCTCGTCGATCATTTTCTTCACGAGGCGCTTCAGAGTTTGCAGCGACATGCTGCTGCCTTCCGGACCATTCACCGATTCAGAGAAGAATGAGCGCAGTTCGAGCACGCCCTGCGGCGTATGCGCATACTTGCTGGAAACAGCGCGGCTCACGGTGGAGGGGTGCACGCCCACTTCCTCCGCCACTTCCTTGATCATCATGGGCTTCAGACGGTCCGCGCCATGATCGAGATATTCCCGTTGACGCTCGATAATAATCTGGCACACGCGCAGGATGGTGTGCTTGCGCTGCTCGATGCTTTTCATCAGCTGCATCGCGGCGGTCACGCGCTCTTTCACGTAGTTGCGCACTTCGCGGTCGGCGGCATCGCGCGCCAGCAGCCTGCGATACACAGGTGAGAGGCGCAGCTGCGGCACGTCGTCATCGTTCATGAAAACCTGCCACTGATCGTCCACCTTGCGGAAGTACACGTCCGGTTCAACAAGCCGCGGCTGCGTTTTGTTGTAGCGCAGGCCGGGGCGCGGATCGAGCTTCTTGATCACATCGACGGCGCGCTTCACAAGTTCCACAGGACGATTCAGCGCGCGGGCAATTTCTTTTAGCTGATTGGCTTGCAGCAGGCGCGCCAGCGGAGTTTCCGCGCTCAGTTCTTCCGCTTCGCTCGCCGCCAGAGGCCGCTTGGGCAGGCACTCGGAAACAATCTGCATCGCCAATGTATTTTGATCATCGAGCGTGCGCAGCTGTGTCAGCAGGCATTCGCGCAAGTTCCGCGAAGCGACGCCCAGCGGATCGAATTCCTGCACCACGGCCAGCGCTTCCTCGACGTCTTCCATCGAGTACTTTCCGTTTTGCGAAATTTCTTCGAGGGACGCGCTGAGGTAGCCGTTCTCATCCAGATTTCCGATGATGGCTTCGGCGATTTCGCGCACCACATCGTTGCAGACCGTCACGCTCATCTGCCACGCAAGATGTTCGGTAAGCCCCTGAGCGGAAGAAAGAAACTTGTCAAACGAAGGCCGCTCAATAACTTCGCTCTCGCCGCGCTCCGGATTGCCGCCGCCGCTATCGAGATACTGATTAAAGAATGAGGCCACATCGAAATCTTCGAACTGGCTGACCGGTTCGGTGGCGGGAATCTTTTCGGTTTCTGCTTTGAGGAATGTTTCCGCGCTGTAATCTTCGGGGGTGACGCTCTCTTCGGAAAGCTCTTCGAGGACGGGATTCTCAATCATTTCCTGATTGATCATCTCGCGCAGTTCCAGTCGATTCAGGGCCAGCACGCTGACCATCTGAACCAGGCCCGGTGTCAGTATCTGCTTCTGCGCGACCCGTAAGTGAAGTTTTGGCTGAAGCCAGCTCATAATAGCGTCAATTCAAACGGAAATGATCTCCCAGATAAACACGGCGCACTTCGGCATTGCCGCTGAGGTCGTCCGGCGTCCCCTTGGCAAGCACTTTGCCGTTCTGAACAATGTAAGCGCGATCGGTAACATTCAGGGTTTCGCGTACTTGGTGGTCTGTGATCAGGACGCCAATGCCCTCGCGGCTCAATTCAGTGATAATCTTCTGAATATCTACGACAGTCAGCGGGTCAATTCCCGCAAAAGGCTCGTCCAACAGGATGAAAGCAGGCTCCAGGACCAGGGAGCGCGCAATTTCCAGGCGGCGCCGCTCGCCTCCAGACAGCGTGTAAGCCCCGTTCGATCGTACCGTTTCCAGCTTCATCTGCGCCAATAGCTCCTCAAGGCGGTCCCGCTGCTGCTCGGAAGTCAGGGGCAGCGTTTCCAATACCGCAATCAGGTTTTCTTCCACCGTAAGTTGCCGGAAAACCGAAGGTTCTTGCGGCAGATAACTGATTCCATTGCGGGCCCGGAGGTACATGGGGAGGTCGGTGATATCGTCCCCGTTCAAGAGGACTCGCCCAGAATCCGGCCGGGCTAAACCGACCAGGATATAAAACGTAGTCGTCTTCCCAGCGCCGTTGGGCCCTAACAGACCTACAACTTCACCCTGGCTGATCTCCAGGTTGACGTCATCTACAACTTTACGCCCGCGATACGACTTACTGAGTTCGACGGCCTGAAGCTTGAGCATGCCACGTCATTTCTCGACCTGGTGAAGCGTCACGGTTCTCGCACCATCCGCCGAATCTACAAGAATCCTATCATCCGCAAAAAAGAAGGTCAATTGACGCCCCGTGGTCGTGTCGCCAGTTGAGCTATATAGAGTTGGTTTACCTTCTGAAAGAACAAACTTGCCTTCTGAGGCCGTGTACTCTGCTTTATCTGAGGTGCCGCGGCGATCCTGCTGGCTAACCGTAACGCCCCCATTAGCTACAGAACGCGTTAACTGCTTCGTACTGTTTGCGGCACCGCCGTCAGAAAAATAAAGATCGATTCGCTCCGCTTGGATAGATCCTTGCTCAGAATCCACCCGCGCGCCCTCCTCGATTCGGCCTCGCGATTCCGTTTCCCAATACGTCAGCAGACCGCCGCGAACATGGCCTAACTGCGGTCCCGCGTGCGGTTTTATGGCAGCTGGCTTGCTCGGCGTTGCGGGCAGCTTAGAACTCGTGAGATTCAGAGACGCAACGGATGCTGCATCACGCGGCTTCGGATTCCAACCGGCTTGCGGGAATACCCCGCGCACATTTCCTTTCGCCAGCAGGACTTGCGTCGGGCGATCCAGCTCGATGGTTTCCGCTTCGATCACCGTCTCGCCCTGCCACATTCTTGCTTTACCCGAATAGATCGCGTGGCCCTTGCCCGAGTCCGCCACCAGATGATCCGCGGAAATATGCGCGGGCTGCTGCGAAAGATTTGCAATGCCGGACGCGGAGGCGTGTAGGTCCGTACTCATCACGTGTCCATCCGCGCGCAACAAATTGGAACCTGAATTGCCGGTCGTGACGGATGCCGATTGGGCAGTGGTTTGCATGGATGCATCCGCGAAGAGAACGGAGCCATCGAGAGTCACTGCATTGTTTGCGCGATCCACGTGCGCGTGATCGCCTTGACCGGTGTACGTGGCATCGTGAAAATGGACGTCGCCCGTCTGGTCTATTGCGCTCCATTCGCCGTTCTTATCGAACTTCGCGACTAACTCGCGCGACGCTGACGTTTCCTCGGGATCGTCGCCTAACTTACGATGCACTTCCACGCCGCCCGTGCTCAACACTTGCTGCAATTGATTTTGCCCATTGAACTTGAGGTTCATTCGCTGGCCTGACATACGCGTGGATTGCGGAACGGATTTGCCGTTTACCATCGCCACGTTTTGCCAATCAACCCGCGCGGGCGCTAACGTGTTGACACTTTCCATACGCGTGCGACCGCCGTCGGTCGAAGTGGCGAAATGCATTTCCAGCGCATCAGTCACTACCTGGCGAGTGCCGCTGTTGAATGCGGCATTGGTAGATGTAAGCGTCACGCCATCGCTGGCCCTCACCAATCGCGGCACATTGTCCTGCGTGGCGAGATCCACTTGAATGCGCCCAGCGTCGATAGCGTCTTCACCAACGAGAGTGTCTCGCGTCGCGTGCGCATTTCCTGATGCCATGAGGAACTGCACGGACCCATCCGTGCGCATATTTGAAGATATCTCATCCGCGCTGAGGGCAATGGGCCCGTCCGAGCTTACGTCCCGGACTCGCGGATGTCCGCTGGCCACAAAGCGCTTGGCCTGCAGTTCCGAATCGAGCTCTAGTTGCAATTTTTCGGCAGTCAGTTCAATCGTGTCTTGCTGCGCGTGAACGCTTCCCAGCATCTGCACGATGCGTGCATCGCGCTGAAACGTCATGCTTTCGCCCGCCACGCGAACGTGATTTTGAACCTCAGGTTTCGGTATTTCCGAAGCGTCGGATGACGATGTTGAAAGATTCAGTTGAACATTGCGCATCAGCCGGAGCGTGCCATTGTTCGAATCGTAGCTGACGCCCAAGGCGCTTCCATCGCCTGCGGGCCAATGGAAGGTTACGGGCTTGTCGGTGCGCGCCTCTCCCGTGCCCCGATCAAACGTCAAACCGGAGGTTGCTACGCGCACCGCGTGGGCACTCGACTGCGGTCCACCGGCGGCTTGCAGATTAATTTGAA
>DASRQU010000025.1:0-40497 GCA_035696345.1 Candidatus Acidiferrales bacterium
CTGGAATTTGAAGTGGAGAACATCGCGGAATTCGAAAAGCAACTGAAGGATTACGGCACGAATGACGCCTTCCGCGCCAAGATGAAGGGCTACACGGATTTGTGGATTACCGGCAGCCGCGAAATTATGCAGATCACGTAGCGGACGCGCCCAAAGCTCTGCCATTCCTCGCTTCGCTCGGAATGACCGCACACAGTCCTTGTTCCTGCAAACTTGTATTCCTGATTTTACTTCCTGAGGAAATCCAGCGTTCTGGTCCAGGCAAGATTCGCCGCGTCGGAATTGAATTGCGCGCCCGGCGCATAAAACGTGCGATACACCTGCGGATACACAAAGTAGGTGAACTCTTTTCCCGATTCAGCCATCGCTTTTTCGGTGACCAGTGCATTTCCAGTCGTGCGGAAATCGTACTGTGCGTAGTGTGCGAGAATTTTGGCGTGCACGGCGGCGGTATTTTCTGTTGGCGTCGTTCCGCTGTAAATCACGGCGCGGTAAAGCGCAGGTGTGGACGTCGCAAGCATGAAACTTCGCCATCCGCCCCATCCGAATCCTACAGTAGAAATCCTCGTAGCATCCGCAGCCGCATCTTTTTGCAAATAATCCATGGCGGAACGCGCGTCCTCCAACGTGAGGTTGGGAGTTAACTGCGCTACGGCCTGCGCCATCTGGTCCGGCGTGCGAGTGCCGCCCCGCCGGGAAGTGAAATCCGGCGCGAGCGCCACAAATCCCGCGGTCGCGAATTTTTTCGTGATGTCACGCATGGAATCGTCGAGGCCCAAGCTGTCATGGATCACGAGCACCGCGGGATGCTTTCCTGTGTCAGAAGGATTCGCCAGGAAGGCTTCAACATTGAATCCGCCGGAATCGAAGTGGACGGTTTCCGTGGTGACAGTGGACTCTTGCGCGGGCGATACAGGGTGCGCTAAGGAGGTCTGTGTAGCAGCGGATCCAATAAGAAACGTGGCGAGAGCCGCAGCGAACAACCCGAGCGGAAAACGTTTTAGTTGGCCCTCGCGTTTCATGCACTCTCCGAAAGATTCACATTGTTATTGTG
This sequence comes from Candidatus Acidiferrales bacterium, assembly GCA_035696345.1. GTDB lineage: Bacteria > Acidobacteriota > Terriglobia > Acidiferrales > UBA7541 > Palsa-360. Next base: position 1,055 of record DASRQU010000025.1, read on the forward strand.
GTGATCTTGTAGCGCCGGCATCTTGCCGGCAGAATTTGAATTGCACTTGAATTTAAACTTGCCGGCGGGACGCCGGCGCTACGAAACCCTCGCTGTTACCGTGGTTCTTTGGTCCCTCAGGCGCAACTTTCGCTACTGCGCAACCTTCTTTGCCAATAAATTCTGCGCTTGCGCCTTCAAGGCTTGCAGTTCCTCTTTCGACCGAATTTGCATGCGCGCGATTTTGCTGTTTCGTGTGTAGCCGACCACGATACGCGTCACTCCCTCGCGCTCATCCAGTGAAATGTGCCGCAGGTTGATTCCGCGTCCAGGCAACGGAAACTCGGTCCACTGCTCGGTTGCGGGATTGAAGCGCGCGACGGAATCTCCGTTCGTGAGGTTGACCCACACGTTGTGTTCGCGATCAATGCTCGCATCGTACGGCGCCGATTCCGGCGTCGGGTATCTGTAGATTTTGGATTCCAGCGTGCGTGTGTCGTACTTTTCCAGATTGCCGCCCCAGTAATCGCAGACCCAGACGATGTCGCCATTTCTGTCCGCGCCCAACCGCCGCGGGCCTTCGGACCACCACGAGCCAAAGTCGGTCAACTCAACGCCTGCGAGTTCGTAAAGTTTTTTGTCATCCGCGGTAAGTACTCCGTCCGCGCGTGCCGCATGCGGCGTTTCGTGAAACTCCTGCGTTTTGCCACTCTCGATATCTGCGCGATTTACACGATCGATGTTGATCTGCGTCCACCAGCCATTGCCCATGCGGTCCGCCGCAATTCCGTACGATCCGCCCGGACCATTCTCAATCGGCGTCGGCGATTTAAATTCGCGAAACTCCCGAGTGGCAGGGTCGTAGCGGAATGCGCCCACCGCGGTCGTCGCCCAAACTTTTCCTTTCGCGTCCACGTCGATGCTCGTGGTCGTGCCGCCCACGCCTTTGGGCGGCGGGATCACTTCGTATTTCATCGTCGCGGGATCGACGCGCAACAGATTCCCACCGCCGCCGCGCGGGTCGCCAATCATCGTTGCCCACATCACGCCGTTCGGATCCATCGCCAGGCCGTGCGTGGGAGCAGCCAAGCCGTTCATGCCCGGAACCTTGATGTCCGTGACTTTTCCGGTCTTTGTGTCGAGCATGCTGATGGTTCGCGTATAGCTCGGTTCGGAAGTGGTGAACCAGATGTTGCCGTTCTTGTCAGTCTGCGAATCGTGCAGCCCGCGCGATCCGTTTAATGCGGACGGCGTGCCCTCCGACCAGAACGTTCCGTCGTTCGTCGGAAATCCGTTGTCGCTGGGATTCGCGTCGGGATCTGCGATCGGAACGCTGTACTCGGTGACAATTGCGCGAGCTGCTTCGCCGCGTGGCCGGGCGCGTAGCTTGATCTGCATCGTCGACGGCCCGGGGCCGCGTGCTTCGGACAAATACGTCGCCAGGTCTTTTTTGTAGTAGGCCATCACAGGGAAGGGCGCCATGTCCGGTCCGGCATATTCGCCGCCGCCGTTGTACACGCGCGACATCAAATTCAAAATCGCTTCCCAGCCTTTTTCATCGAAGCGATTCTGCAGAATGTAACTGGGCTCGTGGCAGCCGGTGCAGGTGTTGTAGAAAACATCCTTCATCTTGCGCTGCTCGGGAGTGTTTTCCGGCAGAGCGGTCACATATTCCTGCCCGGTCATCTGCTTCACAATTTCCAGATTGTCGGTGATCGTGTTCAGCGTGAAATCTTGGCGCGCCGTCGCGCTGCCCAAATTGATCTCCGCTTTGCCTGCTTCAAATCCCTCAGCCTGCGCCCACACGCGATATTTGCCTTCCGCCATACGCGGAAAATAATAATTGCCGTCCTCGTCCGTGAACACGCTGGTTGTAATCGTTTGCCCCGCGGCACGAGCGGATACCGTGACTCCGTCGAGCTTCGTGCCCGCGTCTGACTTGATCGAGCCTGAGAGCAACGCACCGGCTTGCTGAGCGGCTGCGCTCGCGGTGTTTGTGGCGCAAAGCGCTATAGCCGCCGCTGCGACGGCGAGTAAGCCAATGTTCCAGGGTCGGTATGTTTTCATGGCGCTCCTCAACAATTCCCCTGAAGCACTAAAATTTCCTCTCAATTACTCCCCGGCACTCGCAGGCATTCCTTCTGACGGATTCGCATTCGTCTTGGGCCGGGCTGGTCGGGTAGCCGTTTTGAGATATTCGACAATTGAGTCGACTTCCGCGCGCGAGAGGCCATATTTGAATCCCGGCATCAGCCCTTCTTTGCCTTCCATGATTGCGTCGCGAATATTGTCGTCATTGTCCTGCACAATTTCTTTATATAGCGCCGGGCCATATCGCTTGCTGACCACGGTTGGTAACGTGTGGCACACAGCGCAGCGCTGCTGAAAAATTCGGCGCCCATCTTTTTGCTGATCGTTGAGCGGAGGGCTTGCGGTTTTCTGGGCGCGCGCAGGAAGCGAGATGGTCAGGAGTGCAGCCAATACAATTAGAAACGTGAGAGGCCTGCGCATCCACTTGCCCCCTGTAAACGTGCCCAGCACGAATTCGAAATTACGAATAATTAAGAATTTACTTAAATTTATGCTTGAATTTTAGGCGTCGCAGATGAGATGTGTCAAGGCTTCAAGTAGCACTGGCTTCAGCCTGTGGCCCATCGATCTCGTAAAGCCTAAATGCCGCGGGCTGAAGCCTGTGTCGCCTGAACCACATTGCAAGGGGAGAATGAAATGACTATACGCCGCTATTTCGCTGACGGTTTCATAAAAAGCCCGTGCTCCAGAAAATCCAGCACGGCGCGGCGGCGCTGCTCCACGTTTTTCGAATTCCAGATGTCCCGATTCCAAATCTGGCTGGCCAGTTGGCCGGTCGCGAAGTAATACATAATCATCCCGAAAATAGTAAAAACCATCTGATCGGGGTCGACGGCGCGAAACTGTTTTCGCGCGATCCCTTCACGGATAGTTTTCACGGCGCGCTGATGCAGCGGACGATGATGCGCCACCACCATCCAGTGAAGAGGACGCCGGTCCGCCATCATTTCACGCTGAATCAGCCGCGGGTACGCCGGATTGCGCATCACAAAATCAAAGGTCAAATTCACCAGAGCCTTCACGCGTTCCGGCGGGTCCATGGCGCGCACGGCGGGAGATTCCATCTGACCGGAAATTTGCGCGATCATGGTTTCAAGAACAAATCGATGCAGTTCTTCCTTGTCGCGAAAATAATAGTAGGGAAGGGCTTTGTTGACGCCGGCAACGCGTGCGATTTCGTCCATGCGCGCGCCGGCCAGGCCGCGGTGCGCGAATACTTTTCGCGCCGCTACTACAATACGTTTTACGGTGGCGAATTGGCGCCCTTCGCGAAGAATGCGGCGCCCGATGGGCGAGAGCTCCCAATTTTGAATGAGGTCGGTCTGTCGTCTGGGTTGTTTTTTGGATTTAGGCATTTTTAAGGTTCGGAACAAATAATTTGAATGAACTCCGTCTTCAAGGAATATGAATTTGAGGGTCCTGGTCGATCACGTTCGCTTGCGGGTATTTGGAATGCGTTTCAGCAGCAACAAAATTTATGGCACAATTGCGCAAAAGGGGATCCCGTGAACAAACGATTTCCGTATTCCAATGTAAATAAGCGTTTTGGGTCTCCGACCTTGGGACGCTATGCTCTTGTGACGATAGCCGTGATTATTGTACCAGAGCTATTGGGAATCGCATTGGGATGCGCGCAGACACCCGCAACGCCACAAGCCAAAATGGAAACCGCCTTGACCGGAAACGCGGAAGCCGGAAAAAGAATTTTCACGAAAGATGGCTGTTATGAATGCCACGGCCGTGAGGGGCAAGGCGCCGCGCAGGGAGCGGGCCCGCGAATTGGACCTCCGCTTTTGTCGCAGGATGCGCTCATAAAATACGTGCGGCAGCCTTCCGGCCAGATGCCGCCCTACACGAGTAAAGTAATTTCCGATCAGGAGTTGGCGGACATTTTTGCGTATTTGCAATCGCGACCAAAGGCTGCGCCCGGAAAAGATATTCCGCTGTTGAATTAGTTTGATTTTATGGCGCCTGCGTCGCAACTCCTGCCCGCGATTCCCAGCGGGGGATAAACTAACGCGGTTGTGTCACTGCTTCCACCAGCGCGGGCTCGCCGCGCTTCACCACTTCCACCGCGCGGTTGATCGCCGGGCCCAGATCCTTCGGATCTTCAATCGGCCCCTCGGAGTAGACGCCCATTCCTTTTGCGACCATGGCAAAATTGATATTCGGATCCGTAAGCGTCGTGCCGATTGACGCGCGATCCACGCCGCGGCTGTGCCGGTCGGCCATTCGCTGCACGTGCATCAGTTCCTGGTGATACGCGCGATTGTTGTGCATCACGCTGAGCAGCGGGATGCGATGGTGCGCCGAAGTCCACAGAACTCCCGGCGCGTACATCAGATCGCCATCATTTTGAATCGTGACGGTCAGGCGTCCATGTTTTTTATTGGCGAGTGCAGCGCCGAGCGATGCGGGCGCTCCGTAGCCCACGCCAAATCCGCCGGAATTGCCGATGTACTGGTAGTGCTTGTCAAAATTCCACAGGCGCAGGGGCCAGCGATTTACCCACGGCGAAACTTCGCACACGAGCGACCAATCTTCATTTTTAATCGCGCCGTAAATTTCCGCGCACGGCCGCGCTGTGGTGATCGGGCTGGCATCCCAGGCGAATGCCGCTTCGTCGCGGGAACGCCGCAGCGCGTCGTCATGCTGCGTGGCCAGCTTTTTTCCGCGATCCGCGAGCATTCTTTTTTTGTCGTCCGTCAGCAAGCGCTTGATGGCCTCGATCAGCGGCGGCATTGTTGCTTCCGCATCGGCCGCCATCGCCAAGTCCACTTCCGTGTAGCGCTGGAAATCCTGGTAATTGCTTTTCATGTACAGATCGCTGGCCGTAATGCTGATCAGCTTCACCTCTTTTTTGGTGATCGGTTCCGACGAGCGATGCAGCTGGTCTCGATAGGAATTAATCGTGCCCCAAAAGTTCAATGCTTCGAGGCCCAGAATCACGTCCGCTCCCGCAATTACGGCGCGCGTCCGCTCTGTTTGGTTCAAGGGGTGCCGCGAAGGGAAATTCATGCGCGCGCCCAAATCTATGACGGGCGCCTGCAGAAGTTCCGCCAGCTCCACGGCGTATTTCAATCCGTCAGGCGTGCGCGCCGTGCGCTCCAGCAAAATTACCGGATTGTCCGCGGCCACCAGCATGCGCGCAGCTTCCGCGACGGATCCCGAATCGCCCTGCGGCGGCATCGCGCGCGTGAGCTTGGGAATGTTTATTTTCGCGTCGTCGTCGACTGCCCCTTCCTGCAACTCGCCGTCGGCAACGATGAGCACGGGCGCCATCGGCGGTGTTACCGCGATTTTGTAGGCGCGCACCGCGGATTCCGCGAAGTGATCGAGCGAAATGGGCACGTCGTCCCACTTCAGGCAATCGCGCACGATGGCTGCGGCATCCTGAACGCTGTGATCCCATTCAACGCCTGGCCGCCGCGACTTGATGTCCAACGCGTTGCCAGCGATCAGGTAAATCGGCGCGCGATCGCAAAACGCGTTGTAGATCGCCATCGAGCCGTGCTGCAAGCCCACATCGCTGTGCAGAAAAACCGCCATGGGTTTGCCTTCGATCTTGGAGTATCCGTGCGCCATGGCCACGGCCGATTCTTCGTGGCAACAGGTGATGAATTCCGGATTTTTATTTCCGCCGTAATTGATCACCGATTCGTGCAGCCCGCGAAAGCTGGAACCGGGATTGGACGCGACGTATTCGATGCCCAGCGATTTCAAAATGTCCACCATCACGTCGGAGCCGGAACGATTTTCAGTTAACACTTCGAGCGCGGCGGGCGCGGCGGTCTCCGGTTCTTTTGGCATGGGCTGCGCGGTTGCGGTGCGTGAAGCCTCCGCCGGCTGCGCGCTAGCTGCCACTGGGATCGCAGCCATCGCAGCGGCTCCGGCGGCCGCGCCTTTCAGGAAATTGCGCCGGTCGATGGTTACATTTTTAGGTTTTCGCATAATGGCCCTGGTCAAGCTCGCACAGAAATATTTCGCGGTAAGAGAATGCGTCTTACGGGCCACGATATGCCAGCAAAGTTTCGGAGTCAAGCATCGCGAACTACTCAGCAATCATCCATTCTTGAGCCAAGGTCAAGCAGCGGCCGCCTTTTAGACGGGCATCCTTGCGCGCCGATAAATGCCCGCCTAAAGCCGGCCGCCACGCAAAAATGTTCCGCATCCGCTGGGCTGAATTCTGCTGCTCCGTAAATCAGCAGATTGGAAGCGTAACATCCGTTATTTGGATTGGCTTTTTCCGTGACAAAAAGGCAGTATGGATCAGGAGGAAAAGATTTTAAAATAGCAATTACACAAAATCTTTCTCTTCCATGAGGAACGGGAATGTCCCCGATAGTTACCGCATAGCACGCTCATAGCAGACACCTCGCAGTGTCCCGGCAAGTAAAAAAATTATGCATTGAGCAGCCTGCGCATCGTGCTGCTTCGATTCTATGTGCGCCGATTTTGGCGAAGAATTTATATATTCAGGAGGATTCATGTTAAGTGAGCAAAATTTGCTTCTGGAAGAGTTGTACCAGAGCGGCAGTTCGACGGCCAACACGCCGTTTCCCCCGTCAAAAGTTGCAAATTCGAGTCGCGTCTTTGCTGAAGCATTGCTGGAAAATTCCTCGACACGGCAGCGCCGAAGTCCTATGGACTGGGCTATTTCTTTCGTCGTTCATTTCGCCATTCTGATTCTGTTGCTGTTTGTGCCCCTTTATTTTTCGCAGGGAATTGACATGAAACGGCTCGAGACCACTTTGCTCGTGGCTCCCATGCCGCCCATGGCTCCGGCTCCGCCACCTCCGGTAGCTGCGGCCGCGCCGCACTCTGTCCGCGTCACACCTAAGGTCTTCACTCCAGGCAAAATTACTGCCCCCACTTTTATTCCGAAGGCTGTGCCACCCACGTCGACGGACGCGGCTCCGCCGGAAGTCGCATTTAATTCCTCAATGGGAGGTGTGCCAGGCGGCGTTCCAGGCGGGCAAATTGGAGGTATTACCGGTGGAATGCCAAGCGTCGCAGCTCCCTTGGTTCCGACACCGGTCGCCGCCGCGGAAAGGCCGAAGGGGCCGGTGCGTGTAGGGGGGCTCGTGAAGCCGCCGCGACTAATTTTTGGTCCTCCTGCAATCTACCCAACACTGGCAGCTCAGAGCCACGTGCACGGAACGGTTGTAATCGATGCCGTGATTGACGAGCACGGAAACGTCATCCAGGAAAAGGTTGTGAGCGGGCACCCCTTGTTGCTGCAAGCGGCGATGAAAGCCGTTTCACAAAGGAAATATGAACCAACGATCCTCGATGGAGAGCCCACACCGGTTGACCTGAGAGTTGAGGTTAACTTCCAAATGTAATGTCCGCCGACCCCCGCCTCTGATTTGCGCGCGACCCGTATTCCGGTCGCGCGCAAATCTCTTCATCTAGTCTGTTTTCCGCGATTAATGAATTAAATGAACGGTTAAATAGTGAGTTGATTCGGATGTTTAGGCCTTAGAACTTTGAAATGTCGATGTGCTTGACCGTCATGAAAGGTGTCGTGCACACTGGATTCGGCAGCAATTGTAAGAAAGCGAAGGTAAAAAAATGCGGTCGTAAGTTTTTTCCTGACGGCTCATTTTTCCAATCTATGGCTAAAATTCCAGAGAAAATTCAAGTCCAAGATAAAACTATGCCGGTAGTGCTCGCGGTTGATGACGATCCCGCGGTCCTGCGTATTATTGAATCGCAATTGACTCGCCATGATTTCGTGGTGAAGACCGCGTCCAATGGCGGCGAGGCGCTGGACATTTTGAAGACGCTGACGCCAGCCGTGCTGATTTTGGATGTGATGATGGACGGGATTTCCGGGTACGACCTGTGCCACGTTGTGAAGCGCGACAAACGGCTCCAGAGCGTGCCGGTTATTTTCCTGACTTCACGTGGAGCGCCCGAAGATTTCAAGACGGGACATGACCTCGGAGCCGTGATTTATATGGTGAAACCGCTGAAGGTGGAAAAGCTGGTCAATATGGTCAATATGCTCCTGCCGATATCTGCCTAGTTTTAAGCGCTACGGACTTTTCCTCTGAAACAATCCGGAAGCACCACCCAACCCTCATCAGGGCTGAGCGAACTCCTTCTCAAATGCTCCCAAGGCCTGTTGCAGTTTTGAAATTTCCTCTTCCAGAACGGTTAGCGCTTCTTTCGATCCGGCTAAAGAACCGGATCGCCCCATTTCTTCCAACCTGGAAGACGCATCGACCACTCCTGTAGCAAGCAAATTAGCAGCCGTGCCCTTCAGTGCGTGTGCGGCGCGGTCAAGAAGTTTCGGATCTTCGTGCGCAACTCCCTCTCGAATATTTTGCATGTGTTTTATGAACTGCGTCAGGGAGATGCCGATCACTTCCCGCAGCAAATCGAAGTCGCCATCCAGCGTTTCCAAGGCTACAGCCGGATCGAATACCTGATTTGCCCGCCCCACGCGCTCGCTCTCATTCTTCGCGGGCTGCGCGGCGCCCAGCAACATGTCCATGGCCTCAAACAAAGCGGTTCTGTCGATTGGCTTGGCAAGATAGGCGTCCATTCCCACTTCCAGGCAGCGATCTTTGTCTTCCTCCATTGCGGACGCGGTTGTCGCGATGATCGGGATGTGTCGGCCCGTTCCTTTTTCCTTCTCGCGAATGGCTGCGGTCACTTCGATGCCGCTCATTTCGGGCATCTGGATGTCCATCAAGATCAGATCGAATTGCTGGGATTCGAGCACAGACAACGCCTCGCGTCCGGAACTTGCGACCACCAGTGTGTCGCCTCGCTTTTCAATCAATCGTTGCGCCAGCAGTTGATTAATCGGATTGTCTTCGACGAGGAGCAGGTGCAACTTTCGCCTCCGATCACGATCCGCATAAGCGGCATTGAATCTGGAATTGGCGCGGCGCCTGTTTATTCTTCCCACCTTCTGCCTTTGCAGACTGAAGCGAGCTGTAAAGTGGAAGACACTGCCTTCGCCGCATTCGCTTTCCACCCATATTTTTCCGCCCATCATAGCCACAAGTCGCGAGGAGATGGACAGGCCCAGTCCGGTTCCGCCATATTTTCGGGTGGTGGAATTATCAGCTTGGGAGAAGGCCTCGAAGATGAGCTTTTGTTTATCCTGAGGGATCCCGATGCCGGAGTCTTCCACGGCGAAGTGCACGAAAATATCATCCGCGCTCTTCATATCGGTTTCGATGCGTATCGCAATGCCGCCCTGCGTCGTGAATTTGATGGCATTGTCCACCAGATTGGAGAGAATTTGCCGCATCCGTCCGGGATCGCCCAGCAGGGCATCGGGAACGTCCGGCGCAATCGAGCTGGAAAGCTCCAGGCCGTTTTGCTTGGCGCGGACTCCAAAAAGTTTCATCATTTCGCCGATGCTGTTGCGAAGGGAGAACTCCGTAATTTCGAGGTCAAGTTTTCCGGCTTCGATCTTTGAAAAATCAAGGATGTCGTTGATCAGCGCGAGCAGGGTTTTGCCCGAATCGCGCACCATCGTCAGATATTCCCGTTGCTCTTCCGTCAGCGTAGTATCCAGCGCTAATTCCGTCATGCCCAGCACGGCATTCATAGGCGTGCGGATTTCATGGCTGATATGGGCGAGGAACGCGCTTTTGGCCACGTTAGCCGCTTCCGCGGCTTCCTTGGCGCTCTGAAGCTCCACTTCCGCTTGCTTGCGGATCGTGATGTCCACCAACGTTCCCTGGTGCCGGATCATGTTGCCAGATGGGGCGCCCACTGTATTGGAATTGTCAATGCACGTGACAGGCATTCCATCTTTTCGGCGCAGGGTAATTTCCCGCGTTACCGAACTGGAGAACGCAGTTCGCTGCCGGATGGGAAACAGATCGGCGGGCCGCTCGAAATACAGGTTGCCGATGGTTGTGCCCACCAGCTCTTCGCGATGTGAATAGCCGAGCATATGGACCATCGCCGGATTTACGTCCAACAATTTTCCTTCTGAATCGCAGAAGTAAACGCCTTCCTGCAGCGTTTCAAACAGGTCCGTAAAACGCGTTTCATTTTCTCGCTGTGCCGTGATGTCCCTGGCCAGTCCGCTGGCGCCCACGACCTTGCCGTCCTTCACGATGGCCTGCAATACACAATCCAGGTAGCGCACTTTGCCTGCGCCCTTTTGGCGCACCCGAACGGTGCCGCTCCAATGCCGGCGTTCCTTGAACCGCTCGATCGCGTCGCTCAGATTTTCGATTCGTGGTTCATCGAAGAACTGTTCTAATTTGTGGCCCACCAGTTCCGAATATGGCATTTCTAATGTTTCCGCTACACGCTGGTTAACTGCACGCAACTCGCCACTTAGGGATACCGTAAAAATGAGTTGGTCGAGGCTGTCGATCAGGTCCCGATAGCCTTGCCTCGATGCGGAGATCACGTTGGCAAGCTTTTCCAATTCATCTGTTTCAGTCAGCTGACCTTGGGGCACCTGGCAACCGCGGACCAGGCTTCGCAATTCGTCGATTTTGTGCTTCCGCGTCCATATGTAGATGCCAAAAAGGAGTATCAGAGCCGCCGCCCCCACAGGCAGTGCTTCCAGATGCCAGGGCACAGCTTCCAGCGACTGTTTGGCTAACACCCCAACGCCAAGCGACAAAATAACCAGCATGAAGATTGCCAGCCGCCAGATCTCCTTTTCCTTGCGTTCGAGGCGTTCCAGTTCCCTCGGCTGTTGCGGTGCGCTGTTGTTCTGATTTGACATAGTTAGCTTCCTTACTGGGATCCAAATGGAAGAAAGTCGCAGATGTCCAACATCCATGGTAGGCGCGTGCGCCAGAACGTGGCAATTCAATTTCGCCCGCGAGTTTCTTAAATCAGATTCGCAAGTACTTACGAGACACCTCACCCCGAGCGAAACCTTGCCTTGTTCGCTGAACTGGGCAAGTATCGGTAGGGCGGCTCAACCAGGGAGAATTTCGAGCTGTTTACGCTCCCATCGCTTTAAAGCCATTGAGGTTCGGACCATGCGCTCGACCAAGCCTGAAGAGTTAAGCTTACCCGCTCCGGATACCACCCCCGAGCGCCGCCGGAATCTGCGATTCCCATTTACGGCCACAGTGGAAGCGATTGACAGGATGTCGGGAACAAAGGTTACAGGCAGGACCAGCGATTTGAGCCTGGGCGGCTGCTACGTGGATACACTCAGCCCTTTGCCAATCGGCACACAAGCGACTCTGCGAGTTCAAAAGGGCAGCGAAACGTTCGAGGCACAAGTCAAAGTGATTTTCTCTTCGATCGGGATGGGCATGGGGCTGGCGTTCGTGTCTGCTCAACCCAAACGATTTAAGATTTTTCAAAAATGGTTGCTGGAACTCAGCGGCCAGGGTGTCGTGGAAGACGACACACACGATGCATCCGAAGTCGCGCCGCAAGACAAATCTCAGACGCTCAAAGTTGCCGTTCTCAGCGACCTGATCATGACGCTGATGCAGAAAAAAGTGTTGACCAAGGACGAAGGAAAAGATTTACTTAGAAAACTTTTCGGCTAACGGAAACTTCTATAAACCTTCTACGCGTTGCCCGCGCGCGCCGCAAGATATTTCTGTCCCGAAAATTTCAACTGACCGTGCCTGTGCGTTCGTGTGACACTATGCGCACGGCGGCCACATGATTCGACCTCCTTTTCGACTGATCGTTCGTCGCGCGGCGCACTGGCGCTGCCCCAATTGCGGGCGCGGGCAGTTGTTTCGCGGCGTGTTTCGCATGCGCATGAGCTGCCCGGAGTGCGGTCTCTCTTACTTTCCCGAGCAGGGATATTATCTCGGCGCGATGATCATCAACTACGCCGCGACGACCGCGGTGGTTGTGACAATTTTCCTTTTTTCCTTGCTGTTTCGCGATTTTACGACGCTTTCCATCAACTCTAAAATTACTCTGTGGATCGCGTTCGCTGTCTCCCTGTCGCTATTATTCGTTCGGCACGCCTACAGTTTTTGGCTGGGCATCGATTTCTGGATCAAGCCCCGGCAATTCGATGCGTCATGGATGAATGCGCACTAGCCGTTCATCCGCGGGCTCGCACGAACATTACCGCGATGCCCACCGCCGCTCCCCCGAGCACGAGCCACGCCGAATTGATTCGGAAGCGAAGCAGCAGCACGAGGCTGGCCAGGGCCAAGCCCGCGGTTAACCAATCCACAATCGTCGCGCGCGCAAGCTCATAGCTGACGGCCGCCATGAGCGCGAGCGACGCGACGTTTACCCCGTCCAAAAATGCTCCCGCAGTCGCGGATTTTCGGATCAGCGGGATAAACGGGCCGCTGACCGCCACTAAAATAAAGGCCGGTAGAAAAATCCCAACCGTGGCCACGAGCGCGCCCGTGGGACCTCGCAACAAATACCCCAGAAAAGTGGCCGTGGTGAACACAGGGCCGGGCGTGATTTGGCCAATAGCCACGGCGTCCACCAACTGCGCGTCCGAGACCCACGCGCGGTGCACCACAAGGTCGGCGCGCAAGAATGCCAACAAAACGTAGCCGCTGCCAAAGACCATCGACCCAACTTTGAGAAAAACGAGAAAGAGCTCCCAAATTCCGGGGATTACTGTGACGGCAATGGCGGCGCTCGCCCAGGGAAGTATTCGCGCGAGCGACGCTCGCGTATGGTGCGCAAAAGAAATCAATATTGCGCCACCGGCCGACTTTGAGTTTTGGACGCGCCCTGCCAAAAGCGCATGAACGCCAGCAAGCACTGTGCCCGTCACGAGCAGCAGGAGCAGCGCATTTACGTTCGCGATGCTTAGCGCAACGCATACCGCGCCCGCAATCCCAAGTGTCCAGCTTTTAACCGCCGTGCGTCCCAGTCCCCAAAGCGCTTGCAGAATTACGCCGATCACCACCGGTTTTACGCCATACAAAAGCGCCGAGACGGCGGGCAGATGCCCGAAGCGGACATACCCCCACGCAATCGTTCCCACTAGAATCGCGGCGGGCAAAATGAAGCACAGCCCGCCCAACATCAGCCCTGCCCATCCCGCGCGCAAATATCCGATGTGAATTGCCAGCTCGCTCGAACTGGGCCCGGGAATCAAATTGCTGGCGCCGAGCAAATCCAGAAATTTTTCGCGGCTGAGCCATTTTCGGCGGCGGACAAGTTCGTCCTCCATCATGGCAATGTGCGCCGCGGGCCCGCCAAACGCGGTCAGACCGAGGCGCAGAAAAAAAAGCGCCACTTCCTTTAAAGTCCCGTGATTTGCTGCGTCGGAGGAGTCTGGCTGCGGCTGTGCGAGGTCGGCCATGAGAATGCTTTTCCTGGAGGGCAATTGTTTGCCGGGACCAGAGTCGGAACATCAGCGATAAAAACCGTTTACGTCGCGCCGCGGTGGCATGGGCTTCAGCCAGTGGAAATTATAGCTTGCAAGTACTAAACCCCACGGGCTGAAGCTTATGCCACGTAATCAGGCGGGCATCGTCCGGTGCGCAGAAACCTGCCCGCCTGAAGGCGGGCGCTACAAAGGGTGTGCTAATGGGAACTTACGGCCGCCATATATGGATTTAAGTTCAGAGCGCGCCAATCGCCTCGAATAATTGCGGCCCGAATCTGCGCCGGAGTTTTTCCCTTTTGCGTGAGCTGGTACGCCAGGACCGCTTCTTTCTGGCAGATATCGCATTCCGCGCCATGCGTGCTCACGAAGCAATCGAGTAAACTTTTATGGCCTGCATGCCTGTCGCAATAGCAGTAACACGGCTGCTGGTACAAAACGGGCCGGATTTTCGCCGCGAGCGCATACACGTTGCGATTCAGCGCGTCAGGAAATTGCTTGGGATCCAGCGTTACAGGAAACGGAGCCTTCAGGGCGTAGGCGTGATAGGACGGAATGCCAAGATCGGTCGGACCCGACATGTTCATCTGGTCCTGCGAATACGTATCCGCGCCGAACGCCGGATACAGTTGTGTTAGCGTGGCTCCGGCCAGCGAGATACAGAACGCGATGGTCACGGCCTTCACTCTGCCATTCATAAACTGGAATCCTCCGCAGCTGATGATAAAAACGGTAGCGCATCCGCAATGACTGCGCAACCAGGGAATGCCCCACTGAGGTAAGACATAAGGCACGCCGCGCGCCGCAATGTAAATTTAGGAAGAAGTTAATGGCACTCAGGAATCTTGCGGTTCGGGTTCCGAAGTTCCCGAAAAATCGCCTGCAGCGAGACTGGAGAGGGATTCAGAGACGTCCCGTTGGGGGACCGTAGCGGACCCGCTGCCTGAAGCTCCAACCGCCGCGGCAGACGCAGAACCGGCAGCTTCAGCCCCCTGATCCGTACGTCCCGTCAACGCATCCAAGCGTTTAGACAGTACCGTCGCCAGCAACTCGATTAAGGTCTGCGCCCCCTTGCCGTCCGGATCCAAATCAGGATTGTATCCCGCGATTTCGAACGCGGCCAAATTTGGCTGGCTCGCGAATACGCATAAGGCCTCGCGCACTTCACTGAGGCTGAGGCCGCCAGTACCCGGAAGATTTGTCCATGGGAATTCTTCGCCATAGATTAAGTCCACATCGAAGTGCAGAACGAATTCGTGCTTCGCGGCATGCACGCGTTCGAGCGCGAGTCGCGCAGCAGCGGCCGCGCCTGCGGACACTACTTCGAGGTAGGGATGACGGCGCAAGGGAGACGCCAGCAGGTATTGCTCTTCGGGAGGATCGAGCCGCTCGAAGCCGAACAGCGCGACATCGGGTTCTCGAACCAGCGGCGGCTCGCCCCAAAAGCGAACCAGTTCCGGCGCGCCTCGCCCGATTACTTGGGAGATCACCATGCCGTCAATGCAGCCAGTTGAGGTTGTGGCCGGCACATTCAGGTCCGCGTCTCGATCCATATAGATCAGGCTGACATTGCGAAAATAGCGTCGCGTTCCGGCGATCGTAGCCAGCACGGAGACGCAATCGCCGGAAAGGATCACCGGTAGGGCGCCGGATTTCACTGCAACTTCAACGCGAGGCCGCAGATCATTCAGCAATTTTAAAATTGCCGTTACGTTTTTGGCGCGTGGATGTTCTTCGTCCGGCTGCGAAACATATGCGGAAGTATTTCCGTGGTCCAGAACTTGAAGGCCCGCGCCTTTCAACCGGTCCGCGAGGCCTGCGGCCCGTAAAGCGTCCGGCGCACGCTCAGAGCCAGCACGAAGCGCCGCTGCGCTAGTGGCCGCGCCCAAAAGAACTATGTTCTTCGGCTGACGGGTAATTTTGACCGCCAAAGTAGCTCTCCTGATGCTGAGATTGCCTTCCGTTAAAAGATGGCAGCCGGTACAACTACTTTGCTATACGGTGATCTCCCTATTTTGCCGCCGGAGCGATGTTTGTCAGTTCGGACGGCAAAGTGAATCGCACGTCCTCGCGAATCAGATCCAGATCTCGTTGATTCGTAAAACCAAGGCCCGCCAGGCGCTCGCTGACTTGCTCTACCAGGATTTCAGGTGCCGATGCGCCGGCCGTCAAGCCCACGGCTCCGATTCCTTCCAGCCATTTCGGGTCAATATCGCTTGCCGAGTCAATTAGTTCCGCGAGCACTCCAGAACGCTTGGCGACTTCCACCAACCGGTTCGAGTTGGAACTGTTGGGCGAACCCACCACTAGAATGAGCTCCACTTCGCGCGCCAGTTGTTCAACCGCTTCCTGTCGGTTTTGCGTGGCGTAGCAAATATCGTCCGAAGCTGGACCTTCAATCTTTGGAAAACGTTCACGCAAACGGGCGACAATTTCTTGCGTGTCATACAAGCTCAACGTCGTCTGTGTCAGGAACGACAGGCGATCCGGATCGGACACTTCGAGCGCATCTACCGCTTCCACGCTGTCAACGACGACGGTTTGCTTGGGAGCTTCGCCGGATGTTCCGACAATTTCCTGGTGATCGCGATGGCCGATCAGAATGATGGTGCGATTCTCACGCGCGAATTTCAGCGCTTCCAGATGTACTTTTGTCACAAGCGGGCAGGTGGCGTCAATCACGCGCAATTCGCGCAACCGCGCCTCGTCGCGCGTAGTGGGGGGAACTCCGTGCGCGCTGAAAACCAGCACGGCGCCCAGCGGAACTTCTTCCACGGTTTCGACAAAGATAGCGCCGTTCTTGCGCAGTTGTTCCACAACGTAACGGTTGTGCACGATTTCGTGGTGCACGTAGACCGGCGGCCCGTAGGCTTGCAGCGCCAATTCCACGATGTCCACCGCACGCACCACGCCGGCGCAAAAACCTCGCGGCCGCACGCGAATGAGACTCTTGCCTTCTTGCGATGTTTGCGTTGTCTGGTTACTCATCAATACCCTCAGAATCGAACTCCAAAAATGCTCTCCTAGATTAGCATGCTCCAACAAATTTATGCGACATTTTGGTGATGCTTCCCGTTCGTACTGGTCAGCTAAGTTCAGGCCCAGTATAACTTTCCCTCCACGCGATTTCGACCCAGCAAAATCCACGGGGTTCAGGATTTTAAACGGATTTCGTGCCGCGCCGCCTTGCCCCTCACCCGGCCGATTGATAGACTTCCTGTATCGTCAGAAAACTCTTGGCGCTATCTGAGGCTGTAAATATTTTTTGGGCCGAGGTTTGAGCAGCACAGGCACTCTTGCCTGTGCGGGTTTTGCAAAGTGCACACAGCCAAGAGTGGCTGTGCTACTCGGCGATTGGTCGTTATCCCGAACGGAGTTGGGAATTTCTCTTCGATGCTTCAACCAGTTTGTTTAACTTGAGGAGCCGAAATGCGTAAGTTATGCGCGCCATTATTTTTCACAGCACTCTTACTTTCACTTTTACAGGCCAAAGCATGGGCACAATCTGGTAAAGCTTTAACTGGCTATTTTATTGACGTGGAGGGCGGGCAGTCGACTCTTCTGGTTTCCCCGTCAGGACAATCCTTGCTCATCGATGCAGGATGGCCGGGAACGCGCGACGCGGATCGAATCATGGCGGCAGTGAAGGACGCAGGAATTAAGCAGATAGATTACCTCGTACTGACGCACTATCACGTAGATCACGCCGGCGGAGTTCCTGAACTCGCCTCCCGAATCGCGATCAAGAATTTTGTGGATCACGGTCCCACGAACGATCCCCTGGTAAATGTGCCCCAATATTACGCTGCCTATCTCAAGGTTCGCAAAAAGGGCCAGCACATTCTCGCCAGGCCCGGAGACAAAATTCCGATCACCGGAATGGATGTGCAAATTGTTTCCGCTGCGACGAAAACGATCATCGAGCCTCTTTCCAGCGGAGGCGCGGGCGCCGCAAATCCGCTCTGCGCGGATTTTCAGCCGAAAGACGAAACGAAGGATCCGATGGTGGGTGGCGAAAACAAGAATTCGGTGGGAATGGTCATTTCAGTAGGAAAATTCCGGATGTCCGACTTCGGCGATTTAACTTGGAACAAGGAACATGATCTGGCGTGCCCCAATAATCTCATCGGCACCGTCGACCTTTATGTGGTGTCTCATCACGGCAAGGAGACGTCCAGCCTGCCGATCATGATCCATGCCATGCGCCCGCGCGTCGCCGTAATGAACAATGGCGCGAACAAAGGCGCGGAGATTCCGACGTTCGTCACGCTGAAAAGCTCGCCGGGCTTCGAAGACTTGTGGCAGTTGCACTACGGAGTGGAAGCCGAGAAGCGCAATTCGCCTGAACAATTCCTGGCCAATCTCGGCACAGCCGGAACAAAAGATTCAGGAGTGCCGGACGAATCGCCGGTGAATTACATAAAATTCTCTGCGCGCCCCGATGGCAGTTTTACGCTGACCAATTCCCGGAACGGGTTCAGCAAAGACTACCCACCGCGCAAGTGATTTACGTGGCGCGGACTTCAGCCTGCGCGGATTGGTGCTTGCAAGCATTAAATTCCGCAGGCTAAGCCCGCGCCACTGAAAGCCGAATTTCAGTTTTGAACTGAAATGTTCCACATGCATTCACAACCAAGGTTCGGTTTTGCGCCGTCAAAGATTAAACATTGAGTGTAGGTGCGTAACTGCACTATAATGTCCAGCTTCGCTATGGGTGCGGCTGTTTACAGCAATCCTGATTTGCGGATTGCCGGAAAAGCTGTGCAGGAGGACTTTCGGACGTGTGGGATGCTCTTCGTGAAAAGAAATTAGGCGTACGCATCATGCTCGGAATCGTCGTCGGATTCCTGGGGATTGGCATGCTGCTGTACCTGGTGCCCCAGGGCACGAACGATATCAGCGCCGCGGATACGATTGCCACGGTTGGCGATCAATCCATCTCCGTAATCGATGTGCAAAATCAGCTGAACAAGAGCACCCGAGGCACCCAGATTCCCCCGGCCCTCGTGGGGATTTATACGCAGCAGGCGCTCGATCAACTGGTCGACGAAAAAATGCTGGAGCTCCAGGCCCAGCGCATGGGCTTGACGGTCTCGGACGAAGAACATGCCGATTTCCTAAAAAAGCTCGTGCCCACCGCCTTCACCGGAGACAGTTTCATTGGAATGGATCGCTACAGCGCGGAAGTTCAGGCGCGCTTCCAGATGACGGTGCCCGAATTTGAAGCCGAAGTGAAAAAGGCGCTGCTACAGCAGAAATTCCAGCAGCTGGTAACCGATGGCATCACGGCCAGCCCGGATGAGGTGCAGGCTGAATACCGCCGCGAAAATGAAAAAATCAAGCTGGACTATGTGACGATCAAGCCTGCGGATTTACAGTCCAAGGTGGAAATTTCCGACGCGGATATCGCGGCGTACTTTGAGAAAAATAAGGCCAAGTATGTAGTGCCTGAACGCAGAACAATCGACTACGCGATGTTAAGCCTCGCGCAGCTGAAGCAGCGCGCACAAGTTTCGGACGATGATGTGAAAGTTTTCTATCAAAGCCACATCGACCAATACAAGCTGGAAGACCGCGCGCACATTGCCCACATCTTATTCAAAACAGTCGGCATGACTGATGCTGGGGCCGCCGAAGTAAAGAAAAAAGCCGAAGACGTGCTGAATAAAGCCAAGCACGGCGGAAATTTCGCCGATCTCGCCAAACAGTATTCCGAGGACACATCGAAGGACAAGGGCGGCGACCTCGGCTGGATCGTGCGTGGGCAGACCGTGCCCGAATTTGAAGCGGCAGCGTTCAGCCTTCCCAAGGGCTCAATTTCAGACCTCGTAAAAACTCAGTACGGTTTCCACATTATTCAGGTCATTGACCGCGAACAGGCGCGTACCCAGACGTTGGACGAAGTCAAGGCAAGCATAGTCAATCAGTTGCAGCAACAAAAAGCGGAACAGATCGGAGACACGGTTTCGACGCAAATCGCCGATGAGATCCGCCGCGGCGGCAAGGTACCTATCGAAGAGCTGGCCAAGAAATTCAACATGACTACGGGCGAAGCGAAGCTCGTGGAGGCCACCCAGCCGCTTCCGGAGTTGGGGAACGCGCCGGGCTTGATGGATAGCGTATTCCGCCAGCGAGTCGGTGATCTGAGCTCTCCGATTCACACGGACGCAGGCTACGTCGTCATTTCCGTGAAAGATATTCAGCCGATGCACCCGGCAACTTTGGCGGAAGTGCATGACCGCGTCACGAGCGATCTCCGTACGGAGAAGGCTGTGGCACTCGCGAAAGCGCGCGCCGACGAATTGGCAAGACGCACGAAAGGCGGCGAGAATTTTGCCACTGCGGCCAAAGCCTTGGGGCTCGAGGTGAAAACTTCGGAACCAATTTCCCGCACCGGCTCCATCCCTGATTTGGGCAGCGCCAAGCAGTTTTCGGCGGCGTTTACGCTTCCGGTAGGCCAGACCGGCGATCCGATCTCGATGGGGCAGAATTGGTCGGTCTACCATGTGGCGCAACACGATCCCGTTAGTCAGGACGACTTCGAAAAGCAAAAATCGAAGATCGAAGCGCAAGTCGTGCAGGAAAAAAAGCAAACTGCGTACGAATTGTTCCGCGATGCGCTTAAGACGCGGCTTCAGCAGCAGGGTCAGCTGAAGTACAACGCCGAGAGCTTGAAACGCCTGACGAACCCTTCCAACTCTTAACCCATTGACTATATTGCGCTTATTTGTTCCAAAGCGTGACTTGCCATAGTCCGCCGCCTACGCTAGCATAATAGTGCTTCTGATCGTCGGCCGTCGCCAGGGCCGGCGTTTGACGCCTCCCAGCGCTTGTTGACTTTTTTCGGATAATTCTCGTTCCCCGATACTTTGTCACGCGAAATTAACGACGCATTCAACGGAGAACTATCTTTTGAGGCCATAGTAAAGCTGGGCCGATCTCGGCAAGGCCAGTTGCTAATTATTCGCGAGGTGCAAGATGCAGGGCAAAAATAATCACCGCAATGAATATCAATGCTCGATCGAAGTGAATCAGAATGGAAAGTATTGCGTACGCGTCCGGGCATCTTTCGCGCGGAAGACATGGGTTTTACCCGTTTATTTTCTCGCGTCTACCTTTGACCGTGCCATGCGCAAGCTCGAGGAATCGCTGCAATTCCTTCAGAAGAAGGAAGAGAATTTGTGGTTCTGGGGCGTGGATTCGTCCGACGACCCAAAATTTTCAGAGGAACTCATTCGCGAAGCCGGCCTGAGGCTGGATCGCCGCGCCGAGTTTCCGGGCAGGTCGTCCAACCTGACGCTTTCGCCTGAGAAACCTATACCCGCTGTTTTGTTGGCCCCTGTCCGGCGCGGATTGGCGCACGCGATCGACACGAGCCGAGTAGGGATGGCAGGGAATTAAGATTTACTTTTCCCGGAGAATCACTTCGCCGTTGCCCACAGGTTGATCGTTTAGCCAGAGGCGATACTTGAAGGAACCTGGATTTGTGCCGGGACGCGGCGGGCCGCTTTGCAGCTGGCGTCCTGGCGGGGCTTGAAAGATGTTGGATTGAAACGGGCAGCGGTTGGGGTCGAACTGGATCTTCAGATTTCCCGTGTCAGACAGCCAAACGACCTGCTCTTCCGGACCTATCACCACAATTTCGGGAATCACGCCAACCAGAACCAGTTTTTCCGCCATCGAAGCTCCATCCTCCAGTGCCACGCGAAGATAACATAGCAGGCGCTGGGTGCGCTCAAAGAATATGAACGCACGGGAACGCACAGGTTCAGCGTCCCAAACGGCGTGGGACAGACTAGCCTCTACGAAACCGGTTTCGCAGCCCACGCCCGGATTTTCGGGCGTGCAGGCTTTCTTGACTAGCGATATGACGTCACTGCGGTTCTGCGCCAACTGCAATTCGAACGGAAATAGTGGCACGGATTATCTGATTGTTTAGCTAGTGCCATTTTGGCGGTTGCGCGGGCGTAGGGAATCGCGCAAACTATATGTGGTCAGGAATTTGTTTCAGAAGGCCTTCTGGATAGCCCGAAGAGCGGCCCGCAACGCAACCACGCAGGTTGAGCCGTCCTAGGATGGTCTGAGCGTCCTGAATACCAAACCGAGTGCGAAACTCGTGTGCACTTTTTATCTGAGTACGCTTCGCAAGATTTGCTCGAAAGCTGAGGTTTGATTCCATGATGAATCCGATGGATGAGGTTAGGCCGCCGACAAGGCTGATGTTGACGCCGGGACCGTCGTGTGTCAGTCCGCGCGTTTACCGCGCGCTCGCCACGCCGCTCGTCGGACATGTCGATCCATGGTTTACCGAATTTATGGGCGGTGTGCAGGTGTTGCTGCGCCGCGTTTTCCAGACGCAAAATAATATTACGTTTCCAATTTCCGCATCGGGAACTGGCGGCATTGAAACGGCCGTCATCAACGTCCTGGAGCCGGGCGACGAAGCCATCGTGTGCGTCAATGGAATGTTTTCAGGGCGCATGGCGGAAATTGCGGAGCGGACAGGAGCCAAAGTTCATCGCGTGATGGCGCCGCTGGGCCGAGCGGTGGATGCAGACGATGTGCGTCGTGCCGGGCAGGGGCGAAAGATCAAGTTTGTGGGACTCGCGCACGGGGAAACATCTACGGGTGTGCTGACCGATCTCGATCCGTTGCGAAAGGCTGCCGACGAATTGGGAGCGCTGCTCATTGTGGACAGCGTTGCGACGCTCGCGGGCGTGCCGTTGGACGTGGATCGCCAGCGCATTGACATCTGCTTCAGCGGGACGCAGAAGGCAATCAGTGCGCCACCAGGCATGTCTCCTATCACGGTGAACTCCCGGGTGGAGGATTTGCTGCGCAATCGGAAGTCAAAAGTGCAGAGTTGGTATTTTGATCTGACGACAGTGATGAATTATTGGGGCAAGGAACGCACCTATCATCACACGCCGCCCATACCGCTCATCTACGCGCTGCATGAAGCGCTGCGGATTGTGCTGGAGGAGGGTTTGGAAGCCAGTTGGGAACGCCACCGGCAAAATCAGGCGGCGCTCGTCGCGGGTCTCGAGGCCATGGGCATTCGCCCATTTGTCGAAAATCCGGAAGACCGCCTGCCGACCGTTACTTCCATCTGGATCCCAGCCGGAATCGATGGCGTGAAAGCGCGCGGCCGGCTGCTGAATGAATTTAATATTGAGATCGCCGGCGGACTTGGCGACATCAGGTCCACAACCTGGCGCATCGGGCTGATGGGCTACTCCAGCCAGCGCGCGAACGTGCTGTTGTTCCTCGATTGCCTGGAAAGAGTACTGCTCGATCAAGGCATGAAGCTATCCGTCGGAGCTGGTATTGCAGCCGCAGCCAGTAGCTTTGCGCATGCCGAACCTGTAACCGTAGGCCAGGTGAAGTAAGAAAACGGGCAGCAGCGAAAAGGAAAATAGCTAAAAATGAGCACCGCTATCGGAATTCCAAATTCAGGCGCAATGAGCCAATTCGTCGGCGAATTTGAGGTAACGTCGAGGTTGACGGATCGCACGTACCACTGCCGCTTTTCGCATCTGTGGAATGGCGTAGCTACGCGGCATAGCGACACGGTGGATACGAAATTCCTGGTCGACGGAATAGGGTCGGTTGTAGGCCTTTCACACCCTGGTATCGTTGAGTTCACGAACAAAGTGGGACGCACCATCACCGACCGCGAAGCGAGCTACGTAGCCGCCTATTATCTGCGGGAGCAACTCGAGCAAGAAGATGAGCGCCCCCTCTACGACGTGTCAGCGACAGATGTAGTGCGTATTCTCGGCCTCCTGGGAATTCAGTAAGCGAGCACCTCGAAAAATTTATCGCAGGCTTCTCGCGCCTTTCTCACGCTTTTCTCAATGTCCTCTGTGTTAAATCTTTTCGGATTCGCCCACACGCGCAACGATTAATCTGAATTTCTCACGGAATTATAGTCTTCCTGGGAACGCCAATGTCCCGATTGGCGTCTTTGCACGCGCCAATCGGGAGATTGGCATTCCCGGGTTTCCGGAGCTGAGGTTATGCGTCGGAGAGCGACTCGTTAAATCCGGCGCTCTGTTCCGGCATTTCACTGGATTCGATAATCGCCCCGCAATCGAGGCACTCCACATATTCCGCGTCGGAATCCTTGGCAATGAGTTTTGTGTGAAGATGTCGGCAAGCAACGGTATCGTTCATCGCATGACCTCAAAACGAAGTGCTTTAAGTGGCGCGGGCTTCCGCCTGCGAAATTTAGGTCTTGCAAGGCTCAGACCGAGCAAGCTGAAACCCGCGCCACCAAAGCCACTTCAAGCATAGCATGCATGAAGTTCACCAATATTTGCCGCTTGGTTATAAGATGAATGCCCGGGAATTTCCTGCGACGGGATGGAGGAAAACTAAAAACGCGGTGACTCAGAATTCCGACTATCGCTTTAACAATTTTTTATTCTACGGCGTCATTTTGTGTCTTGCCTACCTGGTGTTCCGGGTTTTTGAGCCGTTTCTCGCGCCGCTTGGCTGGGCGGCTGTATTTGGCGTTCTGTTTCACTCTTTGAATAAACGCTTTGAAAGAAAATGGGGCAGCACGCGATCGGCCGCGCTGATCACCCTGGGCGTAACGCTGATTCTGATTATTCCGGTTCTGTTTCTGGCGGTAATGTTTGTGCGCGAGGGGATTGTGGCGGCCCAAGATATTCAAAGGGCCGTAGGAAACGGCCAGTACGGATGGTTCGGCCGAGCGTGGGCGTGGATTGCCGCTAAAATTGCGGCACAGGGAATCGACCTGGATCTTCCCGGGCTTGTGCGGCAAGGAGCCAGTAGGGCCGGGGAATACATGGCCGCGGAGCTTGGACAGATCATACGTAATATTGTGATTTTTATTTTTGAATTATTCGTCACGCTGTTTGCGTTGTTTTATTTTGTAAAAGATGGCGATGCGATTCTCGCACGGTTCCGCAGCTTTTTACCATTCGAGGAAACCACAAAGGAGCGCATGCTGGCGGAGGCGCGCGAACTGGTGTTTGCCAGCGTTACCACCAGCGTGGTGATCGCGTTCGTGCAAGGATTGATTTGCGGCAGCGCGTTTGCCCTCGTGGGGCTCGGCTCTCCGATTTTCTGGGGCGTGGTGATGGCATTTTTATCGCTGCTGCCCGTGGTCGGTGCGTGGCCAGTGTGGATTCCCGCAGCGATCTGGCTGTTTTCCAGTGGGCATTGGGGCCGGGCCGTGATTCTGATAACGATCTGCGGCGCGGTAGGAGGAACGGTGGACAACGTTCTGCGCCCGGTGCTGCTGGGAGGCCGAGCGTCACTAAATGGGTTGCTGGTATTCATCAGCGTGCTGGGCGGAATTGAAGTGTTCGGAATCCTCGGAGTGATTCTCGGTCCTATCGTCGTCGCGACTGCCGTCGGGATTCTGGATGTGTATTCCGGAATGGATGAAGCCGAGCGCACGCCGAAGGTGCTGGGGTTCTGAGTGGCATAGGTTTCAGCCTTCGCGGGGATAGTCCTTGCAAGGCCAAAACCCGCGCAGGCTGAAACCTATGCCACTTAAATCCGTTTGCAGGGCTGTGGAAATTATGCAATGGCGACTGTGCGCCCGCCGTCTGGCCTGTGCTAGAGTAACCCGCTTGAGAATGAGAAGAATTTAAAAATGGCCACTGAACCTATGATCTTGCCCGTTGGATTGCCTGCCGAAAAACTTCGGTGGAGATGCGATCCCGCGACGATTCCATTTGCGACTACGGCGGAAGCCGAGCCGGTCAAGGAATTGCTCGGCCAAGAGCGCGCCTTCCGCGCTCTGAAAATGGGCGTCGAAGTAACCGCGCCCGGCTTCAATATTTTTGTGTGCGGCCTTGCAGGCACCAGTCGCGGCGGCACGATTACGCACCTGATCGATCAAATCCACCCTCCGTCGAAGGCTTCGCTCGATCGCTGCTACGTCAATAATTTTAAAAGTCCCGATCGCCCGAGGCTGATTGCACTACCGCGAGGGCAGGCCAACAATTTCAAGAAAGACGTACAGAGCGGAATCGAATTTTTACGCCGGCGAATTCCGCAGGTATTCGAGGGCGAGCCGTTTCAGCGGCAAAAAGGGCGGATCGTGGACCGCTTCACGGTACGCGAAAAAGAATTGATGGATGATTTCACGCATCGCATCGCGCGCGAGCAATTTGCCCTCGGACACATGCAGGTGGGCGCCGTCGCGCTTCCGGAAATTTTTCCTGTTCTCGAAGGGCAGATGGTGCCGATCGAAGATATTCCAAAGATGGTGCACGAAGGCAAATTGGAAACGATCGTGGCCGAAGATCTGGAACGCAAATATGAACAGTTCCGCCAGGAGTTCACAGTTGTTTATAGAAAAACGCTGACACTTTCGCGGGAGCTTGCCAGCGAATTGAGTTACCTCGAACAGGAAGCGGCCTCCGTGCTGGTGGACGGCTTCATCGAGGAATTGAAAGAAAAATATCTGGGCACGACGGTGTCGGAGTATCTGGAAGAAGTGCGCCATTCGATTCTGGATAATCTCGATCCGTTCAAGGAACGAGAAGGCGAGGAAGACCCTGGCGGGGGCCCGCCGGCCGAGAGCGGCCAGAAGCCTCCGACCAGCGAGCGCGACCCGTTTCGAGTGTATGGCGTGAACGTGGTGCTCGCGCACACCGATGAAGACAAGTCGTCCGTTATTTTCGAGACGACGCCGACCTACACGAATTTATTCGGCACGATTCAGCGCAGTTACGATTCGCGCGGCGGCTGGAATTCGGATTTCATGGACCTGCGTCCCGGATCGATTCTTCGAGCCGACGGCGGCTTTCTGGTGATGTATGCGCTGGACGCGCTCACCGAAGCGGGAGTCTGGCGAACGCTAAAGCGCATGCTCAACCATGCGAAGCTTGAAATTCAACCGCTGGAAATGTTTTTTCCGTTCGGATCTTCCGCGCTCAAGCCGGAACCGATTGACATTGATGTGAAGCTGATTTTAATCGGCGACCGGCACATGTATGAATTGCTTTACAATTTTGAGGAAGATTTCCGCAAGATTTTTAAAGTCCGCGTGGAGTTCGATGAAGAGATGGTGATGAGCGACGCCGTGATTCGCCATTATGGCGACCGCTTACGTCAGCTTTCCGAGCAGGAAAAAATCGGGCCCTTCGACCGCACGGCTGTGGCCAGCATGCTGGAGTATGGCGTGCGTCTGGCCGGACGGCGCAACAAAATTACGGCGCGATTTCCTGAGCTTGCGGATCTGGCGCGCGAGGCGGCGTACATCGCGCGGCAAGACAGTTCAGATGTGGTGAATGGCGCACATGTGCGGCGCGCGCGCGAAGCCCGCATCGAGCGGCACAACCTCACGGAAACCAAAATCCGCGAAATGATCGAAGAGGGAACGCTGATGATTGAAACGGATAGCGCGCGCGTCGGCCAGATCAACGGTCTGAGCGTTCTGGAAATTGGCGGCTATGCGTTTGGCAAGCCGGTGCGGATCACAGCTTCCGCGTCGCTTGGGAAAACAGGGCTCATCAACGTGGAGCGCGAGGCGAATCTCAGCGGCAGTTTCCATGACAAGGGAATGCACATCATCGCCGGATATCTGCGAATGAAGTTCGCGCAGGATAAGCCTCTTTCACTCGCGGCCAGTATCTGCTTTGAGCAATCGTACAGCGGCGTCGATGGAGACAGCGCAAGTTCCACCGAGATTTACGCGCTGCTTTCCGCGCTTTCGGGATTGCCGATTCGCCAGGACATTGCTGTGACGGGCTCCGTCAGCCAGCAAGGCGACATTCAGCCCATCGGCGGAGTGAACCAGAAGATCGAAGGCTTCTTCGATGTGTGCCGCGTGAAGACCGGGCTAACCGGTCGCCAGGGCGTGATGATTCCGTACGAGAATATCGAGGATTTAATGCTACGCGACGATGTGATCGAGGCTGTCGCCGCAGGAAAATTTCACGTTCTACCGGTAAAAACACTGGAAGAGGGGATCGAAATTTTAACGGGTGTGAAGGCCGGACGCCGCGATGCCGGCGGAGTTTTTGAAGCCGGTACGGTGTACGCGCAAGTGGATCGGCGGCTGCACGAGATGGCTACGACGATGAAGGACTTCCAGTCGTAGGTTGCAGCTTATTCAAAACCAATCAAACTAAAAAGTCATGCCCGCTTGAGAAGTAGCACAGGCTTTAGCCTGTGGGGTTTAGTCCCTGCAAGGCCTAAATTCCACAGGTTGAAGTCCATGCCACAAAGACGCCTATTGCGCGCGGGCCGTGCCCACGTCTTTCGGCGTTGAGAGGTAGCCGTTAATTTTGTCTTTTGTTACGTCGAAGACTACGATTTCGTAGGGCTTGGTTGCGCCCTTGATATAAAACTGCACGGGTTCGTCGGCGGTCTTGTCTTTCTTCTCGATGGTTTTATCGTCGGCCACTACCATCAGGGTGTATTTGAATTTTTTGGGATCGGTCTTGGTCAGCGTCACCTGAATCGGGCCAACGTGTGTCGGTGTTTTGGACTTGGCGAGATGCAGCTCGAAAATATTCCGTTCGCCGGAGCGCTTCAGCTGATCGAGCTCTTCCTGGTTGCGCGCAATCAAGCCGCTTTGCACTCCCAGGTCGCCCACGGTGCTTGTGAGTTTCTCTTTGGTGGCTTCCAGGTCCTGTTTCGTCGCGCTGATGTCTGTCTTCGCGCCGGACAAATCCGTGCTCACCTGACCGATCTTGGCCTCGGTATCCTGCTTCACCTGTCCGATTTGCGTGGTGAGTTTGTCGTCTGATTCTTTCTGGCTCTGGCGGATGTTCTGGGCGAGAGCGCGCGCCTGCGCCAGTTCCGCTTGGGTGAATCCAAGCTTTTGCGTGGTCACTTCCAGTTGGCCCTTCAGGTCCGCAACGCGGGAATTGGTCTGATCGATCTGTACGGAAAGAATCGCTTCCTTGGAATTGGCCTGCGCGAGGTCATTCTCCAGCTTTGCCTTTGCGGTGTTACCGGCATACGCGAAGTACCCGATCAGCAAAAATGCCACCACGAATACCACCATGATCCAGCGGGGCGTGGGGGCCGCTTCATAGAAATTTTGTTCGTGGGTTCCCGGGTCGGGAACGTTCGGGGAAATGCTCATCGTCTCTCCTTAGCGGCGGGTGTTACGGCGCGCGTGCCGTGAATTCTCGCGAGCTGTAGAACCGGCGCATCCTAAAAACTGTAAAAGTGAATGTGAGTGCGCAACCGCCACTCACGTAGTTCAGATTATTACTGAGTGGCTATAGGTTGTCTACGCTTTGCGGGACTTCGTGTTTCTTGGCCACCGCGCTTCAACCGTGGTGGTCAATCCGCCGCGAGGCGTGAACTCACCGCGAACTTCGCACCACACCGGCTGGATGGCGTCCACAATATCACGCAACATGCGGTTCACCGCATTTTCGTAGAAAATGCCCAGGCTGCGATACGCCAGAAGATACATTTTTAGCGCCTTCAATTCCAGACAAGCTTTTTTTGGTTCGTACTCAATGGTAATTGTTCCGTAATCCGGCAATCCGGTTTTTGGGCACACCGAGGTGTACTCGGGATAACGAGTAACGATTTTGTATCCTGGAAATTGATTCGGCCAGGTGTCCAGGCTCGGAAGTTTTGCGTCGACTCCAGCGCACGCGTGCTCATCCGTGTAATCGGCCATTTTGCTCCCTCTGGAGCTATTGTACATGCGGCAGAACACCTCGCGTAGTTGGAACTTGCCAATTCAATCGACGTTCTATTATTCTTTCGGCAGAATTCCAGGGGAACCAGAACTTGTTATGTCCCGTTTGCCTGAGCGATAGTCCTCGGCGGTCTCGCAGGCGCAGCGCGAAGGATTATTGCGTTGGTGTTGCACGGCTGCGACCGTGGAGATGCAAAATTTGCGACTCGCGGTTCTACGCGTGGGCCACTTCGCCCGGCTATGTCTGGTATGTTCATTGCGGCATGTGCGGCAATCTGGATGTGCAGCGTATTTCGAGCGAGCACGGAATGGGCATGCTTTCGTGGATCTATCGACTGTTCCGCGCGCCCGCTTACCGCTGCGCGCCCTGCCGCAATCGCTTTTTTTCATTCCGGATTTACAGGCGTATTATGCCTTCCAAACAACCCGTGGAACCACGGCCCGATTCGATCCCTGTTCATCACTGAAGCGTGATTGAACCGGAACTCTCGTAGATCCGGCAATTGACTTCCATTCCGTCAAACGTATGATGAGCAGAGGCGATGGAGTTCGCCTTATAACCGCTGTCCTTCGCCGGACAGATGATGACTCCTGACAATTTCCTTGTCGCGGAGTCATGTCCCGGCAATGAACCGATTTAATTCACCAAGCCTTTGACCGAGACGCGCTGCATAGAATTTTTCGTGCCGCCACACAACGAAAAACGGCCGTTGTGCCGACGTACCGCCGGTATTTTTAGACGACACGTGCCGACGGACAGAAAACCGCCGGCGAGATTCGGGCGTCAGGACACGGAACGAACGAAAGTTTGGACGAGGACGCGGATGACAAAATATTGGATGGTCGGGCTGGGGGGATTCCTTGGATCAATTGCGCGATTCTGGCTGGGTTCTTACATTACCTATCGAATGGGCGCGCGTTTTCCGTTTGGCACGTTTGTAATCAACATCAGTGGCTCCTTCTTGATTGGGTTAATCGTGACCTTGCTCGGCGAACGTGCCCACTGGAGTCCCAACCTGCTTTATCTTATTCCCATCGGTTTTATTGGAGCCTACACGACGTTCTCCACGTTTGAGTTGGAAGCGTTCCGAAATGTTCGTACCGGAGAGGTGCTTATGGCGCTCCTGTATGTCGTGCTCAGCGTAACGGTGGGTTTTATCGCGGTGTGGCTCGGCGTGCTGACGGGGAAGACGCTGGCTTGAACGCTGTGGGCGTGGGCTCAGGTATCGTAAATATTACGGGGGCAGGCGCGATTGGCGGTGAAATGCCCACTCGGTCCCCAAAAACGGGACAGAGTGGCCTCTACAAGAACATAGTGCGCGCACGTCTTCGTTTTTGTAGCGGCCGACGATTTTTGGGCGGGCGCTTTTTCATTGCTACGACCCAACCTATGCATTCACGTCAGGATGTTGCGCTCGCTTGATTCTTTTCTTCGTTCATATCAAAATGAAAATGTGGAGTTTATCGTTTTCGAGCTTTGTATGTGTGCTATAGAACCAGCGAAATTCGTAAGCGAACTTATAGCCCGCGTTGAAAATCCCTGGAGGATTCACCAGTGTTCAGACACGATGACCGTTTTTCACGCTTTTTGAAGGCGGCAACGAGCATCACCTTTCTTGCGGCGTGGGGAATTTTTGGGGTTCCCGTGCTGCGTTCCTCGGCGAAGCAGGACGCCGGACAGGCCACTCCTCCGCCGGCGGCTCCGGCTGCTCCGAAGCCTGTGGAATTGCCGGATGGCGAAGGGAAACCTATCGCCACCGAATATTGCCAGGACTGCCATAGACTTACGAATCTGACGAAGGCGCATAAGTCGCTGGACGACTGGAAAGATACGATCCACACGATGATTGACCGCGGCGCGCGCCTGCCGGATGACAAGATCGATACGCTCGCAAAATACCTGGCAGCGAACTTTGCGCCCAAAACGGATGCTGCACCGGCGGGCGGCTCAGCACCCGGCGCAGCACGGCCTGCAGGCTCACCGGACGCTGGCGCGCCTGCCACACCCGCGCCCGCCAAGGTAGTTGTGGAGCTGCCTGAGGGCGAGGGAAAAGCGATTGCCACGGAAAATTGCCAGGCTTGCCATAAGCTGACCAATTTAACGAAGGCGCACAAGAGTCTGGACGATTGGAAAGATACCGTTCAGCTGATGATGGATCGCGGCGCGAACGTTCCTGCGGAGAAGGTGGACACGTTGGTTCAATATCTGGCTAAGAACTTCGGTCCCAAGGATCCTGCGGCACCTGCCGCGCCCGCACCGTCGAATTAAGCGCGCGTTTCTCTGGCGAAGAGAGTCATTGCCGATTCAGGCTGCGGCTCAGCCTCATAATTTATAGGAAAAAATCGCGTGGCATGGTCAGGGTCGATGACACCTTGATTACTGACCTTTTGTTTTTACGGATTGCTTGCGCCTGCGGGGTGTCCGTGCGAAAATCTCCCCTCAATCGAGTGCGCTAATCGACTGGGTTGAACATAGCTATACGTATGTCAGGCGGATGCAATTGGCTCACGACGGCGATATCGTCTAAGGGTTAGGACGTGGCCCTCTCAAGGCCAAAATCCGGGTTCGAATCCCGGTATCGCTACCAACCCCTCCTAAGTGATTCACTAGAGCACGGTTGATAGCCTTCCTTGGGCTTGTCCCAAATTTGTCCCAAGACAATCGAGGCTTTGCCCTGAAAGGCAAGTATTAAAGGGCATGGCGAACACGACTGTAAGCATCCGAGAACGAATCAAAAGTCCTGAAGGGCGCTGGGGTTGGAGTCACAACCTCCGAGGCCCGGAGACGGAGGACAAGCTAAAACCATCCGAAGCAGAGCGTAAGGGCAAGTTCTACTTGGTTTGGACCGAGGGGGGCAAGAAGCGCGAGCAGAGGGTCAAGGGGAATTTCGAGGCGGCGGTAAAAGCTGCAAGGGCGAAAGAGCGGCATCTCGAAGACGCCGCTGATGGCTTCGAGCGGCCCGACCCCCTAAAGAAGAAGGCTGAACGAATCACGATTGCGGATGCCATCGAGACTCGGCTGCATAGCATCGAGGTCTCATTTGAACCGGACACATTGAAGTCACACAGGCAGGCTCTCCGGCAGTTTGAAAAATGGACAAAGCGACACTTTGTGGATGAAATCGACCATGACCACTTGATGGAGTTCCGCAATTGGCTCATGAAGAAGGGCAACGAGCACAGGTTCCTCCAGAACCCCGGCAACGACAAGCGCACCGCAGATCGGAAGACCTCGCACGTAAACCAACTGGTCAGAATCACCCTCGGTCTGCCCGAGGGGAAGGGGCCAATCAAGAAGTCCGAACTGGGAAAGATCAGGCGGATCGGCTCCGTGAAGATTTACTCGAAGGCGCAAAAGGAAGCGTTCTTCAATAATTGCGATCCTTCCGAAGCGCTACGTTTCAGGACGTTGTATGAGCCTGCGTTTCGCAAGAAAGAGTTGGTATATCTGGAAAAAGACGACGTACTTAGGGATCGGCAGATGCTCCGTGTGCTTTCCAAGACCCGGTACGATGTGAACGGAAATTTCCTTTACAAATTCAAGGCGAAAGCACAATCGGAACGAGAAGTCCCAATTTCAAAGGAGCTAATGGAGCGAATCGTGGCACACATAAACGATCCAGCACATCCGAAATCTCGCCTCGTCTTTTGCACGAGCACAGGACGCCCTGATACGCACATGTGGGACAAAGTACAAACAATTGCAAAACGAGCCGGGATGGACGGTTTCGATCTGAAGACATTCCGAGCCACACGTGCCACGGAATGGCTGCGCCCCAAGTGGCTGGGTGGATACGGTTATGATGTTCCGACCGTTCGAAATTTGCTGGGGCACGACGAGGAATCGGAGAGCATTTGGTCGTACGTCAGTTCGATAGAGAAGGAAGTTCTGATTGCAGACATGAACAAGAAGGAGGAAGAGGAAAAATCCACCACAAGCAAGCCAGCCTCTCCGAAGACAGCAAGTGTCATCCTCAACGACACCGTCGCTGTTGTCGTGACGGGGACACCCTCTTTCTGATTCTGACGCATGCGTGTTCTATCGAGCAGGTCGCGTCGGATGCACCGAGAATGTCCGGACTATTTGCGCGGGCAGAACGGCCCGCTGCCAGACACTACCGCCGTCCAGTACTGATGAAGCGGGCTTGCTCGTCCGTGGAACTTCTGGGGTCTGACATCGCCCAGAATGTGTGACGTGGCCGCCGGGACTGCTGTGGAAGTACGGTTGCGACGGGCATGAGTGGGTACGACCTAACTTAACTTCATCCTGAACGCGATCAAATTAGACGATTGTGACAAATTTTGTTAACTGCATCGTGCAACGGAACCTCGAAACTCGCCGAGTTACGCCATGGTGCCTCGAAAAGTCCTCAATGGCTTCCGGCGACAATAACTGACCCGAAAATTCAGTGCGTCATTCGCCTCGCGACCCGCATCTTACTTGATAGGAAGCGCAGAGCACGCCGCGATTGGCGCGGCGCAATGCGGCAGGCCGGTTGCAAGCCCGGCCCCAAAACGTCCGCACCCCTAGCTTTTCTTTCGACCACGGGTGCGACCGCAGAGTAAATCTCGCGGTCGCGCCCGTTTTTTTTGTGCGACAGAAAATGGAGCAACAGATGGGGATCGCCGCCGTGCCTGCGCAGCAGGAGCCACGTTCAGCGCCCGAGGGAGCCGCAACCGGAGCCGTTCCGGTCGCGGCAGGCGCAGAAGCAGCAACCAAGCAGTCGCGATCCGTCGCTGCGAACTCCACCAAATCAACTGCAAGCGAGAACGCCAACCATGGGTTCGTCACCTTCGATCAGGGTCGCAAGCATCTAGCGCGAGTCATCGCAGTCAACGGCAAGAAGGTCACAGTCCGCTTCTTCAACAAGAAGACGGGCGAATGGCAGACCAAAAATGAAAGCCGCGAGCGCGAAGCCTGTATCCCGCTGACTGCCGCCGAAGCCGAGGTGCATTTCCCCAGCAGCGTCGCTGCTTGGGACAAGGCGGCGATACCTCCGAATGGAAGCGGGGGCAAAGTTACGCGACAAATGTCGCCAAATTTGGCTCCGCCCCTAGCGGATAACGCGGGTTACGGGGTTACGACCTCTAGTGCCCAAAAAGGTGCTCCCACTGGCTGTGTGCTAATCGCTGAACTCGAATCATACATTCGGTCATATGTACGCCTAGCCGAAAGCAGCTATGCGCTCGTCATCGCGATGTGGCTCGTGGCCACACATGTATGGACCGTCTTCGATGCTTTCCCTTATTTGGTCGTCACCTCGGTAACAAAGCGCAGCGGCAAGACTCGTCTACTGGAGCTTATCTCCTTCATGGCGTCGAACCCGCGGTCCGTCGTGAACATTTCCCCGGCAGCGCTCTACCGCACGATCTCCGCCGACAAGCCGACGCTGCTCATTGACGAGGCTGAGATGTTCTCCTCAGCCAAATCGGAATTCCGATCTTTGCTGAACAGCGGATACCGCCGTGGTCAAACCGTGAAGCGGCACGACGGCGATTACGAGACCTATTGTCCCAAAGCATTCGCGCTGATCGGCGACGTCCACGACACACTCCGTGACCGCAGCATCGTCATCGAGATGAAGCGAGGCGAAGCTGCAAGTCGCTTCGTTTATGCCGCAGCACAGGAAGAAGGAGCCGCGCTCCGTGAAACGATTAGCGCAGCGGTCTCATTGAAAGCAGAAGAGATCACTGAAGCTCTGCGCAGCTTCGGAGGACTGTCTTTCCTGACAGATCGCGACGAGGAGATTTGGACTCCGCTCTTCGCCCTCTGCCGACTAATATGCCCGGATCGGATTGAGGAACTGACCCGCGCCGCGGCCGACCTTTCTGCCGCGAAGACTGCCAAGGCAAGAAGGTACTCGGAACTCAGCGACGAAGAAGACGGTGCGCAAGAACAGGAATACGCGGTTTGGCTGTTGCATGACATGCTTCGCGTCATCGGAGATCAGAAGCAGATCACTACACAAGAAGCTATCACGAAGTTGCGCCAGATTCCGACGTCGCCGTGGCGGCGTTTTCGCGGCGACGGTCTTAAGGATGGAATAGAGGGAGCCATGGTTGTGGCTGGACTGCTCTCACGGCTCGGAGTCAAGCCCACCACGATCCGCATCGCCGCAAAGAATGTTGGCACAGGCTCGACGGCTAAGGGCTACAGAAGACAGGCGCTCGTTGAGGCATTGGGAAGAACCGAACACCATACCCATAATGACAAAGGCATACTGAGCCTTCTCCCCGTCCTCAACGATCCACCACAAGGTTGCGGCGGCTGCGACAAGATGCACTTCGGAATTGCCGAGTTCAGAAAGCAAAATCCTCATCTCAGCGACGAGCAAGCCGCCGATACCTGCGGCGTGGGATTGGCGACTGTTCGGCAGGCAAAGTATCGGTTCCCAACCGGAGACAGCCGAGTCGGAGGTGAGCAAAATGGGTAGCAATTACATCGGAGCAAAGCTGCAAGACGCGGTGCAGTATTCAGATTACGCTGACGCTGCCTTCGAACTCTATCGCCGTGAGGGCTTTCCGGTGTTCAGCCTGAATCGCGACGAGAAACAAGCAGAGTTGCGGAAGCTCATTAGATACGACCACTCCTCCATCATCAGTGAGAAAGGTGTAATCAAGCAGACGATGCACGGGCTTGCTCTGGCGTGGAACTACCATCCGCATGCTTGGGCAGTCCGCTGCTCTAACATGCGCACGCCGCACGAAACTTACTTGGACGATGCTGCGTTCCGCAATGTCATCAACAAGCGGATACGGTTCACCGGGAAGATTAGCGATAACGGAATTCGCAAGCAGCTTCGCATTCATACGGGCACGCAGGCTGTCAGTAACTTCAGGCCAACAGCGGCAGCCGCGATCTACCACAAGTTCCTGCCGAAAGAGGGCGGTGTGGTATGGGACCCTAGCATGGGTTGGGGTGGAAGAATGTTGGGGTCGGTAGCATGCTCCAAGGTCAAAAAGTATATTGGTTGCGAACCAGCTACGGAAACCTTCGAGGGGTTGATAGACATGGAAGCTGACATCAAGCGATTGATGCCAGAGCGCCAGTTTGAGACCAGTTTGCACATGCTAGGGAGCGAGACGAAAGAGATGCGCGACGCGCTGCCGGAGGGCGGCGTGAACCTAATTTTCTCGTCACCTCCCTATTTCGACTGCGAAAAGTACACCCATGAAGCGACGCAAAGCTGGGTGAAGTGCCAGAGGGAAAACCCGAAGGCGACAAGGGACGCTTGGCTGACCGAATTCATCGGCGACACACTGGACAATTGCCGTTACGCGCTCAAGCCGGGCGGCATCCTTGCGATCAACATTGCGGATGTCAAAGGATACCCCGACCTGTCTCGCAGGTTCGTTGAGTTCGCCGAGTGCCATGGCTGGCGGCTGGTCGATACCATGAAGCTTTCGCTCAGCAAGATCATGGGCGCGAAGCGCAAGTACGCTGGCACCCACAAGTACGAGCCGATCTTCGTCTTCAGGAAAACTCTGTGAAGCACGCCACCCTCTCCGACCTGAAGGAAATCTATCGCCACTTCCAGAAGCGGAAGGACGTTTTCCCGCACGCCCGGCAGGACAAGCTTCAGGAGATGATCGAGAAGGGCCAAGTGGTCTGGCAGGACGGGGTCGCGATCACGTACCAAAAGTACAAAAAGTGCACCCGCGTGGGAGACGTGCAGATTCCAGCCGGGGCGATCATGATCCACCAGATTGTGAATAGCCATCAGGGCAATGGTAAAGGTTCGGTTGTGTTCGAGGACTTTGTCGCCGAGGTCGTGTTGCCGTCCGGCGGCGACCTCTACCTCTCCGTCCGTGAAGAAAATGCTGTGGCTCGCACATTCTACGAGCGCCACGGCATGAATGTTGTGGGGAAGGTCGTTTGGTCTGGCGGCACGCTTCCCGGTCTCGTGTACAAACGGAGAGAACCGAGTGTTAACAGTTGAAAGGCACATTCATTGGAGGAGAGAAATCAATGCGAGGACCAATGAAAGTGATCGACGGAAGTTCTGGACTGATGGAATGCCGGGCCTGCGGTTCACGGCATCTAGCTAGCATTCAGTTCGGGTTAGAGCGGGCTGACGGCGTGACTAATTACTAAAGAGGTGGATACCAATGAAGTAAGTAACATTCCCCTTGTAACCAGAAGGAATAGAATTTGAGCAAGAAGCGGTACATCAAGCCGAACTGGCAGAAGCTGGTGGAACCTGCCACTTCCTAGTCCCTCCGAGGCAGCCAAAAGTTCCGGCGCGATGTGAGACTGAAGGTGAAGCGGTGCTTCAAATCCACTCGAAGGGTATCTCGCCGCCAGCCACAGTTTCCACGCCGGGTCAGAATCCTCTCTGCGCGTTGACGGCTCGCCGCTCGCTCAGCGCCTTGGCGCGTTGCTCGTCTTCCCATCGCGACTGGCACCCGTTGCAAAATTCGCCACTCCGGGCGGGATTGAGCCACTCGGGATCGACGCGGGTCCGCAACTCCGCTTCCGCGTCGTCGCCCAGCCTAGCCTCGTCCGACACGTCCAGCAGTGCGGCAAGTTCGTGACTGCGCGGCTCTCCGTTGTCCACGAAGCCTTCTGTCCTGTTGACCCAGTACCCTCGATTTCCACCGAAGCGGTACCTGTGCTCGGCGCAAGACCACTTGACCACGGGGCCGCTCGGCAAGTCCCACACCAATTGGTAGGCAGGGCGGGCAGGGTGGGGTAAGACACCCTTGAATCCGCACCTCGGTGTTTCTGGCTTGTTTTTCTCTTCCATGATGATCTCCCTGAACGGCTGGCGAAAAGGATCGCGCTCTCTATTGGGAGTTCGGCAGCGGAGAAATTAAGTAATTGTCGGGACGCCAGTATCTATTAGTTAAGGAATTCTCGAACTATGGACCCGCTTTATGAGGCAGTTCCCATGAGCAAGACATCAAGGCAGCGCAAACGGCGCAGCGACGTGAAGCTGACGCCCGACAAGCTCGGCACCATCGAGGCTTGCCTGAAGCACGGCATGACTCACGACGTCATCTCCGCGATAACGGACATCAACCGCTCGACCATAGCGGCGGTTCGGCTGGTCTTGGCTTATGTGGGGAGGCTCTAATTCTCAAGAAAAAAAGGAAAAGCCGACCAAGTGCCTACCCGGTCGGCTCGATGGAAACTAAATGCTATCTACTAATACTACCGAAA
Organism: Candidatus Acidiferrales bacterium; assembly: GCA_035696345.1. GTDB lineage: Bacteria > Acidobacteriota > Terriglobia > Acidiferrales > UBA7541 > Palsa-360. Next base: position 39,215 of record DASRQU010000025.1, read on the forward strand.
GTTCAAAACCTGACCCAACAACCAACCTTGACTGGGCATTGAAGTACGCAAAAATGGGGCTGCGCGTGTTCCCGTTGCAGCCGGGCACCAAGATACCCATGACCGCGCACGGTGTGAAAGACGCAACCGATGACCCCGCCCTGATAAAAGATTGGTGGACAAGAACTCCAGAGGCGGGCATCGGACTCGCCGCACGCGGGCAGCATGTCGGCGACCCGTGCTTTCTGGAGTTCGATCAGAAGCCGACGCTGAGGGACTGGGCGAAGAACGAAGGGCAGCCCATCCCCGAGACCCGCGTGCATCGCAGCGCCAGCAAGGGCGCACCTCACTTCCTTTGGATTCACACCGAGAAATCGCTGGAACTTGGCAACTGCGATGGCTCGATTGCCGGGCGCGAATGGTTTTCGTTTAGGGCGAACGGACGGTACATTGTCGCGCCGCCTTCGACCTTCGAGGGCAAGGAATATACGGTGTTCGCCGACATCGCACCACAGCCGATCCCCGACTGGGTCGTAGACCGCATCCGCGCCAACGGCACTCGGGAGAAGGATTTCGGCACATGCTTGCGCCCGGTCCACGAGGACTTCGACTTCGACGCGTTCGTCGAGTGGGTCGGCGGTGTCGAAAACGAGGACGGTTCATGGTATCCGTTCAGGGAATGCCCGGTCTCGGGAAGACGCCACAAAGGACAGGGGACGAAAGGCTGCGCCCTTTACTATGACGGCGGGACGCTGGGTTTCAAATGTATGGCTGCGGAATGCCCGTCGAACATGGACAGGAAGCCGGGTCAGGGCGGCGCTTCGTTCCTCGTCAGTTTTCTGTCTAAGGAAAACGGCGCATACGAGGGAGTCATTTGGCCCGAGCGCGAAGACCAGCTTGGCGCGATCAGCGCAGAAGCGCAGGAGAAGCTGATCGAAGCCATTGGCGGGACGAGCCCGCACCCTACGCACCCGAAGACTGGCAAGCGGCTGTGCAGCACGCGGGGCTGCGGGCGGTGGGAGCCGGATGTGGAGAAGGGAATCCTGTGCGAGCTTTGCGAGGCGAAGCTCGGACGCAAGTGCTTCCTGTGCGAGAAAGAGTTGGACGTCTCGGTCGTCGGCGACATCTGCCCCGCGTGCATCGACCGCGAACTGAAGGGGACCCCAGAGAAAGAAAAGGAAGCGGCATCAACCCCGGTGAAAGAGCCGGAACCGAAGAAAAAACATCGCGATCTGTACCGCATGCCGGAAAGCTGCATGTACGGCTGGTTGGGCGACATGGCGCGGAAGCTGGACGCGCCGCTC
>DASRQU010000026.1:0-31952 GCA_035696345.1 Candidatus Acidiferrales bacterium
CGAGATTTGCCATTTCCCGCCAGGGCCCGGGAACGGCTGCACGTAGACTTCGGGGCGCCCGGATTCATTCGAAACATAGGCCAGCCAGTGGCCATCGGGGGAAAACGTCGGGCCGCCTTCATTAAATGGCGTAACGAGAAAGGGCTGCGACTTGCGGTCGCTCATCCGCAGTACCCAAATGTCCCTGCCCGTCTTGGGACTATTCTCGTGGAAGGCCAGAAATTGCCCATCGGGAGACCATGACTTCGGAACTTGAAGGTAATCGTAGGTGCTCAGACGCTCGAGGCCGCCACTCCCGTCTGCCCGTTGCCAGAAGATATTCGCCGCTCCACCTTCTTTGTTTGACCTGAAGGCAATCCGCTTCCCGTCCGGGGTCCACACCGGGCTTAGGTTTTGATTGCCCTCAAACGTAAACCGCGTCAAAGTGTCCCGGGCGAGATCGTAAAGCCAGATTTGGTTGTCGATTTCTGCCGCGACGCGCTGGCCGTCCGGTGAAAGCACGACGTCTCGGTAGTTCTGCGCTGGGACAGGCAAAGTCTGCTCCACGCCGTTGCGGCTGACCCACACCATTTTCCGTTGAACTGGTTGAGATCCTCCCGAAACGTAAACCAGCGAGCCTGTGTCGGAAATGCTGTACTGGCTCGATCCGTAGGAGTACGAATACGCAACGTCCTCGACCACAGGAACCGGCGTGCCTTTAATCTCCAGCCGTCGTGGATCGAAGGGCACGGCCATCAGAGTTGTCCCTTGTGCATAGATCAGATGCCCGGAAGTGGCGTATTGGGGTTGCGTCCCGCCAACCAAGCTGCGTCGCTCGCCCGTTGCCGCCGACTGAACAATAACGTGGTCGCCAGAGCCCGAATTTCCGCCAGCAAAGAGTACGGCCTTGCCGCCGGGTAAGAACTGCGGCCATATCTGGTAGGTTTCCCCTTTTTCGAAATGACCCAGCGGCTGTGGGGCGCCTCCCGAGTCCAATACTTGCAGAAGGGACGAACCGGTTCCTACTGGCGCGAAGGCGATTGTCCCCTGGCTGCTCCAACTGGCTCCGACGGCGTTCTCTGCATCCGCGAGAGTCACCGCCGCTCCCCCGTTCACTGAGATCTTCTTCAGCTTTCCGTCTGCTATGAAACCGATCCATTGGCCGTCGGGAGAGAAGAAAGGTTCGATTGCTCCCTCCGTTCCGGAGATCGGCCGGGCTTCCTGGCTATCCATCGGACGCAGATAAATCTGGCTGGTGGCGCCTCGGATGGCGGCATAGGCAAGTTGTTTCCCATCGGAAGAAAGAGCCAGAGCGGTCTGGTTAGGCCCAACAAGCCGGTCGCCGGGCGGCAGATTGATGACCGCGCGAGTGACGGGCTTCGGCGGCGTGGGCTTTATATCCCAAGCGGCAAATCCAGCGATGCCCGCACCGAGCAACAATGTTCCCAAGCCGAATATCAGCGCCTGCGTTCCAAGTTCCCGGAATCCTTTTGTCAATGCGGAGAGCGAAGACAAAAGCCGAGCGCCGAGCGTTAGCCGAACAGGCGCAGTAGCGGCAGGCGCGGCGGCGGCGGGAGTTGCCGATGGATCGAGCAGCGCGGTGATGGAAGTTGCCAGCCGCTCGACGCGGGCTCCCATCGGTGGCGGAAACGCATCGGTCCAATGATGCCGCGCCAGATACAGTTCGAGCGAACGTCCAGGCGGCACATCCTCCAAACGAAATGTCACGATGGGTTTGCTCTGCGAAAACGCGCGGTTCACTTCGTTCTTCACATACTGCGATTGATTGGCGCTCTTGGAAAGAATCAGCAGAAACACGAGCGAAGCTTCAATCGCGTCAAGAATTGCTTCATCCCACACCGAGCCTGCGGCAACATCGCGCGGGGCCATCCAACATTTCAGTCCGCGCGATTCCAGCATCGCGCACACCTCGACAGCTACACTCGCATCGTCTCCGGCATGGCTGATGAATACATCCCGAGACATAATTTCCCCCAGGTCTCTACTTTTGACTTTTATCGGTGAATACGCGTGCGGGGCCGGAAATGCTGCGTTATGATACACCCGTTTCTTTCCACAAGTTATCAATTGACAAATGCATCCGCGCATTAAGTACGAGCTGCGTTTTGCGGTCACCGGGCATCGCAGGATCTCCGATGAAGAGGCGGTAGCACGCGCAATCGAAGTCGTGATTGACCGGATCAATCGACTCATTGAGGGTGCAGGCGCGACGCAACCGTGCTGGACAATCGTCTCACCGCTGGCCCGCGGTGCCGATCAGATCGCCGCAAAAACGCTGATGTGGCGGGTGCATGCGCGGCTCGAAGTGCTCACCCCATTTCCGTTGGCGGACTACCGTAAAGATTTTTCTCCGGACGCTGAGCTTGCCTCGTTTGAAGAATTGCTTACGCATGCTGCAATCGTTGAGGAACTTCCCTGCCGCATGCACGATGCGGAAATTCGCGGGGGCGGCGAAGGCACCCAGCTGGACGAAATGCGCGACGCAGCCTATTTGCGCGCGGGTGAGCGCGTGGTGGAAGTATCCGAAATTCTGCTAGCGGTGTGGGACGGGCGCGAAGCAGCGGGCGTGGGCGGAACCGCCGAAATCGTCGAGTATGCAATCGAGCGCGACCGCGTCGTCTTGTGGATTGACGCCGAGCATCCGGAAGCGCCGCCGCGCCGAATTCTCGCTGTCAACTTTCGCGACTATTCTTTAGACAAATCAGCCATCGTCCGCACGGAAGAATTTCCTCACACGTTGAGCGAGCTATCGCGCGGCTTCAGCCAACAACTCGCTTATTTCCAGGATCAAAGACTCGTTCCCGCGGATTATGAAACTGAAGAGCGCCGCACGCGAGAGCATCTGGCCGAGGCTGCGGTAAAAACCGGACTGCCCGAGGAAGCGCTCAGCGGCATTTTATCCATCCTCGTGCCGCAGTTTGCGCGCGCCGATTCGCTGGCGCTGCTCTATCATCGCAAGCATGCGCGGGGAGTAAGCGGCATTCTGTATCTAGCGGCGCTCGCCGTTACGATTGCTGTGGCACAAGTATTATTTTTTCCGGAGCAACATTGGCTGATCGTCTTCGAAGTGCTCGCCATGCTGGCCATCTTGGGTCTTTGGATGTCGGCAGGTTCGAGCGGCTGGCACGAAAAATGGCTGCACGCACGATACATCGCCGAACAATTGCGCATCGCGACATTCACAACGCTGCTGGAACCAGAATCACGCAAAGAAAAAAACGATCCGCTTCCCTTCTATCGCGGCCCGCAACAATGGTTAATGCAGACCGTGAAGGCAATTGTTTCCGATGCGGGAAAAACAGTTCCCGTGTTGCCTCTTGGCGCGCTGAAACAATTCCTCGTACAAGCATGGCTTGAAGATCAACAGAACTTCCATGCACGCAGCGCGAAACGCAAAGAGAAAAGCGCGCACCGCCGCCACCAGATCGGATTCGCTCTCTTTGGCACGACACTGCTGATGGCTGTCCTGCACTTTGCGGGCGTAGGACACTCTGCCGAATCGGGACGCGCTCCCTATCTGAATGTAGGGATATGGATTACGTTTCTCGCATTAGTACTTCCTGCTTGGGCCGGCGCTGTACACGCGGTAACTTCACAACTGGAATTGGAACGCATTGCCGAGCGCTCGCACCGAATGTCTGTGGCCCTGGAATGGCTCGCGCATCGCGCCACGCGTGCCACCACGCTCGCCGAATTAGCGGAAACCGTAAATGAAACTGCCGAACTAATGATGATGGAAAATCACGAATGGTGGGTCCTGCTCAGCTTTCAAGGCGTACGCCTGCACGTCTGATACCGCTATAGTTACACTCTTTTCAAAAAACAATAAAAGTTGCGGCATCAAACCTCTTCGCATTTTGACCATTTTACAGGTGAAGAATTACAGTTGAAGTTTTTGCAGAATTCCGGAAAAAACTCTCTAAGTGGTTGATAAGAATGGTAGGGCCGTCCGGACTCGAACCGGAGACCTCTACCGTGTAACTTAGAAGGCACCGAAGAGCGGCTAAGTACGTGTAAATACGGCTAAGACGGGATCGTTACCGGTGAAATTACAGGTGAAGAATTCGGGCCGCAGCGAACAGAACGAGAGGTGAAATCCACTCCTCTCGCAAACCACGATGCGGTGGCCGCCAGAAAACGAACTCGCAGGCACGGAGCATGTTGCTCAGTGCCTCGATTGAAAAAGGATGTTGGAAGGCCGGTGCAGAAGGCCGGACAGGTGGACTCTCGTGCCCGACGTGGGGCAGCCACCCGCCCATGTCCGCAGATTCTCGACTGCACTTATTTTTCTTCTGTCACTTCAACCGCGTGAGATATACTCCCCTCATATAAATCCGAGCCAAACGGAGATTTCGTCCTCAGATCGAAACCGGCCCGCCATTTCTGTATTTATTGGTTAGTAATTATGAAAGGGTACGCATGCGAAGATTGATTTCGATCCTGCCGGTCTTCGGGCTTTTCGGTATTTGTCTAGCCGGATCAAACTGGATGGCAAGCTGGTCCGCACGGGCCGCCGGACAACAGTCGCCTCCGCCGGAAGTATCCCAATCCGCTCCCTTGTTTTTCCGAGAAGACTGTAGGATCGCGAGTGGATTACCCAATATTAATACTGAAAGAGAGCCGGAGCATGCGACCGTACCAGGCGATGTGACCAACCCAAATTTGGAACTGCACCTGTACGGGGACAAAAGCGGAATCGTGACCGTCAATCAGCCCGCCAACAACAACATCACGTATCTGATGACATTGCTTTGCACGTCAAATTGCGCAGTGACGCTGAGGGACAAAAACAACAATGCGGATTTGAGCGGCTTCGCGACTATCCGCTGGCGCACCAGGATAAGCGGGTTTCATATGCTGCACCCTATTGTAAAACTTGCCGACGGAACGTGGCTGGTGGGCGACCATGCGACTCCCTATTCCACCAATTGGGTGGAATCGGAAATTCAAATTGCCGACGTGCGCTGGCAGCCTCTCAACATCGAAAACGTCATCGAGGGCCGGGGCGACAAATGGGTGGACAATCCCAACCTTAGCAGCGTCGAGGAGATCGGTTTCACAGACCTGATGCGAGGCGGCGGGCATGGAGCTCCTGGTTCGCGGGTTGACTGGATTGAGGTTTACGGTAAGCAAATTCCGCGAGTCACATCGCGGACAACGGGCAGCAGCCGGTAGTGCCACGCAATAGAAAGGGAGGCAGTCGATCGCAAGCACAAGGAGTTCCCTTGTGTCGATTGCCGGTGAGGCATATGATGCGCCAAATCACGATTCCAAACCGATAAATCAAGGAGCCGTTCCGTGTCAAATTCAAGGACCGCTGCGTACGACTCGCCCGTTGCCCCAACTGAAACCGATTCTACGGCCATGGGTCTCATTACTTTGATCGGAAGAATTTTCCTCACCGCGGTTTTCTTCGTCTCCGTGCCGGCGCATTTTGGCCCGGTGGACCTTAAGTACGCGGTGGCTGCGGGCGTGCCCTTCGCAAAGCTGGTGGTTCCTGGCGCAGGTTTGCTGATGCTTGCCGGTGCGCTCAGCGTTTTGCTTGGTTATCGGGCGAAGTTGGGCGCTTGGATCTTGGTACTCTTCCTCGTGCCTGTCACCCTTGTCATGCACCACTTCTGGAAGGCAAGTAATCCCATCATGGCTCAGCTTCAGATGGGCATGTTCATCAGGAACGTGTCGATTCTCGGCGGCGTTCTCATTGTCAGCCAAGTCGGCGCCGGACCGTGGAGTCTGGACGCTCGGCGAGGTTCTCATCGCGCGTAGTCTTGCTCTGAATTTTTGGGCCCACGATGGAGCGGTTACGTTCGCTCAGGAGGCTTTCGATATGCGCACTGCGATTATTTTTATACTGGGACTTGCCTTAGGTGTAGCCGCCACTACGAAATCTCAGGGTACGAAAATAGGCGGCATAAACGGAGTGAATCACATCGGGCTAAGCGTAGATAATTTCGATGATTCGGTTGCCTTCTATGAACAAAAGATGGGCTTTCATGAGGCGGATCGAATTCGTAACGACAAAGGGGAGACGACCCTCGTATTCGTCCAGGTCAGCCGGGACACCTTCCTGGAGTTATCCCCGTCCAATGCCAACCGCCCCGCGGGTCTCACACACTTTGGTGTGAACGTGGATAATGCGGCCGCAGCCGCGGCTGCGCTGCGGGAGCGCGGCATAACGGTTGCAGACCCTCGTAACGTTGGAACGCAGTGGACGATTGCCAGCGTCACGGCTCCCAGTGCCAGAATCGAGCTGACCGAGCTCGGCCCGGAGTCATCGTTAGGAAGAGCAACCAGCGGATGGAAATAACCGAACAACTGGAAGTTTTGATTTCTGTTTTGTCCTTGACACTGACATGCACTCTATTATAGATAAACGTTCAATTCGGCCATCCAGATTAAAAACAAGTATTCATTCGCTCGTCATATGGGAGGAAGCCCGTGCCAAGGAAATTGTTCGCAGGGTTGACCCTGATTGCTTTGATTTGTTTACTGGTATCGCCCGTTTTCGCGCATCATGGAGCGGCCGGTTACGATATGGCAAAGGTCGTAACGATGAAGGGCACAATAACCAGCTTTGAATGGAACAATCCCCACAGCCAGATTTATTTCGATGTCACCGACGACAAAGGCAAAGTTGATCATTGGGTTGCTGAAACCGAGCCTCCCGCAGTAATGATGGAACGCGGTTGGGTTCGGAAGTCGCTGAAGCCCGGTGACCAGGTGACCGTGTATTGCTTTGTCGCCAAGAATGGTGCCACAACATCGATTCTCCAGAAGATCGTCCTGCCGGATGGCAAGGAACTGGTCACCCGCAACGTAAACTAGCGTGGTCCTGAATCGCTTGGGGCATGGCTTGAACATCAAGCTGGGACATAGGCTCACGCGGTGAGGCTGAAAACACGCCGAAATCATTTGGAGGACTCGCCAGTATGCGCACTCGCTTCCTGTTATCCGCGATCATGTCATTGGCATTTGCGCCCCACGCGATGGTGTTGCATGCGCAAGCACCCGCCTCAAACGTGGCTCCTCAGGGCCAGATAAATTCCTCAAAGGTGCCGGACCTTTCCGGTGACTGGATTGCCGATAACAAGCGTGGTGGTATCGGCCAAAGCTTGAGCGCCGCGGACCCGGGCGGAAAACTAAAGGGTAAGGAGCCGGACATCCCGTACCAGCCATGGGCCTTGGCAAAGACTATGTCCGAGGTTTCCAGCACCGCGCCCGGAGGCGACTACTCCAAAACCACTGATCCGCAGGTGAAATATTGCGATCCGCCAGGCGTCGGCAAGGTTCTAATGTGGCCGGCCAAAACCTATCTCATCCAAACTCCCAATATTGTCTACATCCTCTATGAGTTCGGTCCTCTGTGGAGACCCGTGTTTATGAATCGCAAGCATCCGGACGATGCGGACTCCACGTGGTGGGGCGATTCGATCGGATGGTATGAAAACGGAGATACGTTGGTCGTGGACTCGAATGGATTCAACGGCAAGACTTGGCTGGATCAAATGGGCCACCCGACAACCGAAAAGCTTCATACCATCGAGCGCTATAAGCGCATTGATTCAGATAGTATGGACCTCGAAATTACTATCGACGATCCGGGAGCATACACGAAGCCTTTCACGACCCACCGGTATTACAAGATCTCCAAAACCGGATCGTTTTATGCCTGGGTCTGCACGATGCAGGATGAGCAACACTTTTACGAAAATCTGGGCGCGCCGGCGTTCTCGGATCCAACAAAGGTTCCCAAGCCAGAAGATCATCCTACTCACTGATGAAGGCTCGGAAAATAGGGCTACACCCAGTGGATAACTGAAATGAGTCGAGCTTCGTTGAGAGCCGGGCACCGGGCGTCAACGAATTTAATTCCTTAGTATTAAATTTACAGCTACAACACACACGCCCTCGAGCCTTGCCGCTTCGCCCTGCCCCACTACGTTCGGATTGACGACTCATTGTCGGGTAGCACAGCCACTCCTCGCTGTGTGCACTTTGCGAAACCCGCACAGGCAATAGTGCCGGTGCTACTCAAACATTCATCCAAACGATTGTTCCGTGGATTGTGCGGGACCTCACTGAGCACGGGAACACTGCACTTTAGAAGACGGGTGCACCGGAAGGATCAACGAAACAACGAGCGGCGAGTGCATGGCCCAAAAAACCCTCTTCCGTGGAGGAAGAAGAGGGTTTTCGTTGCAAGTAATTTTCAGCCGCTTAGAAAGAGAATCGGCCGCCGATTTGGAACTGGCGGGAAGTCGTCACCGTTGCATACGGATTGTTAAAGTTGATTGCGCCGAAGTTCCCAACGACGGAACCTGCATTGCTGAACACGTTCAACGAGGTTGGTACAGAGAAGTTCGCGCGATTGAAGGCATTAAACATATCCGCGGTCAGCGTAAGTGTCTGGCCCTCACGTATCACTACGGTCTTGCGCAGGCTCAGGTCGGTATTGATCGTAGTCGGCCCTGTGAAAATGAGTGGGCCTACGTCTCCGAGGTAGCCTGGTTTAGCGATCGCAAAACATGCGGGGTTGAGATCTACCAGAGTTCCGTTGCCAAGGTTATGAAGTCCAACCGCTCCACCTGGGGTCGGGTTCGGACAGGCTGTCGATGCCGCGGCCCAATCGGGACGGTCTGCTCCGGTCGTTCCGTTCGGACCCGCTGCAGCAGAGTAACGAGCGGTATCGGAGCCGGCTGCCACGGTAAACGGGATTCCGGACGAAACCAGCGTCTGGCTGGTGAGAGTCCAGTCGTTCACGACGTCCCTCAGGAACGCGGAGTTAATGCTCTTTCCCCAATGCGTAGCGTAGGTGAGAGTCAGGTTTGCCGAATGAGTTGAGAGATATGCGCACCGGCCTCGGCCCGCCGAATGGTTGGTGATGAGCGGAAACGCGGCCGAGCCGCCGTTTGTATATTGTCCGGGCAGGTTGTCCCCTGAGTCGGCGATGCAGCTCGCGTACGTATAATTAAATCGCGCGAACAATCCGGGTGTAATGGGGCGCTGCAACACGGCCTGCAAAGCATTGTAATGGGATGTCCCATCCGTGATATTTCCGGTAATGCTGTTACCCCAATTGGGGTTGTTGTAGCACGGCCCGTTTTTCGGAGTAGCAAAGCCGGGGGCGAAACAATTCGTCGCTAATGAGCCAATCCCCAGACCGTTGGCGGCCGCGGTAGAAAGAAGATTTACGTTTTGCGCGCCAATGTTCGAATTGGCCGCCAGAGTCGAGCCCGCCCAGTAGTAGCACGAGATCGATCCAGGCGTTACGCAGTTTGGATTCACCACCGCATTTGCGATGGGAACTCCATTCACCATGGGCAACTGGCCCGGTTGCTCAATTGTGGTAGGCGCGAAATCCTGATAGGAGAACGTCCTGCCCTGATGGCGTCCCTGTGAGCCAACGTATGCCACCAGGAACGTAATGTGATCTGGCAATTCCTGTTGGACAGTGAGGTTGTAGGCATACTTGGTTGGAGTCTTGAAGTTCGGGAACTCCGCGCCGCCATACGTTTCGTGAGTAAAGATACTGCCCGGCGCCGCAAGAAAATTGTTCAGCGCGGTGTTCGAACAATTTGCCGTGCACTGCGTACTGCTGAAAGTGGTCCCCGCTTGGTTGTTGAAGGGGAAACTCACTTGTCCAGGCAGCGCGATTGCCGTTGTAAAAGGAGGCTGCGATGCCAGCGACGGATACCAGTAGTCGTCTTCCAATTCCGCGAAGAACACGCCGCCCCCTGCGCGGATGCTGGTCTTTCCCTGCTTAAAGGGATCCCAGTTCAGGCCGACGCGTGGAGCAAAGTTGTTTTTAGGAGGATGGTACCAGGGTGCTCCCACTGTCGGTGACGCGCAGTTGTAAGCCGTGCAGCCTGCGCCGTAGAGATTCGAAATGCGGTTGGCTTCCTCGGAAGGAGCCGTGGCATATTCCCATCGCAGGCCGTACGTAACCGTCAGGTTCGACTTGGCCTTGTACGTGTCCTCTGCGTAGACGCCGTAAGACATGAGGCGCATACCGCGAGCAAACGTTGAGTCGTAGGTCTGGTTGTTCACCGGATCGGTATATTTCTGAACCCACCATGCAAAGTTCGATGCACTGGAATCTGAGAGAAAGGAGCCCAGACTGCCGTAGGTGTACGCACCACGAGGAGTGGACATGTAATTTTCAATGTTGTCGTACCAGCGCTTCATCTGAGCGCCGAATTGATAAGCGTGCTTTCCTCGCAGGATGTTCACGTCATCGCTAAAGTTCATCGATGTGTAGCCGATATAGCGAGGCACGTAGTTGAATCCCAGAGCGGGAGCGCCAATGTTGGTTACCCCCGGGATGGTGATCGCGGGAAGCTGCGGGAACGCACTCTGGTGCGCGATTGCAGGATTTGCGTTCACATAAATCCGCGGGTCGATCGGCGCGGACGTATAGATGTCCAAATTCCCGGCGTAGTTAATCCGCTGGACGCCGCCGTGGAATGTGTTTACGACATTGGGAGAAAAAATGTGCGTTTCCTGTAGCGCCAGAACCTGACGCCGCATGTACACGTCATCCGCCGTTATTGCCAATTGCGTAGGCTCGTATTCCGTGGATTGGTCAATGTTATAGCTGAGCGAAAGTGTGTCTTTGTCGTTTAACGTGTAGTCGACTTTACTGACGCCGTAATATTCCCGAACCGCTTGATTTGGAGAACTGTTGAAATTGCAGGTTGACGCGGCGCCGGCAGTTAAATAATTGCCATCGTTACATGCGGGCAGCAAAGGAGCGTTTGTTCCAACAGGCCCGCTTGCCGTGGCTCCGAAAAAGATTTGCCGGATGATCGGAGATGCTGAATTCCTGGCGGCCAATCCGGGGACAGTCGCTTGGAAGGAAGCGGCCGCATCCGAGCGCAACGCTTCGAAGTCCGCGAAGAAGAACAGCTTATCCTTCTTGATCGGTCCTCCGATTTGGCCGCCGAATTGATTCCGGTGAAGCGGAGGAATCACAGGCCCGTCGAAGAAGTTGCGCGCGTCAAAGGCGCTGTTGCGGTAATACTCAAACAAAGTTCCGTGGAATGTATTCGTACCCGACTTAAACGTGGTGGTAGTGATCCCACCGGACAACTCGCCATATTCGACCGGGGGATTTTCGCTGATCACCTTAAACTCCTTCACGGCGTCCGCACCCATGAGGATGTTGCTGGCCAGACTGACGGGCGAAGTGCGGAACGTCCAGGTCAGGTCAATTCCCTCTTGAAGAAACCGGTTGTTGGCGACGCGATCGCCGCCTACAGAAACCTGCTTCCCGAATGAACTCGTAAACGTCTGCTGCACGCCAGGCTGGATCACCGAAAGCTGCTGCAAGTCCCGGGCGTTCAGAGGAATATTCTTGATGAGTTCCTGATCCATGACCTGAGAGACATCCGTACTGGTGGTCTCGACCGTCGGAATTGATTCCGTAACGGTTACCGACTGACTCGTTCCACCCACTTCAAGATGCAAGTCGGCGCGAGTATCGCTTCCGACGTTGACGACAACATCTTTCATTTGGATGGAATTGAATCCCTGAGCCTTCGCTTGGACCGTGTAGGTGCCAGGCATGAGCGACGGTACGTTGTAGACGCCGTCGGATGTGCTCGTAGCTGTTCGAGCTACACCGGTTTCCTGATTTGTAATTGTGATCTCAACATTGGGTACAACACCGCCCGAGGCATCCACCACATTTCCGCGAATCGATCCGGAAACTGTTTGAGCCTGAAGGTGGTAAGCGGGCGCAACTAAAAATGCAATTACAAAGAAAACAAACGCGCGTACGACCATATGCCGGACTACAGGTCGACTCAGCATGTTGCCTCCCTGAAAACGACATGGAAATTCAAGCTTTTTAAAAAATGGTGGATGGCCTAATGGGCGGATAAGAGCACAGAGCGAATTCACATGTCAAGGAAATAATGGTTTTTCACGTAGAGTGAACCGGTTTAAATGCCTGACAAGTTCAGAATTTGATCTTGAGCCGCGCCTTGCCGAGAGCCCGCGCTCTCGATTGAAATTTGATGATGAGACTTTGGTGCGACAAACCAGGGCCTTGCACAAATGTCAACTTTCGTGACCCCGAACCGTTACTGACCGAAATCACTGAGATTCAACTTTCATAGAATTCTATTGCTGTGGGCAAAGAGCGTGTGCTATATGGAGTTCAAAAATTAGGCACAGTAGAAATATCTCGACTCATACCAAACTTCGATTGAGGTACATCATGCGCTTCGGAATTTTCGCTGCTTTTGCTTTGGCTGGAGCACTGCTTCTGGGTTCGAGTCGTTTATCCGCGCATCACGGAACGTCCGGGTACGACATGGACAAGGACACCGTCCTGAAAGGTACCATCACGCAGTTTGACTGGACTAATCCGCATGGCGAAATTCACTTTGACGCAGCGGACGCGAACGGCGCGGTCCAGGGATGGATCGTCGAATGCGGGCCTCCGAGCAGGCTCGTGGAGACCGGATGGACGCGGCATTCACTGGCTTCCGGCGATCATGTGACGCTTTATTTTCATGCGGCGAAAAACGGTTCGCCTCGAGGCATTTTGGTCAAAGTGGCGCTGGAGAGCGGGCAAGTACTCGAGAATCGCGCGTGAGTCTCCGAAGGAGTTGCAAAATGCGGGACCGCTGTGTAATGGCAACGCTCCTTATATCATTGTCTTTATTCGTGATAAATGTCGCCACTCTTTGCGCCCAAGGTACCGCGCCTTCCGCGATCTCCAAAAACCAGCGCGTCGAATCCGTGGACCTTTCAGGAGTTTGGGGAAATCTTGGGAGTTCCGTTCCAGCCGCCGGCGCGCCACACGCCGAAGGTCCCTACCTGCTTAGCCCGAAGGGTTCGATGAAGGACGCCGGAACGCCGGCAGACGGCGTACCGTATCGGCCGTGGGCGATAACGAAATTGAATTCGGAAAGGCCGCCTGGCGGCCCCCACGCCACTTTCGACCGATCGACGGATCCGAATATCCAATATTGCGAACTATACGGAGTGCCGCGGATTTACAACAGCCCGTCCAAGTACAAGTTTGTGCAGACTCAGGAAGCCGTGTACATATTGTACGAGTACGGCGTAGTGTGGCGCGTGGTGTGGCTGAATCGCAAACATTCCGCCGATCCGGACCCGTCGTATATGGGGGAGTCGATCGGCTGGTATGAAGGCAAAGATACGCTCGTCGTGGACTCGATTGGTTTCAACGATAAGACATGGCTCGATTCAATCGGGCGTCCGCACACCGAAAAGCTACATGTAATCGAGCGAATCCGGAAGGTCAGCCAGGACAAACTGGAATTAGCAATTACGATTGATGACCTTGGCGCCTACTCCGCTCAATGGAGCTATCCGACAAAAACGGTGGATCGATCAAAAGATTTTGCTAAAGAAACTTGGCCATGCTCGGTACGCGAAAATAACGACTTCAACGATTCGATGGAAACGCCGACGACCGCGCCGGCTAAATGATAGAAACTTGCGGAAATGTCATGGTATTTGAAGGGAGTTCACTTCCGGCTTATATAATTGGCCCATTCCTGCATTGTCATCGTCTTGCCATCGGGCAGGCGGAGCGTGTTCTGCACCAGGTTGTCGCCGTTCGGAAGCGTCACGTCGATAAGCAATCCAGCAGCGGAAAAATCCTTGGCAGGCCGGAAAGTAAGTGAAATCACGTCGCCCGTATGCAGTGACTGTCGCGTCCATCCGTGATCCAACAAGGCCTCGGGCGGATGCATTTCGACGCTCCAGTGTTGGATAGTGTGCCGGTCATCCGTCACGTCGAAATGAATTTTACAATGTGGATTTCCCCAATCCCATTGGGCCACGGTGACATTCTTTGCAACGATCGTTCTTGAATAGTCGTAGGCCGCCACGCCGTGATGCGCGAGAGCAGCACTGGAAAGGACAAGAAGCGCCACGCACGTTCGCCAAAGTATTCGAGTTCCCGGGAAAATTCTCTGCAGGCAGTCCAATTCCAGACCCTCACTGGTTCGTAAACTACATTGGGACCCGAAGGATGTCAAGATTGCCGGGCGGCCGACTTAAGCAGGCCGCACATGCGAATTATTTGTTGTCCTTGACGGATCCGTGGATGCGTCCAGCTGCGGTCGCCCGCACTTTCCCGCCCCCTGAAATTCGATTCACATTGAAATCAGTGAAAGCAGCACGTATGCTGCCTGCCATTAAACCGGCCAGCGCTTCCACGATGAACGAAAGGAATTTTCGATGAGTAATGTGTTTCGTTTTGCGCAAGCCTTGATTGCAGTATGTCTATTTATTTTCTTTTGGGGACTTAGTGCCGCGGCACAACCGCCGGGCGGGCCGCACGTGAAGACTGCCAAAGAACAGTTCAAAAACATTAAAGTCCTCCAAAAGCTGCCAGCTGATCAACTGATTCCCGCAATGCACATGATCGAGGGCGACCTGGGCGTCACCTGCGGCTTTTGCCACGTCGTGGACAAGTGGGATAAAGACGATGTGAAGCAGAAGGCAACGGCCCGCAAGATGATGACGATGATGTTTGCTCTCAATAAAAATAATTTTGATGGAAAGAAAGTCGTAACCTGCTACACCTGCCATCGCGGCGGCCCTGATCCGGTCGGCACCCTTGTCCTTCCGCCGACCAGTATAAAATTCCCGCCGTACGATGCGGAGTGGCATCCGGCAAAGCCGAATTTTCCTTCCGCGGATGAAATCGTCGACAAATATATTCAGGCCATCGGCGGCGAAGCGGCCATTCGCAAAGTCACCAGCCGGACGATGACCGTGTCACGCACGGTGCCCGCCGGCCCCGGAGGCACTTCCGAGGTACCCGCACGAGGGGAAATCTACCTGAAGGCTCCAAATTTGCGGTTGAGTGTCGCATCGACGGACAGGGCCACGACCCAGGATGGATTTGACGGCAGCATCGCGTGGACGCAAAACGCGAAGGGCGTTGTCAATCCTTCCGCGCCGCTAGCCCAGCCGGTTGCAAAACGCAGCGCTGATTTTTATGAGGCCCTGGAAATCAAAAAGGAATACACGAAGCTCGAGGTTCGCGCGATTGAAAAGGTCAACGACCACGACGCCTACGCTGTCGTTGGCACGTTGCCCGATGATTTAACCGAGACCCTGTATTTTGATACGCAGAGCGGACTCCTCTTGCGGAAAATTTCGATTCTGCCAAACATAGTGGGGAGCGACCCGTACGAGGTGGAATACGATGATTACCGCGACACCGGAAGCGGCGTCAAAATCCCATTTTTAGTTCGATCCATCCCCGCGAATCCACTGGGCGCCACGAGTTCCCGCACCACGATTCGGATCGAGAAAGTCCAGGATAACGCACCCATCGATGACAGCAAGTTCGTGAAGCCCCAATCGAAGCCTCAACCGGCAGCATGATTCGGGATCGCTACGTTTCAAGAAAAACGCGTCGCGGGTCAGCTCAAACTGCGGCGCGTTTTTACATAAACCGTTGAGGGAGAGTTTTGGGACGACGTGTGATCGCTCGAATTTATTTCGCCGATGCGGCAATTTGAGTGCCTGCATCGTAAACAATTCTGCCTCCCACCATTGTTATGACTGGCTTGATATCCTTAATTTGGTCCGCAGGTACAGTCAGATAATCCCGGTCCAGCACCAGTAAATCGGCCAGCTTCCCCGGTTGGATTGAACCCAGATTATCTTCCTGAAAAACAAGAAAGGCGTTATTGCGGGTGTAAGCAATCAACGCATCCTCGCGGCTGATGGTACCGTTGATCACCTTTCTTCCTCCTACCATCTTCCCTGTTACCGCGAATCCCAGCGTAATAAACGGACGATACTGATTAGCCGCGGTGGCGTCGCTTCCGAAACCCCAGACGATCCCGCTGTCCTGGATTGTCGTTAGCGACGGCATATCGAACGCGCGGTCTCCGTAAATTTCGTGAAAAATTCCGCCGTTAATTACCGTCCAGGGATGCACAGCCGCATACATATTCAGTTTCTTCATTCGGTCGAGTTCTGCTTCGTTCAGCTGTGTGACGTGCGCAAATACCCAACGCAGGTTGTGTATCGGATATTCCTTATTGATGGCCTCGACCTGATCAAGAAATCCGTCGATCGTGTTCTCCAACGATACATGAACGTGTAAAGGAAGACCGTTCTTGGCGACTTCCATGGCAATCCTGCGCCATTGCGCGAGGTCCTCCGGTTTGGGATTGGATTTCAGTAGGAACATCGGATCGCTGAGCGGCCCGTAAACTCCCTCTCCAAAAAAAATCTCATCGATGTAGCTGTCGCCCTGAAACAGCTTGATCTTGCTGATCTGCGGTAAATTTTTGTCTACCTGATCCGGAGTGCCTCCGCCCACGCCGTCAATGCAATAAACGCGGACGTTGAGCTGATTCTGACTTTCCCACTTGTGATACATGGATAGAAGATCGGGATCACATCCCGGAACCCCAAACGCGGTCAGCCCGGCGCGGTTCACATCTTTGATTAGTCCCAACGTGCTGACTTCAATCTCGTCAGCGGGAACTTTCGGAAGTTTGGCTGCAACCGGACGCACCGCGGGCATGTCTTTTCCGATCAGACCGATAGGATTTCCGGCAGCATCGCGCTGGATCGATCCTTTCAAAAGGTCGGTGGGGTCGGCCGCACTTTCCTTAATCCCGAGTGCCGCTAGTCCCGGAGTGTTGAGAAAGGTTTGGTAGTAAGACTCCTGCAGAGCGACAGGATTGTTCGGAGCGGCCTTGTCGAGTTCCTCGCGCGAGAAGGGTCGTGAGTCATCCGCAAACTGTTGATGAGCCCACCCGCCGATCGTGTACACCCACTGACCAGGGCCTACGGTTTTCGCACGCGCACTCAGCATTTCGAGCGCTTGTTTGCGGGACTCGACTCCGTCCAGGCGGAGTTCTCTCGCCCACGTGGTTCCCGCGCGAAGCAAGTGCATATGATTGTCGATCAACCCGGGAATTACGGATTTTCCCTTGAGATCAATTTTTTTTGTGGCGGAGCCGGCGAGCCCGCTGATTTGCTGGCTCGTGCCAACGGCCACGATGCGGTCACCGCGAATAGCGACTGCCTGCGCAATGGAAAATCGCTGGTCCACGGTGATAATCTTTCCGTTAAACAGTATCAAATCCGGCGAGGCCATTTGCGCATGCAGGGTCGCGGCGGAAAATGAAGCTGCAAGAAGTGCAGCGAGTGCGAACAATTTCAGAGTGAATCGTCGCATAGCTTCCTCCAATGTGGGGTTGGAGAGCAACAAATATCGGCCGTTGTTTTAACTAAAGTGCGAGCATCATCCCGCCAAACCCGTTGGCGGAGGATACACCAAGCAGGCTGCGCTTGAACACCACAAGATTTTCAATTGAAAAAGCCTTGGGAGCGATCACTCGTCGTCCTGCATTCAGCGCAAATAACCCGCATCCGAGAGAGTTAAGTGAAGAATTACAGGTGAACTGGCGGGGTCTATCCAATCACTCTGACTGGCGCCACGCAAAGGTGACCACGACTCTTGATTTGTATTCGCAATCAATTGACGCCTCAAAATTAAGCGCGCAGAAGGAAATGGCGATGGCGATTACGAGGGCGGCAGTCGCAGCGGATTAACCCAATCCCGCCCGTAATGCGTCCGCTGAGCCACCGTGAAGAAATCAGTGCTGTGAATCCGGCGCCAGCAGAAGGATCTTCCCGATGCCCCCCTTCTCTCCTAGCACATGTGCTTCAGCGGCATCGCGCAACGGCATTCGACGACCAATCGGCAGAACGAACTTGCCATCGCGCATGTCGTCGGCAAACTCGCGCACTTTGGATGGATCAGTCCGCGCAAACACTCGTACGCGCATTTGCGGTAACTCGACGCACGCGGTCAGTTCCGATTTTCCAAAAATACCAATTTACAGGTGAAGAATTACAGGTGAAGTTTTTGCGGAATTCCCGAGAAAACTCTCTAAGTGGTTGAAAATAATGGTAGGCCCGTCCGGACTCGAACCGGAGACCTCTACCGTGTCAAAGCTACGGTTTTATGTACTTGCAATAACTTAGAAGGCGCTGAAGGACGGCTTAGCACGTGTAAATACGGCTAAGACGGGCTCGTTACAGGTGAAATTACAGGTGAAGAACTTTTGGGTCGCAGCCATATAGAAAAGTCAAAACCCGGACTCTCTAAGCTAAAAGCCAGAGGGTCTGCCACCCGGAAGTTCAAAGGCTGTGCCACCCTCTATGAAGTTGTCGGTTCTGTCAAGAAACTCGAAGAGTGTGCGAGCTGCTGCTGACGCGTTTTTTGCTTTCCCGTCTTTTGCGTCCGCTCAACAAACCATGAAGAAAGGAGACAAAGCCTGAACAGAGTTGGAAGCGACGCTTCGAGATGCAAATCTTGAGTGGCTCTGCCAGGGCAAATACTTCAAACCGCTGCGGCAAGATTGTGTGGATTCCCGAGCAAAGTTTTGGGATGAATCCTGGCAGTGGCACCCAGACAAAAGCTCAGATGGTTGCGGGACAGACTGCCGGCGCCAAAACGTATCCGGACATCATTCAGGGCGAAGGCCCCGATCCCACCGAGTTCAGATTGATGTCGGTTTACAACAACGGAAATTTCGCCACGGCGGTTGATCACACTTTATTTAAAGTTCATCTAAACAGCGCGGGGAAACCTGACTTCGAACACGTACCTCCCAATAATAAAACCGACCAACCATTGGTACCTCAACGAAACCGGCAAACTCGCCGTGGTGTGCGAAGTGACCTACGCGCGCGTATTCGTAAAAAGAGATGGCAAGTGGAGGCCCGTGGTTGGTGCTTCCGCCACGCTTCCAATGTCCAAATAACCGCGCAGCGCGCGACAAAATCGGGGTAAGTTCAATCGCTGTGCTTAATTGCGATCGCCAATCTCTCTCGTTATGGTGGCGGCGCCGACGATTTTTCCGGTCGCATCTTTGACGGGCGATATTGTGATGGAAACGTTTATGCGCTTTCCATCTCTCCGGATGTTAACGGTTTCACGAAGCTTTACACTTTCTCCCAATTCTATCCTTTTCAGCACTTCAGTAACTTCGCCCAATTGGTCCTGCGCGACTAACTTATATCTCGAATGTCCCAGTATCTCATTTGCGGAGTAGCCGTAAATGGTTTCAGCGCCAGGGTTCCAACTTACAATCGTGCCCCCCAGCGTGTGAATCATGATGGCATCGTTGGAAAATTCGATGATGGATTCCAATTGCGAGACTCTCTCTTCGACGCGCTTGCGCTCGGCGACTATGCTTTTCAGGTATTGGTTCGAGCGTACAAGGTCTCGCGTCCGTTTGGTTATTTTTAGATTCGTTTTCTCTTCAATACCGACGAATTCGGTTTGTGCCCGCAAAAACTCTACGAAGGCCTTCCAAGAGGCATTGTCAAGAATGACGGGAAGCATTACGTCAACCATGGACGCCCAATTTTTTTCCATTCCATCGGCTTCAGTGGATTGCGGAACTGGTTCCCCATTTGTATGGAAACAAACCGAACGTGGGCTTGCGGCATCCAACAGTTGCTTTTCTTCTTCTGTTAAAATCTGGTCTTTAATCCGTTGAACAAGACTCGCGATTCGTGCGTTATTTTCTGCCTGTTGGAACACCAGTCGATCGGTTTGCTCGGACCCCAAAATCAAGCTCTGCATCGTCAGCTCGATATTGCGGTTGGAATGAAACAGGGCCTCTTCGGCCATTTCCAGCTTGGCTTCGAGGGTACTGCTATGTTCGATTTGAAGTCGCATAGTTTCCAGTCCGCGATCAGGCTCAACGAGTACAGGCAACACCGCCTTCGGGTGTTTGCGCGCCGTTAAGTAAGTTACCGCGCGATTCAGACCAACTTTTTATCCAACAGTAAATGCTCAATTTTTTCCGTCAGCCGTCCGAATTCAATGGGTTTGGTGTCATATTCATCGCAGCCGACTTCAAAAGCTTTGGTCCTATCCGTTACTAACGCATGTGCCGTGAGTGCGATGATGGGGATGTGGCGAGTGGCTTCATTGGACTTAAGGAGCCGTGTTAGTTCCCAACCGTCCATAACTGGAAGGCTTATATCCATGAGAATAATGTCTGGGTTTTCTGATTGCGCTAATAAATGCCCCTCCTCACCATCGCGGGCCATTACGACACTGTAACCCGCCCGTCGGAGTCTTCTCGAGAGCATGTCCCTGTTCATTTCATTATCTTCGACTAACAGAATTTTTTGCATCTTCAGTTCTCCGTGCCAGCTCGGCTTCGAACAAATGTTGGGGTGCCACACTATTTCATTAGCTGCATATAAGACGCATCAAGTACTAAATTGATGCCAACGAACCGTTATAGAACACTCTGCGGTGTGTAAAAATAGGACATCAGTACTATTTTATTTATTTATAATTGGCAATATATTATCGTTTTGGGTACGCCTTCCTCGGAATAGGAATATTGAGCCGGGCGCGCTCCGAATTCAATTCGTATTGCCTTGAGCCACTAAGCTTTGGTAGCAGTGACTGTAAACAGACATGAGTACGTCAAGGTTCCTGGGCTTCTCAGATATTCGAGAAACCGTCCCGCATATTTCAAAGCTGCTTCTTCGCTACCCAATGCCGCAGAAAGCTGAGGCCGGGCAATGTCCAATTTGGATTGCCACTGTGAGAATTCCTGATCGCCGATGCTGCCGGCGTAAAGATGGTAAGGCTCGACTTGCACTCGGATATTATCGAGACCCGATTCCAAACAAAGACTAAAAAGTTTTCGACCTACAAAAGGATCAAAACCGGAACTGGCCAGGTAGGTCAAAACGTCTTCTGTGGCCCGTTGAAGTTCTGAATCCTCGGGATAATGCCACATAAGTTGGCCATCTAGATCCTGAAGAAGAATTTTTCCTCCACGGGAGCAGACCTTCTTCATTTCTTCGACGGCGCGCTGCTTGTCGGGAAGGTATTCCAGCAGGAATCGACAAAATACCAGGTCAAACTTGTTTTGTTCGAATGGGAGCGCGTGGGCATCTCCTGTAAAAACCTTCGCGTTTGGTAAGCCCCGAAGACGCTGTTCGGCATCCTGGATTCGAGACCGACTAAGGTCGACGCCTGCCACTTCAATTTCTGGATGTGCACTGGCCACTTCTCGCAGGAACACTCCAGGGCCGCAACCAACGGAAAGCAAACTCGTGACACCCGGGAGATGGGGTGCGAGAAACTTCGAAATCCAGGCTTCCGCATCCACCTTTGCGAATAGACGCTGCCCCTCCTGGGGATGGTCCATGATATAAGTTTGAGCGTCGGTCATTTGGTCATCCTAATCTTAGGAAATGAATGGATTCATTTGCGGGCTTCACCATGCCACGTGCTCGCTTATAATCGCCTCCGCCTCTTTCGGCGAGAGTGGTTTGGAAAAATAAAATCCTTGGGCATATTTGCATTTTAGAATCTTCACTTCTTCGGCTTGTTTGGCGGTTTCCACACCCTCGGCAACTACATCCAGGGATAAGTTGTTTGCTAGCGGCATGACGGTCCGCGCAATTTCCATCCCATCGACCCCGTTTGATATGCCGCTGATAAAGGAGCGATCAATTTTGAGTGTGTCCAATGGAAGTCGGTGTAGATAGCTAAGGGACGAATAACCCGTACCAAAATCATCTATGGCGAGGCGAATGCCGAGATTCTTTAACCGGTTCATCATTTCCACAGCGGCAACTGGATTTTCCATTACGGTGCTCTCGGTAATTTCCAATTTCAGCATTTTCGGAGGAACTCCCAACTCGATCAGCAGATTGCTTATGTTTTCAACAAGATTCGGATCCATGAACTGTTTAATCGAGAGGTTAACGTTCATGACCAATCCACAATCTGGCTCCCTCTTGGCATTCCAGTTCCCGAGCTGTTGACAAGCTTCTTGCAAATTCCACCAACCGAGTTCGCGAATTAAACCCGTTTCTTCCGCTAAAGGAATGAACTTCTCAGGGTTGATCAATCCGAGGGTCGGGTGATTCCAGCGCAGCAAGGCCTCGAAGCCGGAGATTTCTCCATTTTCGAGACGAATGATGGGTTGATAGACATTTTGGAATTCCCCACGCTCCAGGGCACGACGCAAATCGGTCTCGAGCTCAAGTCTCGCCATCACATTCGCACGCATGTCCGCGTCGAAGATCACGTATTGGGACTTTCCCAGCGACTTTGCTCGATACATTGCGGTATCCGCATCGCGCATAATCTCTTCTGCATCGTCATAGTCTGGGTTGTTCAGGGCAATTCCAATGCTGGCGGATGTGAAGACCTCTTTACCGCTTATCAGGAACGGGGCCGACAACTCTTTCATGATCCGCTCCGCAGCCAAGCTCGCATCGCCGGTGTCCTTCATTTCGTCAAGTAGTATGGTAAATTCGTCTCCGCCCATTCGCGCCAGTGTGAACTGCAGTTGTCCCAACCGCGCAACAGTATCGGACTTTCGCAGACAACTTTCGAGGCGTTTCGATACGGCCAGCAGAAGTTGATCTCCAATGAAATGCCCCATCGAATCATTGATGACCTTAAAGCCATCCAGATCCAGGAAAAGAACCGCAAGAGAGCGGTCTGGATTCCGCTTTAAGTGGTTCATCGAACGATCCAATCGATCCAGAAACAGAAGCCGGTTGGGCAGGCCGGTCAGCGCGTCGGACACTTTCCCTTCAGTTATATCCGTTTGCGATCCTGCCATGCGGATCGGCTTGCCAGCGCTATCGGCTATGGCCACACCTCGGCAAAGCATCCACCGGATTGTTCCGTCCTTATGACGCGCGCGATGCTCACTCTCAAAATGAGGTGTCAGTCCCATCTGATGAGCGGCGATTTCATCCTTTACGCGCTGACGGTCAGACTCATGGATTAGTTCAAACCATTCCTCTGGCGTATCAAGAATTTCACTTCCCCGGTATCCCAACATAGACTTCCAGCGTTCGGAGAAATAGATCGAGTTGCTGACAAGATTCCAGTCCCAAAGCCCGTCGTTGACACCGCGAGCCGCCAGAGCGTAGCGTTCTTCGCTCTCTTTCAAACTTTCCTGGGCAAGCTTATGCGCTAGCTGGGTACTAATTCGCGCCAGAGCGACCGCAAAATCTATAGGCTTAGTCACGTAGTCGCTGGCTCCCATGCTCAGGGCCTTAACAATGTCTTCGCTTTGGCTTCTGGCCGTGACCATGATGACCGGTAACTGAAGGGCAGACCGCAGTTCGCGAATCATTCGTAGGCCTTCGAGGCCGTTGATCCCTGGCATCTCTATATCCAGCAGGACGAGATCGCACGAATCGTTCTTGACGAACTCCATCATTTGGTTAGCGCCTTCAGATATAGCTACCTGATAACCTTTGCGCTCCAAACGGCGAGCCAACATGTCTCGATTCATTTCATTATCATCCACTATTAAAATGCAGTTTGGCCTAGAGGTCATTATATTTTCTCCATCTAAACTCAGCTTTCGATTTCTCCCTGTGGCCAACCGAAATCCACAGCGTCATAAGTCAGTGCAATCATCTCCGACCGTCGCTTCCACAGCGTTCGTAAGGGCATCCATTCTAGGCGATAATGAAAGTTGCCCAGCCGTAGCCGCTAGACTCCAGCCGGAACATCCTCACGGATCAACGAACGAACTCTGCGGTGCTTTTCAATCAATTCCGCGAGCAGGGCTCGGTCCACCGGTTTCATCAGGTAGCTGGAGCTGCCCAGATTTAAACCCATGATCTCGTTGTCCACAACCGTGACCATGATGACAGGAATCCCGGCCAAATCCGGATCCGCTTTCATGCGGCGCAGAACTTCCCATCCATCGATCCC
This sequence comes from Candidatus Acidiferrales bacterium, assembly GCA_035696345.1. GTDB lineage: Bacteria > Acidobacteriota > Terriglobia > Acidiferrales > UBA7541 > Palsa-360. Next base: position 23,753 of record DASRQU010000026.1, read on the forward strand.
GGGCATCAAAACGTCCAAGGTAATGATTTGTGGATTTATTCGCTTGGCGAGTTTAAGTCCTTCCTCTCCGTTAGAGGCTACTACCACGCGAAATCCAGATTTGACCAGATAGCGGAGCATCAAGTCGCGCACCGCTGGATCGTCGTCAATCACAAGAATTGTATCGGCTTGCGATACAGAGTGAGGCTGTTCTGCCGCGACCTCATTGATTTCTTTCGATTTGGCCGCCTCAGCGGATTCCAAAGTGACATTGGTCGGAAGGTGCACGGTAAACACTGACCCTTTGCCCGGTTCGCTTTCTGCCGTAAAGTACCCGCCCATCAGCACTGCGAAACGGTGGCTAATCGCAAGTCCTAAGCCAGTGCCCCCGTATTTGCGCGAAATGGAGACATCCGCTTGGGCAAATTCCTTGAACAGATGTTTTTGTTGTTGTGGACTAATCCCAATTCCCGTATCGCTCACCCTAAACCGCAGCCACTGTCGATTGCCGGTTGTGGTACGAAGCACATCCAGTGAGATCGTTCCATGATTCGTAAATTTGCAGGCATTACTGAGAAGATTAAATAGAATCTGCCTTACTTTAGTCACGTCAGCGCGCATCAGACCCAGATCTTCTGCAAGGCTGAGCTCAAGTTTATTGGAGTTCTTCCCGATGGTCGGCTGGAACGTGGCAACCATTTCTTGAATCATCTGCGCCACATCGAAATTTTCGAGGTGCAGCCCCATCTTTCCTGCCTCGATCTTGGAGAGGTCCAGGACGTCATTAATTAAGGACAGCAGGTGTTTGCCGGCTGTCTGGATCTTTTTTACGTCCTGCACGTTTTGAAACTTTCCAGTATCCTGTATCTCCTCCTCAATCATTTCACTGTAGCCGATGATCGCATTGAGTGGCGTGCGCAACTCGTGGCTCATATTAGCCAGGAAGGAGCTTTTGGCGCGGTTCGCGTCCTCTGCGGTGCGCTTGGCGGCAAGCAATTCATCCTGGGCCTGCTTGCGCTGAATAATTTCCCCTTCCAATTCCAGCGTCTGCGTTTTCAGTGCATCATTTGCCGCTTGTAAGGCGCTATCTCCCTGTTGTATCTCGGAGAGCATAATATTGAAGCCGTCAATGAGCCTTCCGATTTCATCGTCGTAAAATTTGAGCGCGCGCACTTCGTAATTTTTTTGCGCGGACACCATGTGCATTGTGTCTTCCAGACGCAGAATCGGACCCGAAATCAAAGTCTGCAATTTCGAAGCGATCAGCAGCGCGAGCAGGTCGGACGCAACCATGAAGATTAGTAGAAACATCGAGTAGCGCTTCGCTCGCGAATTCCACTGGCTCATATCCGACTGCAGGAACAGTGTTCCGAGACGCTCTCCGTTCAAGGAAACTGCATGGGCCACTTCGAGGTATTTGCCTGTGTATTGAATACCTTCGATTGGTGGATAGTTGGCGCGTAGGGAGGGGTCTTCGATATTGGAACGAAAATAGTGAGCGAATGGTTTTCCGTCCGGACCGAAGAGAACCGCAGCCGTGATATCTTCCTTGGCCTTAAGCGCGGACAGAGTAACACTCGCCGCAGCCTCATCTTTAAAAGCCATGGCAGCCGCGCTGTTATACCCGATAATTTCGGCCTGGGTCGCCAGGTCCTCACTGAGGAAATGCCTGAATGAGATAAGGTCATAGAAAAGAAAACTGGCGGAGAATAGCACCAGTGCCACCGTGCTGGTCAACATGGTGATCAGCATCAGTTTCCGCTTGATGGATAGATTTTGCAGTTTCATTGCGCTTTACTCCCATCCGGAGTATGCGGAATAATTCTGGCCAAACTGAGTAACCGGGAACTGATATTGATGTCCGCCTCTTTGGCGGCGTCAACATTCACCTCGAAGTGGACTTTCTCGTCCTCCAGAACAAAATTAATTATTCCGCCTCGCCTCGCAAACGTAGGCGTCTCGCCAATGGTCAGGACGGGCAACCCCTTAACCAGGTGAAAAATCTCGTCCAATCGCGAAATTTCTGAATTGCTGACAAAAAGAATCCTACATTCCTTCAGATCCGGTGCGCCCCACTTCAAATGCTTTACGACCAAGTCTCTTCCGTTCACTGTCTTTCCCGCCAGCACCTCGTCCAACGTGCCGCCAAACGGATCGACCCCGAGAATTCCTATAACGATTGGAGAATTTGGCTGCGGAAATGCGCTATTAGGCCATTGGATTAATTTGGCAAAATTATACGTGAACCCAGCTTTAATCAGATATTCGGGTGAATTGGAACTGGCAGTTTGCGCGTAACTGGGAGTTACCAGTGCCGTGCAGAGCAGACAGGCCGCGATGAGTCGAAGTATCCTCATTATTATTCTAGTTTTTCTCTCTGAGTGAAGCTTTGGGGTCACCGTCACAAACCTCTACCGCTCCCCGTAAGTCCACGTGATTCCCCCGTGGAAACTGCGGCCGACTACTGTGGGGATGGTATTGATGAAATCTGGGACAAATTCGATGTGGCGATTGTTAATCCAATTTTCTCCATCGAACGACAATTCCAGATTGTGCATAGGCTTCCAGTGAACGCCACCATCGAGTGCCGCATATCCGCGGACATTGAGGCTGGGCAGCGGGCTGACGTAACGAACCGACAGGTATTGCTCGATATGCTTGGGAAGTTCCAGAGACGATCGCACAAATCCCTGGTGTTCAGGATTTTCTCCGTTCGGAAGATCGGCTGTATTATCCAAACTGTCGCTATTTTTGTGGATCTGCATCCGCAGAAAACTGTACGAGCCAAACAGCTTCCACATAGGTAGAGGCTTCCAATCAAAATACGGTTCGATGCCGTAGGTTCCACCGCTCATCTTATTTTGGGCCACATACGGAAGAACCAGATCAGTCGGCGTCGGGCTTCCCTCTACAAACGGCATCCCTGGCTCCGCAGTTCTAAGATTTGTATAGTTGTTGTAGAAAGCTGCTATATCCGCCGAAAAGGAACTGTTTACTTGAACGCGGTAGCCAACTTCGTATGCCAAAAGGTCCTCAGACTTGAAATCACTGCTACCGTAGACTGCTGCAATAACGGGCAGCGGGCTATTGATTGGAGGCATCCCGGCAGGAATAACTGCCTCATTCAATCGCAGCCCCTCCTCGGTCAATGCCGGCGTTCTGACAGCGCGGGAAATGGCTCCCCATACGGACTGCGCTTTGCTGATATTGCCCAAGAACCGGATGTTGGGTTCGACCTCAAAGCCCGTGAAATCATTGTGCTCTAGCTTGGAGCCAACCGTGACACGCAAGCGCTTATCAAAGAAGCTAATTTCGTCTTGGACGAATAGGCTGAATTGGTTGTATTGCGCTTGGCTCGGCGTAACCGCAACGGTCGGACTGGAAACGTTTTTGTCCTGGATTGAGCGGTATCCTGCTCCCCAAACGATTTCATGCCGTTGGCCTACATGGAAATCATGCTGGAAATCGATGTCATACACAGATTCATGGTCGACGAATAGCGAATTATCCGAATAGTTCGTTCTGTCGAAGTATGCTTGCAGAGAAAATGACGAGCTGGCTGACGAATGTGTCCATCGACTAAGCAGATTTCCACCACTGTAAAAACCTGTGTTAGGAAAGGTCGACGAATATGGAGCAGCTAAAGTCGGCAGGGTTAGAGTCTCGCCGTCGCGGCTGTAATACACATCGCCTTGAACGGTGAGTGCATTCGCTGAGGACAATGTCCAATCACTCCTGAATCCCCCGCGAGCTTGGTGCCAGCCGTCGGATGCATTCTGATTGGCTAAATTCGTTCCAGATTGCCAGTCGAAATATTTTCCATAGACGCGATAAAAACCCTTGTCGCTGATCTTGTCGCCATAACTCACGGTGTCCGCGGTGCGCTGCTCGGTTCCACCTTCGGCCTTGACCATCCCTCCCTGTGTGGCTTGCGCCGGCTTGGTAATGATGTTAATTACGCCGTCGACTGCGTTAGCTCCCCACAAGGTTGCTCCGGGTCCACGGATCACCTCAATCCTGTCAATATCTTCCAGGGGAACATCCTCAACATCCCAATAGACACCGGAGAACAGCGGCGTGTAAACGCTTCGGCCATCAATCAGAACAAGCAACTTGTCATCGAAACGACCGTTGAAGCCCCTGGAACCGATAGCCCACTTGTTTTCGTCTATGCGAGCCACTTCCAGACCCGGTACCATTCGCAAGACTTCAGGGATGTTTCGTGCGCCGGAGCGCCGAATGTCCTCCTGAGTGATCGCGAAAACCGCGGCCGCAGCGTCGGCGATCCTTTGGCTTCGTTTCGAGACCGACGTTACCTGCATGTTCATTAGGTCTTCGACGCTCATGTTCGTGACGTCGGAAGCGCTTGGACCACTCTGTGCGCACAAGCTGGTGGTCGCGAAAATAGCGATCATTGCAGTGGCCAATATGCTCCTTGCTCGTTTTGAAATCGGGTGCGATCTGAATTTTGTCATCGTGAATTCTCGAATTCGAAGAGTGATTGCGTCCCACGTTTTTCGGCCCTTGCCAGCACCTTTGAGTAGAAGCCGTCAATATGCCGGTATGCTCGAGCGTACCCGTCTCTTAGCCAGATACACTGGCAGTATTGACGGATAAATTGAGCGCCCAGATTCATAACGGCAGGGATAGCTTTTCCTTCGGAGATTAACGGAATATCTTCGAGCTCAAAATTTTCGTACACCGAGGCAGCCATTCCGAGAAGAGCCGCCGCGACACTTTGAACCTCAATTTCAGGCAGTGAAGGCGACAACAGCAGATCACATCTATTTTCAAGGAAGCTGAAATTCAATCCGAGCGGGCCCCTGTATGCGATTAGCGCCCCGAGCGGTTCGCTTCTTCCTCTGCCGTAGGCCAGCCAGACATGCCGGTCGCGCCGCAAGCCGACGCGCCGATAAAGGCGTTCCAGGGCTTCTAGAGGAACATCGCTCGCGAATTCTTCAGCGGCTGCAAATATCTGTCCCCTGGACGCTGCCGCAAGCGAGCAAAGATCCGCTTTGCAATTCGCATTGTAGGGAATGACTCGAATTCCGGGATCTGACGGAAAAGATAAAGAACGTGGCAGCTCGAATAAGGCATAAGTCTGTGCGGAGGAAAGCGTGCTGCCGATCGATTGCATCATCGAGCCGAATACTCGAGCAGGAAATCGGTTTTCCGGTCGAAACCAATTCTGTGAGGATTCGTCTGAACCTTTCAGAATACTGGAAGCTTTGGCCGCCAACATCACTGCACGTGACGCGTAGGGATTATTCTCGGAAACCAGGTGTTGATACGTCCAACCCCGGTGGGTTGTTCGCCAAACGGCGAGTGATGCTCGACCACATTTTTTATCCCCGGCGGTCAGCACGTAGAGCAATGACTCTCCCGCCCGCAACATCCGATCCCAGTTTTCCTTGACGCGGTCCAAGTGGGGAAGAAGCCGGACGGCCTTCTCTGGATACAGAAATCCCGTGGATTCGTACAGATCGAATAGTTCATGCACGTCTATGGCATTCACCTGAACTCCATAAGCCGTATGGAGTTCAGAGAGACGCGGCAGCTTGTTAACTGTTTCCTGATCCAGAAAGTCAAAGGACATTGGTTCCCCCGAAATTCTTCACCATCCTCGGCAGTCACGAACCAGGTGCCAAGTTATCGCGATAATTCCTAGGTAATGTACGGACGGATGCCGAGTACCCAAATGGAACGTTGGTACTATTCCGAGGTGTGTCACTCTGAGGCGCTATTAACAGCTTGGCAACATTTACGGAGGGTTAGGAAGAATTTGTACCAATGATTTACAGGTCTAGGGGAATCACTTAGGCCAAAATATCAATGGTAGGCATTACTCGCCGAAACGAAAAGTAATTCGGGAAACCGGGGGAGAAAAATGAGAAGGCGACTGATTTAGGCAAACTTTCGACGAAACCGGCGGGCAGCACTGTTTATTGGCAATATCTGACTATGGCGATCGGGGAAAAAGTTAAAAACGGCCTTCACACCTGGGACTTACAGCGAGATAAATCGAACACCCTGACACACGTTCTGTTAATTCGAAGTTTTCTCGTCGGAAAGATTGCGCACCCAAGTTTCAATTGCCAATCGCTTATCTTCTATTAGGTCTTCAAAGACAACTCCCATGCCATGAACCCCAATCCCAAATCCCGGCTGTGTGTAAATGACCCTGCCCGACAATTCGCATACGGTCAGTTCATTGCTGATTCGGAGACTCAGGCGCGTTCCAACAGGGATGAACTTAGGCGTGTCAATATAACAACCACCCGAGCTCAATTCGAAAACTTGAGAGGCGACGACGGTTCCGTCGGGCAGAGTCGTTTCAGCATCCGCCGAAATTTGGATTCGCCTGCTGCTGCGATTCACAGCGTAAGTAACTTTATCCATAGCACGACTCCGTGGGTATGACGTCGTAAGCAATTCCATTCTATAAGCCTGTTCGGACCAAGCACACAGAAATTAATCAACAATTGCCTAAAGAGGTAAAGCCGCTTAAGAGAATTGCGGAGTTTCTGTGGCTAATTTGAGGGAGTAAGAGCATTGGCGGTCTCACGGTTTGAAGGAGAATGCCTCTCCAGCGCCTCAGGCCAGGACTTGACCGAAATAATCGTTACCGTGAACCTTGCGAATACAACTTTGGTATGTAGCCATTCAAAGGGGAACTCCGAATTTGCAGGGATATTGTCGTTGCTCGCTGGCCAGAAATCATTGTCAGAAAGAATAACGCCGGCGCGATTATAAGTCGTGATCTTAATCTGCGCACCCTTAGCTTCTGCGCAGTTGTTGGATATGCGGCCTGTGATTCTGGTGAAGCCATACCCGGCCGACTGCGCTCTCAGCGCATGAAAAGTGAAATTCGATGTGCCGCATTCCAATCCTCCAATTTGCGTTCTTACCAATGGCCGTCGGTGGGTAGCAAGATTTGCCATCACTTGGATAAATTGCTGTATCCCCCGATCATGCATATTTGCCCATGCAGGTATGCCTATGGATAGAGCCACGATAAGAATCGCGACCTGAACGTGTTGGTTGCTCTTAGATGAATCGCTTATTTTAGTAAGCTCCAAAGCGCGAGAGACAGCTTATCACGTTCCCAAAATGGCGACCCGTTCCCATAAACCTCGGGTTCAAAACTATTTCGACGGTCTTCTGCAGCCGGCCAAGCTGCGACTAGTTCACAGACGTAGTGAGCCTTTGGTTCTCATCAGCGAGATTCGTCAATTGATCTGTCTTGGATATAATTGAAGTAACACCGACGTTTTGAGCCAAACGGGCCATGACCGCGTCATTGTACATTGCGAACAATATCAACGGCGTGTCCGGTGCCATCTGATGGAGCATCAGGGCCGCTTGTAAACCATTCATACGAGGCATCGAGAAATCCAAGATGATTGCGTCTGGCTTTAATTCTAGACCCTTTTCCACTCCTTCGAAACCATCGGCGGCCTCACCGCATACTTTGATGCCGGGTCGCAACTCAATAAATGCACGAATTAATCCGCGAATTGGAGCACAATCGTCAACGATTAGAATACGTTTATTCATAAGGACCTCAGTCGAGGAAACCGGGAGAACTGGGGGAGGCCCTCTGTACGGAAGCGTACGCCCGTGGGCTTTGAATCGCAATACTCGATTTGAGTTGAACGATCGAGAGACGCTCACCGATCCGATGTTGCGACCGGAGAAGCCAAATTTCATAGCAGTCACGAAAGATAGAGCGAATGTCATGTTGGTCATGTTAAAATCGAAGTGCGTTGATACCACGGTAGTGCAATGCGGTTGCTCTAGTCCAGAGGGTTCCGTTTTTGGCCCTTCCTCCTGTATTTTTCGCGTGAAATAATAATGCAGTGTTGCCGAGAACGCCTTCCCCAACAAGCGGGTATTTTTAGCATCGATCATAGTGAGGAAGAATGTTTCTGCGAATGAAGCAATTACACGACGTTGAGAATTTACGAAACTATCCCGAAGAAAATATTAAGGAACTTGAGGAGATTTTGCTATCCGGCGTGTCGGCGCTTCCAGATCCCAAACGGAAAGACTTCTACGACCTGAAAAATCATGAGCGCACATTTTTTATTCACATTTCATCCATATCTGGCCGAGTGACATTGCTTGCGACATGGCTCGGCGCCGTGCGATCATTGCCTAAACCTCGCCTGGATGAATCTGACGTATTATGTTAGCCGAAAATTCGTACGTCATGAGCTCT
>DASRQU010000027.1:0-4431 GCA_035696345.1 Candidatus Acidiferrales bacterium
CTTCGCCACTCGTGGTGACAAATTCATTGGGCAACGGCATGGTTAGTGCAATCACAGTACCGGTCTAAGAAACTAAGCTAATTCTCATTTTTTCATTAGCTCAGAGCATTATTCGCAGCCGCAAAAATGGTCTAGCTATTCGCGGGGTCGATAGAAACTATTCAAATCAGGTCCGGGCGTACCAGGCGGCAGGACTGGGTGGGTGACCCGTCGGCCGCGCCAGTCGACAGTGGGCAGTGGTCGCGTTCAGCGTTCCGTTTCAGCAAACCTCCTGTATTAAAACCTATACTGTAGAGAGTGGGAATTGTTCGTTGCCGGTGCCCACGACTTATAGACGCGGAGTTCCCACGGCCGTGTAGCAAAAACATGCTGTTGGAAATCGTGTCGTAAATTGGGGAAGACGGGATTGCGTTGATGGGAACGCTCCAGGCGATCGTTGGGGGTAGCGCTGCCGTCGAATACATTTGTGATTTTGTAGCGGTAGACCGAGCCCGCCGTGCTGCAGGTCGTAACGAATGCTGCGTCATTTGTATCGTTAGTTCGTGTAAAAGATGAATGGGGAACTGGTTGAACTTCGATTGGATACGCCGCGTCCCGCCGAGAGCATAACGGAAGCGTCTACGGCATTGTTCCCTACGCCCGGCACAACTGCGTTCGCCGGACCGGCACCATTTGAACGTGCGGTTCCAATGGTGAGAACGTGGAAATAGGATTTACCTGTCCTGAGATTTTCGGACGTAAGCGAGTTGCGTTCCTTCGAGCGAAATTGTCAGGGAGTGAGTCAGGAACTCCGCGCGTGCCGGAGGCATAGGTAAACAGTACAGTTGGCCCATTCGTGATGAGTTGGGCGCCGAAAACGAGGGACTCGTCCTATACAAATTATTTACTCAAGTACGTTCGTAGATGCGGCTTTGGGCTTACTGATTCTGATTACTGTGGCTGAAACTCGTCTCTCTTGACGATTAAGCGGTGATGGATTGCGTAGTGTGTCGGTTCGACGCGATCCGAAACCGCAGTTTTGTCAATGATGTTGAGCAAGTGGTTCTTCTCGATTTTTGTTATTACAACCCTGAGCGACGAGTTGAACGACCTCTATCTCGCGGTGGTCAAGAGTCCCTTTTTTCACCGCGGCATACAACGCCGCGTTTTGGCGTTCAGAGAGCCAAAATGTGTCAGCGTACGATGGAAACAGGTGACTTCGGTAAACAGCGTCCAGCGGAAGGACAGCATAAATCCCGTAGTCGCTTCCAGTTAGACCAACCCAGTGCGAATGGGATTTAATCTTTGGAAGTGGCCTCAGTCCTGCTCATTCATGTATCACGACCGTTGTAACTAATTGGAAGTGCGGAGAGAAAAGGAGCGACAAAATTGATGCGGTACAAACAGAAGGGTTTCTCACTTATCGAATTGCTGATCGTTGTGGCGATTATCTTGATCATCGCGGCTATCGCGATCCCGAACTTGCTGCGTTCGAAGATGGCTGCCAACGAAGCGTCTGCCGTTGCAACGCTGCGCACCTATAACACGGCCATCGTTTCTTATTCGACCACATACGGCACCGACCCCGCCACGAGCTTGTCGCAGCTCGGCCCCGCGACCACTCCATCATCTACAGGAGCGGACCTGGTTGACAGCTTGCTCGGAATTGCTGCCCCGACCAAGAGCGGCTACTCGTTTAGCTATACCGCCGGAACAGCATCCAACGGTGTTGTTTCGCAGTATTCGATCACGGCCCAGCCCCAATCCTCCTCCACTGGTCAGCGTTATTTCTTCACCGACCAGAGCGGTGTGATTCGCCAGACCACCAACGGCTCGGCTGCAACGGCGTCCAGCACTCCGATTGGATAATTAAGTTTTTCAATTTAGTTACAAAGAGGAGAATGGGTTACGCCATTCTCCTTTTTGATTTTTACGAAAGTCAAAAGAGCTCGATTTCCCCTTCGCCATTCAGCGAATCCAGACGGATAATGGCTCTTGCTTCGGACCACAGTTTACCTGCGAAAGAGCGCGTGGATTCTATCTGCATCACGATTTCATGCCTTTTCCGATGCGGCGAAATCGGCTCTTCTGTCTCATGAAGCCCATCAGAAACTGGTTCCCCGCTGACAAGATGGGCGAGAGTGCAATAGCGGCGATCCTTGTCGCGGCGGTCTGCCACTGAATGTCATGTGAGAATGCGCATCACAACTCGCATCTGGAAATATTCTGCACAGTCTGCCGGGCTATTTCGATTTTGAACTGTCTGAATTTCCTGAGACATAACCATGTCGGTGGGCGTCCTGGTGGCACTTGGCGCAGAGAGCTATGAGATTCTCAGCCGCATCATCACCTAGCCGGCTCCGCCACTGGACGTGATGGACTTGGAGGTCCTGCATCCGCCCGCATGATTGGCAACGCCAGCTGTCGCGCTCCAGAACTTTCCGGCAGAGTTCGCGATAAGGTTCTGGCTCAAGCCTCAAGCGTGGTCGCTTTGCTCGGATTTCTTTCAAAGTGTGGCCTGCACTCGGTCAAGAAGTTGTTCCCGCTGCGGCTTTGGAAGCGCAATGACCAGCCGAGTCAGGCAAGGCAAGAGTGCATCTTGATTACGCGTCTCCAAACTTACTCCCGCCAGAAAATCAGCACAGATCATTTCTAAGCAATACCCTCTTGACTTGTCGCTCCCAAGCATCAGAGCCGCTGTTTCAAGCGCCTGCTCAATGACAGGCAATTGGCTCTTATAGGCCTTGAAATAAAGAATCTCCCAGGGTTCCGTTTCCTTCCCGGTCAGGTGCTTCGATACTTCTCGTTTGAATTCCTCTTTCGGGAGTTCGCGCGCTTTGTGCACCCAGGTTGCACTTTCAAACCTCTGCCCGTCCCTCCGGGCTACCTTTGCGAGTTCTGTTGCCTTCGACCAGCCAATCTGTTGCAGCTCGACCTTGTGAATGCGGGGCAGCTGTTCGTGAATCGCCATCAGGTAGTACGCCTTGCGCCTGGACTCCGGGAACTTCCTTTCCAGAAATTCATCGAACGAACGGACGTTGTCCACCCTCCAGTACTGGCCGGCCCTAACCTCACACAAATAGCGACCGAGCTCCACAAACTTCGAATCCCGTTCGCGTTCGGTTGCCTTGTCCCACGACAGGATCTCGTCGATCTTCGAGAGCACAAAGACTGCGCGCCGGCGATTGAGCTTTGGAGCGATCAAAGGTTTTCCGTTAGTCGTCAAGCACGTCAATCCAATCAAGGTCGGCGGCTCCTGGTTGGCGAAGGAGTTTGTTTCCGGAGAGCGATTCGTTCCCTAGGCATAGCCCGAGATGTGCGCAGCTGACGCAACCGTTCTGGGGGAAACGGATTCCTGGGTGAGCAGGGAACTGGGCTGTTTCAATTTGACGCGCAGTCGCGTCAACGAGTTCACCAAATTCCTTGCGCTGTTCCTCGGTGATGGACGCCAGCAGATACTGAATCTCCGGAACCCGTTTCCGCACAAAGGCCACAATGGCGACATCGGGAATGCCCGTTATCCAGGAGTAGCAAATCAGTTGAAGGTCCAGCGAAGTTAATCCTTCGGGCTGATCTGGATAGCGAGCACTAGTGGTTTTCCACTCCAGTAAACGCCGGGTGCTGTCCAGAGTGCCGATCGCATCGACGTAGGCTAGAAACTCGTTGCCGCTCGAGAGCTTGCGGACAATTTTCTTCTGCAAGTTTTGCTTGGGTTGGCGAATGCGAATGCGGTTGTCGCGAGCAAATTGTTCGAGCAATCCGATGCCTTGACGAAGCAACCGCTCCCAATCGTCTCCGTGGGAATACTCGAGTGGAAGCTCTCGATAGGCTCCCCACTCCTTGAACAAAACCGCGCCAGCATCTTCGCCTTCGAAAAGGGCAGCAATGGCCTTCTCAAAGCAGCGGCCGAAGCACATAGCCGATCGAGAATCCTTCTCTCTCCAGCCGTCCAAATACCGATAGCGGTAGCTCCTCGGGCAGCGCAGATATTGCGAAACCTGCGAATAGCTAAACGTCACGGATCACCTCCTGAATGTTCCCACCTGCCCCGGAAAGCTCTTCCCATTCACTCGTTGGAGCGAACCCGCCAAGATTGAGGAACGCCCGTCCATTCAGTGTAGTGCGGGAAATCCGCACGATCCCGCGAAGGCCGACGAGTGCCTTTTCATCAATTTCGTCTCAACCCATGAGATCCGGGTCGTAGCCGAAGTCCCGCAGGAACCAGCGAAGTTTCCAGAGCGCTTTGGGAGTGCAGTAAAGGCGGCCGTTGAGGGAATGGCCCTGATGCTCTGTTGGTTCGAGAATGGTGAGCCGCAGAACATAGAACGGTCGCTCAGGATGCCAGCGGTAAAAGACACGATCAACGCGGACGAGAAACACACCCTCCAGAATGTTGTCCGCGTCGGGAGACTCGGCATGCAATCCGGGAATATGGCGTTTCATTGGGCGGCC
>DASRQU010000028.1:0-21593 GCA_035696345.1 Candidatus Acidiferrales bacterium
CACAACCACAACGCGAGTGGCAAAAGTGGAGGCCGTCACAACCGCGGAAGAAATTCTCGACTTCCAGCAACTCGTGCGTATGGTGCCGATCGGCGAATCGCTCGCGCAATATATCGTGAATCTGGTGCGGGCGACGCGCCATAACAGCGGCGCCGCACCGGATTTCGTTAAGAAATATGTGAATTACGGAGGCAGCGTGCGCGCCGCGCAATTTATCGTGCTCTCCGCGAAGGCGCGCGCGCTGGCCCATCGCCGCTATCACGTGGCCTACGAAGATATTTTTGCCGTGGCGATTCCCGTTCTCCGCCACCGCATCCTGTTAAATTTCCACGCCGAATCGGATCGCGTCGATTCGGACGAAATTTTGCGGCGCTTGCTGGAGCACATGCCGCCGCCATCAAAGGCCTGAGTAGCGCGGACTTTAGTCTGCGGCTTTTTCGATGCGCACCGCGGCGGGTGCCGCACTTTTTGCGCTTTTCAAAGGGTGCGGCACCCACTGCACCGGCACCCCCGTCACAGCGGCGGTCATGAGTAGGTGCCTCGTTCGGAGGCATAGAAACGCGGAGAAACAAGAATGCTGCAACGATTTCTCGATCCGTCGGTGCTCGCCGGAATTTCCGGCCTGGATCTGGTGGCGAAGACCGTCGTCGACGGCTTCGTCAACGGTTTGCATCGTTCGCCGGATTTTGGCTTCAGCCAGGAATTCGCCGAGTACCGCGCCTACTCTCCGGGCGACGATCTGCGCCACGTGGACTGGAACGTTTTCGCGCGCACGGAGCGAGCTTTTCTGAAACGCTACCGTGGCGAGACGAACAGTATGCTCACCGTGCTGCTAGACGCCAGCAATTCCATGAAATTTTCCTCGCACGCGGTAAGCAAAATGGATTACGCGCGCTTCACCGCCGCTTCTCTCTTCTATCTGGCGATTCAGAATCAGCGCGACGCCGCCGGCCTGATTGTGTTCGATGACGAAGTTCGCAACTACGTGCGCCCTTCGATGCGCCAGGGGCAGTTGCACCGCTTGCTGAGCGGCCTCGAACAGGCGGAGCCGCGCGCGCGCACCGATTTTGCGAAACCGCTGGATCATTTTCAGCAATTTCTGCGCCGCCGCGGCATTGTCGTCTTCCTTTCCGATTTTTACGATTCGCCCGAGCATATTGTGCGCACGATCGAGCCGTTGCGGTTTCACGGAAACGAGGTCGTGCTCTTCCACATTCTCGATCCAAAGGAACTTCGCCCGGAAATCCGCGAGCCGTCGACGCTGGTCGATCTGGAAACGGATGACCATATCGAGATCACGCCGGAATACGTGCGTGACGATTATCGCAAAAAAATCGACTCGCACGTGGAATCCCTCCGCGACAAAGTGCGCGGCGCGGGCATGGATTATCACTTGCTCGTTACGGACAAGCCGCTGGACAACGCGCTCCGCGAATATCTTTCCATCCGCCAGGGGAGGGACTGATGGGTTTACTCGCTCCATGGTTTCTGGCCGGCATCGCGGCGCTCGCTGTGCCTTTTTATGTGCACCTGCTGCGCAAGCACACGACCACGCCTAGACCCTTCGCGTCGCTGATGTTCTTTGAGCGGCGCACGCAGAGCTCCATAAAGCACCGCCGACTGCGCTATTTGCTTCTGCTGTCGCTGCGCGCGCTGCTCCTGCTGCTGCTCGCGCTGGCGTTCGCCAATCCATTTATTAATCGCACCGCCGCGAACATGAACGCTGAGAAACTGCAGCTGCTGGTGATTGATAATTCGTTCAGCATGCGCGCCGGAACGCGCCTGGCCGACGCGAAGCGCGAAGCGATTTCGGTGCTTTCTTCGCGACGGCCGTCGGACCACGCGCAAATAATGTCGCTCGGCTCGCGCATGCAGGTGCTTTCTCAGCCGTCGCTCGACGCTGGCGCGCTACGCACAGCCGTGGAAAGCATCGAGCCCGGAGATTCACGCGCGAGCTACGGAGAACTTTCGCGCGCCGTGCGTGCGCTCGCGGAAACCGTGCACACGCCCATCGAGCTGCACTTTTTCAGCGACATGCAAAAATCCTCCATGCCCACAAGTTTCTCGGAGTTGGCGCTGCCCACAAATGTTTCGCTCGTGCTGCATCCGATGGCCAAAGATTCTGCGCCAAACTGGACCGTGGAAAGCGTGAACGCCCCGGGCCAGGTCTGGGACCCGAAGAAAGCGCGCGTGCAAGCGGTGATCGCCGGTTTTGGAACCCCGGCGGCCACACGCACGGTTTCGCTCATTGTGAATGGAAAGACTGCCGCGACTAAAACCGTGAATGTGCCCGAGAACGGCCGCGCCACCGCGGAATTTCAAACACTGGACGTGCCGTACGGATTTACGCGTTGTGAAGTGCGAATCGATTCAGCGGATGCTTTTCCTGCGGACGACGAAAGCTATTTCGCCGTCAATCGCACCGATCCGCGCCGCGCGCTTTTCGTCGTAGACGCGGGCGATTCACGCTCGCCGCTCTACTTTAAATCGGCTATCGGCTCGGCTTCCGAATCCGCCTTCTCGTTAGATGTCGTCGGCACCGCCGAGGCCGCAAGCCAGCAACTCTCGAATTATGCGTTCATCGTGCTTTCGGATTTAATTTCGGTTCCCGCAAATTTTGAAAGCGCGCTGACCCGATACGTACAAAACGGCGGCAGCGTGTGGATCGTCGAAGGCACTTCCGCAGCGCACAGCACGCGCGTCCCTGTCTTCGGCGGAAACGTCCTCGATTCGCGCGACTATTCGCGCACCGGCGATCGCTATTTGAATGTGGCTGACGCCGACCCTTCGCATCCTTCCATCGAAAAGGCCGCACACTGGTCCGGAGTAAAGTTTTATTTTGCGGTGCGCGTCGATCCGGGTGACGCGCGTGTCGTCGCCCGCCTGACGGATGGAACGCCGCTGCTGCTCGATAGGAAAATGGGCGAGGGCCACGTTCTGCTTTTCACCTCCGGCCTGGACAATCTCACCAACGATTTTCCGCTGCATCCGATCTTCGTTCCCTTTGTCGAGCAGACCGCTCTCTACTTATCCGGGACGGAGCGGCGCAGCGGCGCACGCGTGGTGGATTCGTTCCTCGAGCTGCGTAGCTCGAAGGAGCAAACCGTGGGCGTCGAGGTGATCGATCCGCAGGGACGCCGCCCACTGTCGCTGAAAGATGCGACGTCCGCGCAAACGTACCAACTGACGAGCGCCGGATTCTACGAACTAAAACTGGCGAATGGCCGTCGTAACGTGATCGGCGTCAATCCGGACCGCCGCGAGTCGAACCTCGCTGTGATCCCGGACGATACTCTCGCGTTGTGGCGCGGAAATTCGGGCAGGGGCAGCCCGCAGGCCGCGACCACCGGCTCGCCCGAGGAACAGAAGCAGCCCTACCGTTTATGGTGGTATATTATGCTTCTAGTATTCGTCGCAGCCATCGCCGAATCCCTGCTTGCGGACCGGTACCTGGCTTCCCAGCCGCAGGAGGATTTATGAGCCTTCGGGACCAGCTGAACTCCTACATTCAACAACTGGAGAGACGGCTGCGCCTTGGGGCCATGTTTCGTGGCGGGGCAATTCTTACGTCTGTAGCTTTAGCCACCACTGTAATCCTTGTTCTGATCACGAATGCATTTGCATTCTCGCGTTGGAGTATCACGAGCGCGCGCGTCGCGTTGTTATTCGCGCTGGTGCTGGCGATTACGTTTGGAATTGCGCTGCCGCTGATCGCGCTGAACCGGCGCCGCGCTGCGCGCGAGGCTGAGGACATGTACCCGCAATTCAAGGAACGCCTCGTCACGTTTGCCGAGCGCGATTCCGAGAAGCGCGAGCCGTTCCTCGATCTGCTGGCGCTCGACACGCTGGATGTCGCGCGCGCAGCCGAACCCAAGTCTCTCTTTCCCGACCGTAAGCTGGCCACATTTCTCGGAGTTGGCGCGATTTCACTGTGTGTGCTGGTGTGGTTGATCCTCGCCGGGCCAGGCTACATGGGCCATGGAGCGGCGCTGCTCTGGGCCGCAACTCCGCATGGCGGGTCCGCACCGTTTTATGACATTCAAGTGGTGCCTGGAGATATCTCCGTGCGCCGCAATTCCGATTTAATGGTCACCGCGCAGCTGATCGGCCTGCAATCTCAAAATGTTCGTTTATTCGCGCGCTACCAGAGCGCCTCAAAGTGGGATCAGGTTCCCATGCGTCCGCAAGCCGGAAGCTCGGGTTTCCAGTTTGTGTTTGCAGGGCTGCCCGAAAGCGTGGAGTACTACGTGGAGGCGGGACCGCTCGACTCGAAACATTTTAATGTTCACGTGCTCGATCTGCCCAACGTCAAAAATGTGCGCGTGACGTACCGCTTCCCTTCCTGGACGCACTTGCAAAATGTTACAGAGCAGCGCGGCGGCGATTTGCGCGCGGTGGAAGGCACGGAAGCAGATCTCGAAATCGAAACCGACAAGCCGATGCGCGACGGCATTCTGGCGCTGGATGACGCGCAGCGAATCCAGCTGACGGGCGGCGAAGGAAATGTGTACAAGGGCACGGTGCGCATGGAAAAGGACGGCGTGTATCACGTGGCCGCGCTCGACCAGGGGCAGCCCGTGCGGCTGTCGAATGATTTTTTTATTGAAGCGCGCAAGGCCGAGCCGCCAAACGTGATCATTGCCAAGCCCGGCCACGACTATCGCGCGAGTCCCATCGAAGAAGTAACCGTCGCAGTGAAGGCTGACGACGAATTCGGCGTCTCTGAAATGTCGCTGCACTATTCGGTGAATGGCGGACCTGAACAAACCATCGACCTCCTGAAACAAAAAGGCGCGAAGCAGGCCGATGGTTCCACCACACTTTCGATGGAGGACTTCAAGGCGGTGCCGGGCGACGTCGTGAGCGTCTATGCCATCGCCAAAGATGCGCACTCCGAATCGCGCACGGATATTTCCTTTATCCAGGCCGATCCATTTGAACGCGAATTCTCACAGGCGCAAGCTGCCGGCGGCGGGGGCGGCGGCGGGGGCGGGGGAATGAACGACCAGAACGATATTTCCCAGCGCGAAAAAGAAATCATCGCCGAAACCTGGAAGCATCAGGGCGACAAGAAGGCCACGCTGCAGGAAGCCGCGGACGCAGCCAAATTTCTGTCCGGCGTGCAGGCGAAGCTTGGCGAGCAGGCGCGGTCGCTCGCAGGCCGGATGCAGAGCCGCGAGTTATCGCAGCAAAATGAAGAGTTCAATAGTTTCGTGAAAGACATGAACGCGGCGGCCTCTGCAATGGGTCCGGCTGCACAACAGTTGCACGAGCAAAAGTGGAAAGACGCGCTGCCCAGCGAGCAAAAAGCATTGCAGAATTTGTTGCGCGCGGAAGCCACGTTCCGCCAGATTCAAGTCGCCTTCGGCAGTTCCGGCGGGGGCGGAGGAGCGGGTGGCGGCGCGGGGCGTGACCTCGCGAGCCTCTTCGATCTGGAACTGGACACAGAAAAAAATCAGTACGAAACCGCGCAGACTGCGGGCTCCGCGAGCCAGCAGCAAAAAGAGATCGACGAGGCCATGCAAAAGCTGGACCAGCTTGCTCGTCGCCAGGAAGAACTCGCGCAGCAGCAAAAAAATAGCGCGCAAAGTTCCGAACAGCGCTGGCAGCAGGAAATGCTGCGGCGCCAGGCCGAAGAATTGCAGCGCCAGATGGAGCAGATGGCGCGCAACAACGGACAAAGCGGCTCCGGTTCGCAGTCCGGTTCGCAACAAGGAAATTCGCAGGGAAGTTCGTCCTCGGGTTCCGCGGGACAATCGGGATCTGGCGGCCAATCTGGGTCTGGAGGCCAATCGGGCTCATCGGGACAATCTGCTTCCAGCGGCCAGTCCGGTTCCTCTGGCCAATCCGGCGCAGGTGGAAAATCGGGCGACCCGCGCGTGCAGCAGGCGCTCGACCGGTTGCGCCAGGCGACCGATGACATGCGTCGCGCCACGACCCCGCAACAGAGTGAAGCCGAAGCGCGCCGCGCCGCCGATCGCTTGAAAGAAGCAACGGATTTGCTCGGCAGCATGCGCCATGAGCAGTCCTCTTCAAAAGTCGATTCCCTCGCCGACGAAGCCAGCCGACTCGCGCAACAGGAGCGCGACCAGGCCGGAAAAATTCAACAGGCGTTCGGACAAGGTCCCGGCCCGATGGTCGGTGCACAGGACCGCAAAAAACTAGCCGATGATCGTGAAAAACTCGCCAACGATCTCGGCGGCCTGGAAAAAAATCTGCAGGACACCGCGCGCGAACTGGCCACAAACAATCAGGGTGCCGCGTCCACAAAATTGCGGGAGTCCCTTGGAGACATGCAGCAATCCGATTTGCGCGCCCGCGTGCAGCGCGGAGCCGACTGGATGCGCCGAGGCATCGACCCCAACGCGAACGGCATGGAACCGGAAATCGCCGCGGGTATGCAGCGCCTCGAAAAAGGTTTGCATGACGCGCAACAGGCGATGGGCACTGCGCCGCAACAGGGAAATGGTTCGCAGCAGCAAGGAATTGAAACTGCACTCAATCGCGTCGAACGGCTGCGCAATCAGCTAGGAGGGTTGTCGCGCGACGGCCAAGGACGCCAGGCGGGGCAAGGGCAACAGGGCGGCGGGCAGGGACAAGGGCAGAGTGGCCAAGCGCAGGGACAAGGTCAAGGCCAGGGTGGAGGCCAAGGCGGCCAGCAAATGGGGCAGCGAGGCAGCGGTCCGGGCGGCGCATTTGGCGCACGAATGGGCGACGGGACATACGGTGGCGGCTATCGCAACGGAAATTACGGCGGTGGAGGCAATAACGGCACGATTTACGGAAATTTTGACACGGGAAACAATACGCCGCGCGGCGGTCCGCCGGTGCAGCCTGACAATTCTCCTGTACCTACGCAGCGCGTCTACGACGATACGCTGCGCGATCTGAATCAACTGCGGCAGGCCGTGCGCGACGATCCCGAATCCGCGAAAGAAGTGCAACAACTCATTCAGGAAATGGAGCGTCTCGATCCGGCGCGCTTCCCCGGCAATCCCGCACTCGTCGAACAGCTTCATTCCCAGGTGCTCGCAGACGTCGACAAACTTGAACTTCAACTGCGCCGTCAGCTCGACGACAAAGATGCCGGGCAGGTGCGCAGCGGCGACACAAAAACCGTTCCGCAAGGTTACGAAGAATCCGTCGCCGAGTATTATCGCCGCCTGAGCAAAACGAGCAAATAGCCCTAAGGCTACTGTTTCGGCAATATTTTGCGCGGCAAAGGCTGGTCGGCATTCGCAGTCATATAAACAAAGGAAGCGACAATCACAGCCATCTGTTTCAAATCTGCTGGCTGAAGCCGTTCGTAAACATCCATGTTGGTATGGTGGGTGCGCGTTTCGTACTCAATCGGATCCTGAATAAACTGAAATCCTGGCAGCCCCACTTCGTCGAAAGACACGTGGTCCGTGCCGTTCGTTCCGTTGGACGAAAGCGTGGTCATGCCCTCCGGCTTGAACGGTTCCATCCACTTTTCAAAAATGGGGCGCAGCGCTTCATTATCCTGTAGATAAATTCCGCGAATTTTTCCGGTACCGTTATCCACATTGAAATACCCGGAAAGCTTCGCGTGGTCCGGCTTAAGCGTCATCGACGCCCGATCCGCAAAATGTTCTTTCACATACGCGCGGGACCCGAGCAATCCCTCTTCTTCGCCAGTCCACAGCGCAAGCCGCACGGTGCGCCGCATTTTCAGGTTGCTGGCTTTCAAGATGCGCATCGCCTCCATCATCACAGCGGATCCAGCCGCATTGTCGGTCGCGCCGTCCCCGCCGGCCCACGAATCGAAATGCGCGCCGAGCATCACCACTTCATCCACTTTGTCCGTCCCCGGAATTTCGGCGACGATGTTGAATGAATCCAGATTGTCATCGTAAAACTTGTTCACAATATTGATTCGCAGCTTCACCGGTATATTTTTTTCCAGCGTGCGGAAGATGCGCCCGTAGTTTTCAATGTCCACGGCGATGCGCGGCAGGACCAGAGGATCCTTGGGATCGCGCGAGCCTCCCGCCATCACCGTAACCGTGCCGCCATCGTGCGCGGTGGGTTCGAGCCACGCGGCGGCGCCTTCGTCCGTTAGAAATTTAATGAGCTTGGCGTTAAATTCCAGCAACTTGCGCTGACGGTCGCGCGCAGCCTTGTCAGGGGGTTGTGGCGCCCGCGCCTGTACCATGCCTGCTAATTCCTGATCGGTCAGCCGATGCGCCAGCGGATCGAATAACGGTTCGACCGCCCGCATCGGCGCGGTCAGAACGAACAGACCCCTGAGCTTCCCTCGATAGAATGCAAAATCCTCTTCCTTTTCTATTTTGGCGAATATCGCATCGGCCGTGACGACCCCGTTTGTTCCAGGCGTCCACGCCTTGGAATATGCGATGAGCGAAAAATCGCGCGGAGCAATTTCATTCGCTTCAAACAATTCGTTCGACCAGCCTCGCCCGAACGGCCCCCACGTTTCTTCGTGCACATTCGACAAGCCATATGACGTCAGCGTTTTCACTGCATAGTCCGCAGCCTCGCGAATGTTCGGCGAATTCGTCAGGCGTGGTCCGTACACATCGGTGAGGTAGCCGAGCACTTCCATGACGTGCGAATGCTGCGCCTCTTCTTCGTGAAATTTGCTGACGATTGAGGGATCGGGTGTGAACCATTCGCTCTGCGCGGCGGCGCCCGCGGCAAAGGCAAACCCCAACACGAACACAACGCTCAACTTGGCTGGAAGGAAAAAGCCTTTTTTCACCATATCTGAAAATAATTCTACTCGAAGATGGCTCAATTACGATGTGCAGCCGCTATGCGAGTTCCACCGCGGCCACAATAACGCAACTTCCTATGGGAGAGATGAGGATTTTTGCGCGGTAGTGAATCACGTATTCCCGCTCCTATAGATCGCGCCAAGCTGGCGATTCGCGGACCAGGTCGGCCGTTTGCACACCAACTTGCGACAGTCAAGCCGAATAGAATCTGAATGCCCGTATTACTGTTCATTAACGGCAGCATAATCTCTTTCCCTTCTATCGGAGTCGCGGGCGTGTGTTGCCGTCAGCTTCAAAAGAATGTTCAAAACACATCTGGGAAGGCTACAACAAGGGCCAAGGGCGGTCGCGTATCTTCTTTCAGCGATGACTCAGAGAATACTATTGTGGTACTCTAGCTTGGTCGAAGGCACTTGTAATTCCTCTTGGAAACGAACGTGGAGGCTGCAGGTTCGCACTTGCAGCTCTTTTTGTTTTCATTACTTATTCCGGCCGTACTGCTTCTACAGGACCGTGTCCGGGCGCCGAAACGACAATCGAAGAGAAAGTTAGGATTCCATGCCACAGATTCGAAATATCGCTATTATCGCGCACGTCGACCACGGCAAAACCACGCTCGTGGATGCCATGCTCCATCAAAGCGGCGTCTTCCGTGACAACCAGGTGGTCATGAAGCGTGTGATGGACTCAAACGATCTCGAGCGGGAGCGCGGGATCACCATTCTGGCCAAAAATACGGCACTGTTTTACAAAGACACCAAGATTAATATCGTGGACACGCCGGGACACAGCGATTTCGGCGGAGAGGTTGAGCGCGCCCTGAAAATGGTCGATGGCGTACTCCTGCTGGTGGATGCAAGCGAAGGCCCCCTTCCGCAAACGCGTTACGTCTTGCAAAAGGCGCTTCACGCAAAACTTTTGCCGATCATCGTGCTGAATAAGATTGACCGCAGCGACGCGCGCGTAGCCGCCGTGCTGGACGAAATTTACGATCTTTTCATCGACCTGGAAGCGACAGAGGATCAGCTGGATTTTCCCGTGCTCTATACGAATGCGAAGCTCGGAGTGGCTCACAAAAAATTGGACGACGGCTCCGAAAATCTGCAGCCTCTTTTTGAAACCATCGTTTCCGCAATTCCAGAACCCAAGGGCGACCCGAACGGCGTACTGCAGGCGCAGGTGATGAACTTGGACTATAGCGATTTTCTGGGGCGCATCGCGATCGGCCGCGTATTTAACGGCACGATCCGCCGGGGATCGGACGTGGGCATCTCCAAGCGCAACGGTGAAATTGTACCGACGCGCATCACGAAGCTATATACATTTCGCGGCCTTGAACGCGACGAAGCCGAAGAAGTTCCGTGCGGAGATCTGGCCGCCATCGCCGGCGTCGAAGGAATTCAAATTGGCGAGAGCATTACGAGCGTGGAAAATCCGATGCCGCTCGAGCCGTTGGTAATTGACGAACCTACCTTGGCCATGAATTTCACGATCAATACCGGCCCGCTCTCCGGCCGCGAAGGCCAGTGGGTCACGTCGCGCGACTTGCGTGCACGGCTCAAAAAGGAATTGCTCACCAACGTTTCGTTGCGCATTACGGATTCCGAAGCCACCGATATTTTTCGCGTATTTGCGCGCGGCGAATTGCAGCTGGCCATCCTGATCGAAACCATGCGCCGCGAAGGCTACGAATTGATGGTTGGCAAACCGGAGATTGTGATTCGGGAAGAAGACGGAAAAAAGCTCGAACCCCTCGAGCGTCTTGTTGTGGATTGCCCGGAATCGTTTGTCGGAGTCGTGATGGAGTCCCTCGGGCGGCGCCGCGGCGAACTCGGAAAAATGGTCAATCACGGGTCCGGCTGGGTGCGCATGGAATTTACGGTTCCGTCCCGCGGTCTCATCGGTTTGCGCGGAGCATTGCTTACGGACACGCGCGGCACGGTGCAGCTGCACACATTGTTTGAAGGCTGGACGGAATACGGCGGCGAAATGGCCTCGCGTCCGACTGGCGCACTTGTTGCGGACCGTGCCGGATCCACGACCGCTTTCGCGCTATGGAATTTGCAGGAGCGCGGCGAATTGTTTGTCGGGCCGGGCGAAGAAGTTTATGAAGGCATGCTCGTGGGCGAAAATGCGCGCGACGCCGACATGGACGTGAACGTGACGAAAGAAAAGAAACAAACCAACATGCGTGCATCCAGCGCGGACGAAGCTATCCGCCTGATCCCGCACCGCCAGCTGAGCCTTGAGCAAGCCATTGAATTCATTTCCGACGATGAGCTGGTCGAAGTCACACCCAAATCCATTCGCCTCCGCAAAAAAATCCTGGACACCAAGAAGCGCCCCAAGCGCTGGCAGCAAATCCGCGCCGACGCCGAAGCCAAGCTTTAAGTAGCATAGGCTTCAGCCTGTGGAATTTGGTACTTGCAAAGACTAAACGCCACAGGCCAAAGCCTATGCCAGGCTCGCCAGGCAGCATCCGGCTTCAGAATTTAATTTTCCGAAGTTCCTTGGCTTAATTCCGCCACGCTTTTTTGCAGCAATTCCGTAATCATCTGCGGATCAGACCCGGCTGGAAATTCGAGAGGTTTTCCAATATAAACGCGCACGCGCCCCGGTCGATTGAACAAATTCCCGTTCTCGCGGATTTCAGACGCGCCGTCAATGCGCATCGGCACAACAGGGATTTTCAGGTCGCTCGCCAGAAGCCCAATGCCGCCCCGGAAAGCTTGCAATTGCCCATCCGGCGTTAAATCTCCCTCAGGAAAAATCAAAATATTCCATCCGCGATCAGCGAGTTCCCCCGCAAAGCGAAAACTCTCCCGAAAGCCCGATTTTTTCGGCAATGGAAAAACGTTGAACAGCGACACGACAAGGAAATAATTCAGCCGCTGCAACCAGCGATTCGCAAAAAATATTTCCCGCGAAGGCTGCCGCATTTCCGCCAGACGCTCTCCTCCCATCGCCACCGCAAGCCGCTGCCGCACGCGCCGCGGCAGCGCAGCCAATACAAAACCCACGTCCAGATAAAGCACGTGATTGGAAATCACAAGGACAGGGCCTTTGACCCCACGCAAATTGTCACGCCCAAAAACCCGCGGATGAGCCATCAAGTGAGTCGCGGGGCACGTCAGCAGGTAATAAACGACGGTACGAATCCATGTCACCGGCCAGCGCTGCGCCCATCGCGGGAAAACAGATTCTGTCGGAGAGGACGACGATCCACGCACCAATAATTCGAGGTCGCCGAGCGTCCGCGCGGAAGCGAACCGCGACTCATCGAGGTCCACCTGGTAGCGCCCCTCCAGCGCGCTCATCAACTCGACGCGATCGAGCGAGCTTAGCTGCAAATCGTTCTCAAGATTTGAGTTCGCATCCGCAGCGTTGCCACCGCCGCGCATGCGCGCGATCAAGTCTCTGATTCCGCCGTCATTGGACGCCGGATTCCGGCTGCCGCGACCGTTGCCCCACTGCTCTTCGACAGCCGCGCGAATCTCAACAAGTTTTGGCTTTCCGGTGGACGTGCGCGGAAAATCCGCCTCCGGCCACAAAAACCACGAACGCATTCTCTGATAGTCCGCGAGCGATTCGTTCACGCGAGCAATAATTCCCGCCACATGCCGCGGTTGCTTCACTCGTTTCTCATCGCGCATCAATAGTACGGCGCAAGGCTCCGCGTTCCCCCCACGCTCCGCGCCAACCACCACACAATCTTTAATTTCTGCTTCCCGGCGCAAGACTGCTTCGAGGTCTTCGGGAAAAACGTTCATGCCCGCCGCCGTGACGATTACGTTTTTCTTGCGCCCCTTGAAATATAAATTCCCCGCCGCGTCTAGTGCTCCGAGATCTCCGGTGCGCAACCATCCTGCGTTTTTTGCATCCGCGGCCATCGGATGAATTCCGCCGCCTTCCCAGTATCCTGTTGCAACGTTGTTTCCGCGCACCAGGATCTCTCCGCTCTCGTCCAGTTTCACCTCGCGCCCTTCCAAAACTTTTCCGATGGAGCCCTGGCCGATGCGGAAGGGGTGATTCACACTCACCAGGGAAGTGGTCTCCGTCAGCCCATACCCTTGAATCGCCGCAAACCCTGTTCGGCTCCAAAACATTTCGGTTTCCGGATCCAGCGTAGCGCCGCCGGAAATGACTGCCCAAAATTTCCAGCCGAATCGCCGGTGAAGCCTCCGGAAGCGCCACATCCTGCGCAGAAATCTGTCTTTCTCCGCCTCTTTGAAGTCCGTGCGAAATTTTTCCAGCTCGCCTTCCTGCTCCAGGTCGCGCTCGATTTTTCCTTGCAGCGCCTCCAGTACCCGGGGCACCGCGATCAACACCGACACATGCTCGCGCCGCACCGTGGAAATGATTTCCGATGGGTTGAGCGAGTCTGGAAAATAAACGCATGCACCGAGCAGCGGCGGGATCCAGATGCCCATAAATTGCCCGAAGACGTGGCTAAGCGGCACCACGTTGAGAAAACGCAGCGGATGAACAACGCGTTCCCACTTCAGATACGGCTGCATGCCCTTTTCCAGGGGCTCAAGGTTGGCGAGAATATTTCCGTGAGAGATGACGACGCCTTTCGGCTCAGCCGTCGTGCCCGAGGTAAAAATAACTTGAGCGATGGAACCGCGATTTAGCGGAGGAGAGGGGTATGGCTCGCTGGAGTGGTGTCGCGCAACTTCCCGCAGCGTGTCGAAAACGATCTGAGGACGCAAATCGCCAGATTGTGCGTTCTCGCGATCCACAATCGTAAGTTTAGCGTCCACTTGAGCGGCAACGCGCGAGGCAAAATTCGCCTGCGCTGCGTGATCCATCGGAACCGCCACCGCTCCATACGAGACGCATCCAAAAAAAGCTGCGATCCACTCTGCGGAATTCCGTCCCCACAGCAGGATCCGGTCGCCCCGCTGAATTCCCAGCCGCTCGAATTCGCGTGCACATTGCGCGGCGAGACGCGCAATTTCCAGGTACGTCGACCGCGAAGTCCGGAATCCGGCGCGCTGAACAATCGCGCAAGCCTCCCCGTGCCTTCGGAACTCGTTCAGGAAGTCAACTAATGATTCGCGAGGCATGTAGCTGGCCTGCTCTCTTAAAACTCATGGCGCCCCGGCCGTTGAGTCGCTCCATTCCAGAACTTGCGTGACGTATCTCGCTATGGCGGAGTCACCACAGCATAGCAAAAAGCAGCGAGTGTGGCGAAATTGGTTCTGCAAACATAAGCTCGGCGACATTAAATCGATGTAATGAAGGTAGTTACATGCGGTATGACCACTAGACCGCAAACTGTCTCCTCCCGCAATTCCCACACGATCGAACTTTACAATAAATGGCACAATTTGGTAAAATTGCGTTGCGTTTGTTGCTCTTGTGATTCCTTTTGACTCGTTCAACTGCGCTGCAAAGTCATTTTGCGGAGTCTGTCTTAACGGGCTCGAGGTATTCCAGGCCCCGCACCCCGTCCTGCGAGGCGCGCCGGTCGGTACGAGAAGCACAAATAGCTTAAGGCGAGGTAGTAGCAGTGAAAGAACAAGGAACAGTGAAGTGGTTTAACGCCAGCAAAGGCTATGGATTCATCCAGCGCCAGTCAGGCGAGGATGTATTTGTTCATTTTTCGGCCATCCAAATGGACGGATACAAGTCTCTAAACGAAGGGCAGGCGGTTGAATTCGAGGTTCGCAAGGGCCCCAAGGGCCTTCAGGCGGAGAACGTTACCGGCCTTTAGTCAACAAACGTGAGCCATCCCGGCAAGCCGGGATGGCTCGCTTCCTCGCAGTGGGTACTCCCGAATTTCGAAGATAAACTTCGAAGGTGAATAAGGAGGCAGTTGTGCAGGTTCTTTCTGAAGGGCAGTGCATCAAGCACGATATGTATGGATACGGCATCGTCTCAGAATCCGACGGTGAGCGAACGACGATCGATTTCGATAGCGTCGGCATGAAGAAATTCGTCACCGGCCTCATGTCCATGGAACTTGTGGGTGAAGCGCCCGAACGGCCCAGTAAGCCACGTCGGCGCAGTAAGAAAGCCGGCGCGACAGCGGCTGCCAAAGTTGCCGCCGCCGCTAAGTAACTGACGTTTTCGGGACCTGAACCGGGGATTTTTACAATCACGTTATGAGTGAAGCACTGATTTCAGGTTCATGGTGCCGCGTCTGTGTGTCTGGATGTAAGGCATATTTAGCGCGGCACCCTAGCTTCTGCTGCGCTAAGCGCCTGCGGTTTTATCACGATACGCCGGAGCAAATGTTTCCGTAACAAACTCCTCTAAGGTCGTGAGCGTCGTATTCCTTTCGGACCGCGCTTCCAGAGGTTTCATTTTCTCCGTGTTTAACGCGTCGCACATCTCCAGGAGCTGGCTCGCCATGTCGGCAGACATACCCAAGCCCATCAAAGCTGGCTTCAAAATGAATGCCGGTAGCTGCTTATAATTCAAGTCCGGCTTTCCGATCGCACCGCCCACGATTTTTGCCGCTTCCGAATAGTTCACGTCCGTTGGACCGAGAAGTTCTCGCGTCTGCTTTCCAATGAAGTCCAGCTTGATCAAAGACCCGGCTGCCACCCGACCGACGTCGCGCGTGGCAATCATTGGCAGGGGCAAGTCCCCGCGCAGCGGGCCGGCCATGAACCCAAAGGATTGTAGGATGCTCACTTGGGGCAGGAAATTCTCCATGAAATACCCGCAGCGGAGACACAGAAAGTTCAGGCCCGGTATCCCCTCTAGTTTTTGCTCGAGTCCGTGCAGTCCTAAAACCACCCCAGTCCCCTCGGTCTGCTCCGCGCCGGTACTGCTGATCAAGACCGCATGCGTTATTCCATTTTTTTGGATCGCGGACGCAAGAGCGCTGCTTACTGCCACCTGGTAAGCGCGCACATCCGGAGCAGAAGGATTGGGAGGAATCATGATGAGAACAGCGCGCGCGCCAGAAAAAGATTTTTCGAGTGCCGCCGCATCCGTCATATCCGCGACAAAAGGTTCTCCGCCATTCGCCGAGAATCGTTCGAGCGTTTTGGGATCCCTGCCAATCACTCTAACCTTGGCGCCACTTGCCAGCAACGCTTCTGAGGTTACGCTTCCCACATGGCCGGTAGCTCCCGTTACGACGAACATAGCCGTTCCTCACATTCGCGATTTCCGCCGAGCTTTGCGCGTCCTAATGGATATCGATATTGGACGCAGTTTCAATGTAGCTCAAATAGGGAGCCAAAAGTTTATATTTGGGCGCATCGCGCATTTACGCTTCGACTTGCCGTAGGCTCCGCGGCGCGCTCAGTGCTATACTTGCACGCGACGCGCAGTCCCCGTTTTATTTTCGGCCGATGATTCCGCGGAGAGGTGCTGGAGTGGCCGAACAGGGCTGACTGCTAATCAGTTTCACCTCAAAAGGGTGACCGGGGTTCGAATCCCCGCCTCTCCGCCATTTTGATTAAAAGCCCAATAAACCGCTAAATTCTGCGAACTGTTGCCAGTGCTGTTGCCACTTCCCTCAAATACCTCGGCTGAATTTCCGAGATGCTCAGTACTATCCACTGAGGATGAAGAGATGGCACAGCGCAAAGCAAAGCTCTACCAGCGGCTCCGCACCAAACGATTTCCGTGGGTCGCCTGCGAAATGGCAAAGAATGGGAGTCCGAAACCCCACGCCGACGCATTCCAATTCGGCATTCGCTACACGATTGACGGTCAACGGAAGCTGGACACCGCTGCCACGCTCGATGAAGCCGTGACGATGTTAAAGGTTTCCAACGTGCGGCTCTATGCGAACCAGAACGGGGTGCAGATTCCCGGTCACCCGGCGAGCGAGACACCCGCCTCTCGGACCAAGATTGCGGATGCTGTGGTGATTTATTTTGCGAATCTCTTAGCACAAGGGAAAGACCCTAAGACCATCCGCACCTACCGTTACGCCGTGGATGGTTTCGTGGCGTCCTGCTCCAAGAACTATATTGACGAAATCGAGAAACAAGACCTGTTTGACTACATGACATGGTTGCGGCGGCAGCAAGCAACGAAGCGGAAGCACTCGAATCCCAACCGGACCTACAATAATAAACTCTCACACACCGTGATTTTCTTGAAGGCGTTCGGAAAGGAACGGCTGCTCAAGAAGTCGGAGTATCCCGCCTACGAGGAGAAGACCGTTTCTGCCCACCCGGATGCCGAACTTACGACGCTTTACTCGCACGCCGACGAGAACGAACGGTTCCTGCTCGACTTCTTCCTTGGCTCCGCCGTCCGTGACGGCGAAGCCGCCCACGCCGAGTTTTCCGACCTGAAAGGAAACGTCCTCGAAATCAAACGCAAGCCGCATCTTAAATGGAAACCGAAGCAGCACCACTGCCGCAAGATTACTCTGCCGCAATCGTTGGTAGACTTCGCACATAAACGTGAAAAGAAGTCCGACTCACCACTCCTCTTCCCGAATGGCGACGGACTTCCGAACCATCATCTGCTTCGTGACCTTCAAAACTTGGCAAAACGTTCAGGAGCCAATTTCCACACTGAATTGCACAAGCTGCGGAAGACCGCAGCGACAAGATGGGCGGTCGCCGGGATGCCAGTGCACGTCATCCAGCGGTTGCTCGGTCACAAGAGCCTTGAAACCACGCAGCGTTACCTTGCCGATGTGGATTTGTCCGGCGAGATGATGCAGAAAGCGGTCGAAGCGGCTCAGTTCAAACTGCCTGTCAAAAGCTGATTACTTCGAGTAGTTTGAGAAAAGCGCAGTATTAAAGAGATGCGGCCCGGAAGGTACGAAGGCTTGTCGCCAGAATCCGCACGCTGAATACCAGCGGTTAAGCCCCGAAGGAGAACGGCGGAACGCTACGCCTTATGACTTCGAGCAGTTTACGAAGCTATAGGTGTATCGCCATGTCCAAGCAACTGCTTAGTACGCTCGAAGTATGCAAGTATCTCTCTGTCTCTCGCACCACTCTTTACAAGCTAATCAAGCAAGGACAACTGCGTTCGTATTTCATCGCCAAGGCATGGAAATTTCGCCAAGATGACCTTGACGCTTACCTCGACCGCGTGGCTGTGGGACGTTGATCCTTCGTGCTGGACTCCAATCAGCATTCCCATCCAGAAACAGTCCGACAAATGGCCCGCGAAGGTCGCATCGCATCACGCTGTCATAAACAGTTGCATCAGCACCTCTTTTGACCTCAGAGCTGCCAATTTCTGATTTGGATGGCAGTAATGCATGCTGGAGGAAATCGCAGAATGCCCGAGCCAGGTCTTCACTAGGAAAATATTGTCCACGCGGGACGCCAGGATAGTGGCAATTGAATGCTTAATCGAATGGAAATGCATAGCGTTCTGGGCGATGGGTGCCAAACCCTTAGCGACGCGAGCGTCTGATACCGCTTCACAGTACTTGCGGAACATCCTCGTGAGCGTCCAACGCCGTAGCGGTCCCTTCTGTCCTGTAAACAGGAGACCGGAACCATCCTCTATCCGGATCTTGAGGTAGGCTTTCAGAGCGGCCAATTCGCATAAGCTAGGCTTGCCGCGGATCTCGACCAACGGTTGCGTCGTGGTCAGGCTGCCCTTCAGGCGCTTAACGGTCAGCGTGCGGTCTTTCCAATTGATGCTGCCCTCAAGATTGAGTTCCAAAACCTCGGTGACGCGCAAACCGTGATGAAAGGCGATAACCAATATCGCCCAATCGCGGGCATGGGTCTTGCGAGCGAGCTCGAGAATATCGAGTATTTCTGACTCGCTGAGATGAGTCCTCTGATTTGCTGATTGCGCCTGTTGAGCTTCTATTTGGTTGTGCACGATAGGCCCCACTGTGATGATAGTAAGCCATCCACTTAGGTTTGTCAAGAACAACAAATGCACCATAGAAGCGTTCTGTGCATCGGCGAGCTTTTGTAAATGGACTGGAATGAGAGCGAAGGCGGCTCGCGCGAGTAAACCCCTCCAAAAATGTCCCAAAACACTTCGGAGTGACGCAAATCGTCATCTCCCTGCTGATTGAGCAATATAGTTCCAAAAAGTATAAGGGATTGGACAAACAAACCGCTTGGGTTTATAAATGCTTTGTGAAAGAAGATATTCTGTTGCAGGCGATTCGCATCCTGGCCGAACGGGGCGGAAGAACCAAGTCAAAGGCCAAAGCCGCGGCGGCGCGTAACAATGGCAAACTTGGTGGGAGGCCGCGCGAATTTCCGAAATGTCCTCGGTACGATTCTCACCGCTTCAACCCGAAGACAAACCGATGCCCCTGCGGATATCGGCGCCGCGCATAGAACCTCCATAAATAAACCTCGAACACCACATTGAGTCAGCGCATCCCATCCGGACCTTAGGTAGAGATGACCGTGCCTCTCAGGCCCTTGTGCAAGGGGCGCGCTGAGGAGATCGCAGGAGAATTCTACCCAAACGGTCCCAGATGTCGACGAGGAGCCAGAGGAGCCTGCCATCGGACAAAGTGAGAGGGACGAGCAGCTCACAAGGATCTGCGAGTTGGCGCGTCGACTTGGGTTCAATGACGCCAAGACGGAGATGCTGATCGGGGAATCGGGGACCTGGGTGGGCTTGAGCGAATGCTCCTGAATGAATTAGACGACCAGCCGAGTAGGAAGTCGGCGGGAAATGGCGACAATGGCCACCGGAGGCAGCCGAAAAAGGAAACAAGCCAAACCAGCAAAGCGGCGACCTCAGAAGCACCTGATAGAGTCCCACCAGATGGGTTAACGCCGCATGAAGGAGGATTTCTCTTCTGACTGTCTTATCGTCAGGGATGACCAATGCCATCCGGTTAACAACCCAATGCTTTGCTTCGCACACTCGAAACATTAGGGAAACTCTGGCGGACAGGTTGGGATTTGCCACCGGAGTCTCCGAAACCATCAAAAAACGAGGCGTTCTAACGCTAACCCCAGCAAGACCGTATTGCGTCGTTTAATTTTCGCAGGTTTAGCAACGCCTTAGACAGCGTAAAACAGCGTTTTCCGTAACCCGCGTAACCGTACCATAGCGCGAATTTTGGAGAAGTAAATATGTTTCTAAAGTAGTGCGGCCGATGCCCCCATCGGATTAACGCGCCTACCTTGGGCGCACCGAACCGCAACTCTAAAGGAGACGGCGTATCTCAAAGATCCCAAACGCAGTGCCCACTCTTGTAGAACGATAGCCGACCGTCCTCGCTCACCTTCAGGACGCTTCCGAACTGCGAGGCCGCGATCGCTGCCGCCGTGCGACTGCCCTCCGCGACTTCGTCTGGCGTGAGGACCACAGGGCTGTGCCGGAGAATCGCACCGAACGCCAGGAGATTTCCATCGCGATCGAGCACGATGCTTCCGTCTATGCGTGCAATGGTTTCGAGGACGGGCTGAGAAAGCTCCGTCACGCGCTGGCAACGCAGAAGATAGTGAAGCTGATTTTTTGATCCGACTTTCGGCAACTCGTGTTGCTGATGGAGCAGATCGCGATTACCCAGCAATTCGCCGGCTTTCCCGCGATCGTCGAGGATGACAAACAATCCTCCACGCCGTTCTTCGGCCAGATTGAGCGCGACTGAAAACAGCCGGTGCGCCAGATCCTTGTTCGCCACCGCCTCTTCCCAAACACGATACTTCTCGACGGCGTCCGTCAAGTGCCAGCGCCCGTCAAGGAAGCTGAACACCTGCGCACCGTCCGCAAAAATCTTGATCTCTCCGTTTGGCGTCAAAACGAGGCATACGTGCCCACCGCACAACGTCGCGCGGTTATGTGCTTCGTAGCGTCGCGCGCTTGGTACCGGGAGTTCGAAATCAGCGAACGGCCTCGCCCACTCCGCGACGTCCACCAACTCAACCATCAGGCCCGCGCGATCGACCAGCGCTACCGTGCGCAATCCATCGCAGATTCGATGAAAGCTTCGAATTGACGTCAATTCGCTCGAATAGGGCAATGCTCCCGTAGGCTGCGAAGGCAATGGGTGGCAAGAATCCGGCTGAAATCCGAACAGCAACGCCCTGTCGAGATTCTACGATCTTCGTACGTGCTCATCGCGCTGATTCTCAGCACATCGATTGCTTCGGAAACTCGATCTGTGACTTTGCCAAGCGATGCCGCACCGGCGAAAACATAGGGATCGAGAAATCCGGAAACGTAATGATCCTCTGGCAAACCGTTGAAGATCTCTGAGCTCAGCGCTACCGCTTCGGCATTGAACAGCGACTGATATCTCGTGGAGAGAACTTTTCCGATACCCTTTAAAAGCTTTTGTTCGTGCTCGGTGAATCCTTTGCCGTGATTAACGAGTGAGTATTTCGCGCTCAGCCACTCCAGATTTGCCCCGCCGTCCCGCATGTGCAAACGAAGCTCCGGTTTCCCGTCTTCAGTGCGTTCTACGATTGTCAGTTCGGTGGAGGGCAGGAAGTACTGAATGCCGCGCGCCAGCAACTCTTCAAAGTAACGATCTATGAAGCGCCGCTGCGGTTCGGTTGAGTGAGAGAAACTTGCCAAACTGTTCCCCGTTCGATTCAATTCGTCATCATATTATTCACAAGATGCCAAGGCCAATGTCTGGAGGTAGTGGCGTTTTCTCCTGCTAAAGACAGCCAGTCCGAGTTCGGCACAGTTCAATTCAATACAGTGGCTTGTATCATACCGAATAATATAATGCGCTTTTGATTTAGCAGGCTGCTGAAAAATTATGAGGAGAGAGTGATTGTTGATCTCGTTGCGCGGTTTTGTCAGTCTTGAGAGGTTTTTCGCGAGATTTTCCACTTGGCCGGCGGACCGTGTGTGCGTTTCAGCCCCGTGCGGAGACACTACGACGCCGACTTACTGCACTGGAACAGGAGTGGCCATCAGGTTTCGCATGCGCACTAAGTTGTAAGCCGCACA
>DASRQU010000029.1:0-59811 GCA_035696345.1 Candidatus Acidiferrales bacterium
CCCATACTTTCTGAAATTCCTTTCGGATTCGAGAATGTGCAGCCGCATGACGTTGCGCTTCGGGTCGTACAAGATGAGATTCAAGTAATCGAATTCCACGACGCGGTGCAGGCGCTCGGCGAGATCGTGAAACAGCTCGCCCAGATCGCGATGCTGCGCGATAGCTTCGGCCACCTCGAGCAATGCCTGGTGGCGCGCCTCCGGAGACGCACTGTTTACAACGGGGATGGGCGCTTCGCTCATTGTTCGGAGAATAACACTGATTTCAACTATGTCTCAACTTGGCAAGATGCACCGGGATTACAAAACGGTTGGCTCACTCAGTGGTACAAAAAAAAATCTAATTAAATTCGCAAATGGAACAATTTCGCCCCCCCCAAAAATACACTGCTCAAAGCGTCGCAAATACACGATTGCACTTACACAAAAAACTTGCGCGGTAAGCGGCAACATTTCTTTCCAAAACAAGACAAATAAAGTTTGACAGAGCTGGAAAGCGACGCGCATAATTATGCAAGTGGGTGCATAAAGTTAAATAGACCAATGGCACTGAACGTACACAAAAAATTCCGGCAAGGACAAATCCTGAAACTGGTGGCGAGCGAG
This sequence comes from Candidatus Acidiferrales bacterium, assembly GCA_035696345.1. GTDB lineage: Bacteria > Acidobacteriota > Terriglobia > Acidiferrales > UBA7541 > Palsa-360. The sequence goes on from DASRQU010000029.1 coordinate 607, forward strand.
CCCATCTCGAGTCAGGACGAACTGCGGCGCAGACTGTTTCACATGAAGGTCCGCGTGACGCAGGGCACGCTCTCGAGGGACATGTCCGAGCTTCGGCTTGTGAAAACCGCCGAAGGCTACAAGCCGCTTTCTAATGGCGATGAATCCGGCGCTCCACTGCCTCCATTGGGTCGGGCTCTGCGCGATTTCCTTGTGGACCTGAGGCCTGCGTTCAATTTGCTGGTGTTGAAGACGCCCCCGTCCGGAGCGCAGCCGTTGGCGGCTGCGCTGGACGCTGAAAAATATAAGGAAGTGGCCGGGACGATTGCGGGGGACGACACCGTCCTCGTGATCACGCCGTCGCGTAAAGCGTGTGCCGCCGTCCAAAAGCGAATGGAGGATTTACTCCGATGAACGACCCGCAACGGGTCGCCGTAGTCGGAGCAACGGGCTATGCAGGTTTCGAGCTGGCCCAGCTTCTTCTTCGGCATCCCAAAATTCAAAAACCGACCTTTTACTTGCGGGAGAGCTCGGCGCACGTCAAGTGCCTGACCGAAATTTTTCCGCACCTGCGCGGCTGGGGCGAAGCGCCCTGCAAGACGTTTTCTGTGGACGCGATTGCGTCGAGCGGCGCCGGCACCGTATTTCTAGCGACACCTCACGAAGCTTCGCTCGAAGCGGTTCCGCAACTGTTGAATGCAGGCTTGCGCGTGGTGGATCTGAGCGGCGCGTTCCGCTTTCACAATCCGGAAACGTTTTCCCAGTGGTACAAACTTCCGGCGCCGCCCAAAGAGCTGGCGGAAGAAGCCGTTTACGGACTGCCGGAGCTGTACGCCGATCAATTGTCAGGCGCGCGGCTCGTGGCCAATCCCGGCTGCTATCCGACGAGCGTCATTCTCGGCCTGCGGCCGCTTGTCGAGTCCGGCTGGATTGCCACCGAACGCGGAATTGTTGCGGATTGCAAATCCGGAGCGACCGGCGCGGGCAAAGAGCCTAAGAAAGAAATGCAATACGTGGAAGTGGACGAAAATTTTCGAGCATACGGTTTGTTTACTCACCGGCACACGCCGGAAGTGACCGAGCACACGGGCATCGCGGGCGAGGACATTGTTTTCACGACGCACCTGCTGCCGGTAGCGCGCGGCATTCTTTCGACTTTGTACGTGTGGTTCTCTGAGCCGCACACGGCGCAGGAAGTGGAATCGCTATATCGCAGCTTTTATGCGGATCGCCCGATGGTACGCATCTGGCCCGCCGGAAAGTTGCCGGAATTGCAGCACGTCGCGCACACCAATTTCAGTGATATCGGTTTTTCGCTGGATCCCGCGGGGCGGCGCCTCGCGGTTGTAAGTTGTCTCGATAATCTGGGCAAGGGCGCCGCGGGCCAGGCTGTGCAAAATATGAATTTGATGATGGGACTTGGGGAGGCTACAGGACTCCGATGAGATTAGTCGTAAAAGTTGCGGGAGCGTTACTCGATGATGCGGCGGCGATGGAAACGCTGGCGCGTCAGGTGTCCCAGCTTGCTCACCAGGGAAACGAAATTCTGGTAGTGCACGGCGGCGGCAAAATTTTTACCGCCACGCTGAAGCAAATGGGAATTGAGAGCAAATTCGTCAACGGACTGCGCGTGACCGATCGCGCCACGCGTGATGTGGCCGTCATGGTTCTCGGCGGCTTGCTCAACAAGCGCCTCGCCGGCGCTATTTCCGTGGCCGGGCAGCCTGCCGTTGGGATTTGCGCGTCCGATGCCAGCTGTTTTCTGGCTGAGCCCATGATGCACGATGAGGTGGTCGGCGGACTTGGCTTCGTTGGCTACTTGACCGGAGTGAATCTCGAATTCCTGGAAAATTTCTGGAAGGCCGGCGTCGTGCCCGTGGCTTCCTGCATGGGCCTGGGCGCGGACGGCGAGCTTTACAATATCAACGCCGATCACATGGCCGCTGCCTGCGCGGAATACATCCACGCGGATCGCTTGATTTATCTCACCGATGTGGCTGGCGTGCTCGACGGTTCCAAAGTCGTGAAGGTTGTTTCCACAGGCGATGCGGAAGACATGATCCGCCAGAATAAGGTTTCCGGCGGAATGATCCTGAAGCTCGAAGCATGCAAGCGCGCGCTTTCCGCCGGCGTTTCGGAAGTCCGAATTGTTGGCGGCTCGGTTCCCAAGGGATTGCTGGCCGCGGCGAATGGCGCGAAATTTCCCGGAACGCGCATCACGGCCGAGTTTCCCGTTACGAGTGCGGGGGCGGCGCAGTGAAACAAAAGGCAAAAAAATCGGTAGCGAAGGCGAAGCCAGCTTCAGGTGCGTCAAAAATCATTTTGAATGATGCGTCTCAGCACTTGATGAACACGTACAAGCGCTCGGACATGATTTTTACGCATGGTCGCGGCTGCTACGTTTTCGATCAGAACGGAAAAAAGTATCTGGATTTCCTTGGCGGCATCGCCGTCAATGCGCTCGGATACTCGCACCCGGCGCTGGTGAAAACAATTCGGCGCGAGGCTGGCCGGGCTGTTCACGTCTCCAATCTTTTTCATAATCCATTTCAGGGACCGCTCGCGGCAAAACTCGCGCAGTGGTCTGGCATGGACCGCGTCTTTTTCACCAATAGTGGCGCGGAAGCTGTCGAGGGCGCGCTGAAACTCGCGCGCATTGCGGCAAAGCAAAAGTCCGGCGGTGCGAACAAGACTCGTTTCCTGGCCATGGAAAATTCTTTTCATGGCCGCACGATGGGCGCGCTCTCCATTACCTATCCAGCGAAATATCGCGAGCCATTCGAGCCGCTGATCCCTGGAGTGGAATTTGTCCGCCTGAATGATGTGACGGACTTGGAATCCAAATTTACTGACGACATTTGCGCGGTCATCATTGAGCCGATTCAAGGCGAAGGCGGAATTTACCCGGTCACGCCGGAATTCTGGAAGCGTGCGCGCGCGCTCACGACCCAGCACGGCGCGATCCTGATCGCGGACGAGATTCAATGCGGTCTCGGGCGGACGGGGAAAAAGTTTGCCTACCAGCGCCTTGAAGGGCTGCCTGATATTGTCGTCGTCGCGAAACCGCTTGCCGGAGGACTTCCACTGGGCGCGCTCCTTGCCCGCGAAGAAGTTGCCGCATCCTTTTCGCCCGGCTTGCACGGTTCAACCTTTGGCGGTGGACCGCTCACGTGCGCGGTGGGGCAGTCTTTTCTCGACACGATGGAAGAGGAAAAGTTGCTCGCCAACGTTCAGGCGCGCGGCGCTGAATTAAAAGCCGGCCTCAAAAAATTGGCTGCGAAATTCGACTTCATCCGCGAAGTTCGCGGAGAAGGTTTGATTATCGGCATCGACCTGTCCGTAGACGGCGCGCCATTCGTTGCCGAAGCTCTGAAACAAGGACTGCTGATCAACTGCACGCACGACCATATCCTGCGCCTCTTGCCGCCATTTATTTTGACGACGCAGCAGGTGAAGGAAGGCTTGTCGAAAATCGAGTCGGTCCTTGCACGCACCGAGCGGCCAGCGCAGTCAGCGGTCGTAACTTCCGCCCCCGCCGTGGCTCAGACGCACGCGGCCGCGAGGTAATCATGAAAGCGCAGGCCCCGGCTCAAAAGAAAATTGAGAGCCACACATTGAGTGTCTCCACCGACCTTCTCACAGGCGCGGAATGGAATGCCGCGCAGGTTCAGGACTTATTTCGTCTGGCCGTCGAAGTAAAGGCTCATCCCGATCGCTACAAGTCCGCCCTCGCGGGACGTCAGCTCGCGATGATTTTTGAAAAGCCCTCGCTGCGCACGCGCGTTACGTTTGAAGTTGGCTTTACCAGTTTGGGAGGTTCCGCGGTTTATCTCGATCATGCGGACGCGCACCTCGGCGATCGCGAATCCGTTCCAGACGTGGCGCGGTGCCTTTCGCGCTGGGTGCACGGAATCGTCGGTCGGGTTTTTTCGCAGGATGCTCTCGAAGTGTTGGCTGCGCATGCAACCGTGCCTGTGATCAACGCGCTTTCGGATGTGTATCATCCCTGCCAGGCGCTTTGCGACTTTTTCACGCTCGAAGAAAAATTCGGGTCCGCGCGCGGCGTGACGCTCGCCTATATCGGCGACGGAAACAATGTTTGCCATTCGCTGATGGTTGCTGGCGCGCGTGTCGGCGCGCATGCGCGCATCGCAACACCCGCGGGCTATGAGCCGGACGCAAAAATTCTCGCCGCCGCTCGTGTCGATGCGGCCGCCACGCAAGGCTCCATCGAATTGTTTCGCGCTCCCGAAGAAGCTGTATCGGGCGCGCAAGCTGTGTACACGGACGTTTGGGCCAGTATGGGACAAGAGAACGAGACGGAAAAGCGCGCCAAAATTTTCGCGCCCTATCAGGTCAACGCCAATCTCATGTCGCAGGCTGCATCCGACGCCGTGTTTCTGCATTGTCTTCCCGCGCATCGCGGCTCCGAAGTGACGGATGACGTCATGGAATCGCCGCGTTCCATCGTTTTTGATGAGGCGGAAAACCGCCTGCACGTTCAGAAAGCCATCCTGTTAATGCTCCTACGCTGAAAGGAAAAAAAGTGCCAAAGAAAGTAGTTCTCGCCTATTCAGGCGGACTTGATACGTCAATTATTATTCCCTGGCTGAAAGAAACCTATGGCGGCTGCGAAGTGATCGCCATGATTGGCGACGTCGGCCAGCAGGAAGATTTGAAAGCGGCCAAGAAAAAAGCGCTGGCAACCGGCGCGGCTTCCGCCACGATTGAAGATTTGCGCGAAGAGTTTCTGACGGAATATGTATGGCCCACGTTGCGCGCCGGCGCCGTGTACGAACACAAATATCTGCTCGGTACGTCGATGGCTCGTCCTGTAATCGCCAAGCGCCAGGCTGAAATTGCGCTGGAAACTGGCGCGGACGCTGTCGCCCATGGCTGCACCGGCAAGGGCAACGACCAGGTGCGATTCGAGCTTGCGTACAAAGCCATCGCGCCGAAAGTAAAAATTATTTCGCCGTGGCGCGAATGGACGATCAACTCGCGCGAAGATGCGATTGCCTACGCCAACGCGCACAAAATTCCTGTCGAGCAAACGAAGGCGAACATTTATTCGCGCGATCGGAATATCTGGCACCTAAGCCACGAAGGCGGCGTGCTCGAAGATCCCGCGAACGAGCCGGACGAAGCCATGTGGCAGTGGATTGCTTCGCCGGAAAAAGCGCCGAATAAACCGGCGGTGGTCGAAATCGGTTTCGATGGCGGCACGCCCGTTTCCGTTAATGGAAAAAAGCGCTCGGCGATGGCCCTGCTCGAAGAATTGAACGAAATTGCGGCCGAGCATGGAGTGGGCCGCATCGATCTCGTCGAAAATCGCCTGGTCGGCATCAAATCACGTGGCGCGTACGAAACACCGGGCGGCACTCTGCTCGTCACCGCGCATCGCGAACTTGAAACGCTGTGCCTTGATCGCGAGACGGCGCATTACTCGGAGATTTTGTCGCTGCGTTACGCGGAACTCGTGTACTACGGCACGTGGTTCACGCCGGGACGTGAAGCGCTCGACGCCTATTTCACCGAGGCGCAAAAGCGCGTCACCGGCACCGTTGGCCTCAAGCTCTTCAAAGGCAACGTCACGGTCACGAAGCGCGTGTCTCCTTACTCGCTCTACCGCAAAGGACTCGCCAGCTTCGCCATGACGGGTTACAACCCGAAGGACGCGGAGGGCTTCATTAACCTGTTTGCATTGCCGGTCACCATCCCGGCGGAATCGAAAGTAAAGTGAGCGCCACGCCGAAAGAGCAGTCGTCGGGAAAATTGTGGGGAGGGCGTTTCGATCGCGCCCCCGACGAGCTCTTTTATCAATTTCAACGATCCTTCTCCTTCGATCGCCGCCTGCTGCCCTACGAGTTGGCGGTCGATCGAGTGTGGGCCGGCGCGCTGGAATCGGCGGGCATACTTTCGGTGGAAGAAATGCGCGACACGCTCACGGCCATCGACAAGATCGCCGTTCGCGCCGAAAACGAATACGCATGGCTCGGCGGATCGCCCGCGGAGGACGTCCACCATTTTGTAGAGACCGCGCTCGTCGAATATCTCGGCGCGCTCGGTTACAAGCTGCACACAGGCCGCAGCCGCAACGAACTCGTGGCCACCGATTTCCGCATGTTCGTCAAGGAATCGGTGGGCGAAATGCACGTCGCACTCACGCGCATGATCTCCGCGCTTGTCGACCAAGCTGAAAAAGTTTTTGGAATTCCGATGCCCGGCATGACGCACATGCAGCACGCGCAGCCGATTTTGTTTTCGCATTTTCTGCTGGCGCACGCCGAAGCATTCTTCCGCGATGCCGTAAGGCTCGACGCCGCGGCAGCTATGGCGGACGCATGCCCGATGGGTTCCGGCGCACTTGCCGGTTGTGCAATCGATGTCGACCGCGGCGCCATCGCCCGCGAACTCGGATTCGCGCGGCCCACAGCCAATAGTCTGGACGCGGCGAGCGATCGTGACTTCGCGCTCGACTATCTCTACGCGCTGGCAGTAATCGCCACGCATCTGTCTCGCCTCGCGGAAGATTTTGTTTTGTTCGCCTCGCAGGAATTCGGCTTCATCGTATTGCCTGACGAATTTTCGACGGGGAGCAGCCTGATGCCGCAAAAGAAAAATCCCGACTGTTGGGAACTTTTGCGCGGAAAGACAGGCCGTGTCACGGCTTCGCTGCACACCCTACTGACGACCATGAAAGGCCTGCCCTCGAGCTATCAGCGCGACTTGCAGGAAGACAAAGAGCCCGTGTTCGCGGCGCACGATCAGGCCTATGCCATGCTGACCATCGCGGCAGGGGCAGTTGCCGCCACGCGCCCGAACGAAGCGCGCATGCGCGAAGCCGCATCTGACCCAGCGCTGCTCGCGACGGAAGCGGCGCACTACCTTGTGCGCAAAGGATCGCCCTTCCGCCAAGCGCATGAAATCGTCGGCCAGATTGTGCGCGAAGGCGAGCGTGCCGGGAGCTCGTTTTCCAAGTTGCCGCTCGAAACGTTACATAAATTTTCTCCTTTATTCACACCGGATTTTTATGACGCTTTGAAACTGGATTCGGCGCTGGCTGGTCCCGATGTCGAAGGCGGAACTGCGCCTGCACGCGTACGCGACGCCATCGCCGCCGCAAAGACGCGACTAGCTGCATTGGAGGAAAAATCATGAGGGCGCGCACAGCTCGGATGAGTGACGCCGCCGCAGTTCATCGCGTGGTCGCGCATTATGCGGGCGAAGGCCTGCTGCTCCCGCGAACGGAAGCCGAAATTCGCGAGCATATTGAACGATTTCTCGTGCTTGTCGAAAAACGCGGCAAAGACGAAAAAGTATTGGGTTGCGTCGCGCTTGAGCCCTATGGTGAAGACCTCGCGGAGGTTCGTTCGCTGGCCGTCGCGCCTGACGCGCGTGGCGAAGGCCGTAACGTTGGAGATCGCTTGATGAAAGCGGCGATGGACACCGCGCGGCGCAGAAAGATTGCGCGCCTTTTCGCCGTAACCCACAGGCCTGAATTTTTCTCGCGCTACGGATTCACGCCCGGTCCGCGCCAGATCGTGCCCGAGAAAATCGAACGCGATTGCGTGACATGTCCGAAAGAGCGCACATGCAATTTGATCGCAACCGTAGCAGTGATCTGCCCGGAGCGCGATCTGTTGCCAGTACTGAGCGGCGCCGGAAAAGTGCTCTCATTGTTGTAAGTTTTCTTGCGGCGAGTTTCAAAGCTGCTGCTCTGGCAGCAAACGAATTCTATTAGGTGAAAAATGAGTGAACTGCCGTCTTCCCGCGCCTTGCCGCGTGGGTTTCGTTTTGCATCCGCTTCCTGCGGCCTGAAAAAACGCGGCCATACAGGAACGCTGGACGTTGCGATGATCGTTTCCGATTCTCCGGCCTCGGCAGCTGCTGTATTCACGCAGAATCTTGTCCAGGCGCCGCCCGTGGTTCTTTCGCGCGAGCACGTCAAGAAATCGGCGGATGCGATGCGCGCCGTCATCGTGAATTCAGGAAACGCCAACTGTTCAGTCGGTCCAGACGGTTTGGTCGCGTCGCGCAGAACTGCGGGGACCGTGGGAAAACTTCTTGGCTGCCGCGCCGATCAAGTCGTCGTGTGCTCCACGGGAGTGATCGGCGTTCCGCTGCAAGTCGAGCGCATTCTTAACGCTGCGCCCGGCCTTACCGAAACACTCGAACTTTCCGCGAAAGCTTTCGATGGTCTGAATCGCGCGATCATGACCACTGACACACGCCCAAAGCGTGCCGCCGCAAGCTGCAAAATCGGCGGCAAAACTGTTCGCGTCGCGGGCTGCGCCAAAGGCGCGGGCATGATCCATCCCAACATGGCCACCATGCTTTCATTCGTGGTGTCGGACGCCGACGTCGCACCCAAGGCACTCGATGCAGCATTGCGCGAGGTCGTCAGTCGCACATTCAATTGCATCACCGTCGATGGAGACAGCTCTACAAACGACACGCTGCTCGTGCTTGCCAACGGTGCGAGCGGTGCGAAGAAAATCACAAAAACCGGCGACGCGGACTACAAAAGTTTTGTCAGCGCTCTGGAAAAAGTTTGTAGATCGCTTGCGATGGGAATCGTCGAAGACGGTGAAGGTGCAACCCACCTGGTAGAAGTCGAAGTGCGCAGCGCACCGGATGATGCCGCGGCCAAAAAAGTGGCGGAGACGATAGCTCTTTCTTCCCTCGTAAAAACGGCCATCGCTGGCGCCGATCCCAACTGGGGCCGCATCCTCGCTGCTGCCGGACGCGCGGGTGTTCCGTTCAATCCGGAAAAGGCCGAAATCTGGCTGGGCAAAATGAAGATGTACGGCCCGCCGAAGGGATCTTCCTATTCAGTGGCGTTGCCGCTCGATGAGCGAGCAGCGCACAAGCGCCTGCTGGAGAAAAACGTCTCAATCGTCATCGACCTGCACAACGGCCGCGGTTTCGCGCGCATGTGGACCTGCGATTTCACCAAAGAATACGTGGAAATAAATGCGAGCTACAGAACTTAAGTAGGACAGGCTTCAGCCTGTCTTCTTTTGAATTTTGCCTCCAGCAAAGAAAGTCAAAAGCAGACAGGCTGAAGCCCGTCCTACTTAATCCCACGTCCAGTCCAGAAATTGTTCCCGCAACGCCGTTTTTCGAAATTTTCCCACCGAAGTCCGTGGAATTTCATCGGCATACACGAATGCATCGGGTAATTGCCACTTGGCAAATTTAGCGCCCAAAAATTCGCGCAACTCTTCAGGACTCGCTTTCGCGCCATCGCACAAAACCACCACAGCCACGGGTCGCTCCTGCCATTTCGGGTGCGGCACCCCCACCACCGCAGCCTCCTTCACCGCGGGATGCCCCATCAGCGCATTTTCCAAATCAACCGAACTGATCCACTCCCCGCCGGACTTGATCAAATCTTTGCTGCGATCGACCAGCTTCATGTAGCCGAATTCGTCGAGGTGGCCCATGTCGCCCGTGCGCAGCCATCCGTCCGCCGACCATTTGTGCGCTTCTTCCGGCATTTTGTAATACTCCGCCGCCACCCAGGGCCCGCGCACTTCGATTTCTCCCACTGTGCAGCCATCATGCGGCGCTGGCGTCCCATCAAGCTTCATCACGCGCGCTTCGAGAAACGCCGCGGGCATTCCCGGCTTCGTGCGTTGCGCATATTTCTCAGGCTCATTCCATGAATCCATAAAGGTTCGCAAATGGCAGCTGGTGGCGACAGGAGTAGTTTCCGTCATGCCCCACGAACAGAGCACGGTGATTCCATGGCGATCGAAGCCGCGCATCAAAGCTTCGGAAGTTGCCGCGCCTCCCAAATTCATCCGCACGGGCCAATCGATTTTCCAGCGCCCCGGAAATTTTTCCAGTGCTTGCAGCACTCCAAACCACACGGTAGGCACGCCGGTCGTGACGGTTACTCGTTCCTGCACCATCAAATCCAGCAGCCCTTCTGCGTCGGCGTAGGGTCCAGTCAGCACGATTTTTGTCCCGGCCATCGCGGTAGTAAAAGGAATGCCCCAGCCGTTGGCGTGGAATAGCGATGTGACCGGCAGCATCGTATCGCGCATGGAAATGCCGAGCGAATCCACGCCGCAGCAACTCATCGTGTGGAGCACGATGGCGCGATGCGAATACACGACGCCCTTGGGCCTTCCTGTTGTGCCGGACGTATAGCACATCGCCGCCGCTTCATTTTCATCCAGCGGCGGGTACGCAAAATCCTTGCTGGCGGCGGCGAGCAAAGTTTCATAATTGTCGTACGTGGCAGGAAAGTCGCAGCCTCCGTAAGGCACGACGATGACGCGCTCGAATTTTACGAGTTCCCGAAATTGCTCGTAGATGGGCAGCAGAATATCGTCAATGATCAGGAAGCGATCCTGCGCATGATTGGCGATGAAGGCCAACTCGTCCGGATGCAGCCGTACGTTCAACGTGTGCAGCACGCCGCCCGAGATCGGCACCCCAAAATACGCCTCCATGTGTTCGGTTTGATTCCACAGAAGCGTTGCCACGCGGTCTCCGCGCCGCAGGCCCAGTCCGGTCAGCACGTTCGCCAGCCGCCGAGACCTCGCATACACGTCGCCCCACGTCGAGCGTGATAGCGTGCGATCGGGCTTCCTGCTGACAATCTCCACCCCGCTGAATGCGCTACCTGCCCGCTCCAGGATCGGTGCGATGGTTAGCGGAAAATCCATCATCAATCCCCGCATTGTTCTTGGTTCCCCCGAAAAAATTCTGAGTGTACGAGAGTCGAATCGTATCATCAAAACTGCTCAAAATTCCTGTACCTTGAAATACCGACGGAGGTAGAACAATTTCGTATTTACCAGGAAGTTATACATAAACGTTTATGTTGACGGAGTTTCAAATTTGGAGCAAGATTTGGGCAGAACTGGAGTGCGTTTTTCATCGGATTATTCTGGTTTTCAGGCCAATCTCCAACCGATCCCGCTCTCTTCAGTCCCCGGTCCCGTGGTTCCGTCTAGCCATGGCCAAAAGGAGTCTCGCGTTGAAGAAACTTTACGTTGGCAATCTGCCCTTTCAGGCTACAGAAGAGCAACTCACTACACTTTTCTCCCAAACGGGAGTTACCGCTGCCAACGTCACGTTGGTCCGTGATCGTTTTTCCGGCCAACCACGCGGGTTTGGATTCGTGGAAATTAATAACGACGAAGAGGCCGATCGCGCCGTTCAGGGTCTGAACGGGCATGATTTCATGGGCCGCAATATTGTCGTCAATGAAGCTCGACCTCCGCGCGAAGGTGGCGGACCCGGCGGTGGCGGCGGAGCTGGGCGCCGCCCTGGTGGCGGCTTTGGAGGCGGCGGTGGCGGCGGCCGAGGTCCTGGTGGCGGTCGTCCCGGCGGCGGTGGTGGCGGTAGAGGCGGAGGCCGCGGCGGCAGCGGTGGTGGCGGTGGTCGAGATCGCGATCGTGGAGACCGAGGCGGCGGCGGTGGTCGCTGGTAATCCGCGCGTCTGCGAATTTAAAATCAAGAATTCATGTCAATTTGGGGAGCCTCAGAAGGCTCCCCATTTTTATTACCCGGGAATACCTATTACAAGCTGTTACATTATGATTTATACCTGCGTTCTTTTCTGGGCTTCGTAACTCTTTTAGGCTACGGCAGTTAGCCGTCCGCCCCGTAGTACTTCCGTCCCTCCCTGGCTGAATCTGCGGTCCTATGGTAGAAGTTCGCCGCAATTCGTAACCTCAACGTGTGCGCCACGCAACGAGAGTGCAGCCAACGGATATTGCCTGCCATCGGCCCCGAGTTTGAATCGGTTAAGAGGAGATTCATGATTACTTTTGACGTAGGTCAGCCAAACCCACACCGCCGGTTTGACCAAGACTGGAACGAAATACCCGGTTCCATCCGACTTTCGGAGATTATTTCCGCGCTTTCCTATGCTTTGGATCTCACCGAGGGGCAACCGATGGGCCACTCTGTGCGCGCCTGCATGATCGGGATGCGCCTGGCAGAGCAAATTGGCATGACCAAGGATGAGCAGGCGGAATTGTATTATGCGCTGCTGCTGAAGGATGCCGGCTGCAGTAGCAATGCATCACGCCTTTTTCACATTTTAAATGCGGATGAAATTAAGGCCAAAGGCGATCTCAAAACGAAAGATTGGACGCGCATCGGCTGGGAGAGCCTGCACTACGCGCTCACCCACGTTGGCACGGGCATGCCTTTTCTTCAACGCATGCAACGTTTGTTCCAGGTCGCCGCGAAGCAACAGCAGGATTCGTGCACGCTGGTCCAAATCCGCTGCGAGCGCGGATCCTCGATCGCCAAGCAGTTGGGATTTTCGGAGGCGGTTGCCAGCGGAATTTACAATTTAGATGAACACTGGAATGGCCAAGGATATCCCGGTGGCTTGCGGCACGACGAGATTCCAATTTTCTCAAGAATTGCGAACCTCGCGCAGACGTTGGAGGTTTTTTACAATGAGCAGGGGCCCGTGGAAGCGGTGGATGCCGCGCAAAATCGCAGCGGACGATGGTTCGATCCAGACCTCGTAAAGGCCGCCGCCTCGCTCGCGAAGTCAGGAATTTTATGGCATGGCCTGGAAAACGCGAATTTACTGCAACAAGTTGCCGCGCTCGAACCGAAACATCACCGCGTGACGGCGAACGACGAATCGATCGATAAAATTTGCGAAGCCTTCGCGGAAGTTATCGACGCGAAATCGCCCTTCACCTACCGCCATTCTCACGGAGTTGCCGCCGCCGCCGTGGAGATCGGCGAATGGTTTGGCATGAATCCGCAGAGCGTCAAGCTGCTTCGGCGCGCGGCGCTGCTGCATGACATCGGAAAATTGAGTGTCCCGAACTCCATACTCGAAAAGCCTGCGAAACTGACGAGCGCGGAATGGCAAATTGTAAGAGCCCACCCTTATTACACTCTCGAAGTCCTTAAAAAAATTCCTGGATTTGCGCGCCTCAGTCAGGACGCCGCTGCGCATCACGAAAAGCTCGACGGCTCAGGATACTGGCAGGGATTGAAAGGCGAACAACTCTCCACCTTCGCGCGTATTTTGGCCGTCGCCGACATTTTTGATGCGCTGCATGCCAAACGGCCATACCGCGATGGAATTCCGCTCGAAGCCGTGTTCCAAATGCTGCGTGCCGATGCGCCGCATGCTCTTGATTTCCCAAGTGTCGAAGCGCTCATCGCTTCCAAATCCAAATCTGAACCTGAGGCATTTAGCAAACCCGATATTACTGTACTCACGTAAACTAAAAAAAACGGAGAGAAATCAAGATGCGGCAGGGTTCCGTTTTGGTTCCTGGATTCAAGCAGCAAGGATCTCGCAAGAAGCAATTCCTGAAATCGGGATTGGAAATCGCATGCATACTCGCTAGGAAGGCGACTATTTAGAATGCTATAAGCAGTTTGATGGCGAAAGACGAAAGCTTTGACATGGCTAAGAACCGCTCGCTTTCCTTTTTTTGCCCAGAGCTCGACATGTCGAAGATCACGCCGTGGCGGATTTGAACGATTCTACCTTTGCCACTTGGCCGTTCCCATAGCGATAGCGCTCGATCGCGAGAGCATCGATGCCCTGCCGAACGAGCGCCTCGATGTCCAGCGAACTTTCCGCGCGATCGAGTTCCTCGACGGTGGCGTGCAGCGCGGGATTACGCGGCAGAAAAATGGGGCAGCAATCGTGAAACGGTTCCGCGGAAATATCATGCGTTCCGATTTTGCGCGCGGCTTCCATGATTTCGATTTTGTCATCGCCCACCAGCGGGCGATAGAGGGGCATGCGCGTTGCTGCGCCAACCGCGGCCATATTGTGCAGGGTTTGCGATGCGACCTGCGCCAGGCTATCGCCAGTGATTAATCCTAACGCCCGATTCGAGCGCGCCACGCGCTCGGCGATGCGCAGCATCATGCGCCTGTATAGCAAAATGCGAAATTCTTCCGGAGCGTGCGCCACAATTTCCCGTTGAATCGGCTCGAATGGCACGAGATATAACTTTGCGGAAAATTGCCACGGAACAAGACGCTTTACGAGGTCGCGCGCCACATACACGGAAGATTCTCCAGGGTCCGCGCCGCCGCCCCAGAAATGCACGAAATTTAAATGCGCGCCGCGCTTCATCATCTTGTGCGCCGCTACTGCGGAGTCGAATCCTCCCGAAAGCAGGCACGTCATGCGTCCCGCCGTGTTCGGAGGAAGCCCACCGGCGCCGGGAATTTTGCGTGCATACACGAGTAGAGATGGCCCGGGCGGAATTTCAACGCGGCACGTTAAATCCGGATCGTTGAGTTTCACGCGAGCCTGTCTGCCGGACGTCCGTAGTTGATCCACCAAATACTGGCCGACGGACACTTCGATATCGATGGTGCGCCCTGGAAAAGATTTGTCGCTGCGCTTTGATCGCACCGCAAACGTCGCAAATTTCTCGTCGCGAATTTCTTCCCACGCCGCTCGCCCGAGAGCAGCCATATCGTCTTCGCTTCCACGCGGCACCACGCGAGCCACGGCATAAAACGCAATGCCAAACACGCGCTGTATCCGAGCGACGGCTTCCTCGACCGAAGCTCCATCGCCAAATTCGATGAGTAGCCGATCCCCCGGGCGCAAAATGCGCTCCACGGGGAGACCCTCAAGCGCACGCTTCAACGCGATGTGCAGCTTGCTCAGAAAGAAGCGGCGATTTCCTCCCTTGAGCCACAGCTCATGATAGTGAACGACGATGACGAGTTTCGACATGAATACCAAATCCTCACGCTTTACGATGTGCCAGTATAACAGTCGCGCACGAAGATTGGCCAACGACGGACGTTCCGTTAGCGATGTAGGTTGCGAAAAAGACGCAAAGGCAACATTTACAGGCGGTTGCAAGTTTGTTTCACGTGAAACGGTGTTCGTCTAAAACCAAAATGGATTGATACAAAAAATAGTGTGTAACTTCGGCACACCTGTCCTTTCCAACCCGATAATCTCTCTTTCGTAACGCTTCTGTAACTTTTGCCAGTCTATTCTGGACGCCTGTAGCGTTATGTCGTATACCACGATACAGGCTCTTCGGCACTGATTTGCACGCTGCTGCCACAGAAAGCGACCGCAAGCGTGGTGCATGCATCTCATGTGTCAGAGCTAGAGCGTCCTGGTCTGCAAGACGAGGGAGCGAGCGATGTGGAACAAGAACGATTGGAATCAGTTCTTCGCAATCGCAAGCAAACCCGGGAATCGGCGACGCCCACCGCGCCCGGTCTATCCGAATGGCACGCAGCGCGTGCTTCCGGCCGTGGGCTTCAGTCTCTCTGAGCTTGATGGCGCGGGAATCAACATGGAGGCGGCAGAGCGCCTAGGATTGCCGGTAGACGCAGCACGCGTCGGCGCGTATGGTCCTAATGTCTCGGCGCTAAAGGAATATGTCCGTTCTACGCGCAGTCCCAGCAAGCTGGGATAACCGCGCGAAGCAGTTTTTAGTGGCACAGGCTTCAGCCTGTGGATTTGAGCTTGTAGTAGAAGCCCAACTCCGCACTCTGGAGCCTTAGCTGCGTTATCTTCTGAGAAAATTTTTAATTTCAGGAATAAACCCGGTTTGAGGTGGTATACAGGTTCAAACCTCATAAAACCAAGTTAATTTTCGGCCCAGCCTCTTGACGCCGTCAAAACTTCCGGTAAAATTCCCTTTCGTCTTTGTTCCACCTTTTTACGTCTTATGCAGACGATCTCCAATACGCCAGTTGTGCCTGCCGCCGCTGCGGACAACGAAACGCGGCACGATTTTGACTTTCCACAGCGGGAAGCTGCATTTTTCTACGGCCTGTTCCTGCGCGGACATTCCGCGGAAGAGCTTCGCCGAGATATCGAAGTTCCTCCCGCCGTTTTGCTCAAATGGCATCGCGAATCAGAGCGTGACCCCACGCTGCGAGACATCTTCACGCGCATGCTCGATTACCGCCGCCATGTTCTGGCCATTTTCGATGTCCTGGTCGACACTGAATCGCGACCTCAACGCGTTCAGTAGTTGCGCGCCTGTCACTCCGAGGAATGCATTTTGCCGAGGAATTTCTCTTTCTTTTGAACGTTAGATCGAAGCGAAATTCCCTACTACGCTCGGAATCACGGTCCACTAGCACAGCCACTTCTGGCTGTGTGCAGTTTGCAAAGACCCACACAGGCAACAGTGCCTGCACTACTCCGGTCGCAACACTTTTGTAGTTCCGGCACAGAATCCTCGGCCTGCGCAAGCCTGGCCTCACCGAATCAGACCGAACGCCGCGACTCTCGTGGAACCCACCCATGTTAGACTTTGCGTGAGCCTCACAGAATGCTCGACCGTCTACGAACAATCATCCGCAATCTTCATCTAAGTTGGATTGACCTCATCTGGTTGATTTTTTTGGGCGCGCTAGCGCTGCTTCCGCCCGTCGGTGAAATGCACAAGCAACTAATCCTACTTGCGATCTTCGCCGTTCAGCTGAGCGAGGGCTGGTTGGTCACTCGCTTACCAACCCGCGGGCCAGCGTATGCCGTCATCATCAAAATTCTGCTGGCCACGCTTCTGCTTGACCATACTGGCGACTTTGGCATCAACAGCAGCTACTATCCGATCTATTTTCTGCCCGTAGTAAGTGCCGCCATCTACTACGGCACTCTAGCTGCGTTGGCCTGGACCACGCTCGCGTCGCTCGCATATTTGTCTCTATTAATTCCGGCCCTGCAGGAAGTCGATGTCACACCCGAAGGCCAGGGCATCCTGGCGATCCGTGTGCTGTTTTTTTATATCGCGGCAATCCTCGTGAACCGATTTGCTGTTGAAAATCGAAAACATGTAAAGAGACTGGAGGATCTGTCGGGGAAATTGGAAGAAACGAATCGCCAGTTGCTGCGCGCTGAGGCCGAAGCGCGCCGCGCCGAACGGCTCGCAGCACTCGGACAACTATCTGCCGGTCTCGCGCATGAGATCCGCAACCCGCTTGGCGTGATCAAGGGATCGGCGGACCTCCTTAGCCGTAAGGTGGGGCATTCAGAGCCACTCATCGGCGAGCTCGCCGGGTACATCTCGTCGGAAGTGAACCGCCTGAATGCTCTGGTCGTGCGCTTTCTGGATTTTGCACGGCCTTCAAAGCTTGAAATGAAGCCTGAAAAGATTTCGGAAATTGTCGACCGAGCGGCCGTCGCAGCCGTCGCGTCCATTCCGGATT
Organism: Candidatus Acidiferrales bacterium; assembly: GCA_035696345.1. GTDB lineage: Bacteria > Acidobacteriota > Terriglobia > Acidiferrales > UBA7541 > Palsa-360. Next base: position 17,743 of record DASRQU010000029.1, read on the forward strand.
CAGGCGTGGAACTCGAGCGCCATTACACGGAAAATGTCCCTCTCGTGCCGATGGATGCACAACTCTGCGAACAGGTTTTCATTAACCTGATCACAAATGCTATTCAGTCGATGCAGTCGCAGGATGCGGCGCTGCAGAGAACTGTGTGTTTGTCGATCCAAGGGGAAGTTTCCAACCGGCAGTCCGGAGTCGGCGTAATAGTGGAAGACACAGGCCCGGGGGTGCCACCCGAATTGCGGGAGCAAATTTTCAATCCGTTTTTTACGTCCAAAAAAGAGGGAGTAGGATTGGGGCTTTCCATTGTCGCAAAAATTGTGGACGACCATCGCGGCACAATTCGTTTGGAAGACAACACGCCGCGCGGCGCCCGCTTCCACGTGTTTTTTCCGCAGATAACCGAGTAGGACAGGCTTCAGCCTGTCTTCTTTTGACTTTTGTAGGCTAGACGAAAATGAAAAGCAGACAGGCTGAAGCCTGTCCTACCAAAATCCGCGCGCAAACAGAAGGCAAGAAGCTTAAATCTGTGAATACGCGGTTGGCGTCAAAATCAAATTCGTAATGTTCGAAACGATCGGCTCGAACGCATATTTCGGCTGCGTCGAGTAGGACTTCCAGTCATCGGAAGCGCGGAACGCGGCCCATTGCTTGTCCCGCGTGGCCAGACTGTCAAAGCACAGCATGTAAGTCAGGCTGGGCAGGCGGGGACCGATCAGCGTTTCGCTGTAAAAAATCTGTTCGAATCCATTTTTGGCAAAAATGTCAGCCTCGCCGGACTGCATCATTTCTACTTTGCGGCGATGATCCTGGTCCGTCGCTCCCTCATAAATTCGCAATTCAAAAACGCGCGGGCCGTGCGACGTGGTTGCCTTGGGCAAAATTAAGCTCGGCCATTTTTCAAACGCCTGCAGAAAGGAACTCTCCATGCGATCGAACGCCGGCTCTTTCGCGGGAGCATTCAGAAAACTTGCGCCGGCTTTTACGTAGTCGGCATCCAGTATCAGGCGATTTTCAATCGTGGCAAGCGCCTCGGCGGACATTCCCGGCATCAGCACATACATGGTCGGCGTGTCAGGGCCGATGGAAAGATCGAATACACCGACAGGATTGATCGACAGGCGATTGAGCGCGGGAATCAGCGCGTCCTTGAAAAAATCATCGCACATCTTTTTTTGCGGACCGGCGTTGACGTGGTAACGCCGTAATTGATAAAACTCGCGGCCCTTTTTTTCCATCATTCCGCCCTGCGCTGCTTCGAGGGCGCTGCCAGGAGCAGTTACCGCCAGCGCGGACGCCGCGAGCGTAGAGGCAAGAAATTTTCGCCGTTCCATGGGAATCCTCCGTGTAAATCGTTGCAATGGTCACACAATTTTTTGCACGTGTCTATTCGCCAAGTAGGACAGGCTTCAGCCTGTCTTCTTTTGCCTTTTGCCGGCGTAACCGAGAATCAAAACCGACAGCCTGAAGCCTATCCTACTTTTTCGGAGCAGCATCCGCCAGCGCCGATTCGCGCGCGCGATCCAAAATGTACGCATGGATTAGCTGCACTTGTGCAGAGGTAATGTCGCCTGTAAACGACGGCATGCCATACTCGCGTCGCGCGCCGCCCAGAACGATTTCCTCAAACATTTCGTGCGTGTCCTGCGCAAGGTAGCGCAAGTCCGGCACTTCGCCTCCGCTGACTACGTCTCCGCCATGGCAGCGCGCGCACGTATTGGCAAATAATTTCCGCCCTTCTTCGATTTCCGCTTTAGAGGCCGCCAGTTTAAATGTAGGCGTGGGGACCGGTCGCACGACATGTTCGTACGGAGGCAGCATCGCCGTCCCGCCAAGCTTGAATACCATCAGTCTCCCGCGTCCCACGTGGCCCTTGCCCGGCGGCCGGTTGCCCAAGACCTGTGGGCCGCCCCATCCACTCTCCAGCGCTATGTATTGTGTGCCATCCACGGAGAAAGTCATTGGCGGCGCCACCATTCCAACTCCGGCATCGAACTCCCATAGCGGTTTACCGTCCGTTGCACGGTAGGCGGAAAATTTTCCGTCGGCGCGTCCATGAAACACGAGATTTCCGGCAGTCGAAAGCGTCCCTCCGCTTTTCGGATCGGGCAGATCCACGTGCCATGCTTCCTTTTGCGCAACAGGGTCCCAGGCGAGCAGCTTTCCTGAAACTTTCATCTTTAAATACTCGTCCCGCGCAGGACCGCGATATGCCCTGTCCGACCCCGTTGTCTGGTCATGCAAATTAATTTTCCAGTTGGGAATAATCGCGTGAATGGACGCGTCTTCGAGCACGGCCAGATAGACGAGCCCAGTCGTAGGATTAAACGAAATGGGATTCCAGTTGTGCGCACCTTCGGCCGAAGGTCTTACAAGTGCCGCGTCCTTCAGCTGCCGCGCCGCGGGGTTTTCAATCGGGCGTCCATTTGCATCGAAGCCCGTCGCCCAATTCACGGGCGCGTACGGCTTGGCGGAAATAAATTTTCCGTTTTCGCGATCGATCACGTAAAAGAAACCGTTTTTGTTGGGCTGCATGATGACGCGGCGCTGCGCCCCGTTGATCGCTAGCGTAGCCAGCATCAGCGGTTGCGTCGAATCGTAGTCCCAGTTGTCCGCCGGCGTTGTCTGGTAGTGCCACACTTGCTCGCCGGTGTCAGCCTTCACTGCGATGATGGACGCCGTATACAAACTGTCGCCCTTGCCGCGCAGCTGGTCATACCAAGGGGACGCGTTTCCGGTGCCGAAGAAAACGAGATCCAATTCCGGATCGTAGACCATGCAATCCCAAGGCGTGCCGCCGCCCCCCGCCTTCCACCATTCGCCGGACCACGTAGTGGCTGCGACCTTCATTGCCTCCGATTCGAACGGCTTCGAAGGATCTCCCGGCACCGTGTAGGTGCGCCACGCAAGATTTCCGGTTTCCGCGTCATACGCCGACACGTATCCGCGTACCGGGTACTCAGCCCCTGCATTGCCAATCAGCACGCGCCCTTTTGCGATGCGCGGCGCGGCGGTAATCGCGTAGCTGCTGTCTTTCGGTGTCGTCTGAACATCCCAGACGGTCGAGCCTGTTTTGCCGTCCAGAGAAATCAAGCGGCCGTCGAGAGTCGCAACAAATACGTGGCCTTTATAAAGCGCGACGCCGCGATTCACCACATCGCAGCACACATACTTCGCGTGATCCTTCGGAACTTTTGGATCGAATTTCCAAAGTTGGTTTCCTGATTTCGCGTCGAACGCGTAGACGACGCTCCACGGCCCTGTCGTGTACAACACCCCATCTTTCACCAGCGGCGTCGCTTCTACGGCGCGCAGAGTTTCCATATCGTAGGACCAAGCGAGGCCCAGCTTGCTGACGCTTTGCTCATCGATTTGTTTGAGCGGGCTGAAGCGCTGCTCCGAATACGTTCGCCCGTAGGTAATCCAGTCTGCAGAGTCACCATCCGCCGCGCGCAGCGCCGCATCGTCGACTACTGTAGGTTTTGGCGAGCATCCGGCCATCGCCAAAACCCAGGTTCCCGCGCACGTCAGCAGCACACGTTCAAAAAACTTCTGACGCATTATTCCTCCGCTCAAAATTGCAGATTCGTCCCTAAAAACTGGGATTTTCATGTTGGATGGCTCAAACAGAGATAAGCCGCGCGCAGGTCGATGTCAAGCTGTGATTTGAATTGAAGCGGGAAAGGACCTTTTTCCAAAACCAAGGCAACAAATTAGTTCCTTGGTTCTTTCAAACCCTTCTTTCCGGAGTTTTTTGCGGCCTGCTCGAGCGAGGCGCGGGTAAAAAGATCCGGAGCAATATCCGTGTTATATTTGCAGCTGCTCAAAAAAGTCTGGGAAATTTTGCGGTCATCTCGCGCCTGTTCAATGCTGAGCGGTGTTTTAATACCATCGTTCAGAGCGTATTGCGTGTAGCTGGTGATGACTTCCGTTTTCACGCGCGTTTCGGGATTGCGCGTAACGACCACCCAGCGCAATGGCAGGTGCGAATATTTATCGATTCCCAGCCGCATCACTCGGTGATCGCGGTCCGTAAACTCGATCCACTCCGCTTCCTTTAAATCGATGATGTCCGGCCCGGCATATTCCGCTTCCACGCCCGGCTCGTTGATGCGCTTGCGCAGCACCGTGTTCATATCTGTCTTCAACCGGTCGTTAAACGTTTTAATCAAATCGTCCGGCTGGTTCGACACTCCGCTCTTATCGAGCGTCCAGCCTTCCTTTCCGTCGTACACGGTGATCATCGCGCCGCCATGGGTGATCAGCAAGTCATCCGATCCCATCAGAAAGCCGACAATCGTGTGTTCGCCTTTGGTGAAATATTCGACGCGGTTTTTGTCGGGGAAGAGCCAGATATCGCGGAACAGTGTAAATCCCATCAACGTTCCGGCTGTTCCGAACGCGGCTTCTCGCCCATCGCATTGCACGTTGTGAACGTTGAGGTACGTGGGTCCGCCAAGGGCTGCGATCACTTGCCTTGTCACGCGTCGGCCCTTGGCCAGGTTGGTCTCACCGGAGGGTTCCTGCGGTTGGCCGGCGGATGCGAGGTGCCCGTAAATAAAAAGTCCGGCAAAGAAGAGAAACAAGCACAACATTGCTCGGAAAATAATCCGCACAGGAAGGAACCTCCACTTAGATGGAAGGCGAATTGAGTCGTAAGGTTGCCAGAGTCAGTTACGCCACGCTGGAACTAAACTATTTTAGCGTCAGGTAGATACCCGTTCGCAAGGGTGCGCGCGGGCATCCGCCAAAACATTCGCCTGATGCCCAGTTGAGAGCAACTTATGGCAACCGCTAGGCTTCTTTTTCGATCAGCGCTTTGAATTCCGCGGTGACGCCGTGAACGAGCTTCACGGTCACAGCCTTCTCGCCGAGAGTCTTGATCGGTTCTTCAAGCTGGATGCGCCGCTTATCGATTTCAAAGCCCTGCGCCTTGAGCGCGTCGGCCAAGTCACCGGAAGTCACGGAACCAAACAGCTGATCGGTCTCGCCCGTCTTGCGCGCGAACTTCACGGTAACCTGGTTGAGCAAAGCTGCCTGCTGCTCCGCGGCATCCTTTTCCGTGGCTGTGCGCTTGGCGAGCGTGACGCGGATCTTTTCCAGCCGCTTGATGTTGGCGGGCGAGGCTTCGAGTGCGAGCTTGTGCGGCAAGAGATAATTGCGCGCGTAGCCGGCGGCCACTTCCACCACTTCACCGCGCGTTCCGAGTTTTTCTACGTCTTCCTGCAGAATAATTTGCATTGGCATTCCTCTTCTTCAAGTCTAATTCCAGGGACGTTCAGGCCCCGTTATGTTCGCTTCCCAATCTCGATGCTGTAGCCAGCCTCTTCAGAGGCGGAGGTTTAGATGCCATACAAAGAAAATCTCAACGTCACATCTAAATCCTCGCCTCTGAGCAGGCGAACTACAAAATACAACTCCAAAATCAGTTCTACAATTCCGTCGCAAACGGCAGCAGCGCGATGTTGCGCGCCCGCTTGATGGCTTCGCCCAGCCAGCGCTGATGGCGCGAGCAGGTGCCCGTCATGCGGCGTGGCAAAATCTTGCCGCGCTCCTGCACGAAGGGCTGAAGCTGATCCGCCTTCTTGTAGTCGATGAAATCCACGTGCTCGACGCAGAAGCGGCATACCTTCTTCTTGCGGAAATACTGGCGCTTTCCGCCACGGCGCGGTCCGCCCGGACCGCCACCTGGTCCTCCGGGCCCTCCGGGACCGCCTTCACGGCGTCCTCCGCCTCCTCCCGAATGCCCTCCACCGGAGTGCCCTCCACCAGAGTGCCCTCCACCAGAGTGCCCTCCGCCGGAATGGCCCTCGGAGCGGCGCGGTGGCCCGCCTGTGTGTCCCTCAGCGCGATGCGCGGGGGCAGAAGCGGGAGCGGCGCTGGGTGCGTGTGTATCCTGTGGTGCTGATGGTACTGGTTGATCTGACATCGTGTTTCCTTTCGCCTTAGAAATCAGTTCGCAAGCCGCGCGTTATTCGGCGGCCGGTGCGGGAGGTTGCTGCTGTTGCTGCGGAGCGGCGGCGGCTGCCGGAGGTGCAGGTGCTGCAGGCGCGGTGGCTCCTTGTTTGCGTGGGCGGCGGCTGGCGCGGCGCTCACGGTGTTTCCCGAGCTTTTGCTGGCGCTTTAATTCTTCGTCCAGGCGAATCGTCTGGTACTTGATCACGGCGTCAGAAACTTTCAGCCGGCGTTCCAGTTCCTTGATCAAGTCGCCCTGGGAACTTTTCACCACCATATAAACGAAAAAGCCTTCGCGGTGCTTGGCAACGCGATACGCGAGGCGCCGTGTGCCCCAGCGCTCCGTCTTTTCAATCTTTCCGCCGTGTTCGCCGGTGGAGGTTTCGAGTGTGGTTACAATCTTGTTGATTTCATCTTCCGGCGTCGCCGGGCGGCAGATGAAGATCAGATCGTAGATTCGTTCTTCCATGTTTTGTTCCATTTTTTAGTGCTCCATTTCGCAAACTTTGAATTGCGCCTTTTCGGGGGCTTTTAACATTCCCACAGAAAGGCTCGCCTCTTAAGAGGCTGGCTACAGTACAGCTGAAACTTGCTTACTCCGAATTCGCTTCATCCTGCGGAGAAATCCGGCGATTAAAGCGATTCATCGCCGCTTGCGTTCCCTCCGCCAAAATCACTTTTACGGCTTCGACGCCCTGCCCGATTTCTTCGCCCACCAGATCCTCTTCATCGCGTCGAATCTGGCGGAGCACGTACTCTCTCAAGTCGCCGCGCATTTCCTCGGGTTTCACGCCGAGCCGAACGCGCACAAACTCCATTGTTCCCAGCGCGCCAATCACGGATTTCAGTCCGTTATGGCCGCCGGCCGTGCCGCGTTCCCGCACGCGCAACATGCCCCAAGGAAGCGCAATGTCGTCGCACAACACAATCACGTCAGACGGCTCGCACCCCGCGCGGCTTACCAGTTCGCGTACCGCAAGGCCGCTCAGATTCATCATCGTCTGCGGCTTGGCCAGCACCACTTCGTGCCCCGCGATCTGGCCCACGCCCATGTGCGACTTCGATTCCGGCCGCGTCACCCGGATGCCAAAATCCTCGGCCAGCGCGTCAATCGCCAGAAATCCCAGGTTATGCGGCGTCCAGGCATATTCCATGCCCGGATTTCCCAGCCCAACGATTACGCGCATCTGCGGCTCCGGTTGCCAGTCTGCTGGCACGGCGCTGAAACCTTTGCGAAATGCCAGCGCACAGTGCCAGGGCGTAGCAAGCGCGTGTTACTTCTTCTTTTCTTTCTCTGCAGGAGCGGCTTCGCCTTCTTCGCCCTCTTCGTCCTTCTTGCCCTTCTTGATCACTTCGGGCTCGGCTGGCGTTGCTGCCGCATCTCCGGCCACCGCTTCCGGCGCCTTTTCTTCCTCGACGCGCAAAGCAACGACGTGTGCCAGAACGCGCTGCGGATCCGTCATCAGCTTCATCTTCTGCGGATCCAGCGGAATGTCCCCTGCGTGCACCTGCATGCCCATCATCAAATTGGAAATGTCGACCTTGAATTCGGTCGGAATGTCGGCTGGCAGGCACTCGATTTCGATTTCGCGAGTCACGATTTCGAAAACGCCGCCCTGCAGCTTCACACCTTGCGGCTCGCCGAAGGTGTGCACCGGAACTTTGACGCGCATGCGCACGTCCATGGCAACTCGCAACAGGTCTACGTGGAGGAGTGTGCCCTTAACCGGGTCCACCTGGTATTCCTTCACGATGGCGAAATCCTCGCCCCCCTGCGTCTTTACCGTCAGGATCGTGTTGTGTCCTGTCTCTGAACGCAGAATCGCGGAGACGTGCTTCGTATTGACCTGCAATGCCTGCGGTCCGCTCTTGCCGCCGTACAGTACCGCGGGAACTGTTCCTGCCACGCGGAGACGCCGCGCCGCATTTTTGCCGCGGGAATCCCGCGGTGCTGCATCTACGATGATCTGTTCCATAACTCTTTCCCCATTTCATGGCCAACGTTTTCCAGAAGATCAGAAAATCATTTGGCGTTGTTGAATACTTTCATCCAAACCTTTGCCGCCGCGGTCGCTCGCCCGATCGCGGCGTTAGTAAAACAATTCGCTGATCGAAGTTTCTTCGTGAATCGAATGAATGCCGCGCGCGAGCAGTTCGGCGACGCTCAGGACTTTGATCTTGGAAACCTTTTTTGCTTCCTCTGACAAGGGCACGGAGTCCGTGACAATCACTTCCTCAATTTTCGACGCGCAAATACGCTGTACGGCGGGCCCCGAAAGCACCGGATGCGTGCAGGCCGCATAAACTTTCGTCGCGCCTTCTTTCAGCAGAGCTTCCGCGGTTTTCACGAGCGTGCCTGCCGTATCGATAATGTCGTCGATGATCAGCGTGGAGCGTCCGCGCACGTCGCCGATCAGGTGCATCACTTCGCTGACGTCAATATCCACGCGGCGTTTATCCACAATCGCCAACGGCGAATCGAGCTTTTTGGCGAAGGCGCGCGCGCGTTCCACGCCGCCCGCATCGGGCGAAACGACCGTAAGATTTCCAATCTTCTTCTGCATGAAATGCTCGATCAACACGGGCGAAGCGTACAGGTGATCCACCGGCACGGTGAAATAGCCTTGAATCTGCGGCGCGTGCAAATCGAGCGTCAGCGCACGGTTCGCGCCTGCGGTTTCCATCAGGTCGGCAACGAGCTTCGCGGAGATCGGTACTCGCGGCTTGTCCTTGCGATCCTGGCGCGCATAGCAGTAGTAGGGAACGACGGCGGTAATGCGCCACGCCGATGCGCGCTTAAACGCGTCAATCATCATCAATAGTTCCATCAGATGGAAATCCGACGGATTCGAGCACGGCTGCACAACAAATACGTCAGCGCCACGCACATTTTCCAGAATTTGAAAATACACTTCGCCGTCGCTAAACTTGCCGAGCTTGGCCTCGCCCAGCTTCACGTTCAGGTGGCGGCAAATATCCGCAGCCAAGCGCGGATTCGCGCTTCCGCAGAAAATTTTAAATTTGTCGTCGATCAAGTGTGTTGTTCCTTGCGAGTGCTCGAACTATTTGGACAAGATCGCGCCCATCTTTCGGCGATACTCCACCCTCGAAAGAGTTGCGCAGAGAAAAACCTGATCCTGCGGAAACGCTCGTGCAGCTCGGCGCGCCTTCGCTGGGTGCTGATAGATTCCAAACACCGCCGAACCACTGCCAGCCAGCGAGGCCTCTGCGGCTCCTTGCTGAAGCAACTCCCTCTTGATCGCATCCAAGCGGGGATACCTGGGGAAAACAGCAGCCTCAAAATCGTTTGAGAGGGCGCCCCCCTGAGGGCTCCAACACAGAGCACAGAACCTAAGCAGTCTAGATGGGTCTTCCCCGTTTGTCAATTGCTCAGACCGCTGCGTAGATTTCATTTCGGAGATCCACCGGTACGCATCTTTTGTGGGTACGGCAATCTCACGCGGAGAAACAACGAGCACCGTGCGTTTGGGAACGTCGGGCAAAGGATAAATTTCCTCGCCGCGTCCGATGCCCAGTGCGCGGCCTCCTTGCAGAAAAAACGGCACGTCCGAGCCAAGGCCGGACGCAACCGACATAAGCCGCTCAAGCGGAACGCGTTTTCCTGTGAGGCGCAGAAGCCCTAACAGGGCCGCCGCTGCATCGCTCGATCCGCCGCCCATCCCGCGTCCCACGGGAATTCGCTTGGTCAGCTGCGCGCGAACGCCTTGCCGCAGCCCCAGTTCGCGGCTCAATTCGTCCAGCGCGCGATACACAAGATTGTTTATCCCAGGCTCGCCCGCGAGTTGCACGTTTCCGTCGATGTGTAGTTCCACGCCACGGTTTCGCATGGCGTCGAGGACCAACGTGTCGTGGAGCGAAATGGTTTGGAAAATCGTGCGCAGCTCGTGATATCCATCGGCGCGGCGACCCAGGACGTCAAGGCGCAGATTAACCTTCGCATACGCGGAAATACGCACGGATTTCATAAGGGGGATATGCTACTACGGCTTCAGGTTTCCGGGTTGTTTCTGCTGCGCAAGCCTGTGCTTTAGCGCGGAAATTTTTTGCTCCACTTCCGCCATTTTGGCCGGCTCAAATTCCGCCGGAAGAACGCGGTGCCACTCTGCCACCGACTTCTGCCATTCCGCTTCCGCAAGGGTTTCCTTGCCCATCTTGGCGTAAATATCTCCCAAGTGGCTCAGGATCGTCGGGTCATGCGACTCATGTGCCAAGGCCTGCCGCAGCAAGTCTTCCGCTTCCGGGAGATTGTCCTGCTTGTAAAGCGCCCACCCCAAGCTGTCTTTGTAGGCTGCGCTCGCGGGTTCTTCAACCAGCGCGCGTTTAATTAACGTTGTGGCTTCATCGAGCCGCAGGCCGCGATCGGCAAGCATATATCCGTAATAATTCAGCGCGGCGGCGTTGCGCGGGTTCAGTTCCAGCACTTTGCGAAATTCGGACTCGGCCTGATCGAATTTTTTCTGACGCTCAAAAATCGAGCCCATCAAAAATCCGGTCATTTCCCTGCCCTGCGAATCCCGCTGCAGCTTTTCCGCTGCGTGAATCGCGGATTCGGCGTCCGCCCAGCGCTTGCTCTCTTCGTAGACCTGCGCGATATCCAGCTGCACCTCAAAATCGGCGGGCGAACCATCAAGGAGCGCGCGCAGTTGTGTTACAGCCTGATCGGCTTGCACATTTTCGCCCAGCAGCAGCGCTTGCGTGACACGAATGGAATGATCTTTCGGGTACGCGTCGACCGCTTTGTGCGCGGCGTCCAGCGCTTTCGCAATGTCGCGCGCGTCGCGATAGGTATCCACGATTAATATGCGAGCGCGGCGATCTTCTTCGCTGCCGAGCCGCAGCATTTCTTCAAAGGTATTCACCGCCGCCGTGTAGTTACTCGCTTCCCGATACAGTTGGCCGAGTTGCTGATAGAGAATTGCGAGCGTGCGCCGGCGGGACGGTGCAAATTCCGATTCCGATTTGACCGCGGTCACTGCTTCCGAAAGGACGCGGACCGAATCGTCAATTCGCCCCTGATCCTCATAAATCGTAGCTTCGTAATAAATTACCTCCAGATTATTGGGAGCGCGCTGCTTGGCCAGCAGAATATTCTGCTCGGCCTTGTCCAGCTGCTTCATCTGGCGGTAAATTTCGGCGAGCCGCAGATAATTGTCCGCGTCGTCCGCGTCCATTTCCACAAGGCCCTGGTATTGCTCGAGCGCTTCAGGGAATTTTTCTTCGGCCAGCAGCGTTTGCGCGAGTTCTTTGTGATGATTCAGATCGCCTGGCTGCGATTCCGAAGCTTTGCGGTAGGCCTGCTCGGCGTTCGGCAGATCATGAATCTGGTTGTACGCGTCGCCCAGGAGTTCCCACAGTCGCGGCGTTGGCGCGCGCTGCAGGATTGCTTGAAGGGAAGTTACGGCCTCTTCCGATTTTCCTTCATCCAGCAACAATTGGGTCAGCTGCTCCACGCCGTTTTCGTTGGCCGGTTCCTGCGCCAGCAGCGCGCGCAGCACAGCTTCCGCCTTTTCCTGTTCGTTCTGCAGACGGTACAGTCGCGCAAGCCACAGTTCCGCGTCGCTGTCCATAGGAGCAAGCCGAATAATTTCGCGGTATTGCTCCACGGCGCGAGTGATCGTGTCGCGCTGCCCGGATGTGTTGCTCAGATCCCCGAGTGTGCGCACGTAAATACGTGCCAGCAGGCGCCGGGCGGGAAGATTATTTGGATCCCTGGCCAGAATACCGTTGGCTTCGGTGACCGCGTCGCGAATTCGCTGCGACTGGTAATAAATTTCCGCCAGTTCGTCCCCAATTTGCTGGCTGTTCGGGTCGAGCGCGAATGCTTTCTTCAGAAAGTCAATGGCCTTATTTGCGTCTTCCGCGTGGCTGGAAACTTGAAATTCCTGCGCGTAGTAGTGCCCCATCACAAAATCATCGTAGGCGTCCGCTTGCGTGGCGATGGCGGAATCCGCGCCTGTCGCAGTAGCAGCAACTTGGGCGCTCGGAACTCTTTTCGCCTGATTCGCGGCAATGCTGGTTCCCGCCGCCAGAGAGAAAAGAGACAACACAGCGAAATGTCGAGCAGTTTTCATCGGTAGACCGCAAAAGTTGATTATCCGCCAGAGTGATAGGCGCGTCAAAACTGTTCCATCGCGGAAGTTCCTTTTCGTAATCATGTCCGCGTGGCAGCACCGGCACTTCCCGGTGCGGGTTTCGCGAAATGCTCTCAGCCAGGAGTGGATGTGCTACTCGGCTCCCTGGCTATGTGACCCAACCGCAATCGTTTTCCTGGGAACGCCAATCTCCCGATTGGCGAGTAGCAAGACGCCAATCGGGAGATTGGCGTTCCCAGGAAACATACAATCCCGTGAGAAATGCGGGTCAGTGCCTGAAGTGCCTCACGCCGCAGAACACCATCGCCATTCCTAATCGATCGGCTGCCGCAATTACGTCGCCGTCACGCACCGAGCCTCCGGGCTGAATCGCGGCCGTCGCGCCCGCTTTTCCCGCTTCTTCCAGTCCGTCTGGGAATGGAAAAAATGCATCGGAAGCTACGACGCTGCCAGCCAGCGGCAGTTGCGCTTTCATCACGGCAATTTTTACAGAGTCCACCCGGCTCATTTGCCCCGCGCCCACGCCCACCGTTTGCCCGGCGCGCGCAAAAACGATGGCGTTGGATTTCACGTGCTTACAGACTTTCCATCCAAACAGCAGGGCTTCGATTTCCTCGCGCGTTGGCGGCCGCTTCGTGACAACTTTCAAATCCATCTCCGCCAATTCGTGCGCATCTTGTTCCTGCACCAGGATGCCGCCGGAGATTCGCTTCAGCTCCAGTTCGCGGACGCCCACTGCGTCTTCGCGCGCAGGTACTTGCAAAAGTCGCAGATTCTTTTTGGCCGCAAATTTCTCAAGCGCCGACGGTTCGTACCCGGGCGCAACGATGCACTCGACAAAAAGCTTGGCCACTTCTTCCGCTGTAGCTGCATCCAGCGGGCGATTAAAAGCCATCACGCCGCCAAACGCGGAGACTGGATCGCATGCCAGCGCTTTTACATATGCGTCTACGAGGGTGTCCTGCTCAGCGGTCCCACACGGATTGTTGTGCTTCACAATGACTGCTGCGGGCCGCCGGAATTCCGTCGCCAGGTTGAGTGCGGCTTCCAGATCGACAAAGTTGTTGTATGAAAGTTCTTTTCCCTGCAACTGCCGCGCGGCTGCGAGGCCCGTTGAAGTACTTCCTGCGGGGGCATAGAGCGCGGCGCGTTGATGTGGATTTTCTCCGTAGCGCAATTCCTGACGCCGCGTGTAGGCGAAGTGGAGTCTTTCCGGCAGCAACGGTTTTTGTGAAAGTTCGATTGACCCGCTCTCTGCGGACAAGCGTTCCAGTTCAGTGGCAATTTTCCCGTCGTAGCGCGCCGTCGCGGCAAACGCCTTGCGCGCAAGTTCAAGCCGCGTCGCGAGGCTCACTTCGCCATGCGTCTTGATTTCATCCGCGACCGCATCGTAATCCGCCGGGTCCGTGACCACGGCAACACTTTCGAAATTTTTCGCCGCGGAGCGCACCATCGTCGGCCCGCCGATATCGATGTTCTCGATCAACTCTTCCGCCGTGAGGTCCGCTTTCGCAGCCGTCGCCTCAAACGGATACAAATTCACAACCACCAGATCAATCGGCGCAATTTTATGCTCCGCCGTTTGCGTGAGGTCACCCGCCTCTTTCCGACGGAACAAAATGCCGCCATGCACCTTCGGATGCAGAGTCTTTACGCGCCCGCCCAGCATTTCCGGCCACCCGGTCAGCTCCGCAACGTCGCGCACCGCGATCCCCGCGTCGCGCAGCAGCTTGGCCGTCCCGCCCGTGGAGACAATTTCAATTCCGCTCGCAGCAAGCCGCCGCACAAATTCCGTCAGTCCACTTTTGTCAAACACACTCACGAGCGCACGCTGCACAGGCACAGATCCCTCCGAATGCTAAAAATGATAAATGGAAACGACTATTGTATCCGCGCGTGCAGAAATCGAAAAGCGGGAACTCGCTCCTGCCGCAGGTTGTCCATTCCAATTGGAATCTGCACCCGCTACACTCACCGGCGACGGTTGGGAGGATTGATGTCCGTAATGGATGTGCTGCTCGGAAAGCCGTTAGCGACTTCGGACGAGCGCGCGGAACAAATTGGCGCGGCCGCCGGCATCCCGATTTTCGGTCTGGATGCGCTTAGCTCCGCAGCGTATGGACCGGAGGCAGCGCTGACGCTGCTCATTCCGCTGGGCGCGGCGGGCGTGGCTTACATTTTGCCGGTGAGCCTCAGCATTATCGCGCTGCTCGCAATCGTTTATTTTTCTTACCGGCAAACGATTGCGGCGTATCCCGGAGGCGGTGGTTCCTACACGGTGGCCTCGGAAAATCTCGGTAGATACCCAGGTTTGCTCGCTGCATCGGCGCTGATGATCGATTACATTCTCGTGGCCGCCGTAGGAATATCCGCGGGTGTGGGTGCTCTCGTTTCAGCTGTGCCTCAATTGCAGCCGCACACCCTTGCCATGTGTCTTGCGATTCTTGCGATTGTCACGCTCGTAAATCTTCGCGGCGTGCGCGAAGCTGGTTTGCTTTTCATGCTTCCCACGTACGCGTACGTCGGTTCGCTGTTGATCGCCATCGCGATTGGCGTCACCAAAACAGTTTTTGCCGGCGGGCATCCAATGCCTGTCGTCCCGCCGCCAAACGTGGCTGGGCCCGCGTCCGTGGCGGTAAGCATGTGGCTGCTGCTGCAAGTGTTCTCGAATGGCTGCACCGCCATGACTGGAGTCGAAGCCGTCAGCAACGGAGTGAAGGCGTTTCGCGAACCCACTGTCCCAAATGCGCAGCGCACCCTTACCGTGATCATCGGAGTGCTGGCGCTCCTTCTAGCCGGCATCGCCTACCTTATCCGCATCTACGGAATTCAAGCCACCGATCCGGGCCAGCCCGGATATCAAAGCGTGATTTCCATGCTGGTAGCCGCAGTCATTGGCAGAGGAATTTTCTATTACTTCACGATCGGATCCGTGCTTGTAATCCTGTCGCTTTCGGCCAATACCGCGTTTGCCGATTTTCCGCGCCTCTGCCGGGCCGTGGCGCATGACGGATTTCTGCCGCACTCTTTCGGCTATCGCGGCAGGCGCCTGGTCTATTCGCAGGGAATTTACGTGCTCGCGGTGCTCGCGGGAATCTTGCTGGTCATATTTCAGGGTGTCACCGACCGGTTGATTCCGCTTTTCGCGATTGGCGCGTTCCTTGCGTTCACGCTTTCTCAGGCCGGAATGGTGGGCCACTGGAGACGCAATCCAGGCCCGGGCGCAGTGCGCAGCATGGTTGTCAACGGGCTGGGCGCTGTAACCACGGGCGGTACGCTCGTGATTGTGCTCCTCGCGAAATTTACTTCCGGAGCGTGGGTCAGCGTCTTGTTGATTGCCGGAATCATGTCCACGATGCTGTGGGTGCGCAGGCACTATGCCAGCGTGGAGAATGAAACCAGGCTTGTCACACCGCTCTCCCTCGAAAACCTGGGGCCGCCCATTATCGTTATGCCGATTCAAAATTGGAGTTCCACCTCCGAGCGCGCACTGCAATTTGCGTTGTCGTTGTCGAACGAAATTCACGCGGTGCACATCGGCGCAGAAGAGGAAACAAACGAGCTCAAAGAAAATTGGGAAAGGCTGGTTGCTGAACCTGTGAAGAAGGCAGGCGGAACTCCACCGACGCTGGAAATCCTGGAGTCGCCCTACCGGCTCATCCTCAAACCCATTCTCGAGTATGTCACGACAATGGAAGCAAAAAATCCCGGCCGCCAAATTGCCGTCATTGTTCCGGAGCTTGTGGAGCGGCACTGGTACCACTACCTTTTGCATAATCAGCGCGCGGAATTGCTGAAGGCTCTCCTGCTGATACGCGGCAGCCCCAACATCGTACTAATCAGCGTTCCGTGGTACATCAGGGCGTAACTTGTGGCGCCGGCATCTTGCCGACGGTTCGTTGACGCGCGTCGACACAAGCAAAACCCGCCTGCGTGACGCCGGCGCCACAAGATTCGCCGCCGAATTTCTGCTTTCGGGAGACTTGCGTTTATCTAAAACCGTAAGAAGCTTTTATGATTTTACGCGCGCTTTCAGGCGGGCCTGATTTCCTTCAATCGTAACGATGTACTCCACTTCGTGTGCGTTCTTCTGTTTTTTTAGCTGCGCCGTTTTCTGACGCACAAATCTCTGAAAAACTTCCATGGTCAAAGGCTGCGAAGTATCGCCCGCTTTTGCTTTGGCGTGTCCCAGCGCTGCGAAAAGCAATTCCACTTTTTTCTTTTCAGTATCCGGATCGCTCCAGGACACGGCGAAAGGAAATTGCTCGGTGATTATTTTTTCCTGATCGGCTTTCTTCAGCGCGCGTTGCGCTTCAATTTCGCGGGCGGCCGCGCCAAAATGCCGCTGCACAGTTCCTTCCTCTTTTTGCTTCATTCGCTTGCGGAACATGTCGCGAAATTTCGAATACATTTGGGTGAGATTTCCGTATCGAAAGCGCTGGCTATAGTTCATTTGCGCGCCGCGATCGCTATAGCGCTTGAGGGTTGTGTCGATGCGCCATTCGATTTCCGAAGGCGGGCGAGCCTTGCCGCCGCCGAAGTATTGCTCATACTCAATCTTTAGTTGGCGGATGTCTCGTTCAAGTTGGGCGAGATCTTCGTCGGTAGATCTAGCCATTAAGGGTAACCTTCATAGGATGATGCTAAGGTTGGGCCTCTGCAGGGTCAACGCGCTACGTGCCAAGAGGTTGCGGAACAGATAATGACGAACGTGGTCTGAGTGTCTTTTCCATTGAAGTGAATGCAAGCATGTTCAGAGTCGAAAGCCCCCTAAAAAATCAAAAGGGGGCTCGTTTCCGAGCCCCCTTCCAGCAATACCCCATTCACCCTATTCCGAACTTAGCCGGAACACATCCAACCACCCCGGGAACTACTAAAACCACTTGCCTCCCTAAGTGCAAATGGGATGCCAATAGTTAATAAAAATACGATTTCTCTGTTAAATTGCTAGAAACAGTAGAGATAGTGCAACTAAATAGCGCCAATGGTACTGCTTTCGCCGGAGAAATCTACTGTTTTTCACATATTATCCCGCAGTGGCTACTGTCTTTGGGATATTACGCCCCGATAGCAGACCGAATGGCTGTGGCTAGCGTTTCAGACCACAACGATACGTCTTCCAGGTGCTCAGCCTCGACCATCACGCGTGCTTTTGGCTCCGTGCCTGAATAGCGCACTACGACCCGTCCAGCAGCTCCCAGGGCTTGAGTGGCCTTTTCAATAGCTGCGGACACCGATGGTAGAGACTCCAACGGCGGTTTTGATTTAACCTTAATGTTTACAATGGTTTGAGGAAATACCTTGAATCCGCTCACCAGCTGGTCGAGCGGGCCGCACATCGCCACTAAACAAGCCATTTTAAGAGCGGTAAGTAGACCATCGCCCGTAGTCGCGTCATCCAGGAAAATAATGTGACCGGATTGCTCGCCACCGAGGTTCGCACCGCTCCGAATCATCTCTTCCAACACGTAGCGGTCGCCTACAGGCATGCGGGCCAGCGTAAGGCCCTCTGCGTTCAAAACGCGCTCCAGCCCTAGATTGGCCATCGTAGTGCCGATTACGCGGCCCCCGCGGAGCAGGTTCTTTGATTTAAAATACCTGGCGGCTGCCAACAAGACACCATCGCCGTCGACGTGATGCCCACTCGCGCTTACAAACATGGCTCGATCGGCATCGCCATCGAAGGCCACTCCGAGCGCTGATCCGGTTTCCAGGACTTTTGCGCGCAATTGTTCCGGGTGCAGTGATCCGCAGCCGTCGTTAATATTTTGTCCGTTAGGCTGATTGTGAATCACGACCACTTCGGCGCCGAGTGACCGGAACAGCGCGGGTCCCAAGACGCTGGCGGCCCCATTGGCGCAATCCAGCGCCACTTTGAGTCCTTTCAGACTTGCTCCCGGTATCACGCACCTTCGCAGGTACGCGAGATATTCTTCGTCTAGCGAAAGATCGGTGGGAACAGCGATCCCGTGAGGAGACGTTTCGCGGCCCCTATGCTGATTGATTTCCGTTTCCAGATGCTCTTCCACATCGTCCGGGAACTTCATTCCCGTCCCCGCAAAGAGCTTTACACCATTGTCGTGAAACGGGTTATGCGAAGCGGAAATAACCAGGCCAGCCGAGAATTTCTTTTGCCTTACGAGGCAGGCAATGCCAGGAGTAGTGATTACGCCAGCGGATAGGAACTCCACGCCATTGTCCGCGAATCCAGCAGCCAATTGTCCTGCGATATGAGGGCCTGATTCGCGCGTATCCATTCCGATCAGCACGCGCGGTTTCGGTTCCACTTCCAATAAGTATTTGCCCAGCGCGCGGGCGACTCCATATAACGTAGCATCGTCCAGCGGGTAGGTGCCTGGGATACCTCGAATGCCGTCCGTTCCGAACAGTTCCTTAGTCATCGTGGATGGGGTGCAGTCTCTTCGTGGAGCTGCAAAATTAAGATTGTCCGGTCCTTTTCGCTCTCGGATTTCTGAGTCTAGCACGCGAAAGGTTAATCGGCAGTGGGCGAGAACGCGTGGCGTGGCACAAGAGTAACGTGGATTTCCGCAGGCGTGACCTGCACGACAGTCGCACCAAAGGGCGCCGTGACCATTTCCGGCGTAAGCTGCAAATCCGTGGTCCCTATTTTGCCGTCTTTCATATCCAGGCGCAGGCTGAGGTCGGCGGCAATCATGCGGCGCAACAGGGCGGAGCGGCCGCGGACGCGAACCCGCACAGCGTTGGGCACGTCTCCCGTAATTTCCACTTGCGACGGCATCGTGGTGAATTCCAGCGGTACCTGGAAGCCAACCTCCGCGTACGGCTCCGAGGTGTACGTAGCCCATAGCGTAAACGATATGGCCAGAGCCAGGAGTTTCAGCCCTGCATTTGCGAAAATATATTTGCGCAAAAATTGCAAAGTTTATCTCCGAACCGGGGCTCTGGCCTGCGAAACAGCGGCAGGCAGAACCATGGTTGTTCGGCGGCGCGAAACCATTTCACGCAGCCGGTCGCTCAAATCTTCCGGCGAAAGATTGGTGTCAATCGAGCCGCCGGAAGCGGTGGAAATGAAGCCTGTTTCTTCCGACACCAGCACCACGAGGCAATCACTGTCTTCCGTGATACCAATCGCGGCGCGATGCCGCGTGCCCAGCTGCTTTGAGATCATGGGATTGAGCGAAAGCGGCAGGAAACAGCCCGCGGCGGCGACGCGGGAGCCTTCGACGATTACAGCGCCGTCATGCAGCGGCGAGCCCGGCCGGAAAATGGAAAGTAATAAATCGTAAGAAAGTTTAGCGTCGAGCGGAATGCCGCTTTCGATGTACGTGCGCAGCCCAGCCTGGCGTTCGACGACGATCAGCGCGCCAATACGATTCTGCGAAAAATATTCGGCGGCCATGACGATGTCGTCATACGTGCCTTTGGGATTGCGCGAAGCAAAACTGATCATCGAAAGATTGCGGCCCACCCGTGACAAGGCTCTGCGGATTTCCGGCTGAAATAAAACAATCAGGGCAATGGCGATATAAGGCAACATGGTGGTCAACAGCCATTCCACCATCTCCAGACGGGCCCATTGCGCGCCGCGGTAGAAAACGAAAAGCAGAGCCAGGGCCACGAGCATCTGCACCGCGCGAGTGCCGCGCAAAAGCTTTAAAAGGAAATAAATAAAAATAGCGATGATGGCAATGTCCACGGCAGCGCGCAAATCCAGGCGCGATAGCGAGGACACGGGCAGAGCGGCGGCGAGCATGGTCGTACACCTAAGTTATCCTAGCCTTGCTGCTTCGGGCAAGCCGGAGTTTCGCGCGATTTCCGACGCAGTAGCCGTATGTTAAGGTGAATTTGGTGGGCTATGCAGATCGAAGATGTCAAAGTTTCGGCGCGATCGAACCCTTCTCAGCGCATTATTGCTGTGGCGATTGTCTTCGCGGCACTGTATTTTGCCTCGGAAGTTGTGGTCCCCTTGCTGCTGGCAGTCCTGCTCGCCTATTTTCTGGACCCCGTAGTTAGTCTTCTGGAACGTATTCGCATTCCTCGCGCGCTGGGCTCACTCGTCGTTTTGCTGGCCGTCACGGCCGTGTTCGCGGGTGTGGGATATCTGGTCATGCTGCGTGCGGATCAGTTTCTTGAGGACTGGCCGCATTACAGCAGCAGCCTGCGCCACCTGACGACGGCGTTCGATCGTCAAATGTCCGTCGTGCAAAAAGGGATCGATGCAATTACTCCCGTTCCGGAAAAGACAACAGCCCCTGCGCACGTCCTGGAGCCACCGCCCGTGCGCGAGTGGCTGCTGCGCGGCGTAGGCTCGCTGTACTCGGTTCTGGTCGTGGCAGCATTCGTGCCATTCCTCGTATTCTTTATGCTCGCCGCGAAGCCGCGCATCTGGAAAGCCACGATTGAATTATTTCCGGACGAGCATCAGGAACGCGTTCGCGACGCGCTCGATCAACTCGGAATGATGCTGCGAAGCTTTGTTGTTGGGAACGCGCTCATCGCAGGCATTTTGATGCTTTCCAGTTGGGGCTTCTTTCTCGTTATCCATTTGAAATATCCTTTCCTGATCGGCTGCGTCTCCGGGATGTTGACGTTGGTGCCCTATTTGGGTGCGGTGCTCGCTTGGCTGCCTCCATTCATAATCGGCATCGCGCAATGGAATACGATCGGCCCATATTTCGGGGTTGCAGCCATCCTCACGTTTTTGCACATCATGGGTCTGAACGTTTTGATGCCTGCGATTGTTGGCAGGCGCGTCCATTTGAATGCCTTGGCCGTTACCGTTGCCCTGCTGTTCTGGGGATTCATGTGGGGCGCCACCGGATTACTCCTGGCTATCCCGATTACGGCGGCGGTGAAAGTGATCTGCGATCATTCAGAGGGATGGGAGCCAGTGGGCCGCTGGCTCGGTGCGTAAAAAAATTGAAATGATGTGGCGCCGCTTCAGGCGGGAAACTGTCGAATCGCGGCACACGGAAATCGAACGAACAATGTCCTCTAACCGGCGTGCAATTTTAATTATTTTACTCGCGATTCTCGTGCTGACGGGCGCGGGCATTGCCTTAACCACGGAGTGGGGCGCGCGTACTGTATCGTCTCCGCGCGCGGCGCAAAGAGCGTCTCAATCGCCCGTCGACCTCTCGCAATTCCGTAATACGCAAACGCTTGCGCAAACGGCGGCCACTCCGCAGGAACAGGACTTGGCGCGCGACGCGCTGCGCAAGGCGGATCACGAAGTTGATTTTGAATTTACTTCGGCTTTGTACCGCGCTTCCAATCAAAACGTGGCCTCGACACCCGCGATAAAGGCCATTCTCGAACGTATTTCTAAAGACGAGCAGGATAATGCGCAGTTGCAAGCGGATGTGGCTCGCCTGACCAAGCAGGCCGAAACGGCGAAGGACGATCGGAAAGAAATCATCACTCAGCAACTCGATTTGACCAAGAGCCGTCAGGAACTGGTGGAAGATGAAATAGATGACGCGCATCAGGATCTGGAACGCGCTGGCGGCGATCCGCAGCGCCAAGTTCAGAGAATGGTGGATGAATATCACGCTTCGGAACAGACCAGCGGAGGCGATCTCGATCTGGGTATTGTGGGGAGGAAGGCCCAATCGACCCAACCTGCGTCAGCTTCCTTTATTTCCAGGTCGCAGGCATGGTACGCGCTCCGTCCTGTCGTTGATGGCTTGAATGGTGAAGGGCAACGAGCCGCGAATTCCATCGCAGCTTTTTCGAACACGCATGACCGGCTGGAAGAACAACTAAATCAGAAAAAAACGGAGCAGTCTCAAAAACCGGCACCTACTCCACGAATCAATACCGCGGGTAGCGCTCCGGCGGCCGCAAATGCGAATCAAACCAACGACGCCATTTCTTCCTTCAAATCCATGGGCGTTTTGCAGAAGCGGATGTCAGGTCTCGATAGCCGCATCCGGAATCAGCAGGATCTGCTCACGATTTACAGCCAATGGCACGATTTGGTCGCGGGGCGGCGTCGCAATTTGTTGCATAGCCTGCTCATTTCCGTTGCGCTCATGATTGGCATTGGGCTGGTTGCGCTGCTCACGATACAAATCCTGGATAAAGTATTTGCGCGTATCACTTCTGACCCGCAAAGGCTTTTGACCATGAGTTCGATTGCGCACATTGTCACGCGCGTCGTGGGCGCACTGCTGATTTTGCTGATTATTTTTGGAATGCCCAGCCAGTTGGCGACGGTAATCGCCCTCGCAACTGCTGGCCTCACGGTGGCGATGAAAGATTTCATCGTCGGATTTTTTGGATGGTTCGTACTCATGGGCAAGAACGGAATTCGCCACGGCGACTGGGTGGAAATTAACGGAGTCAGCGGAGAAGTGGTGGATATTGGTTTGTTCCATACTGTGGTATTGGAAACCGGCAACTGGAATGATGCCGGACATCCCACCGGCCGCCGCGTCACGCTCATGAACAGCTACGCGATCGAAGGACACTACTTTAATTTTTCCACTTCCGGCCAGTGGCTGTGGGATGAAATGCAAATGTCGGTTCCCCTGGATCGCGACCCGTATCCTGTGGCCCTGGAAATTCAGAAAATTGTGGCCAAAGAAACGGAAGCGAATACGAAACTCGCCGAAAAAGAATGGAGCAACATGGGAAACGCTCGCGGCGTGCGCCCGTTTTCGGCGGGCCCCGCGATCAGCGTTCGCCCGGCCAGCGGCGGTTATGAAATTCTGATTCGTTACGTCACGCGCGCGAACGAACGCCACCAACAGCGCGGAAAACTTTATGAGGACCTCGTCGATTTGCTGCGCCGCAAAAATATCCCTGACCAGACGGCCGCTGATGCTCCTGCGCCGGCTTCGCGTTAGAGTATTGTTTCGCATTTTCTAAAAATTCTACGGCCAGTTAAAATTTGAATGCCGGTTTTGTGGCGCCGGCGTCTCGCCGGTTTTTCGCAGCGCCTCAACATTTAAATCCTCCGACGAGACGCGGGCGTCGCAAAATTCACAGCGCTTCTCACGCGCAGCCATATTGCTGGCTTCACGCCCCAATGCTAGGATTGCTGCTCTTATGCCTCAGCACAACGATTCCCGCCCTCGCATTGGTGTACCGTGGCGCATGGCTGCCGAGGAAGCAGCCAACAAGCGCACGAAAATTGACAACTATCTTCAAGCGGTAGAGAAGGCGGGAGGCGAAGCTGTGCTGCTTTCCCTCGCCTCGAGTGCCGATGCGCTGAAGCTCGCAGCCGCAGGCCTCGATGGATTTGTGCTCACGGGTAGCCCCGCCGACGTCGACCCTTCGCATTACGGAGCGGCGCGCCATCCCGCGACGGACGCTGCGGACGCCGCGCGCGAACGCACGGACTTCGCCCTGCTGGAGCACGCGCTCATCTCCGCCAAGCCGCTGCTGGCCATCTGCTACGGAGTTCAATCCCTGAACGTGTTTCTAGGCGGCAATCTGGTTCAGGACATTCCCACACAAGTGGGCAAGAAAATTGTCCATAGCCCGGAAGAAGACGAGCTGCCTGACGGATCCGAAGCTCCCGACGCCATCCATTCCGTCAGCATCGAACCGGGGCATCTCCACGAGCTCTCCCAGTCCTCAACAGCGGTAGTGAACTCCTGGCACCATCAATCCGTGCTGGAGCCCGCGCATGGCCTTCGGGTTACTGGCCGCGCCGCGGACGGTGTGGTCGAGGCTATCGAGTGGACGGACAATTCGAACTGGGTTGTAGGCGTGCAATGGCATCCCGAACGAATGCCAAGCGATCCGTTGGCCTGCGCGCTGTTCACTCAACTAATAGAAAACGCAAGGCTTGTCCGCGCCTGAAGCAAAGCTTTTTGCGCGGTCAGTCGACGTCGACCGCCTTCAGGCGGCGTCTCGTCGTCCCGTTGCCGTGGGACATAATCTGAAATCGAGCTTTCGCAAAATATCCGTAAAACGCCTTCGAAAAGTTATGCACAGGTCCACATGAATTCCACAGCGCGCAATTTTCTGTTTCGAGATAGACTTTTTCCGTCGATACATTGTGTCCTGGCTCTGCCCCACGTCGCGCTGCGCCACGAATTTTGAACTCCTGTTGGAGTTCAACTCAAAATTGACGTTTTGTTGAGCCTGAAAATCCTCAACCCCAGCGGAGGATGACATGACCAATGCGTTGAATGGACCTGTAGCTATACTGGACAAGGAAATTGCGAAATATCCAACATATACGATTGAAACCTTTGAACTCTGCGACTGCTGCGGAATGCGATTCGGCATCGGATACCGCCAGGGATGCAAGCACGCTCCGCACGCCGCAAATTCGGAAAACGATCTTCCCGAAAAGCTCCGCCAAATGCTCGCCGCGGACCACGGGCATGATCGTAAGCATAAGAACTTCACTGAAATCTGGGTCCTTTCCGATTGGGGCGCCTCTGCCTGATTGGAATCGCTTGCCGGAAGCCGATGTTTAGGCGAAAATCAGGCGAATAGACCATGGCCACCGCAAGCTCATCTCTCGAACGTACAATGCCGCACAATGTCGAGGCGGAGCGCAGCATTCTGGGCGCGATCCTTCTCGACAACAACGCCATCAACGCAGCCGTTGAACGGCTGAAGCCCGAAGACTTTTTCCACGATCATCACCGGCGCATTTATCAGCAGATGATTACGCTGGGCGAAGCGCAGCAGGCCATTGACCTGGTGACCCTCACCGAGCAGTTGCAGCGTGGCGGGGAACTGGAATCCGTCGGGGGCGCGGCATACGTTTCGCAGTTGATGGACGGCGTGCCGCACATCACGAACGTCGAGCACTATGCGCGCATTGTGAAAGAAAAGTCTCTCTTGCGCGGCCTGATCCACGCCACCAGCGCGATTCAACAGCAAGCCCTCGAAGCTGAAGAAGACGCGGACGCGATACTCGACCGCGCCGAATCTTCGATTTTTCAACTGGCCGAAGATCGCGTGCGCACGGGCCTCGTGGGCATGCATGAGGTTGTCACCGAGAGCCAGGAACGCATCTCGCGAATTTACGAGGGCGGCCAGCGCATTACGGGCCTCTCGACCGGTTACGACATGCTCGACAACCTCACGTCGGGCCTGCAACCCTCCGAATTAATTATTCTCGCGGCGCGGCCTTCCATGGGCAAAACGGCATTTGCCTTGAACATCGCGGAAAACGTGGGCGTTCGCTCTAATAAGCCGGTGGCCATCTTCAGCCTGGAAATGTCCAAGGAATCATTGCTGCTGCGCTTGCTTTCGGCCGATGCCAAGATTGACTCGCACAAATTTCGCACGGGCCATTTGAACGCCGAGGACAAGGCCAGAATTCCGCGCTCTCTGGCGCATCTTTCGCAGGCGCCATTGTGGATTGACGACAGCGGCGCCGCCACCGTGGTGGAAATGGGCGCCAAGTTGCGGCGCATGAAGCGGGACAGAGGGCTTTCGCTGGTGATCGTGGACTACCTGCAATTGGTTTCCGCGCGCGGAAAGTTCGGCAACCGCAACGAAGAAATATCCAGCATTTCGCGCGGCATGAAAGCCATGGCCAAGGAACTGAAAGTCCCCATGCTCGTGCTGTCGCAGTTGACGCGCGCGCCGGAACGCGAAGATCGCGAACCGCGCCTCGCCGATTTACGCGAATCGGGAGCTATCGAGCAGGATGCCGACGTCGTTATGTTCATTCACCGCCCAAATTTCTTCAAGAAATCGAGCGAAGTCAGCATGGAAGAGCGCGGCGAGACGGATCTGATTATCGCCAAGCAAAGAAACGGCCCCACAGATACGGTTCGCTTCGTTTTCCAGGGCGGCTTCACTCGATTTGAGCAGAGGGCGCCGGACGCGTGGACGGAGCAGGAGTAGAAAATAGGAATGGGCTCAGGCGTGGGTTGAGCCGTGCTTGCACATACACGGTTGTGTTCCGCGTGAGTCAGTGTGAAACAGCAAGCGCTCGCTAGAGCTTTCAGTAGGTTTCCGGCAGGTCAAATCTTTTCTATAACATAGGCCGCTTCTGCTTCCTGGTCCTTCGTGTACGCCGCACGGCACGATACCTGCATCTCCACTCATGAAAATTTGACGACGGATTTGGTAGGACAGGCTTCAGCCTGTCTTCTTTTGAATTTTCGCCGAGTTAGCAGAAATCAAAACCAGACAGGCTGAAGCCTGTCCTACTTAAGGCTAGTTACTAAGCCGTGCGTGGTTGCTCATCGGCAAATTTTTTTATTTGCGCGGATCGGTTACTCTTGAGGACTCCAATGACACGAACCGTAAAATTTGATGGACGCCCCATCTGGGCGGAAGTAAGCCTGGGAGCGCTGACGCATAACCTGCGCGCGATCCGCAAGCACGTGAATCCCGAAGGGCCGCGCGGGCAGCAGCGTAAAATCCTCGCTGTCGTCAAGAGCAATGCGTACGGCCACGGAATCGTGCCCGTCGCGCGCGCGCTATCCAAGGTGCGGGCGGATTGGTTCGGCGTGACGTGCTCCGCGGAAGGCGCGGAACTGCGCGACAGCGGCATTCGCGAACCCATTTTAATTCTCACCGGCTTCTGGGCCGGTGAAGAACAGAGAATTCTGGATCACCATCTTACGCCTACCATCATGCGCGCTGACCAATTGCGCCTCCTGGAAAAAACTGCGGCACGGCAGCGCACGCCACGCAAAAAACCTGTCGACTTTCATTTGAAAATTGATTCCGGGATGAACCGTCTGGGAATTCCGCCTCTCGAAATTCCCGCATTTGCGCGCGTGCTGGCGGATTGTCCGCACCTGCGGCTGGCAGGAACGTTCACGCACATCGCATCGTCAGAAGTGTTCACGACGGAGCAAACCCACGAGCAGGAGAAAGTGTTCGATTCCGCGCTCTCGTGCATGCGTTCCCTCGGCCTCAATCCTGGCATTGTGCACATGGCGAACAGCGCGGCGATCGTTGCGCGGCCATCTACGTGGCGCGATATGGTTCGCCCCGGTGCGATTCTCTACGGCTATCACCAATTTTTTGAACCCTCCGAACTGAACGCGGAAATGGAAGCGAAGCTTGCCGTGCGTCCCGTGCTGTCTTTCCGCGCGCGCATCATTTCGATTAAGGATTTGCCGGAGGGTTCACGCGTCGGATACAACGCCCGATGGACAGCCTCGAAGCCTTCACGGGTCGCGGTGCTGGCCGCGGGATATGCGGATGGTTTTGTGCGTTCTTTATCCAACAAGGGCCGCGTGATTGTGCGGGGGAAAATTGCTCCAATCATCGGAACAGTTTCCATGGACCTCACTACCGCGGATGTGACGGGAATTCCCACCGCGCGAGTAGGCGACATCGCCACCATTTACGGCACGGACGGCGACACTACCCAAACTGTGTCGGATGTGGCAAAGATTGCCAGCACCGCGAGCGCGGATTTGCTCTGCGCGCTCGGAAAACGCGTACCGCGCTTTTATTTGCGGTGATTTTGGTAGGACAGGCTTCAGCCTGTCTTGTTTTGACTTCTTCTGAGTCTAGCAAAATTCAAAAGAAGACAGGCTGAAGCCTGTCCTACTGTCTACTGCGGGCGGGCAACTTCCACAGGCATATCCGCGGTGGCGGGCTTAATTCGGCGCAAGACTTCGCTGGTCCACAATTTTTCCGTGAGCAAAGTTAAAAATCCATTTTCAAAATCACAGACTGCGCAAAATAAATAATTTTTAAATGTATTGTGATAAGCGTCCACGCCGCGCCTGGCCAGTTCTCCTTCGAGCGCGGGATCGCCTGCCGCAAAAAGTGCTCCCGCGCGAATCCCAAACGTTTCCCCGGCAAATCGTTCGACGAGCGCGATGAGCGCGTCTCCGGACGGAGAAGGAATTACGAGGCCGCGGCCTGACGCTCTTTCTTCAAACATAATCCCATTCATGCGGCAATACTCGCGCACGCGATCGAGATGAGCGAAAAAATCGAACCCCCAGGGTTCCGTCGCCGGGAGGGCGGTGAGCGTTGCGGCCCATAGCTTGGCGGCGTCCACGCCGCGAACCGGCTCGCGACTCTCAATTTCCACGAGGTCAAGGCCAACGGCCTTCACGTCCGCTCCGAGGTCGAGCGGTTCAACTTCCATCACGTAGAGAGGGTCTTTCACCATTAATTCACCATTGATCTGCCATTGGCCTAGGCGTCCGCCGACGCGCTCTTTGCAAAACGATTCTGGAAATCCAGCGTGGCTTTGCGCGCTTCCAGCCAGTCGAAAAATGCTGCCGGCGTTTCCAGCCATATTTTAAACCAATGCATGATCTCTTCTTTTTCAGCGCGTTTTTCCGGCTCCACTTTGTGATTACGCGCGATCATTTCCGCGCGCCGGCGTCCGAGGCGCGCAACCTCCAGCACGCGTTCCATGGCCGCAGGCTCTTTTTCATCGCGAAATT
Source organism: Candidatus Acidiferrales bacterium (assembly GCA_035696345.1). Lineage (GTDB taxonomy): Bacteria > Acidobacteriota > Terriglobia > Acidiferrales > UBA7541 > Palsa-360. The sequence goes on from DASRQU010000029.1 coordinate 46,133, forward strand.
TGCGGTAGAGTTCGTCCAGCCGCATGATGCACATTTCCGCGTCTGTCAGGCTCGCAAAGTGCAGCAGGTCGCGAAACTCTTCTTCATACTGGCCCTGCGTATCCGCTTTGGTCGACCACACGATATGCATGCCTGCCGTTTCCAGCACGCCCGCAATGTATTCCGCGGAAGTTTTTCCTGACGCTCCGAGACGCGCCACCAGCTGCCTCCGGATTTGGCCCACCTCTGCCGGAGTAAATTTCGGCACGGAAAGTTCACGCGCAATTTCCAGAATCACTTTTTTCTTGGTCGGACTCTCCCCATGCGACATGGCACCACCCGCACGCTTCGACTTGTTTTTTCACCGAGCTGGAGGCGCGCTACCCGCCGAAGATTTTTCCGAATCTTCCAGCAGGTGCCGGTACCGCGCGACATTCTTATTATGCTCCTCGAGGGACTTGCTGAAGAAGTGCCCGCCCTCCGTATTGGCGACAAAATAGAGATCGTCCGTGGAGAGCGGTTCGATAGCCGCATGGAGCGCGGCCTCGCCCGGATTCGCAATGGGCCCCGGAGGCAGGCCGCGATATTCGTACGTGTTGTAGGGCGAAGAAAAATGCAGATCGGCGCTGCTCAGCTTGCCTGAGTACGCATTCGCGAGGGTGAGCCCGTAGACCACCGTGGGATCGCACTGCAGCGGCTGGCCGATGCGCAGGCGATTCTCAAAAACACCAGCGACGTGCGGACGTTCCTCAGGCCGCGGCGTTTCGCGCTCCACGAGTGATGCCAGCGTCACAACTTTTTGAATATTCGGATGCGTCGTCGTGGTCGGCGCGCTATCGGATAACGTCAGCCACTCCTGGCGAAATTTTCGCGTCATCGCCGCGGTCATTTCTTTTCCTGTCATGTGGCGCGGAAATTCGTACGTGGCGGGGAACAGAAACCCCTCAAGGCTCGGCGCGTCCGGCGCGAGGTCACGAATCGAAGAAGCGTCGCGCGCCGCCGCAAGAAATTCATCGCGCGTTAAAAACCCTTCCTGCGCGGCGAGATCCGCGATGTCAAACATCGTAAAACCCTCGGGAATTACGAATTCTTTTACGAAGACGCGGCCGTTGACGATGGCATCATAGACCGCCACGGCGGTTACCGGCTGATTAAAAAAGTATTCGCCCGCTTCCAAAGTGCGGCGTTTTTGCAGGCGCGAGAAAAGCTCGAACGCGTAGCGGTTGCGCACTACGCCATTTTCTGCCAGCAGGCGTGAAATCGTCCGCTGGGAGGCGCCGTGTGGAATATCCACGTAAACGCCATCGCCGCTGAAGCCCCGGTAAGGGACGTATAGCGCGACATAAAAATATCCAGCCGCGAGGATGGCTAAGATAAAAAGGAAGAAGATTGCGCGGCGCATATCAGGCTCGGGCTCTCGACCGCGTGCGCGCTCGGTCTAAATAATCCCGCAGGATGATAGCCGCGGCAACGTCGTCGATCGCATTGGCTTTTTTCGATTCGTTGCGGCCGGATCCGCTTCGCGAACGTTTTCCGGAATCACGGAGGGCAACTGTTTCCTGAGCTTCCCACGAGCTGAGACGTTCGTCCACCATTTCCACGGGAAGGCCGATTGCCTTTTCCACGCGCAGGCCAAAGCTTCTGGCCTCTTCCGACATTTCGCTGGGCCTGCCATTGAGATGCAAAGGGAGCCCCACAATAATGCGGCGAATGTTTTCCTTGGTTACTAATTCCCGCAGGCGCGCAAGATCACGGCGGCGATTGCTACGTGTCCACGTGGCGAACGGCCGCGACGTAATGCCAAGTTCATCTGAAAGCGCCAGACCCAGTCTTTTTTTTCCGTAATCAATCGCAAGAATCACACCCGGGGTGGAGGGATCGGCCGCAATGGATAAAGCGCGGAGGGGCGTTGGCACGGAGCTATTATATCGCGAATGGGCTTTTTCCCGGGATGGAGATAGTGACGTTTCGTCTACGGTAAACGGCCGCGTTCGCCGGATTGCCATTGCCTCCAGGTTCCCGAGTTTTTCATGTGCAAGTCGAGGCCAAGAGTTTCCAACAGAGATTCGATTTCCGCACGGGATTGTCGAGGACCGATCGGCGCAGCTCGTTCGGCGATCCCAAAAGCAGTTACCGCAACGGTGGCGATACCGTCCTTCAGATTCGCCAGCTCGATTTTTGAATTGGCGTGGCCAGCAGTCCCCGGACCGAGATTTCCAGGGTGTGTTGCAACGGCTGAAAGCGTCGGAACACCTTCGAGAAGAAAATCAAAATCATCTGTCTCTGTCTTTGCGTCGGAACCCACGACAACTGCGCCAAGACTTTCGACGGGCCTTCTCGCTTCGAGCAAGCCGGATTTAAGATCCTGCCTTCCATTGGTCATAAAGCCTTGAATTAGAAAACAGCTGGAATGAAACAGTACCGCAGCACGAGCCCGTTCGAGTTCCCCGCGATGCGAGCGAACATAACCCCAGGAACCCCAAGTGCCGGATTCGTCGCCCGTGAATAAAACGAAGCGAATGGAACGCTTCGGATGCACCGCCGTAAGAGAAATATCGCGAGCGGCTTCAGCTACGGCTGCGGCATCGCAGGTGATATCGATTGCAGCAGAACCGTTCGGCTGAGGCGCGAGATGTGCGCCCACAAGCACCCACTCATCGGGATTTTCCCGTCCGGGATATTCTGCTACGACATTTTCGTGTTCTGTTGGGCCAGCACCAGGATTCATATATTTCTCAACGTGTGGATTGAGTCCTGCCTCGCGAAAGGCCGCGATAGCCCAAGCGACCGCGTCTCGCTCTTCTTTCGCTGCATCGGCTGCATTTAACGTATCGCTGAGGCTCTCAAGATTTTTGGCTAGCGGGGAATCGCCTTGCGCGTTAGCAATGATTTTCGGGGCGACTTGCTCGCAGAGTGTGTCACCGGTCGCGGAGCAGGCTTGCACATTGGACGCGGTCGCATCGCGAATGCGCGCCAGCGGATCTGGCTCCGTCTGCTTCAGCTGCGCGGCCGCAGGAACGCTGGCGAGCAATAGGGTGCTAAAAAGTGCCGGAAGTAGTTTTGTGAATTGCATTGTGAAGAGTTTGCGCTAGTTGTTCTGATTCGCAAGAATGCCAGTTCAAATTGTATAGCAGTCGGCGATGTTTCGCGTGATTGCAGCTCATCGCGAACCATCTTTCATTTACTTCTCGCCGGCACTTAAAATGTGATCCGCCACGCGCGCGACGCGCGCCATTTCCGCGACGTCATGGACGCGAACCATGTGCGCGCCACCGAGGATGGACGCAGTTACCGTGGCGGCAGTCCCCAGTAAGCGGTCGTCCGAGGGAACGCCCGCGCGACCCGGCGCGGCAAGCGCTTTGCCGAGAAATGATTTACGCGACGTGCCAACCATGATGGGGCAGCCCAAGCGCGCGAACTCCGGGAGCCTCGCCAATAGCTCAAAATTCTGCGCAAACGTTTTGCCAAAGCCAATTCCCGGATCGATCAGAATCTGCGTCGCGGGAATTCCCGCGCGCCTGGCGCGAGCTATCGAATTTCGTAATTGCGCCTTCACGTCACGCAGAATATTGCGGGAGAAAGGCCCGCGCTGCATAGTTTGCGGCGTTCCTCGCATGTGCATCAGAATTAGCGGCGCGCGAGCACGGCGAGCGACTTGAGCGAGATGCGGATCCGTACGCAGTCCCGAAACGTCATTCACGATTTCGGCTCCGGCGTCGAGCGCCGCTTCGGCCACTTCCGCTCGCCGCGTGTCCACTGACAGCGGAATTTTCAACTTTCCGCTCAAAATCCGGATTACTTGCAGAATCCGTCGCATCTCGCCTTCAGGCGTGACGAGAGCCGCGCCCGGCCTCGTGGATTCGCCGCCCACGTCCAGAACGTCCGCTCCGTCTTTTTCCAGCTGTAATCCACGCGCGATTGCGGTTTCCGAATCGAGAAATTTTCCGCCGTCCGAAAAACTGTCCGGAGTGATGTTCAGTACTCCCATAATCAGCGTTCGCTCGCCGAGCAGCAGCGTGCGCGAGCGAAGGCGCAATCGAAACCGTTTGCGATGAAACATAGAGGAGACATGATACAAAAACCCGTGACGCGGGTGTGAACGAACTCTCGTTTAAACTGCTGTCATGCACAGCAGAAAACGTAACTCCACGCGCGGAATCCGCATCTTAACGATTATGGTACGATTGCCGCACGGTCGGAAAATGTGTTTCCGCAACGTGCGCAAGGATAACGCGAACGGTAACCGGTGAGGGGAAGTAATTGGAATGAGGATCGCAGTCAAAATGAATAGACGTTGGGCATGGTGCTGCGCCGTGGCAGTCGCGGCGATTCTTTCCAGCATGCCGCTACGTTCGGCGGTTCCGCAAGGCGGCGGGACGCTTGAGAACGTGCTGAAGCAGATGGACACGCAGGCTGGGGATTTTAAAAGCCTCACGGCAGACATGGATCGCACGAAAGTCACTGTCGTGGTGAACGACAAATCCACCGAGTCCGGGCACATATCCGTGCGCCGAGATGACAAGATGCTAATCGAAGTGACTCAGCCTGACGTGCGAACCATCCTTCGCAACGGCGATATTTTCTATATTTATAATCCAAAAATTCACCGCGTCGAGGAATACAACATGGGAAAGAAAAAATCCCTGGTGGACCAATTTCTTTTGCTCGGGTTCGGAACGTCGGGCAGTTCGCTAAAAGAAAGTTACACGATTTCCATGCAGGGCGAAGAAACGCTCGATGGCCACAAAGTTGTTCGGCTGGAGCTTTTGCCGAAGACGGATGATGTTCGCAAACAACTTTCAAAAATTCAATTGTGGTTAGATGAATCCACGTGGCTGCCGTTGCAGCAACAATTTTTTGAAACGGGATCAGGCGACTATTTTATTATTCATTACCGCAACATGGCGCGCAATGCGCGCATTCCGGACAATGATTTTAAGCCGCACTGGCCGCATGGCACGACCGTAGTACAGCCGCAGTCGTAAGTAGCGCTGGCTTCAACCTGTGGAATTTTATCCTTGCACGAACAAACGGCTAGGGGCTCAGTCCTTGCACGCACCAAACGCTAGGCTGAAGCCCGCGCTACTTGAGCTTCGCTGCGCGACGTTCTTTTTCAAGCAGGTTTTGTTTTCGGTGCAAACCCCAGCGATAGCCCCCGAGCGATCCATCCGTGCGAATCACTCTGTGGCAGGGAACCACGATCGACGCAGGATTTGTCGCACACGCGTGCCCTACCGCGCGAATGGCGGTCGGCTGGCCAATGGCGCGCGCCACATCGGAATACGTGCGCGTAGCGCCCAGCGGAATTTCACGCAGCGCCTGCCACACGCGCCGTTGGAACGCAGTGCCTTTAACGTCCGTGGGTAGATCGATGGGCGAACTCGATTCGTCCAGATGCGCCACGATCGCGCGAACCCACTTCGATTTGTTTTCCGGAGTGGTTTGAATTTCCGCTTGCGGATATTCCTCGCGCAGCGTGGCTGCGAGATCGGAATCCTTGTCGCCCAGATATACGGCGGAAATGCCGCGCTCCGTTCCGGCGACCAAAACGCGTCCCAGGGAAGATTCCGCGATGGTATAAGAAATATTCATGCCAAGGCCTCCTTTGCGATACGTGGCTGGCGTCATGCCGAGTTGCGCGTCTGACTTTTCGTACAAACGGCTCGTGGAACCATAAGAAACTTCGTGCAGTGCGGTGGTCACGTCGCTTCCCTTTCTCAATTCAGATTTAAAGCGCTTCACGCGCAGCGCTTCCGCATACTGGCGCGGCGTGATGCCCATGGCCTCGCGAAATGTCCGCTGCAGATGCGCGCAGCTGAGTCCTGTAAGTTTCGCGAGCGTTTTTAAGGAAGGCGAGTCATCTGGATGGTTCTCGATTTCCTGGCACACTTTCCGTACCAGTTTCGCTTTTGAGTCGCCGCGAATTTCGCGAGGATGACATCGCCGGCAGGCTCGAAAGCCGGCTTGTTCCGCATCGACAGGCCGATTGAAGAATAGAATCTGATTTTCCCGCGGGCGCCGCGAAGGGCACGAGGGCCGGCAATATATTCCCGTTGAACGCACCGCGTAGACAAACGCTCCATCCATTTGCGTGTCATGGGAATGAACGGCCGCCAGATATTTCTTGCGGATTAGGGCCGCTTTCGTTGTCATCGCCGCATTGGAAAGTGTTGACATGATTCGCATGCTTCTTTCACCCACACGATAACTATAAACGCCATGAAGGCGCTATCCGAAACTTGCGGTCAAAGACATTTCGGCTCAATCCCACGAAAGGCGTGATTCACGGGTGTCAAACGCGCTTGATTACTATTCGGGAGGAGGTTGGCAGTAAGACAACCAACAGGGGAACGTAAATTGACGCATCAGGTGCGCGCGGAGGATAGTTGCGGCCTGCAGTGCCAGGCCACCTGAAAACAAGGGAGACCTATGCGCACTATTCGAACTCAAAAGCTCATGGACCAATCCGATCCCGGCAGCAGAAATTCCGAGGTGAAAGAAATGACGGAGCGATCTGCAACGACACTGGTTGCCGATTCACCGTCATGGATTACGCGAGCGATTCCCACAGGCATGGCGCGCGTTCCAACGCACGCTGTCCGCGCGCCTCAGGAACGCCGCGCTTACTCGCGCGCAAAGCTCAGCCTGGCCGTGCGTGTGAAGCGCGTGGCTGGCCAGCGGGAAAATGAACCGGAGCCCTTGCGCACGATGAATATCAGTTCCAGCGGAGTCCTTTTTGTCTCCCCGCAGTTCATCGAACCGGGGACCCCTGTAGAAATTGAAATTTCTCTGGTAGACAGGCCGCTCGGACGCGGTTCGGTCAAAATGTTGACCGAGGCGCACGTAGTTCGCGCCGATGCAGCGATGCGTCCTGGCTGGCACATGCTGGCCGTCACATTTGACGACATCACATTTCAACGCGAAGAACCATTGCCTTCCCGGTTCCAGAGCCACTAGCGGTCTTCGTTTTCTGCGCCCGGTCTGGACGCGCTCAGCGGAAATCAATGGCGGACGCAATGCATTGGCGCTCCGCGTTCATCCGAATTTGCTTTCTAAAAACTTTTTCGTGTTACCTTTAATTTCACGCGATGAGTACTAAAAATAAAATTGCGATCGATCACATTTTTTTTGATTGGGACGGCACGCTGCTCAATTCTTTTGACGCCGATGCGAATGCCTATGCATGCATGTTTGACGCGCTCGGGATGGACTGGAGCATCGACGAATTGAAACGCCACTATTCGCCGAATTGGCATCTGGTGTACCGCGCAGCGGGAATTCCCCGCGCAAGATGGGACGAAGCGGACCGTCTCTGGAGAAAGTTTTATCAAAAACAACTGCCGAAGATGCAGCCTGGCGCGATGACCGTGTTGCGCACACTCGATCGCCGTTTCAAGCTCGCTTTGGTTTCGAGTGGGAGCCGCACACGCGTTCGGAAACAACTTCGCGCGCATAACGTATCGGCCATGTTTCTGACTAAAGTGTGTTGTGAGGACGCGCCGCGCCGCAAGCCGCATCCGGCGCCGCTGCGGACGGCGCTGGAAAATTTGCGCGCGCGGCCTGAGGCCAGCGTCTATATCGGGGACGCCCCGGAGGACATTGAAATGGCACACCGTGCGGGAGTGCGCGCAATTGGCGTTCTAGGTGGGTCGCCAGTGCCAGAGCGGCTTCGCTCAGCCTCTGCCGACGCCTTGATTGACACGATCAGACAGTTGCCCGCGCTGCTGAGGGAATTCTAGGTTTACATGGCGTAGGCTTTCGCCTGCGGGCTTTGCTGGTGGCAAAATTCCAAACCGCGAAGTTCTCTGCCTTGCAAGTACCAACCTCACAGGCTGAAGCCTCTGTCAGTTAAACCCGACCGGCAACTTCGACGGCTTCATCGCTTCGCGCAGCGGCTGCCCGATGCAATGCCGCGGCGCGGTGCACGGCTTCGCGGATCTTCTGATAAGTTCCGCAGCGGCAGATGTTTCCCCTCATCGCGTCATCGATTTCGCTGTCATTCGGGTTAGGATTTTTCGCGAGCAGGGCCACCACGGACATAATCTGTCCCGACTGGCAATATCCGCATTGCGGCACATCCACTTCGATCCACGAGCGCTGGACCGGATGGCTGCGATCCGGGGAGATTCCCTCAATCGTTGTGATTTTTTTTCCTGCGACGCTCGAGATGGGGGTGACGCACGAGCGCGTGGCTGCGCCGTCAACGTGCACGGTGCATGCGCCACATAACGCCATGCCGCACCCAAACTTCGTGCCCGTCATTCCCAGCGTGTCCCGCAGAACCCACAGAAGCGGCATATTCGGAGGCAGGTCAACCGATTGTGGCTTGCCATTCACAAAAAATTGAACTGCCATGGGAGCCCTCCCCGGGAAACTAATTCGTTACCGGCGTCTAAATTGTTGAGATTGAGGCGCGCCAGTTTGGGTGCCAGCCATGTTACTGCAATTCCCTTGGCCCGGTCACCGAAAAAATCAGCCGGTTTAAAGGCTTGCAAATAAAACGTGCAGTTCGTCAGCCGCGGGTTGACTTTGCTGTATCCCGCCTCTTTCAGAGGCGGGGGTTTAGCTGGACCGCGAAGCGCGCTTCACCCGGCGTCTAAATTCCCTCCTCTGAAGAGGAGGGCTACAGCAGCAAGGCCAACTCGGCTTTGACTGGCTTCACAGGCTGCGATGGAAAAAAAGACACGGCTACTTCCCGCCTTTTTTATGATCGAGCTTCAGCGTGAGGACGAATTCTTTGCGAGTGTCAAAATTGGAGATCGATCGCGACGATGAGGTCCAGCCGTCTTTTTCGGCATGAATCTCGTAATCGACGTTGAGGTCGAGTCCGCTGAACCGGAACGTGCCGTCAGTGCTCGAGAGATGCGTGGCTATATCCTGCGTGCGGGAATTTTTGAGGTAAACGACGGCTGAGTCAGACGGCGCTTCGGTATCGTCCACAACCGTGCCACGCACGGTTCTCAGCTGCGACTCTTTTCCTTTCGGATTTCCCTGTGCAGAAACCATTACGGCTGCGGCCAATACAATCGCAACGGATATTCCGAGCATTTTACGCAGGTTCATGATTTTCCTCCGGTCCCTGATCCGGAATGCGGCCCGGACAGCGCCTCCATTCGTATCGTCAGGTCTGCTCGATTTCCTTCCGTCGCATCCACTTTCTGAGTTTGCGTCTTATATCCGCGCGCTTCCACCGTCAGTTCGTAACCAGAATTCTGCGGGATGCGGATCGCTAGTTCTCCCCGCCGGTCGGAAATGGCTTCCCATCGGAACTTCTTATCATCCGGCCGGCGCATGCGCGCGCGGGCTCCCGGCAACGCGAATCCCTGGTTGGTAAATACCGTGGTGAAAACAACAAAATCGTGGGCGTGCCGAGAACTCGGACTCTGCGGAACGCCGGCCCACTCATGCGCAGGCACTGTGCACGCCAGAAGCACAAATCCCACAAGCGCAAGTGCCATCCACACTAAAGTAAGACGGCGAATGGCTGTGATGGGGTGCCAAAAGACGCGAACAGGTCTTTCAGACGTCTTCTTCTTCCTCTTCTTCGTCTTCTTCGTCGTCGTCCTCAAGATCGTCCCCGTCCTCGGACTCCTCGTCCTCATCATCGTCTTCCGAAATAGCATTTACTTTGACGGGGTGGATCTGCACGACTTCCATTTCGGTTTCACATTCGGGGCATGCCAGGATTTCGCCCTCCTCGACCTCGTCTTCATCCACATCAATTTCAGTTGAGCATTTAGGACACCGCACCACGGCGAAAACCTCCTAGGAGTTTGGGGACAGGCTCACTCCAAGCCCGCCGACTGCAAGACACACCTGCTAAAGTATTATATAACGCGAAGCGGCTTCAGATGGAAGCGGGCAAAAGCGACGATGGCACTCCGAAGAGAATACCCGGAACTCCCGATGGTGGGAGTAGGCGGTGTTGTGGTTCACGAGGGCCGCGCGCTGCTCATTCGACGCGGCAGCGCGCCGCTCAAGGGGGAGTGGTCCATTCCCGGCGGTTTGCTGGAAGTGGGGGAGACCCTCGAGCAGGGTGTCATGCGCGAACTCGCCGAGGAGACCGGGCTCGATGTGCAAATCATTGAACTCATCGAAGTTTTCGAGAGAATTTTCCCAGCACCTCCCAACGCCGATGGCACGCCGGGCGATCGCTCGCGCCCGCAATACCATTTCGTGATTCTCGATTACCTTTGCGAAACTCGCGGAGGGACGATTGCCGCCGCCAGTGATGCCCTGGAATTTGCCTGGGCGAGGGAAGAGGATTTAGTGAAGTACGACGTAACGGTAGCCGTGGAACGCGTCTTGAGAAAAGCATTTAAGCGGGCGCACGAACGAGCCGCGAGTTTTGGAGACCCTGAGAGCCCAAGCGCGTAGGTGAGAAAATTCGGCGAGGTAGTGCACTTATTGAAATTTTCTTTCGTCCCGCGCCCAGCCAAATCGTCCCAGCAGCGGCACAAATCTGCAGCCGAATAGCACGCGCAATTTGAGTTCACCGTTTATCTTTTGAGCGGAGACCAGTTCCTGATTTTCGCGATCACCAATGGGAATGACGATGCGCCCGCCTTCCCGCAACTGATGCGCAAACACAAGCGGAATTTCTGGCGCCCCGGCAGTCACAAGTATGGCGTCGTGCGGCGCCGCGTCGGGCAAGCCCAGCGAGCCGTCTCCACTGTGCACGTGTACATTCGCGTAGCCCAGCCGGCAAAGCCGTTCTTGTGCACTCAGCGCAAGCGATGGGTGATTTTCAACGCTGATCACCTGGCTTGCAAGCGAGCAAAGAACCGCCGCCTGGTAGCCGGATCCGGTACCGATTTCCAGAACGCGCTCGGAGCCTGTGAGTTCCAGGGCCTCCGTCATCGCCGCGACCATGTAAGGTTGTGAAATCGTCTGGCCTTCGCCAATCGGCAAAGGTTTGTCGGCATAGGCGTCGTTCTGAAATTCTGCGGAAACAAACTCGTGGCGCGGAACGGTAGCCATCGCTTCCAGAACACGCGGTGACGCAACGCCGCGCTTGCGGATTTGCGTTTCCACCATCGTGCGCCGCGCCGTTCCAAACACGTCAAAAAATAAATCTGTTTTCCGCACAGGCTATTATAAATGCTGCGCAGGCGAGTGGCAAAAGCGAGCGATATTGTGGCCATGTGTTAGTCAAATTTGTCGCGAATCTAAACCCGCCCGGCCAAATTACGGCCGTCCTTTGCGAATGCGGTTTCGTAGCGGCCTGTCCGTCCCGCGTTTTCGGGATGGACAGGCCGCTTGATGCGCGAAGGAGGCCTTTACTCCGCGCAGAGAACTGTATGTCGCTGCCGTCCGCACCCAGATAACGGAAACTCCACACGCCTTCTCCATCGCTGCTGAATTTTTACGTAGCCTTGATACACTGCGGCAGGCTTTTCGAGAGGTGAATCGTGATTCGAGAATTTCTTCCGCAGCTCCGAAACAAAAAAGCTCAGAGATTCGCGGCCCGCGTCCTGCGCGGCATCGCGTTCCTAGTCTTAGCGTTGTTCGTCGCGCAAGGCGCGCGAGCACAAAAAATCACCGTGGAGTTCGATCAGTCCATCGACTTCAGCAGGTACAAAACCTTCGCCATCCGAGATGGCCAGTTGAACAGCCGCAATCCGGCGCTGGGCGGCGAACTGGTGAAAAAACAGATCGAGACCGACATTCAAAACGATTTAACCGCGAAGGGGTTAACGATGGCGACGAACGGCCCCGCAGATCTGAATGTGCGCTACACATTCGGTGCGGCGCGTAAAACTGAAGTCGAGGCCTATCCGGCCGGCTGGTACGGACGGGGCACGCGCTACGTGCGTGTGCCGTATGCCCAAGGAACCCTGGTGATCGATTTGCGCGATCCCACAACAAAGTCGCTGGTATGGCGCGCGATCGCAGCGGAAGAAAAAAGCGACGCCAGCAGAATTCAGGGAAAAATCAACGACATGGTCAAGAAATCGATCGACAAGTACCCGCCAAAAAAGAAATGAGTAGCGAGAGCGGCTACCGGTAATGAGCCTCACCTGGTGCGAGAGTGACCAGGTCAGATTTAGGGAACGCTTTTCTGGCTCAAACGCGGCGCATGAGGGGCTGTGTTTCTTGCCCATTCCAGGATCGCTTGCTTGGACCTAAAGATTGTCACTTACTTCCGCTGGTCCAGAGACGCGTAAGGCCGCAAATCGTAGCCCGTATATACTTGCCGCGGACGCGCGATTTTCTGTTCGGGATCGAGCAGCATTTCTTCCCATTGCGCGATCCATCCGCTGGTGCGCGGTATGGCGAAGAGCACGGGAAACATGGTCACGGGGAAGCCCATCGACTGGTAGATGAGGCCGGTGTAGAAATCGACGTTGGGATACAGCTTGCGTGAGACGAAGTAGTCGTCCTCAAGCGCGATGCGTTCGCACTCGAGAGCGATATTCAGCAGCGGGTTGCGGCCCATAATTTCAAAAACGCCGTCGGCGACGTGCTTGATAATTCTGGCGCGCGGATCGTAATTCTTGTAAACGCGGTGCCCGAAGCCCATCAGCTTGGTTTCGCCCGCCTTCACGCGCTTGATAAACGCAGGCACGTTCGCGAGCGAGCCTATTTCCAGCAGCATGCGCAGCACTTCTTCGTTGGCTCCGCCGTGCAGCGGTCCGTAGAGAGCGGCGGTCGCGGCGGCGGTCGCGGAAAATGGATCCACATGCGAACTGCCCACGCAGCGCATCGCGTTCGCCGAGCAATTCTGCTCATGATCTGCATGCAAAATAAACAGGACGTCCAGGGCGCGCTCGAGCGTCGGATTCGGCCGGTATTTCAGTTCGGAAGTCTTGAACAGCATGTTCAGAAAATTGCCGGGGTACGAAAGCTCGTTATCCGGATATGCGAAAGGCATGCCCAGGCTGTGCCGATAAGAAAACGCGGCGAGGGTGGGCATCTTTCCGATCAGGCGATATGTCTGCTTCTTGCGTGAGTCTTTGTTAAAAATGTCTTTCGCCTCGGGATAAAAAGTGGAGAGCGCGGCGATTGCGGAAATCATCATGCCCATCGGATGGGCATCGTAATGAAAGCCGTCCAAAAATTTCTTCACCGATTCGTGGATGAAGGTATGGTGCGTGATGTGATAGGACCAATCTTCCAGCTGCGTGCGCGTAGGCAGCTCGCCGTGCAGAATCAGATACGCTGTTTCGAGATAAGTGCTCTTTTCCGCTAGTTCTTCGATGGAGTATCCGCGGTAGCGAAGGATTCCTCTGTCGCCGTCAATGAAAGTGATTTTGCTCTGACACAGGGCCGTATTATTGAAGGCCGGGTCATAGCTCATCATCCCGAAGTCATCGCCCTTCACCTTGATCTGGCGTAGATCGGTAGCCCGAATTGTTTCGTCCTTGATGGGGACTTCGTAAGACTTTCCCGTTCGGTTATCAGTGATGGAAAGAGTATCCCGGCTCATGCGGGTGGTCCCTTCTGCGGCTACCTGCGTCTAAAGTTTAGTTGGATTCGCGGCGCTTTCAGAGTTTCCGAAAAAGCACCACAGGAGAATTTACACTAAGTTGACGTTTTTCGGGAGTAGTATCCCGCCGAATGTCTTAGCTCCATAATTCTGTCACCCCTTAACGGCTACGTGAAAATGTCACCCTATGAGACAGGGGACATTTGCATTGAGCCAGAAAGAATTGCAACGAGTGGCAGTGATTTCGTCTTGCGTGAAGGGGAACCTGGCG
>DASRQU010000030.1:0-32841 GCA_035696345.1 Candidatus Acidiferrales bacterium
GAAGAATGCTGACGCCTCCGATTACATAAATTTTATCGCCCACCGCGGCGGCCACCGGCGAGCCCCGCTTGGACGGCATGGGCGCAAGCGCTTTCCACGAATCCGCAGCCGGATCGTATTCCCACGCGTTGTTGATCGGAACCCATGCCGCAGGGCCGGAAGTGGGATAAACAAATCCGCCGAACGCATAAATTTTTCCGTGATATTCCGTGAATGCGACGTGATGCGATGGAAGCGCCATCGGCTTCTTCTTTGTCCACTGGTTGCTCGCTGGATCGTACTCGTACACCAACCCCTTCGGCTTCCAGAAAGGAACGAGCCCGGCAAACACATACATTTTTCCGCCCGCCGCCACCCCCAGAATTTCTTCAGCCGGTTCCGGAAATGGCGCGAGCTTTTCCCATTTCGCCTGCGCCAGCGCACCCGGAGCAACTGCGCTCACCGAAAACAGTGCGACGGCTAATTGCAATCCGAACAAGACCATTTTCTTCAAGGACATGAAATCGGCCTCCCAAACTGAATTGCGCCGTACTATACAACGGCAACGGCCGGACCGCATCACTTCACGTGGATCGCCCGATTTTGTGCGCGAGCATCGCGGCGAAATGCTTCCGCGGACGCCGACGCTCCAAAATCAAATCTGTGCGAAGTAAAAGAAGTATGAATCGATAGCAGGCATGAAAATCCAACGGGATCGAAAACATTGTTCCTGGCGCATTCGTTGACAAAGCTAGTGCGCTCCGTTAGTGTATTTCCATTGCAATCAATGCAAATAGGAGAATGGAATGGCGCAAGGCGCAGCAACGAAGGTAAAGAAGCGTAAGAAATCCGTCATTAAACGGGCCAAGCAGTCCCCGGTACGCGCGGAAATTAATCGCGCGAATACAACACGCGTGCGAACTGCAATGAAGAAATTGCGCACCGCGATCGCCGCGAAAGACTCCGCGTCGGCTGGAACTTTGCTTCACCCCACACTGTCCGCGATTGACAAAGCGATCAGCAAGGGCGTGCTCGAAGAAAATACAGGCAACCGTTACAAATCTCGCCTGAGCATTGCCGTCAACGGACTGAGCGCCGCGGCAAAAGCGTAGTTTCGCAAATTCAAAACATGCGTACTTGAAAAACGCCCGGAAGTTTCGGGCGTTTTTTCTGTTAGTTAGGACAGGCTTCAGCCTGTCTGGTTTTGATTCTATCTCCGGTCACAAAAGCAGACAGGCTGAAGCCCGTCCTACTTCGGCGAGTCCGACGCGAGCTGCGTTACGAGGAATTCCATTACGGCGCGTTGGCTATGGCCGCCGGATTTCAGGCGGCTATCGGCCTCGTAGAGAGACGCGAGGCCACTGGCGAGTTGTGATTTCGGAATTTTTCTGGCGCGGCACACCGCTAAATCCGCAGCGTCCGCGCGCATTTTCAGGCGGCTTGCCGCCTGCCAGCCATTTGTTCCCGGCGGCAATTCCTGCGCTTCTAAAAGTTTTCGATACGTCCAGGCGAGGCCGCCAATCAAGGCCACCGCTGCTTCGCCTTCCCGCAGCAGGCTGTCCAGAAATTCCAGCGCCTGCGCAGATTTGCGCTCGGCGAGCATGTCGGCCAAATCCCACACTTCATATTTCTGCGAAGAAATTACGAGCAGATCGACATCAGCGCGGGTAATTTTTTTTCGTTCACCCGCGTAAGCGGAAAGTTTTTCAATCTCGGTGTGAATGGCGGACAGTTCTCCGCCTAGAATGCCACAAAGTTCTTCGGCAGCGTCGCGGTCGAGTTCGGATCCCAATTCCCTGGCCATGTCGATCGCCACCGGCACAGCCAGCGTGGCACGCTCGTCTGAATCGGCGGAAAGCTCCACGGAAACCGTCATTGTTTTTTCCGCAAACATTTTGGCGAGGCGCATGCGTTGATCGAGCGCCGTGGCCTCGAATACCAGCACGGTAAAAGGCGCGGGGTTGTCCAGATACTCGGCGATTTGTTTCACCTGAGCGTCGCGCCGAGTTTCTTCGAGGCGCTCTAATGCCTCTGTGTCGCTTACAAAAATCACCTGACGCGGCGCGAGCATGGGCATGGTTTGCGCCTGCCCTAAAATCTCAGAGATCTCGTCATCGTCCGCAGAAAATTTTCGTATGCCCCAGTCACGCATAGCGGGCTCCACATACGCCTCGGCAATTTTTTTCCGGCACATCTCGCGCAAGTAGCTGTCGCTGCCCGCGAGCAGAATCGCTGGGACGGGCTTGCCTTTGGCAACGCGCGCCAGAAGTTCGTGAGAAGTGAGCGCAGCCATTAAAAATTCTCCAGGACATCCGAAACAAGGCGCGAGGCGAAATCGCTCGACATTCGCTGCAACGCGGGCCCTTGCTCATCAAAAAACTTGGAGGGGTCGGTGGAAATTTCGTACGGCTCCCGAAACAGGTAGTTGTCATTCTTGTAGAGCACGCGCTTCGTGCCGCTCTCTTCGAGCAGCACTTTCATGTGTACGGAAATAAGCATGGTCGTAGCGCGCGCCGTCGTCACGTTGACGGCCGGAACATTTGTGACGCTTGGATTGGACGCGGGCGTGGTGTCAAACACCGCGGGCGTCGCTTCAAAACTGGTGATTTCGCCGTGCAGCACCGCATCCGCGGAATCTTCCGTCGACACGACGCGGTATTTTGTGCGCGCGATGAATTCGTGGACGACTGCCTCGGTCATGCGCTGCTCGACGCGGTAGCGCGTCGTGTCGTTCTTCATGGCCGGGATCGCGATTACCTTCAGGCCCGGCGGCAGCCGGGAACCTGTGCCGCCGACGTGGTATCCGCAGGATGTAAGTAGCAGAATCCCCGCGAAGCAAAAGCAGAGAACCGCGATTTCAAATTTGAAATTTGAGTTTTGAAATCTAGCCGTGATTTGCCGCGTTGTGGTTGAGGATTTCACTTCTGGATATTCCTTACTTCAACTCCACGTTCGGTTTGCATTTCGGTAGCACAGGTTTCAGCCTGTGGAACTTAGGTATTACCAGGACACAATTCCACAGGCTGAAGCCTGTGCTACTGAAGAACGTCTCATGACGCCAGCAATTCTTCCGCGATCGATACTGCTGTTGCCGCGGGCACGCGCAAATTGTCGGCGGCTCCCCACAACCACACACCCGTTTCGATGCTCGGGTCGCGTTCCGGTTGCCTCAGCACCGGGCGCGATTCGCCGACCACATTCACGTTCGTGGGCGGCTCGTCTTTCGCGCGCGCGACTTTCAGGCCGGCACTTTGCAAGCGCGCGGCAAGATCTTCCAACGACGGTGCCGATTTGAATTCTGCGTAACACGTGAACGCTTGCGAGTGAAACACGGGAGCCTGCACAAGCATCACCGCCGGGACGGGGGCGCGCCCGGTAAGATACTTTTTCGTTTCGCCGGAAACGCGCACGCGGGCATCGGCAAGCTTGATTCTGCTTTCCGGACCATAGCTGGAGAGCATGTTAAAGCCAACTTGCACGTCGAAAATGGTTTGTGCGATGGGTTGAAACGATAAGAGTTTCACCACCTGAGCTTCCATCTCTTCGATCGCGTCCGCGCCGCGCTCGGAAACCGGCTGCAGGACTGTGACCGCGAGGCGCTCAAGACCTGCGCCAGCTAGCGCTGCGGAAATGGAAATTACCGCGTCCGATGGAGCAGAGGGCGCCACAAAAATACTTTGAGGCTCGCCCGGAGAAACGGTCGCAGTGGGCGGAGCCAAAATAGAATCGAGAGAAGGAAGCCACAGCTTGGCGCTGGCGAGGGCGCCCAACCCGCCACTCAGATCAATGACCACAGCTCCCGCGCGTTGAGCCTCAGCCGCATGCCGTTGCGAAAATTCCGGCGATCCCGTAAAAAACGCAAAACGCACGCGCTCAAAGCTATCTTCGGAAACAGTTTCGATAACCGCTGGTTCCCCACCCGCTTCGGTCAGCGTTCCCGCGACAATTTCTTCGTCCAGCAATCGAATATCCAAGGAGGGAAAATTGGATTCCTCGAGCCACTGGCTGAGCTCCTTGCCAAGCAACGACGAGGCGCCGGCGATGGCGATGCGCACCGATCCTTTAGGAGAGGTCATGAATTCGCGGGAGCTGAAGGCGCGCTGTGGCGTCCCATTCTTAAAAGGTGAAGGACAAGACCGGAAGCGACAAAGCTGGTAGCGATAACCATAAGCACGATTTCGGAGTTGATGACCGTCAACCAAATCAACAGAGCCATAACAATCACCAAGAACGATTTTTGGCGCGCCAGCATAGAAATATCTTTAAAGCTGCGGTAGCGAACCGTGCTGGACATTAACGCGGCATCGACAAGTACGACCACCATCCAGAAAATCGACCATCGCCAATCCAGAATGGGAGTTTTGATCGCGTGCACAGTGGCCGCAACTAAACCCGCAGCGGCGGGGCACGGCAGGCCGACAAAATACTTGGAGCCGGTGCCCGGAGCCATTCCCTGAATGTTGAATCGCGCGAGGCGCCACGCGCAGCAAATCACGAACGTAAGAACCACCCACCAGCCGATTTCGTGCAGCTTGCGGATATCCAGGAAATTCGTCTCGGCAATGCCGCGCACTCCCCAGGCAAAAGCCAGAACAGCAGGCGCAAGACCAAAGCTGACCATGTCCGCCAAGGAATCGAACTGTTTGCCGAATTCGCTGCTGGTGCCCGTGGCGCGAGCCACAAAACCGTCAAAGGAATCGAAGAGAATTGCGAGACCCAACGCCTTCGCGGCGTTGTCGTAATCCGTTGAACCGCCCTTGACCGTGGCCATGACTGCGTAGAAACCGCAAAGCATGTTGCCCACAGTCATAAAAGCAGGCAATAGATGAATGCCGCGACGAAACCTCAAGCTCGCGCGGCGCGCGCCGGGAAATCCCAATTCGTGTTGTTCGAAGTCGCTCATTTCCAGCGCGCCAGGACGCTTCTGCCGCCGGCCACACTCTGGCCGGACTTCACCAGAATTTCCACGTTGTCAGGAAGCCAAATGTCCATGCGCGAACCGAAGCGTATCATACCAATGCGTTCTCCTCGCACTAGGGAATCTCCAATCGCCTTCCAGACGACAATGCGGCGAGCCACCCAGCCGGCGATTTGCGTAAAGACCACTTCTCCACGATCGGTCAAGACGTGAAAAGCGTTCTGTTCATTTTCGGCGGAGGCGCGGCCGCGCATCGCTGCGTAGAATTTCCCTGTGCGGTATTCGATGGCGGTAATGCGCCCGCCCACGGGAGAACGGTTTACGTGCACATTAAAAACGGAAAGAAACACACTGATGCGGTGACCCGTCTTGCCGCCGAACGATTCTTCCACAATCCCCACCACGCGTCCATCGGCGGGAGAAACGATCAACGCTGGATCGGCCGGGGGCGTGCGTTCCGGGTCGCGAAAAAAGAAAACCACAAAGAGACCGAGAAAAATGAGAATGCCGCCGAGCCAGTTCCAGTGAAATACGATGGCGATGATTCCAAGCAGCAGCGGCGGTGCGGCAAACCAATAGCCGTCCTTAACCATGCACGTCCTTGTCAGGAGGAAAAATTTATGGCACTCCCGTAGCGTCCATAAATATTCTATCTCAATTTAGGCAAGGACTGGAGTGTTAGCGCGGGGCCCGCGGTTTCATTCGTTGCGCAATATGCCGTTCCATCTGGTCTCTTACTTTTAGCTTTAGCTTTTTGAGGGTGGCTTCTTGCTGAAGGTCTTCCAGGTTCAGGTAAGCTGAGTGCGAAATCTGTATAAGCTGTGCTTCGTATTCTGAGTGCAGTTCGTTCAACTTCTGGAATTCCTGGTCATATGTCAGAAGTTGCTCGCGTATCTCACGGGACAAGGCCGGCATAATGTGCCTCCTGTTAAGCGGAAAATGTGGGCGGGTATTACATAACATGGCGAAACTAGCACAATGCAAATCTCCCGCCAAGTAAAAATCCACCAAAAATTAAGATACTGTTTCAAAATTGTTAAAAATCAACAGGACCGCGTCCTCTATCGGGTCACGATAGTAATTCTTGCGCTGCCCGCATGGCTTAAAATCCAGGCTCCTGTACAACGCGATTCCAGCCTCGTTGGATGCGCGGACTTCCAGAAAAATGTTCGCCACTCTTGCGGAGCGTGCGGTATCGATCGCAGTCTGAATCAACCGGCTGGCAATTCCCTTCCGCCGAAACTCTGTGCCAACGGCAAGATTCAGGATTTCAAATTCATCCGCCGCGGGCCTTCCAACTAAAAATCCCACGACCTGCCCGCCACGTTCGGCCACCCACGCGATCCATCGCGAAGCAGATTCTTCCAGGCTTTCCATGGACCACATTGACGCTTCGGGACTTTCCTTCAGTATCGACTGAGCCCCCGATGCATCAGAAGGCAGCATCCGCCGAATGGTGACAGACCTCGGATGCCAGGCTCTGGGCACGGGCCCGGGCATCATCGATCCTTCCACGCGGCTTCCGCGTCGGAGCGGCGCACGTAATTCGCATCGAGCGTGAGCGAGTCGACCAATTGTCCGCGCTTTGCACGCTCCAGGCCCAGTTTTCCGATCGCAGGAGCCAGCGCGGGCGACACCGTAATTACACGATAGCCAGGCAGGACTTCCTCAATCCGAGAAAAGGGCAACACTTCAGGTGTCGGCGACACAAGGACGACAGAGTCGCTGGCCTTCTCCTTAATCATCTCCAGAAACTCGTCCAGTGAAAGTATAGATTCGTCGGTGACCAATTGCAGACCGGTTCCGTGCCCTGGTAGGCGCTTGTACACAGCTCCGAAGATTTGCCCGCGGCGAGCGTCGAGAAACGGGGCAATCAATGAAGCTGAGAGCGCCTCAGGGGCCTTGTCCGCCAAAGATTCATAGGCAATCGCCTCCAGCCCACTTATCGCTGCTATGGGCTTCCCATAGACCTCTGCCCATGCCTTGACGGCGGTTAATCCCACTCTTAGACCGGTAAACGAGCCGGGCCCGGATGCAACGGCAAAGACATCAACTTGGTCCAGATTGAAATCGGCTCGCTCCTGAAGCGTGGCGACATCGCGAAAAAGCCTGTTCGAATATAGCGTTTCTTCGTATCCCGAAACTTCGGCGAGAACGTCCGAGCCGCGCAGGATCGCCGCACTGCCAGTACGGGTGCTCGTATCTATGGAGAGCATCAGCATTTAGCTATTCTAGCAAATGGATGGCTAAGTGGAACCGGTGAAGAATACGAGAAGGTAGAATGAAACTAAAGTGAAATATAAGAAAAAATACATGTGCAATTCAATGACCACTCTCGCATGAAAAAATCGCATAAACTACTGATTCTGAAAGAAATATGTTGACTTCTTCCGCAAACGGGAACACTATTGCCTTAGCTTACCTCTAGGGGGTTTCCGACCATGGATTACAAGATAGGGGACAAAGTTGTCTATCCGAACCACGGCGTAGGAATGATCGAACAGATCAATTTTGGGGTTCTAAACGGGCGCACGGAAAAGTACTTCATGGTAAAGATTTTGGCGAGTGGGCTTAAAGTAATGGTTCCGGCAACAAACGCTGAATCTGTTGGACTGCGGCACGTGATTCGAAACGGAGAAACGCTCAAAGTTCTGAGCTTTCTCGAAAAAGGAAAACCGAATTCGCACCACGATTGGAAGCACCGCTTCAAAGAAAATTCGGAGCGGATGCGAACCGGGGAGCTCATCGAAGTTGCAGCCGTACTAAAAAGCCTCGTATCGCTCAGCCGCACCAAGCCGCTTTCCTTCCGCGAAAAGAAAATGTTGGAACGAGCAAAATTCCTCCTCGTAAGCGAACTCGCCACAGCCCGAAATACCTCAGCCGAAACCATGGAAGGAGCACTGGTCAAGTCCCTGGCGAAGGCCCGCTTGCAAATGCCCTTACAGATGGAAAACGCGGAAGGTATGGAGATGTAACTTTTTTCAATTTTCGAAGTTCGAACAAAACCCCAAAACAATTCCCGTTTTGGGGTTTTTCTTTGGGGGAATACGATTCGTAAGTCGGCGGTTTGGCGTCGTCGAGTAGCACAGCCACCCTTGGCTACGTGAATTTTGCAAAACCCGCACAGTCAAGAGTGCCCTTGCTATGTGAGGCGGAGATTCGGCTCGGCATTCAAATCGCCCGCGGCGAGATCGCCAGCAAGCAAATGGGGATACGCGGCAGCGGCGATCATGGCGGCATTATCTGTGGAAAGTGCGCGGCTGGGGAAAAACACCGTAACGCCGGTTTCGGCGGCTTTGGAAGTAAAACGTTCGCGCAACTCGGAATTGGCTGCAACGCCGCCTGACACAAGAATAGTTCGGGAATTGGTGTGCGCCGCGGCATCGAGTGCGCGTGTCACCAGGTCGCGCACGACG
Source organism: Candidatus Acidiferrales bacterium (assembly GCA_035696345.1). Taxonomy (GTDB): domain Bacteria; phylum Acidobacteriota; class Terriglobia; order Acidiferrales; family UBA7541; genus Palsa-360. Next base: position 8,314 of record DASRQU010000030.1, read on the forward strand.
GCGGCCTGAAACTTTGCAATCAGCGCGAGAGTTCGCGGGCTGCAGAGCGGCAACAAATCAGCCGCCTTCTTAACGCCTGCCTGAAGCGCCTTCTGGCGTATTTCAATTTCTTCCGCGAATTCCGGATGGGCGCGGACGTAATAGAGCACAGCAGTCTTGATTCCGCTGAAACTGAAATCAAAAGGATTACTTTTAATTTTTACGGGATTGAAATTCAGGCCATCCTTTTCGTGGAAATTCGAGCCCGTGGCTGCCACTTTGCCGGCAAGCTGGTCGATGATCGGACCGCCTGGGTAGCCGAGTGCTAGGAGCCGCGCAACTTTGTCGTAGGCTTCCCCGGCCGCATCGTCCCGCGTACCTCCGAGGCGCCGGAATTGAAACCCGCCATTCCCTGCCGCGGCTTGTACGTGGTAGAGCAGCGTGTGTCCGCCCGAAACAATCAGGCATACGGCTGGCAGTTCCGGGATTTTTCCGCCCAGGTGCGCTTCCAGAAACACGGCGTGTACATGGCCTTCCAGATGATTGACGGGCACGAGCGGTCTTTTTAATTCCATGGCAAGAACTTTTCCGTACGTCACACCCACCAGCAGCGACCCGACGAGGCCGGGTCCCTGCGTGACGCCGACGGCATCGATGTCACCGTACGTTAAGCCCGCCTGCTGAAGAGCCTCGCGCACCACGGGAACGATCTGGCGCAGGTGTTCGCGAGAGGCGAGTTCTGGAACCACGCCGCCGTATTTCCGGTGAATATCGAGTTGCGAAGACACGACGCTCGACAATATTTCCCGCCCGTCCACCACGACAGCGGCTGCGGTTTCGTCACACGACGACTCAATACCCAGAATTCGCGTTGGCACAGCTTCTTTCCTTTCACTCGGAATTTTTAATACTAACATATGGAATCACTGCATTGACGAATGCGTCTCATTACGATAAAAGGACATCTTGTGTGCATCTTTGATGATAGACTTCGTCGGGTCGAATCGAACGCTCCGCCGCGCGCCTTTGGGCGACCGTTTCGGACCCGTCACAATTTAATTTAGGACGATAGCCGGCAACTCGGAGCCTGCCTCTTCGGCGAATCGCCAGAGAAGAAAAAACATGAGAATACTGCTCTATAGTCCGGATAACGGCGTAACGAAAAATTTTATGCCGCACCTGTGGATGTTTTTGCTCCAGTCGCTGACGCCAGCGGGCCATGAAGTAGTACTGATCGACGGCAATGCGCAGCCGATGGACGAGGCTGGCATCGCGAAGTACGTGCGCGAAAATAATATTGGCCTGGTAGGGATTGGATGCATGACGCGCATGGTCGCCAAAGCCTATCGCATGGCGGATGCCGTGCGCGCCGCGGGCGTGCCCGTGGTGATGGGCGGGCCGCACGTCACGGAAATGCCGGACGAAGCGCTCGGCAAAATCTCTGGAAAGCGGCACGCGGATGCAGTGGCGCTGGGCGAAGCGGATGAAACGTGGCCAAAAATTGTGGAAGATGCGGCGCGCGGAACGCTTAAAGATATTTATTCTCCCGTGGATGCGTTTGGCCAGGAAAAGAAGCCCAGCCTGCAAGATTATCCCGCGATTCCCTGGGACAAAATTGATCTCGACCAATTTAACGTAGTGCCGAAAAAACTTGCTCCGATGCTAAAGCGATTTCGCGACGGCTGGGGATCATTCCGCATCATCCCGATGGAGTCCGGCCGCGGCTGCCCGTATGGTTGCGAATTCTGCACCGTGACGGGATTTTTTGGCGATTCAATCCGCTTTCGCAGCAACAAAAGCGTAGTGGATGAGTTGCTGCTGTTGAAAGCGCGCGCCAAAAAAGAAGGCGGGCAGATCGCCGTGTTTTTCATCGACGATAATTTTGCGATCAACCCGAAGCGCACAAAGTCCCTTCTGCGCGACATTATTGCCGCGAACGCACAGGTCCACTGGGTGGCGCAGATCAGCGCCAATTTGCTGCGCGACCAGGAACTGGTAGATCTGATCTCGGCCGCTGGCGGCAAATGGATTTTCATCGGCATGGAATCGATCGACGTGACGAACCTCGCCGACGTGAACAAGGGCTTCAACAAGCCCGGAGAATACGCGGCGGTGTTGCAGAGGCTGGCGGATCGGAACGTTTTCGCGATCACTTCGTTCATGTTCGGAATGGACAACGATACGGTCGGCGTAGCGGAGCGCACGCTGGAGCAGATTCGCACATGGCCGGCAGGGCTGCCTATCTTTGGTTTGATCACTCCCCTACCGTCGACGCCGCTTTACGCGCGCCTCGAAGCTGCGGGCCGCCTTACACGGCCGAAACACTGGGAGGAATTCATTCCCTTCGCGATGGCGCACACGCCGCTGAAAATGAGCATCGAAGAAGCGCACGCGGAAGTGAAATACGGATGGGCACAATCGTACAGTCCCGAGGCCATCGCCTTGGCAGTGCGCTCGTTCCGCGACAAGCCCGTGGCCTACCGGATCAATATTTTGATTGCGCGTTTATGCTTCAGGGGAATTTACTTCCCGCAAATGGGGCTTATGGCGTGGGCCAAGGTGTTCGCTCAAAATGCGCAAACCATCGGCGATATTGTGAAGGAATGCTTCCGTGAGTGGTTCGTGGCCATGCGCAAACGCCATGAAGAACCGACACACGCTGCTTCTGCCGGAGATTAAAGACAAATCGATCTTGTAACTCGCTGTTACTCATCCTTGCGCTGCTAGCAAGTAACTGCATAGCCGTTCCCGATTCCCTCGCATGTCGCGTTTACAATATGTGAAAATATAACTTACGAACCTCTAAGGCGAAGGATGGATTGACATCGCGCAATTCCCACCCGTATCGTGTCATTGAGAGTTACCCACCAATATATATGACCAATACCCGACAGCGAGTACGCAAAGCCGTTCTTCCCGCAGCTGGTTTAGGCACTCGATTTCTACCTGCCACAAAGGCCCAACCTAAAGAAATGTTGCCTGTGGTGGACAAGCCACTCATTCAATACGTGGTCGAAGAATGTGTCGCCTCAGGAATCGACAACATCATCATCGTCACCGGCCGCGGCAAAAACGCGATTGAAGATCATTTCGATTCCTCCCCTGAGCTTGAAAATTTTTTGGAGCAAAAGGGGAAATCCGATCTCGCGAAATTGGTGCGCGAGATTGGAAATATGGTGCACTTCAGCTATACGCGGCAGAAAGAACCGCTCGGCTTGGGCCATGCGGTGCTCGTCGCCAAGGAACTTGTCGGCAATGAACCCTTTGCTGTGCTGCTCGGCGACGTCATTATTCCGGGCGCGAATCCCGCGACCAAACAACTCGTCGACGTGTATCAGAAGACCGGAAAAGGCGTTATCTCCGTTGAAGATGTGCCGCGCGACAGAACAGGACTATACGGAATCGTCGATGTGGACCGGAAGGCAGGCGTAGACGGGAATCAGCGAATTCTGAACATTCGCGATCTCGTGGAAAAGCCTAGTCCGGCGGAAGCTCCTTCAACTTTGGCCGTCACAGGGCGCTATTTGTTGCCGCCTGAAATTTTCGATTGTCTGGAACGCACGAAGCCTGGGCGCGGCGGGGAAATCCAATTGACCGATGCGCTGCGCCTGATGGCCACGGAAAGCGGATTGCTCGCCCATATCTACGAGGGGAAATCGTATGACGCGGGCGACAAGCTGGGTTTTTTGAAAGCCACTGTGGAGATTGGCCTGGAAAACGGTGAGTTCGGGAAGGATTTTCGCGAGTACCTGCGAGGGTTGAAGCTTTAGTAGGACAGGCTTCAGCCTGTCTGTTTTTGAATTTTTTGAGTCGGTTTACAAGAATCAAAAAAAAAAAGGCTGAAGCCTGTTCTACTTACTTCTCTTTCGTTGCCTTCTTGGTTTCTTTTGCGGGGGCAGGCTTCGATTCTGACTTCTCGGACTTCTCCGATTTCTCGGATTTTTCGCTTTTTTCCGATTTACCCGAATCTCCGCCCGAAGTCTTTTTGCCGTAATCGTTGACGTACCAGCCGGAACCCTTGAATTGGATTGCGGGCGCGGTAATTACAGACTCCACTTTCCCGCCACAGTGCGGGCATTTTTTCAGATGCGGACCGTTTACGTTCTCGATTTTATCGGTGTGGCGATCGCACTTAAGGCAACGGTATTCGTAGAGCGGCAAAGCTGGTCTCCTTCAACTCAGATGGAATGGCATATCTTAGCATGACGCGCGGCGGATCGTACGGTTCCCGGAGTTTGCGGCTTCGACGGGAGAAACTGAGGTGCGGCAAAAAAGGTCGCCCGTCCAAAAGCCGGACGGCCTTTACGAAACTGGTTTACGTAGCGGCCTCTGCGGCTCGGATTTTTCGGGACGCAGCGGCGATTTGTTCTGCACGTTTGCGCGAGTCGCTTCCTTGCAACCTATCAATAGCCTGCGGCGCAGGCGGGGCGCATGCTAAACTCGCATGGACGAGAGGCACGCAAAAATGACGGACGCGCAAGACAATTCGCAAACCGGATGCCTGTATTTGGTGGCCACGCCGATTGGAAATCTTGAGGATATTACCCAGCGAGCGATTCGCGTGCTCAAGGAAGCCGATCTGATTGCCTGCGAAGATACGCGGCAGACGCAAAAGTTGCTGCAGCATTATTCCATTCACAAGGAAATGATCAGCTACCACGCGCACAACGAACTGACGCGTGCGCCGGAACTGGTGATTCAACTGGAACAAGGCGCGCAGGTTGCGCTCGTCAGCGACGCGGGAACTCCCGTGGTCTCCGATCCCGGCCATCGACTGGTTGTATTGTGTTTGCGGCATCACATTCCGGTGGTGCCCATTCCGGGGCCATGCGCTTTTGTCGCGGCGCTCGCCGCTTCCGGATTGCCGACGGATGAGTTTTTGTTTGTGGGATTTCTGCCGTCGCGAGCGGGTGCACGGAGAAAAAAACTCGACGCGCTGAAATCCGAGCCGCGCGGAATCGTAGTCTACGAGGCGCCTCACAGGCTGGCCGATACGCTGGCGGACGCGGCGGATATTCTAGGTTCGCGGCACGCCGTGGTGGCGCGCGAAGTGACCAAAATTCACGAAGAATTTTTGCGTGGTACCCTGGCTGATCTGCGCGACGCCGCCAAAGAACGCGCGCCGCGCGGAGAAATTACCCTGATGATCGGCCCTCCAGAGGAAAGCGCAGAGGAAATCGTACAAAAGGTTTCGCTGAAGGATCGCGTCTCGCAACTCGAAGCAGAGATGGGGCTGGATCGCAAAGCGGCGCTCAAGCAGGCCGCGCGGGAACGCGGATTGGGCAAGCGCGATGCGTACAAACAGCTTTTGCTGGAACGGTGAATGGCTTTAAGTAGGACAGGCTTCAGCCTGTCTTCTTTTGACTTCCTTAAAATTGAGCAAGATCAAAATCAGACAGGCTGAAGCCTGTCCTACTTAAGCCGTCTGCGCGAAAAAAGTATCTACACGATCTAGAATTTCTGCGGTGGTGCGAGCCGTGTGCACATTTTTGCGCAGCTCGCCGCCGTTCCTCACGCCATGTGTAAAGTAGCTGGTGAACTGCTTCATTCTGCCAATCGCATCCGGCCATTCCGTATCAACCAGATTCCGGAAATACATGGACAGCAGTTGGTAGCGATCCCATTCTGTCGGCTGCTCATAAGTTCCGGTTGCCGCAAACTGCGAAATCTGCTTGAAAATCCACGGATTATTGGACGCGGCGCGGCCGATCATCACCGCATCGCAGCCTGTTTCCCGCAGCATGCGCATCGCATCTTCGGGCGAATTAATGTCCCCATTGCCGGTCACCGGCATGCGCACGGCTTGCTTCACGTCGCGAATCACCTTCCAATCGGCGAGGCCGGTGTAACCTTGCGCGCGCGTGCGCGGGTGAACAGCGATGCCTTCCACTCCAATTTGTTCGGCGAGGCGCGCGACCTCCACCGCGACGATGCTGTTTTCATCCCACCCGGCGCGAATCTTGATGGTCATGGGAATTTTCACGGCGTTGCGAACCGCAGTGAGCACCTGCTCCAGCGCTTTTAAATCGCGCAGCAAACCGGAACCGCCGCACTTCACCACTTTTCTTGCGGGGCAACCAAGGTTTACGTCGACGATATCGAAGCCGAGTTGCTCAACCATTCCTGCGGCGCGGCCCATCACGTCCGGCTCGGCGCCGAACAACTGTCCGGTAATTGGATGTTCATCCTGCGCAAAAAAGAGGTAGCGTGCCGTGCGATTGTTGTTGCGCGTGATGCATTCCGCGCTCGTGAATTCCGTCATGATCAGGCCGCAACCGCCGAGGCTACGGATCATACGCCGGAAAACGGTATCCGTGACGCCAGCCATGGGCGCGAGAACCGTACCGGGAGCGATGCGTACATCGCGGATGGAGTAGGAAACCGGCAGCATTTTACAATAATCTTTCGTCAAGATTTCGAGACGGCAGTTCCGCTGGGGGCGCGGGAGGAGCAGGAACTTTCATGGGCTCGGGAATTCGCACCGGCGCAGACGCAGGCTTCGACGCGGCCACTTGCGCCGCGACATTTCCTCGATCGGAAAGATGCGCGACGAGAGCTTCCGGCGAACCGTTAAAAAAACCGTCCACAATTTTTTCTACCGCTTTTAGGCGCGCCTCTTCAGCGCTCAGCTTCGGCTGATAGAGAAATGCTCGACCCACTTTACGGCGCTCGACAATTCCCTTTTGTTCGAGGCGATCCATGATCGTCATCACTGTGGTATAGGCTCGCGGCTTTGACTCGGCGAGCGCGCGGTGAATGTCTCGCACAGTTCCCTTACCCAAGGGCCAAAGGACGCTAAGGCATTCCAATTCAAGCGGCGCGAGATCCAGAATCGAATGGCGCGGCCCCGGCGTTCGCGAATGTTCGGTGTGTTCCACGCGTCTACTTTTTTCCGTCCGCAGATTCCGTTACGATCGATGCAATTTCCACCGCTGGTACCGCATCAGCAACAGCCGTGTCGGGGATCCCCAAAAATTTATCTGTTCGCAAAATGCGGCGCGAGAGCGCTCCATTGAACCCGGTCCAGTTCCCTTCGCCCTCATCGGAAGCAAGCGCGGAGCGCACGGCGGCCATTTTAGAGTCGAGATCATCCAGATAATGCAGCAGCAATGCCTCACGAAACATCGGAAGTTTCGGCGAGCCAAATTCGTACTGGCCGTGATGCGAAATCAGCATGTGCAGCACGAGCATTTTGAGTTCCGCCGGAAAACCTTCGATGGCATCGATTTTCTTGGTAAGGTCGCCATACTCGATCAGGATATGGCCAAGCAACTGGCCTTCGTCCGTATAGCCGATTGAGCGGTCATAGCTCAGCTCTTTTAATTTTCCGATATCGTGCAGCACTGCGCCGGATAAAAGCAGATCGGAATTCACTTCCGGATAGTGACCCATGACCGCGCGGCAGAGATTGCACAAGCTGAGGACGTGCTCGAGCAGCCCGCCGTAGAACGCGTGATGCATGACCTTTGCAGCCGGGGCTCGCTTCAGGCGCGGAACAATTTCGGGATCTGCAACAACGCTCGTGAGAAGCTGCCGCAGCCAAGGATTCCCCACCGACTCGACAATCTCCAGCAACTGCGCGTACATCTCATCGACATTTTCCTTGGTGTGCGGAAAAAAATCAGCGGGATCGACTTCGCCTTCCTCGGCGCGGCGGATTTTTTCGATGGCCAGCTGCAGTTTGTTGCGGTAATTCTCAACGCGCGCCTGCACCTTTACAAAATCATCCCGCTCAAAAGAGGCGGCCATGGCGTCAAAGCCTGTCCACATGCGCGCTTCCACGCGACCCGTCGAATCGCCAAGCTCAAGGCGCAGATAGGTTTTTCCTTCGCGTGTCGACCGAATTTCCTTTACGCAGACAAGAAAATGGCTGGTAACGGCCTGACCGTCCTGAAGAGTGGCGACGAAGCATTGTTTCATGTGCCGGATTTCTTCTTGGGCAGCACGCCCCACTTGCGGGTGGCTTTATTTTTATCGTCTTTGTCGGGCGTGGCGGCGACTTCCTCGATGGGCTCTGCTTTTACCGCTGCTGTATCCGTATACCCCGGCTTGATCTGCACGAAACTGTCTTCGCGCAGTGTTGTAAGGTAGGCGCGCATGGCCGGCTCCATGCCCTTCTCGTAAAGCTTATTGCTGATTTCCGGATCCACTTTTTCGAGCGGCTGTTCGCCGGCCTCGTAACGTTCACGAACCTGCAAAATTTCGTAGCCCGTTTTTGTTTCCATCACGTCGGTCATCTGATTGCGCGTGAGGCCAAAAACTTTTTCCGCGATCTTCGGATCCAGCTGCGAGCGTTGGAAAGTTCCCAGTTCGCCGGACTGTTGCGCCGTGGGGCTGTCCGAATAGCGCTTCGCGAGCTCGCCAAAATCATCGCCATTGTTCGTTACACGGTCGTGCAATCCATCCGCTTTTTTCTTCAGCGCGGGAAGATCCGCTGCGGGCTTGCCCTCGGTGGATACGAAAATCTCGCGGAGAACGACTGTTTCCGGACGAACGAATTCACTCTTGTGATCGTTGTAATACTTCACGATGTCTTCATGGCTGACGATAATTTTGGAGCCGACTTCCTTGCGGATCAGTTCCTGGGTCAAAAGCTGGTTGCGCAGCTGCGTCTTGAAATCTTCATAGTCCTGGCCGCTCTTGGTGACTTCTTTTTCAAGCGCATCCAGATCGGGCAATTTATATTGCTGGCGAATGGAGTCGAGCCTCTTAATGACTTCCGTATCGACGTTGATTCCCTGATCTTTCGCGCGTTGCGTCAAGAGCGACTGATCGATCAAATCGCGCAGCAAGTCTTTTTCCTTCCCCGCTACCGTCGCCCTCAGCTCTTCAGGCGTGCACTTGGCACACGCGTCCGCCGCTTCGCTTTCAAGCGAGGCGTGCGCATGATCCAGATCCTCCCGGGTAATAATCTCATTGTTCACGCGGGCGACAATTTCTTCCACCACCGTGCTTTTCGTTTGTGCGGCCGCGGAAATACTCAGGCTGGCGCAAAAGAGTGAAAAAATCAGGCATTTACTTGCGTTCATAAGGTTTGCTCGTTTCCAGTTTATCGCTTCATTTCAAGCGGAAGCAACACGTTTCTGACGCTTTCCGCCACGCGTCCGCGACGGTCGAGCCGCATCCACAGCGTGCCGCTGGGGTCCAGCCGCAAGCCTTCTTGCTGCGAGCGGATGAACTTCACTAAATTTTCCGGCGACAGCGGCGTTTCCGGATGAAATTTAATCGCCACTTCGTTCGCTCGCCGTTCAATGGACGAAATCAACAAACTTTCGGCAAGTCCCTTCAGCAGCGCGTAGTCCAAAAGATTTCCGACAGAGGAGTGTGGCGCACCGAAGCGATCCGTCAACTCGCTGTTGACCTCATCCCTTTCCTTTTCGTTGGTGATGCCGGCAATACGTTTGTACGTCCGCAAGCGAAGATTTTCGTTGGGGATGTATTCCTCTGGGATGCGGATATCGAGCCCAAGGTTGATCGTGGCGCGCATTTCGGGCTTCACTTCTTCGCCCTTCAGGGTGGAAACCGCGCGCTCCAGCATCTGCACGTACATATCGAAGCCGATCGCATTGATGTGCCCGTGCTGCTGGCCGCCCAGCAAATTTCCCGCGCCGCGAAGTTCCAGGTCAAGCGCGGCCACGCGGAATCCTGCACCCAGCGCGCTGAATTCTTTGAGCGCCGCAAGGCGACGCGTGGCGAGCTGCGTCAGCACTACGTCTTCCGGCACCATCAAGTACGCATACGCGCGCTGGTTTGAACGCCCGACGCGCCCTCGCAGTTGATACAACTCCGAGAGTCCGAAACGATCCGCGCGGTTAATCAAAATTGTGTTCGCGGCCGGAATGTCCAGGCCATTTTCCACAATCGTGGTGGAGACCAGAACGTCGGCCTCGGCCTGCACAAATTTAAACATCACAGCTTCCAGTTCTTTTTCGTTCATCTGGCCGTGGCCGACCACGACGCGCGCTTTCGGTACCAGTTTTTTTACCAGGTCGGCGATCGCGTAAATGGTCTCGACGCGGTTGTGCACCAAAAAGACCTGGCCGTGCCGCAACATTTCCTCGTCGATCGCGCGGCGAATGAGCGATTCGGAAAACGGAGCGACCACGGTTTGAATGGCCATGCGGTCTTTGGGCGGTGTTTCAATTACGCTCATATCGCGCAAGCCGACGAGCGACATGTTCAAGGTGCGCGGGATCGGTGTGGCCGAGAGTGTGAGGACGTCGACGTTCAACTTCAGTTCCTTGAGCCGCTCCTTGTGCGCCACTCCGAAGCGCTGCTCCTCGTCTACAACGAGCAAGCCGAGATCGTGAAATTTCACGTCCTTGGAAAGCAGCCGGTGCGTACCGATCACAATGTCCACTTGGCCGGTTTCCACGCGCGCCAGTGTTTCCTTTTGTTCGCGCGGCGTGCGGAAGCGGCTGAGCAAATCCACCTTGATGGGAAACGCGGCGAAACGCTTGCGGAATGTTTCGTAGTGCTGGAACGCGAGAATCGTGGTGGGCGCGAGCACGGCCACTTGCTTGGAGTCCGTTGCCGCCTTGAACGCTGCACGCATCGCCACTTCGGTTTTGCCGTAGCCCACGTCGCCGCAGAGCAAGCGATCCATGGGCTGCTGGCGCTCCATGTCGCGCTTCACGTCGGCGATGGCGATGGCCTGGTCCGGCGTTTCGTCAAACTCGAAAGCATCCTCGAATTCGCGCTGAAACGCGCCGTCCGGTGAAAACGCGAAGCCATCCCCCGTTTTCCTTCCCGCATAAATCTTTAATAATTTCTCGGCCATGTCCTCGACCGATTTTTTTACGCGGGCCTTGCGGGCCGTCCACGTGCTGCCGCCCAGTTTGTCCAGAACCGGAGTCGCGCCCTCCACGGCGCGATACGTCTGCACGAGGTCGAGGCGTTCCAGCGGCACGTACAGCCGCGCATCGTCCGCGTAACGCAGGCGCATGAATTCGCCGCGCGCGCCGCCATTTTCGATCTGATGTAATCCTTCAAACTGGCCGATGCCGTGGTCGACATGAACCACGTAGTCGCCGGGCTTCAGTTCGGAGAAATCGCTGAAAAAACTCGCGGTCTTGGGCCTGCGTTTCGTCGAGCCCGCGCGCATGCTTTCAAACACGTCGCCCGTACCAAAGATGGCCACGCGCGCGTCGAGAAAAATTACGCCGTCCGTAAATGGAGCGCGGCACAACACGAGCGCGGGAATGCTGCCTGCTGAAGAATCTTCGGCGAGCCGCGCGCTCGTCGCGTTTTCTTCCAGATCGCCAAGACGGAATGGAACTTCGTACTCGTGGCACAAATCCACGTAGCGCTCGAGTTCGCCCAGGCTTTCCGCGGCCAGCAGCACGCGTTCCCCGGCAGCGACGCGCCTGCGCGCTTCTTCCATAAATGCCGGCACATTTCCGTGAAAATTTGACGTGGGCTGCGTCTGGATAAAACGCGTTTCGGAATCTTCCCGCGTAACGCCGAGCTGTTCAATTTCGAGGCGAGCGTGCCTCGCCAGCATTTCGTCCCAATCGTCGGTGAAGTAATATGACGACAGAAGGTCCACCGACTCTCCTTCTTTTCCTTCGAGGTCTTGCATCGCGCCTTGCAGAAATGCGCGGGAGGCTTCTTTGATTGCTGCGGGCTCATCCACCAGCACGACGGTGTCCTCATGCAAATCGAGCAGCGAATGCGTGTGAGAAATTTTCTGCGCGCCTTCCGCAATGCCGAAGCCGCCGCCGAACCCGTTTGAAGATTGCTCGACAAGCGGCGGCAGCGTGACGCGGTCAATCGGGCGCACGGATCGCTGCGTATTGGGATCGAATTCGCGCAGGGATTCCACAGTATCGCCAAACAATTCGAGACGCACAGGCCGCTCCGCCTCGGCGGGAAACACGTCTACGATTCCGCCGCGAACGGTAAACTGGCCCGGCATCTCCACCATGTCATGGGATTCATAGCCGACGCGGCGCAGGTGTGCCAAGAGATCGTCCAGCGAAAGCGGATCTTCGCGCACGAGCGTTCGCGCCTGCTCCGCATAATACGAGGCATCCGCAAGGCGCATGCGCGCGGCGGCGATCGGCGCGACAACCACGCGTGCCTCCCCAGTGGCAACTCGCCACAGCGTAACCGCGCGCGTCTCAAGTATTTCAGCGTGAGCTGCCGCTTCCTGCCACGGCAATACATCCAGCGCGGGCAGCACGGTAACTTCTGTGGCTTCCTGCCCCGCCAGCGCTTTGTAAAAAAATTGCATGGACGCGGCGAATTCCTCGGCGCGCGCCCCGGACTCCACCAGCACCACCATTGGGCGGCGCAACTCCGTAGCGATGATCGCCGCGACAAGAGCTTTGCCCGTCGGAGTCAGACCCGCGAGGCGTTCGCGCGGCGTCCCTTGACGCAATTCGGAAATGATCGATTCCAGCGCGGTTTGCTTTCCAACCGACGCTAACGTTTCGGAAACGGAAGAAAGGATCATGATTTATTCTGAAGGTGGTGCGTCGTTCCGGCTGGGGCCGCGCTGGCGGTATCTCGGATGCGTTGCACGAGCCGAGTCGTGGAATAGCCCGGCGCGAGCGGAATGGAGAGCACCCGTCCGCCTGCCGCTTCCACTTCTTCGCGCCCGGCGACTTGGTCCAGCGGCCAATCCGCGCCCTTGACGAGGACGCTGGGCAAAACGCGCGCGATCAATTCCCGCGGCGTAGGCTCGTCAAAAATCGTTACGTAGTCCACCGACGCGAGGCCCGCGAGCACTTCCGCGCGGTCCTGCTCGCCCACCAAAGGCCGCTCAGGGCCTTTATTGCCGCGAACGCTGCGATCGCTGTTCACGGCCACCACGAGCAAATCGCCCAGCGCGCGCGCATCAGCCAAACATCGCACGTGGCCCGGATGGAGCAGATCGAAACATCCGTTTGTGAACACAACAATGCGTCCGTTGCGTTTTTCGCGCCCCGTCAATTCGATCAACTCATCGTGCGAAACTATTTTGCCCATAGAAGAAGCACGTACGTCTTTTTTTCGTAAACTTCGGCTTGGATTATGACTTTTTCATTCTAACACGCGAAAGGCTCCGGCGTTCCCGCCCGGCGCGCAGGACTTACGCCGATTTAAAGCTGCGAGGCATTCTCGACCAGGATTGACACCGCGATTGACTCCGCTTTTCGCAACTTGTAAAGTCGGATTCGTTGACACCCTTTACGCAATTGCGCCTGTTGGCTTGCGTTACTTTCTTTAGCCTAATAGCGCCAAGCGGCGCGCGTGCCGATGAACTTAAATTAAAGATCATCGCGTTTAATGATTTTCACGGAAATCTGGAATCCCCCGGAAAATACAGAGCGAACGCAAAGTCCCCCGCAGTCGATGCCGGCGGGGTGGACTTCCTGGCCGGCTACATTCAGCATTTGAAAGGCGAAAACCCGAACAATGTAGTGGTTGCCGGCGGCGATCTGATTGGCGCAAGTCCCTTGGCCTCTTCGCTCTTCCACGACGAAGATACAATCGAGGCATTGGACCGACTGGGTCTGGAATTCAGCGCCGTGGGCAATCACGAATTCGACAAAGGCAGACAGGAACTGTTGCGCCAGCAATACGGCGGCTGCTTTAAACCGAACGGAACAACGTGTGAAGAGACTACGGAAAAGTCTGCTCCATTTAAAGGCGCGAAATTCAAGTATCTTGCCGCGAATGTCTTTAATACTTCTACGGGCAAAACCCTCTTGCCGGGTTACGGCATTAAAATTTTTCACGGCGTGAAAATCGCCTTCATCGGTTTGACATTGAAAGGCACAGCAAAGTTAGTTCTCCCCAGTGGCATTGCAGGCCTGCAGTTCGGTGATGAAGCTGACGCCATCAACGGAATCGTGCGCACTTTGCGTGCGCGGCGCATTAAAAACTTTGTGGTCCTCATTCACGAAGGCGGCGCGCAGACGACCAGAGGCACGCCCGACATCAACGGCTGCGAGGGCGGGCTGAGCGGAACTCCGATTGAGAACATCGTCAATCGACTCGATGACTCCGTGAGCCTGGTCATCTCCGCACACACGCATCAGGCGTATATCTGCCAGTTGTCAAATCGTACGGGAAGGAAAATTGTGGTTACCAGCGCAGCGTCGTATGGCCGCCTGCTGACGGATATTGACGTGACCATCGACACGAAAACGAAAGCCATTACCGGAGTCGCCGCCAAAAACATGGTTGTTGACCGAACCAACGCCCCGGGGATTGCGCCGGATGCAGCGCTCAAAACGTTTGTGGACCACTACGTGGCCCTGGCATCCCCGATTGCAAATCGGGAAGTCGGATCGATCACCGCAGACATTCCCAAAATGCTCAATCCTGCGGGCGAAAGCCCTCTGGGCGATCTTGTAGCTGACGCGCAGCTCGAGGCAAGCAGTTCCGCCGCGGCCGGGGGCGCCGTCGTAGCATTCACGAATGAAGGAGGGATCCGCACGGACCTTCCCTTTACACCCAACGTGGCCGGTGTGAAAAGCGGCAGCGTGACGTATGGAGAACTTTTTTCGATTCACCCGTTCGGAAACGTCCTTGTGACTGTGACCCTAACCGGCGCGCAAATCAAAACCCTGCTCGAAGAACAGTTTGCGGGATGCCTGCTGGATTCGCCGGGCGGCGATGTGCCCGTGCCTTCCACCAACCGAATTCTGCAAATTTCCGAAGGGTTTACCTATACCTGGAATCCCGACGGCGCGGTGTGCGATAAGGTTGATCCACACAGCATGCGGATCCACGGCGCACAGGTCGATCCCTCAACCGGCTATCGCGTGACGATAAATAACTACCTCGCTGAGGGTGGCGATCAGTTTTATGTGCTGAGGCACGGCATTGACGCAGTGGGTGGTCCGTCCGACCTGGATGCGCTCGAGGCATACTTCAGGAAACATCGTTTGGTGACGCCGGATGAGCCGCACCGAATCACCATCAAACCTTGAGCAAATCCGGCCGACCAGCGGCGCGCGGCCGAATCTTCATCGCCCACCGAGTCCAAAGTGAGGCTCTGTTCGGCTGCGGCACACAATCGTCGAGCCACTCGAACAGGTTTGATTAAAATCCTTGACACTTCCAGTGACCGTGTCTATACATTACTTCGTCGTTCCAATTTATTAGAACATCAGATTTGCGATTTGTTTTCGGGATTCGTTCACTCCTCGTGAACTATTCTCTCCCGCTTCCCGGAGACAAGACGTCCCCCTTCATGCCCGTGAAATGCGCACGCTATCAGTCTGCCGGGATTTTCTTCCAGCACAACTTGGCGCGTCAAGCTCAAGCGAGGAACTCCATGGGGCCGTACACGATTTGTTCCGGGGAAGATTGCTCCTTTGTATGGTCGCCGCAGAATCGCGGGGACTTGCCCCCATTTTTCTGCCCGCTTTGCCACAAGCAAACGCTTTACCGTTGCCGTTCTTGCGACTTCCCAATCTTAGTACTTCAACCCGATCAAGTGAATTGCTGCTATAGCTGTTCGATGCCGCTAAAAGCGATTGGGCCCGATCACAAGCGAATTCAACACGACGTAGAGCTGGTAAAAATCGCATAGCTAAACACTCGCTCATGGCAATAAGCTCAGCCCCTTGTTGTCCCGCACAATCAGCGCGAATGAGCATTCCAAAGCGAAACGTCGAACTGGGTTTGTCTTTGTTTTCGCAGAGGCCGCTCGTTTTCTGAGCGGGCGGCCTGTGAGGCATCCCGCGCACATCGGAACTCCCGACATGGTTTGAGGCTTACTGATCCTTCAGAATCGTTTCGCCCTTGACGAGCCACGAAACGCCAAATGCGACGGAGGCAACAGACTCAAGCCAGAAGACCGGGGTTAGTTTCGCAAGAGAATTTGTGTCCGGAAGCAATTCAAAGACAAGAATCAGGGAAATACAGGCAAGAATTGCAAATCCACAGACGCGATACACCGTGTTTCTTTGCAGCTTCTGCGGAGTGGGCACGCTATTCGCGCTGGTTTTTGTGAACAGCACGATGGAGATAAACGCCACGGTCAGGTAAAAAAGCGCGGCGCACGACAAGTGAATCGTGCCGATGGCTTTCGCGCGAGATGTCGCATCGCCGGCCGGGGTCGTTGGAAAAAGTGCGATGCCAATCGCGAAGAAAGCAGCGAGGCGTCCCGTGATTTCGTCGTTCAGACCGTATCCCCGCGTGGACATCAGAAAAATTCCGATCGTGCACAGGCTGGCCACGAACACATTGCGCATCCCGGTGTAATAGTAATCGCTCATGGTAATCTGGATGCCCTGCCGGGAAAGCAGAAATCCCCCAATTCCGAGGGCGAACGGAAGTGCAAATCCGACAATACCCACAGCCTTTCGCAATGCCAGATAGGAAAGCACCAACGGATCTGGCGGCAGTTTTTGCTGATTCATAAATATCTCCGGTCACACTCGATAGCTGAGTGCGTCATCGTACGTGCCACCGGTTTAACCGCATTCTCGCAATTCTATTTTGCAAAAATCACCATTTCCGCTGTGCTATGTGCTTCGAATCACATTTATAAATGTCATTTTTTCTAATCGCATCCCATACTTTGGCCTAAAATGAGCCCGTGCGAATTCGCGCCGTCATCTTCGATATGGATGGATTGATGCTGGACACGGAGCCGGCGTATCGAATGGCATGGAAGCAAGCTTCGGCCGCATGTGGCTTTGCACTGACGGATGAAGTCTACAGACAATTGGTGGGCCGCAGCAGGAAGGACGGGTTCCAAGCACTCGCCAATTTGTTCGGCTCTGAATTTCCTCTGCAAGACTTTGAAGCCAGCGTTCAGAGGCACGAAACAATCACATTTTCAAAGTCGCCGATATCAAAAAAGCCCGGTCTCGATGCCCTCCTGGTGTTTCTGGAGACCCGAAATATGCCGAAGGCCGTAGCTACTTCGACGGAACGATACAAGGCGCTGCAGACGCTGACATCGACTGGACTGCTGGAACGATTCGATGCGGTTGTCACGGGAGACGAGGTTGCGCGCGGGAAACCGTTTCCGGATATCTTTCTTCTCGCGGCGCAACGGTTGGGAGTTCAGCCCGGGAGCTGTCTTGTGCTGGAAGACGCCGAATCGGGGGTCGCGGCGGCGCATCAAGCCTGCATGCAAGTTTATATGGTCCCTGACCTTGTCGCACCTTCGGATGAAATAAGGCGGTTGACGGACGGTATTTTCACGTCATTGGATGACGTCCTCAAAGTTCTGGAACACGCTGCCAGGAGTTCGCCGGGCGTGGGTATTGATCTTCAATCGTTCAGAACAGAGCGGCTTGACGCTTGCCCTCTTTGTCGCGTGGATGGGCCGGAGCTTGCGGATATGCACCGAAACTCGGTCGTAATGGCGACGTTGGGCGGGGTAAAATCCGAGGACGAGGCAAATCAATGGCTGAGCGCTAATTTGTCTCATCGGGATCGTCGCGGTTTCGGTATCTGGATTTTTCGTGATGCTCGCGATGGTCATTTTGTGGGTCGTGGCGGCCTGCGCGAAGTCGAAGTCGGCGGTGGATGGGAAGTAGAACTCGGCTACGCTCTCCTGGACAAATTTTGGGGACTTGGCTTTGCGAGCGAAATGGCTCGCGAACTCCTGAAAATAGCGTTCGAGAGGTTTCAATTGCAGAGCGTCGTAGCAATCATTGCGGCAGAGAATAGCCGATCGCGCCGCGTCGCCGAAAAAATGGGTTTTCAGTTCGAGTGCGATGTAACCTGGAAAAATCTTCCCGCCAGATTATATCGGTTGAGGCGGCAAGAACGGACCTAGACGCGAGCCCAGGAAGACGCATGCCTGAAAAAGTGGATCTCTACAACACGGCGTACGGGAACAGCGAAACGGAAGTCTATTCCGGATTGCGGCGCGATACGTACGGCATTGATCTGGGTCAGACGAGTTGGATGAACTCCGCGGAGGTCGCCGAAATTCCGCGAATGCTGAACCTTCATGGCGATAGCAAGGTGCTCGAAATTGGCTGCGGGGCCGGCGGGTGCGCGTTGCATTTTGCGGCGGCGATTGGCTGCAGCGTTACCGGAATCGACGCGAATGCCCACGCGATTCATGCGGCGCAAACTGCGGAGAAAGCTCACGCGCTCGAAGGCCGGGTCAATTTCCTCTTGCACGACGCCGGGACGCCGCTTCCCTTTTCGGAAACCGCTGTCGACGGAATGTTCGATGCGGTCTACTCCAACGACGCGTTTTGCCACATTCCGAACCGCTTGCAGTTGCTACGCGAGTGCCGGCGCGTGATGAAGCCTCGCGCGCGCCTTCTATTCAGCGATGCTCTGGTGGTGAACGGCGCGTTGACGAATGAAGAAATCGCGGCGCGCAGTTCCATCGGTTACTACATTTTCGTGCCGCGCGGAGAGAACGAACGGCTCATGCAGGAGGCGGGGTTTTCCGTCATTGCTTCGCTAGACACGACTGAGCGTGCGGCGGAAATTTCGCAGCGCTGGCGCGACGCACGCGAGCGGCGCAAGGAACTCCTGACGCAAATGGAAGGCGACGCAACTTTTGAAGGGCTGCAGAAATTTCTCGCCTGCGTGCATACGCTAACGTCGACTGGCCGCCTCGCGCGCATACTTTACGTCGCGGAGAAATGAATCCGTCTACCGTTCGGGCGGCGATGCGCGCTTTGTGGCGTCGGCTTTAGCCTGTGGAACCTCGCCCTTGCAAGGACTAAACCCCACCGGCTGAAGCCTATGCCACGTGTTATCCTCGTCCGGCAAAGCTGAATGCTTTGGTGACTCCCGGTCTCCTATGAGTACTTCCAGCACAATGGACCCCACCATCGGTGCGTCCGCGCTGCGCAAGGCCAGCGTGCGGCTGATTCCGCTTATCGCCATCGCATACGGCGTGGCGTACACAGACCGCGTGAACATCAGCTTTGCGGCGCTGCAGATGAATCGCGACTTGCATTTCAGCGCGGCAAGCTACGGCCTGGGCGCGGGGCTTTTCTTTCTGAGTTACGCGGCGTGCGAGATCCCCTCTAACCTGCTGCTCGTGCGCTTCGGCGCGTCGCGCTGGATCGCGCGCATCATGCTGACGTGGGGGTTGCTCGCGATGGGCACGATGTTTGTAAAAACTCCGATGCAATTTTATGCGGTGCGGTTTCTGCTCGGGATGTCCGAGGCGGGATTTTTTCCGGGTGTTGTCTACTATCTGAGCCAGTGGTTTCCGGCTAGCGTACGCGCGCGAACGGTGAGCCGTTTTTATATGGCACTGCCGCTCAGTTCCGTGTTCATGGGAGGATTGGCTGGAGTGCTGCTCAATTTGCAAGGCCGCATGGGCCTTGCAGGCTGGCAATGGCTCTTTCTGGCGGAGGGTATGCCTGCGGTGATTCTCAGCGCCGTGTTTCTCTTCTATTTGCCGAATACTCCGGACGACGCGAAGTGGCTCACACCGGAAGAGCGGGACTGGCTCACAAATCAGCTGCGCGAGGATAATGCAGCGACAGGACTGCAGCATGAGGCCGGCGCGCTGCGCGCCATTTTAAATCCGCGCGTGCTGCTGCTCGGGTTTTACATGCTGTGTACCTACATAGGCTTTTACGCGTTTTCATTTTCTGCGCCGATCCTGATTCAGCTGAGCACCGGCTTCAGCAATACGAAAGTCGGCTTCGTCGTGGCGATTTTCGGAATGCTGGGCGCCCTCGGTTTGGTGCTGAATGGGCATCACTCGGATCGCGTGAACGAGCGCTACCTGCACATTGCTGTGCCCGTGTTTCTGATCGCGGCGGCGTTTGTGGTGGGAGGAATCACGACGGCACCACTCTTCGCGCTTCCGGCGTACGCGATTATTTTTATCGGCTTCAACGCGACAGCTGGGCCTTCGTGGACCATTCCATCTAGCTTCCTGACGGGAAAATCCGCGGCTGCGGGAATCGCTACCGCCAACACGATCGCAATTATGGGTGGATTTCTTGGTCCTTATTGGATGGGACTCGCTAAGGATTTCACGGGGAATTATAAAACCGGGCTATTAACACTTGCACTGCCCACCGTTCTGGGCGGGATCATCGTGCTGATCATGCGGCGGCAGATAGCGAATCTTCGCACTAAGTAGCGCAGGCTTGAGCCTGCGGGGGTTCCATCTTGCAAGAGCCAAACCCCGCAGTCTGAAACCCGCGCCACAACAACCGCTGCTAGCTAATTTCAAAGTGGAAGACGGCCATCACTACGTTCGTGCGGCGATTCAGCAAAACGACGTGGCCGCCAATCACGACGTGTGAGCACTCCGGTGGCGGCGGTGGCATCTCCCGCTCTAGCTCGACGGGGACGGGTTGGATGCGCTTTTGCAGTCCGGGAGGGAGAGTGCCGCGAACTTCGAGTTGCCGTTCGAGGCCGGGAGGCAAGCGGTCTTTCTTCGCGAGCCCAGGAGGCAGCGAGTTGCGATGGCCGCGGTACCAGTCGCGCATGGCGTCACCATCACGATCGCTGAACTCGTAGGAGCGCGCGTCATCATCGTCGCCGTGCTTATTCTTATCACGGCCGTTGCCATTCCCGTGGCCATTGCCATGACCTTGGGCGAAACCTGCGGAAGTTGCCAAGGCCAGTGCCATCAGCGTGCTCATTCCATAGCGGAAAAAACGGGATCGCTTATTCATAGGGTCTCCAAATTGAAAATGGCGGGCACAATCAGCGTAAGGGCGCGCGAGCGTGTGCACAACGATTCGGGAACTCAGAGGTGCGTTGGCGGAACCTGTACGGGAGAACAGGCATTTACGGACAATTACGATTACATCTTGTAGCGCCCGAGGTCTTCATCGGAAAGGCCTTCGAGCCACTTGCGGAGTTCTTCGCTGGTGGATTTTTCGGAGATGGCGTTGGAAACCTTGGAGCTCTTCAAAACTTCGTCTTCCACAAAGATTGGGCAATCGACGCGCAGCGCCAGCGCCAGCGCGTCGCTCGGCCTCGAATCGATGGAAAAAATGTCGCCGTTGCGCTCCACCCAGATGAGCGCGTAAAACGTGTCGTCCTTTAAATCGTTGACCACCACTTTTTGCACGCGGACGTCAAGGCCGAGAAAAACATTGCGCAATAAATCGTGCGTCATGGGCCGCGGCGTTTGCACTTTTTCGATTTCCAGAGCGATGGCGTTGGCTTCGTAGATGCCCACCCAGATGGGCAGAACCGCAGTGCCCTGCGCGTCCTTGAGTACAACAATCGGCATGTTGGTGACGGGGTCCATCATCAGTCCGCGGATCTTCATTTCGACTTCCATGGAAACCTCCCCGGGGCTGACTGCGGACAGCAGAGCAAAACGCGCCGTCCACCACAAATTATACTTCGTGTTCGCCGATGAGGCTAATCGGCCCGGCGCTCGTCACACGAACCTGGACGTATTCTCCCAGAAGGTTCTCGCGAGGCGAAGTGAAATTTAGCATCTGGTTGTTTGACGCGCGACCCGCCCAGTTTCCCGCGCGCCGTGAAGCCGTGTCCACGAGCACTTCAAAAGATTTTCCGACGTGCGCATCGTTGCGGCGCTGCTGAATTTCGCGCTGGTAATCCATCAAACGCGCAAGCCTGCGACCCTTCTCGTCTTCCGGAATAGCGTCAGGCATGTGCTGCGCGGAAGTATTGGGGCGTGGTGAATATTGGAAAGCGAAAACGCCGTCGTACTGCGCGGCATCCAGCAACGTCAGCGTCTGCTGCAAATCGTCTTCCGTTTCGCCCGGAAAGCCCACGATAATATCCGACGTGATGCTGATCGGCCGGCGTGCACTTTGGATGAGAGCAATTTTTTCCAGATATTCTTCACGCGTGTACGTGCGCAACATGTCGCGCAAAACGCGCGTTGATCCGGATTGCACCGGCAAATGAACATGGTCGCACAACACCGGAGTTGACTCGATCGCTTCCACAATGTCCCGTCCGAAATCCCGGGGATGAGAAGTTGTAAAACGCACGCGGCGAATTCCCTTCACCGCCGCAACCGCAACCAGCAGTTCCGCGAAAGACATTTTTCTGCCGGAGGGATCTTTGTAAGAGTTCACGGTCTGGCCGAGTAGCTGAATTTCCGAGTAGCCCAAGTCGGCCAATCGCCGCACGTCTTCCAGGACGCCAGCGCTAGCGCGACTTCGTTCCGGTCCACGCGTAAACGGGACGACGCAGTAGGAGCACGCCTTATCGCATCCTTCGATGATCGTAATATAGGCGCGAAACGGATTGTCGCGGCGGGTCATTTCCGTTTCAAACGTCGCGTCCGTATTTTTGTCGAGGCCCATGACGCGCCGGTTGCCGGACTCGAGTTCCGTGATCAAATCAGGCAGCTTGCTGTAGCTCGCCGAACCGCACACCAGACGCACCCACGGAGAGCGCTCGAAAATTTCTTCGCCCTCTTGCTGCGCAACGCAACCCAGAACGCCGATAATTTTTTCCCCGCCCTGATATTTGCGGTACGTGCCGAGTCGCGAAAATATTTTCTGCGCGGCCTTTTCACGGATGCTGCAGGTGTTATAGAGTACTAGGCGCGCGGCATCCATCGTATCGACCTGCTGATAGCCGCGGCTCATCAAAACACCGGCCACCTTCTCCGAGTCATGATCGTTCATCTGGCAGCCAAATGTTTCCAAATAAAAGGTGTTATCGCCCGGCGCGGACGCGGCGAGCTCAGCGGGAGGGGCGGGCGGGGCGGCACTTTTGCCGGCCAGCGCATCGAGTCGAATGTCGTAGTTCTGCGTCATCTTCCGAGGTAGATGATAGCACACCGATTTGCGGGGTTATGGGCCACGGCGCGCTGCAAAATTCAAAAGATTTAGCACAGAGAACTCCGGGAAAAGCATGAGAAAAGCGGCGAGTGCGAGGCGGAGAGACCAGTACCATCGTGGCATAGGGTTTCTCACGTCTTTCTCAGTTTCCTCTGTGCCAAGTTTTTGCTTGCGCTATCCCGTGCGAGCCCGAATACATCGTAGTGCGATATAAGGTGATGTACTCCCCGAGCACAAGTAAGCACGCACACCGCTGTAATGAATTGACCGCATTTTAGGCCTGTGCTAGGTTGCCAATGGGGATTCATCGTTCAGTTTTTCGAGGGGGAGACCATTCCGCTATCCGCATTTTTGCTGTTCGCAGGCCAATTAGACACGCTCATCGAGCAGACCGGCTGGGTCGCTCGCATAGTTCTGGCGATGCTTCTGGTCTTTTCTCTTTTTTCCTGGGCGCTGATTTTCCAAAAATTATTTATGTTTTCGCGCATCAGCCGCCAGACTTCTCTGTTCCTGCGCATTTTCCGTGCCAACCGAACGCTGCCGGATCCGCGTCAACTGGGCGCGGCCGGATCGCCGATGGAAGCTGTCTACGCAGCGGGCGTCGGTGAACTCGAAAGTCAAATCCGCTCCGGAAGTCCCGCAGGCAAAGTCACCAGCCTGAATGCCGTCACCGTAGCGATGCAGCTCGCCGCGGGCGAAGAAGTTCGCAAGGTGGAGAGCTACATGCCGTGGCTCGCAACCACAGGCTCGGTCACTCCGTTCATCGGTCTTTTCGGTACCGTATGGGGCGTTATGGACGCGTTTACTGGATTGGGCATGGCGGGAGCAGCGAGCCTCCGCGCGGTAGCTCCGGGGATCGCCGAAGCGCTGATCACAACCGCTGCGGGCCTTTTCACTGCTGTGCCCGCGGTTATCGCCTATAACCATTTTCTGCATGACATTCGTGATTTAAGCCTAAGGATGGATAGCTTCGCGCTGGAAGTGACTTCGGTCGTGGAGAAACTGTATCCAGGCACGCGCAATCAGTAGCAAAGTGCTGTCATTATTTCGGTGGAACTCTCGGTGTGGTTTTTCTCAGTGTTCTTTGTGTTAAAGCGTTTGACTCTTGAAAGTCCAAGAAAAATGCCGCGCAAAACGCCGGCGGAAGATAACTGAAGATGCCGCAACTGTCTCGCCAATCCGGAACTTCGCTGTCAGAGATCAACATTGTTCCCTTCGTGGACGTCATGCTCGTGCTTCTCGTGATCTTTATGATCACCGCCCCGATCCTGCAATCCGGAATCGAAGTAGACGTGCCGAAAACAAAGACGGTTAAGGAAATTTCCGAATCACGCGTTGTGGTCTCCATCGATCGCGCCCAGCGGATCTATCTCGGAGACAATCCGGTCAACATTCACGAGCTCGGTGACAAGGTTCACGCGCAGTTGCACAACCCGCAGGGTGACGCCGTGTACCTACGCTGCGACAAGACCGTTCCCTTCGGCGCCTTCGCGCTCGTGGTGGACACCATGCGCCAGTCCGGCATCAACAATATCAGCGTCGTCACCGAACCGCTCGACGACGCTGCTCACTAATCATGGCCTACGCTTCTCAACATCCCGGCGCGACTACTCCCAACCTGAAGAAGCCATTCGTGTGGTCGGTCGTTTTCCACGGGCTTCTTTTCGGATCACTGACCGTATCCACTATCTATTCGCATCGTGGGGATTCGTGGGGGAGTGCAGGCGGTGGCGGTGCCGTTTCCGTGGGGCTGGTGGCAAAGCTTCCCGGAATCATGCTGCCGCGCCCGGACATCGTAACGCAGAGCCAGACGGTGGACACGACGAAGGGGTTGTATAAAGCCGAACCGCAACCGAAACCTGTCCCTAAAGAAGAA
>DASRQU010000031.1:0-7925 GCA_035696345.1 Candidatus Acidiferrales bacterium
CGTCGGCAATTACGATGTAAATCTCGACCTCGCCAAAAAATACGAAATCCCCCTGAATAAAGGAGTTCCCAGCTTGGCCATCCTCGACCCGGACGGCACGCTGCTGGTCAGCCAGAAAAATGGCGAGTTTGAGTCCACCGTACGCATCGGCCCCGAGGATGTCCTCGAGTTCCTGAAAAAATGGAAACCCGACCACAAAAGTTAGCCGCGCCTTCGCCATGGTTTAAATAGCACAGGCTTCAGCCTGTGGATTTTGATTGCAAGTATGGCGGACAGCCTAAACCCACAAGCTAAAGCTTGTGCTGCTTAATCATCCGTTTAAAATGGTGAGTGCGCGAATCGATATTCGGCATACACTCCGCGACAAGCTGGCATTCGGTAACCACATTTTCGTGACCGTTGCCCGTAAAAGCAATTTAGCTTGGGTCAGCGAGGAGCAGGCCGAAGTAACGACCTGACGCTTGATCGCAGCCTCGACGCCTGTGGGGGCACGGCAGGCCATACCCATACAACCTCATCCAAACCGCAGTCTCTGTGCTAACCACTCAACCTCAAAATATCGCCAGTCAACCCCTGAAGCTGCCGTTTCATTGTCCCGAATTTGACTAAGGCGACCAAATTGGTCGTAATGTAAGCTAATGTTCAGCATGGAGTTGCCGACGTTAGAATTGCTTGACAGAGAATTCGGCCGGGTTTAGTATTCAAGTACGACTGATTCAGTCGTATATCCAAATGTTGAAGCTCTCCAAAAAAGCGGACTACGCATTGATTGCTGTCAGGCACTTGGCGGCGCATCGCAGCGAGGTCTCCTTGAGCGCTTCCGACATTGCCGAAGCTTACGGAATTTCGGCACCGCTGCTGGCAAAGGTTTTGCAGCGCTTGGCGAAAAATGGCTTGCTAACAGCGCGCCACGGTTCGGCAGGCGGATATCAGTTGGCGCGGCACCCTAAAGAAATTTCGGCACTGGATGTGATCAACGCAGTGGACGGCCCGGTGGTGATCACTTCATGCGTAACGAGTCACGGAAACTGCGATCAAAGTATGAAGTGCACGATTCGCGAACCGCTGCGGCGGGTGAATGACAGCATCGCCCAGGTATTGCGCTCCGTCACGATTTCGCAAATGACGGAAGATGCGCCCGACGGAGAACTCGTCGGATTATCGATTTAGTTTTACAGGCGCATGGCGCCGGGAAACTTTAAAAACTTTAGATTTTGCGTCAGGGGATTCTTTAGAAATCGAAACGGGAGACATACGAATGGCCATAAAACTGCCAATTTACATGGATTACCACGCCACCACCCCGGTGGATTTGCGCGTGGTCGACGCAATGCTGCCCTACTTTCACGACAAGTTCGGCAACGCCGCAAGCCGCAACCACTCTTTCGGCTGGGCCGCGGAAGAAGCGGTGGAGAGTGCGCGCGCGCAGATCGCTCGCTTGATCAACGCGACGCCCAAAGAGATCGTATTCACCAGCGGCGCCACGGAATCGAACAACCTGGCCCTCAAGGGCGCGGCCGAAATGTACCGCGAAAAGGGCAACCACATCATCACGCAGGTTACCGAGCACAAGGCAATTCTTGACACCTGCAAGCGCCTGGAAAAATACGGCTACGAAGTGACGTATCTCCCCGTAGCGAAGGACGGCCGCATCGATCTGGACGATCTGCGCCGCGCCATCACCAACAAAACAATTTTGATCTCCATTATGTACGCCAACAACGAGATCGGTGTGGTTCAGCCGATCCAGGAAATTGGCAAGATTGCCAAGGAAAAGGGCATTTTGTTCCATTCTGACGGCGTGCAGGCGGCCGGCAAAATTCCGGTGGACGTGCAGCGCGACAATCTGGACATGATCTCCCTGACGGCACACAAACTGTACGGTCCCAAGGGTTGCGGCGCTCTGTATGTGCGCCGGCGCAATCCGCGCGTGCAACTCTCGGCTCAGATTGATGGCGGCGGCCACGAGCGCGGCATGCGCTCCGGCACCTTGAATGTGCCAGGCATCGTCGGATTCGGAAAAGCCGCTGAGCTTTGCCAGAACGAAATGGTGGAAGAAAGCGCGCGCCTGCGCGGCTTGCGCGATCGCCTGAAGGACACCATTTTTTCGAAGCTCGACGAAGTTTACATTAACGGCTCGATGGAGCACCGCCTGCCGCACAACATCAACATCAGCTTCGCGTTCGTCGAAGGCGAATCGCTGCTGATGGGGATCAACGATGTCGCAGTGTCCAGCGGCTCGGCCTGCACCTCGGCCACGCTGGAACCGAGCTACGTGCTCAAAGCCTTGGGCGTTGGCGAAGATCTTGCGCACACGTCGATTCGCTTCGGGCTCGGCCGCTTCAACACTTCGGAGGAAGTGGATTACGTCACGAACCGCGTGATCGAAGTTGTGCAGCGTCTCCGTGAACTATCGCCTCTGTACGAAATGGCCAAAGAGGGAATCGACATCAGCAAAATGAATTGGGGCGCATCGGCCGGCCACTAAAGGCATCTTATGTAGTGCCCGCCTTTAGGCGGGCACTTTGCAATCCTGCGGCGCTCGGCTGAAAGCGAGCGCTACATGGGCAAAATCGAGGTCTTGCAGAAGAATTTAGGAACGAATTTTTTCGTACAAATATCGAAGGGAGTGTGAAATGGCTTATTCCGATAAGGTAGTCGATCATTACGAGCACCCGCGAAACGTAGGCAGCTTGCCCAAGGAAGATCCGAACGTGGGCACAGGCTTGGTTGGCGCGCCGGAGTGCGGCGACGTCATGCGCTTGCAGATGAAGATCAACCCCGACACGAATGTCATCGAGGAAGCAAAATTCAAGACCTTCGGATGCGGTTCGGCCATCGCCAGTTCTTCGCTCGCCACCGAATGGGTGAAGGGCAAGACGGTCGAGGAAGCGCTCGCCATCTCCAACACAGACATCGTGCGCGAGTTGAGCCTGCCTCCGGTGAAAATTCACTGCTCCGTGCTAGCCGAAGATGCCATCAAGGCCGCCATCGCCGACTGGAAGAAAAAGAAGGAAACTTCCGCTCCGGCAGCGACCGCGAACGCAACCTCCGTCGGCAACTAACAGCGAGACCGGGACAGTAGGACAGGCTTCAGCCTGTCTGGTTTAGATTTCGGAGTTCTAAAAAAGATCAAAAGAAGACAGGCTGAAGCCTGTCCTACTTGGTGTTTAGGAACACGTATGATTCATGTCACAGAGAAGGCGGCATCAAAAATTCAGGAGCTCCTCGCCAAGGAAGGCGTGGCTCCCGAAACCGGTGGGCTGCGCGTAGGCGTCCAAGGCGGCGGCTGCTCCGGCTTGACCTATGCCATGCGCCTGGAAACGCAGGCGCGCGACCGCGACAAGGTTGTTGAGGAAAACGGTGCGCGCATTTTTGTGGATCCCAAAAGTTTTCTGTATCTGAATGAGACCACGCTCGATTATCAGGAAGACTTGATGCGTCGCGGCTTCGTTTTCCAGAATCCGCAGGCCACCCGCAATTGCGGTT
Organism: Candidatus Acidiferrales bacterium; assembly: GCA_035696345.1. GTDB lineage: Bacteria > Acidobacteriota > Terriglobia > Acidiferrales > UBA7541 > Palsa-360. The sequence continues at coordinate 3,490 of DASRQU010000031.1, forward strand.
GCGGCACGTCTTTCACGGCGTAGTCAATGAACTCCAAGGTGGCGCAGGCTTTTTACCCTTAGTGTTCCGAAGGGCAGCCTGCGGAATTTAGTCCTCCCAAAAACCAACCCACAGGCTGCCCTTCGGAACACTCAGGGTAAAAAGCCTGTGTGACTGGAAAACGATCACGAATCAATGAATGCGCCATCACCCACTGTGACGTCCCCCACGCCTTGCTGGAATTGCCACGCAGCAACCGCCGGAGCACCGTTCTGCCCATCCTGCGGAAAAATTCAACCGCCAGTACAAGGCGCGGATTTTTTCTCGTTCTTCGCATTGCCGCACAAACTTTCGCTCGATCTGGACACGCTGGAGCAGCGCTTCCACTCGCTTTCGTGGAAACTACATCCCGATCACTTCGCTCGCGCCACGGAAAACGAGCGCCAGTATTCGCTCGATCTTTCTTCACAATTGAATGACGCGTACCGCACGTTGCGCGACCCTGTCGGCCGAGTTGAATATCTTTTGAGCCTTTCCGGCCTGCGCAAGGAAGGCCAGAAAAAACAACAGGCTCCGCCGGAATTGCTGGAGGAAGTCTTTGAATTGAACGAATCGCTGGACGAGTTGCGCGAAGCGCGCGCCTCCCGCGACAGCACGCAAATGCCGCAACTTCGGACCAAGCTGGAAGCCGCTCAGCACAAATTTGAATCGTCATTAGCGGATGTCGACCAGGAACTGGTAAAGGTTTCATCCGACTGGGATGCCGCGCTGGATGCAAGCGCAGACTCGCTGGCAAAAAAGAAACTTATGGACCGCATGAACGAAGTACTGAACCGCCGCTCGTACATCAGGAATCTGGTAAATGGAGTGAAGCAGGAATTGGCGTCGTGATTCGTGATTTGTGAATCGTAACTCGTGAAAACCTGTCGCGCGCCCGCAGTGGTTTTTCACGAATTACGATTCACGAATCACCAATCACGCCCGCAAAGGGGAATCAGCTAACACATGCCTCGAACTGTTGGCATCGATCTCGGCACTACCTATAGCCTAATCGCGTATCAGGATAATCGGGAAGGCCAGCCGAAGTGCATTCCGGGTCCATACGGCACGCCGCTGTGTCCGTCCGTCGTCAGCGTGGATGCGAATGGCTCCATCGTGGTGGGCCAGGCCGCGCAGCGCCGCTTGCTGACGCAGGCGGACCGCACGATTTATTCCGTGAAGCGCCTGATGGGCCGCGGCCCTGCCGATGTGCAGGATGAATTAAAACTGTTTCCGTTCCGCATCGATCCCGCAAGCAAAAATGTGATTCGCGTGCGCCTGGGCGATCGCGTCTTTACGCCGCCGGAAATTTCCGCTTTTATTTTGCGCGAATTGAAAATGTGGGCCGAAGAATTTTTTCAGGACTCCGTCGAGCGCGCCGTTATCACCGTGCCCGCCTACTTCAATGACGCGCAGCGCCAAGCGACGCGCGATGCCGGGCGCCTCGCGGGTCTCGAAGTTCTGCGCCTCGTGAACGAGCCTACCGCTGCGGCGCTGGCCTACGGACTGCACGAACAAAAGCGCGGCAAGGTAGCCGTCTACGACTTCGGTGGCGGGACGTTTGACATTTCCATCCTGAAATTAATCTCCACCACCGACGGCGATATTTACCAGGTGCTCTCGACGAACGGCGACACGCACCTCGGCGGCGACGATATCGACAACGCGCTGCAAAGTCTGGCGCGTGAAGAGATTCTCTCGCAAGGCGTGGACATCGCCTCGCATCCGGAAATTATCCAGGAGTTGCGCAAAGCCTTAATCGGCGCCAAGCACGAACTTTCGGATGCGGAAAAAACGACCGTCAAATTTCCTCTGCCCACTGGCGGCGTCTATTTCCGCGAAATTTCCCGCGCCGAATACGACCGCCTGATTCGCCCGATTGTCGAGCGAACCATGGGCCCGGTGCGGCAGGCGCTCGCCGACGCAAAACTTTCTCCCGCGGATATTGAGGAAGTCGTGCTCGTCGGCGGATCGACCCGCGTCCCGCTCGTGCGCCAAACCGTGGAACAATTTTTCGGACGCAAGCCCCACGCCGAACTCAATCCGGACGAAGTGGTTGCGCTGGGCGCGGCCGTGCAAGCGGACATTCTCGAAGGCGGCGTGAATGACATGCTGCTGCTTGACGTCACTCCGCTGTCTCTCGGTATCGAAACGATGGGCGGCGTAGTCGCCAAAATTATTCCGCGGAATTCCACCGTGCCCGCGAGCGCGCAGGAATTATTTACCACCGGCGTCGAAAATCAGACGGGCATCGATATCCACGTGCTGCAGGGCGAGCGCGAACTAGCCAAGGATTGCCGCTCGCTCTCCCGCTTTCAATTGAAAGTTCCGCCGGGCCCCGCGGGCCTCGCGCGCATCGAAGTAAAGTTTCTGATCGACGCGAGTGGCATCCTGCAAGTCTCCGCGAAAGATTTGCGCGCCGGCACGGAGCACTCCGTCGAAGTGCAGCCCACGTACGGCCTCGACGACGCCGAAGTCGAGCGCATGCTCGAAGAGTCCATCGAATTCGCCGAGCAGGATTTCTCGCAGCGCCAGCTGATCGAAGCGCGCAACGAAGCCGAAAGCACTCTCACGCTTACAGAAAAAGCCCTCGCGCGCGAACTCTCGGAAGCGCCGGGAGAATTGCCCGAGGATGAGCGCATTCAAATTCAGAGCGCGATCTCCACGCTGCGCGAAGCCTTGCAAGGCACCGATTACAAAAAAATCCGTGCCTTCGGCGATGTACTAAACCAAGCCTCAACGCCGCTAGCTGAACGCATGATGAACCGCGCCCTAGGCGAAGCCCTGGAAGGCAAAAAACTAGGCGACGTTTAAGTAGGACAGGCTTCAGCCTGTCAGCTTTTCTGAAACAGTTCCGAGCAGTATCGCAAACAGTTTTGTAAAAAACATTCGTCAAGCAAAGCAGTACCGAAGAAGGAGAACACCATGGGCGGCAGCAACCCCTACATCGAAAAAACCAAGTACACGCCCGCGCAAAAGAAATTCAAGGTGACGTTTGTCCGCGAAGGCAAAACAGTCGAAGTCGATCCGGAAAAAGTCCCCTACGCGCGCGAAGGCCTGCCTGGAAGCCTGCTGGATATCGCTACCGGATTTCACATGGGCCTGGATCATGCCTGCGGCGGCGTCTGTGCATGCTCTACGTGCCACGTGATCGTACATGAAGGCCTCGAGTCCTGCAACGAAGCGACCGACGACGAACTTGATCAACTGGACGAAGCCGCGGGCGTAACCGCAAAGTCGCGTCTCGGTTGCCAGTGCGTCCCGGATGGCACGCGCGACCTGGTAGTAGAAATTCCCGAGTGGAATAAGAATTACGCGAAGGAAGCCGAGCACCACTAATCGCGGAACAGAACTAAGTGGCGCGGGCTTTAGCCTGCGGGGTTTCGCCCTTGCAACCGCTAACCCCGCAGGCCAAAGCCCGCACCACACAAACTAACCTCGCGGAGGAGACGCAACAATGCCCGCAACTTTCGATTGGGACGACGCCGAAGAAATAGGCATTCAACTGGCCGATAAATATCCGGATGCCGACCCGCTCAATGTGCGCTACACGGACCTGCACAAATGGATCACCGGCCTCGATGGTTTTACAGGCGATCCAAAGCAATCCAACGAGGGCAAGCTTGAAGCGATTCAGATGGCGTGGCTGGAAGAGCATAATGATCGCAAAGAATAGAAAAAATGTGACTGTTGACTCTGACCAGTGATTAGTCACTCGTGAAAACCATCGTCGTCGCCAAGGCGCCAGATTCCTTATGAAACAGAAATACCGCATCCCAATCTCCGGAAATAAACTTCGGCCCATACACTGATGCAATCCGCGCGAATGTGCTAGAATTCCAAAGCGCTCGGCTCGCCTCGCGCAACCCTTTGTGGCCCGGTAGAGTAATGGTTAACTCGTCGCCCTTTCAAGGCGAAGACTACGGGTTCGACCCCCGTCCGGGCTACCAAATTTTAATCCGAATATAGACGAACCATTTTTCTCAGCCCGATTTCCCGGGAACGCCAATCTCCCGATTGGCGCACCACAATTCGCCAATCGGGAGATTGGCGTTCCTAGGCGTGCCTGTAAGGCTCGCCCGTTGAAAAAACGAACGGCTCTACGCAAACCGATTTCGTAGCGGCCATTCCATTCCCGTTTTTAGGGATGGAATGGGCGACTCTCTGCCCGCGTAGCCAACACCGAATTCCATAGCCTTCATTTGCATTCTTGAATCTTCGGTTGTATGTTCAAAATCAGGGTTACGCTGGAGAAGCGGACTATGCGACACCACACCACCGTCGGGCCACTCCGGCCGGCCACCGTCAACCGCATCGTTTCCCCTTTCGTTTCATCCAATCAATTGCTTCAACTGTGACGATGGTTCGCACCGGGCCAAATTTTCCGGGGTGATGCGCCCCGGAATATTCCAGAGGAA
>DASRQU010000032.1:0-108416 GCA_035696345.1 Candidatus Acidiferrales bacterium
ACGCCAAGTTCCCCTTCACGCAAGACGAAATCACTGCCACTCGTTGCAATTCTTTCTGGCTCAATGCAAATGTCCCCTGTCTCATAGGGTGACATTTTCACGTAGCCGTTAAGGGGTGACAGAATTATGGAGCTAAGACATGAGAACGGCCGCTTCTTTGCACCATTTAAAATTTTATAAAGTATTGGAGCGTCCCGCCACGGATTTTCGCCGGGACAACAGCGAATGGCCGATAAGAAGATCTGTCCCATCTGTAACAAGCGACGCGCGGAGCGGTATTGCCCCGCGAAAGACGAACAAATCTGCGCCATCGATTGCGGCACGGAACGCGAGGTCACTATCGATTGCCCCAGCGATTGTCCGCACCTGGTTGCCGCGCATCGCTGGGAGCAGAGCCATCCGAAACCGCTCGCCGAAAATGAAATCCCCTTTCCTGAGGTGTCTTTTTCTTCGGATATCGTGCGCACACGGGAAAATATTTTATCCGAACTGGGCTATATCGTGGCGATTTATGCCAAGGAGCAGCGCTCGCTCGCCGATTCCGACGTTTTCGCTGCCGTCAAAGCATTGGCGGAAACACGCCGCACTCTGATTTCCGGCATCTACTATGAAAAGCTTCCGGAAATTCCAGTAGCCGCGGGCCTCTATGCGGCTCTTGCAAAATTAATCGAAGAGCTAAAAAAGCGCGAAGACGAACATCCAGAATTTCCAGCCATGAAGGAAACCGAAATATTTCACCTGCTCGTTTTCTTCGTACGGTTTGCGCGACTACGGTCCAACGGACGCCCGCGCACTCGCGCATTTCTCAATTTTCTGCGCTCTCAGTTTCCCGTCGAAGCGGGAGTCGCGCAGGAAGAGTCGCGCATTATCATGCCCTAGCGCAGCTCATCAGACTGTTTGAAGCTGTGCGTGGAACTTGCTGTGGTCGAGAGCTTCACGCTGCGAATTAACCGCGCAAAAACTCGCCCGCCCAAAAGACGAACGCCCTACAAAACCGTTTTCCGATCAACCTTGCGCATTCGCCACAACTTCCAAGCCCAAACTCAACTGTTTCTCAGTTTCGGCGGGACGCGCTGCCTCCATGGGCCGCGAACCCAGGCCATATTTTCTGCGCAGCGCCGCAACGCGACCAGCAATTTCCTTGCGATACGTTTCCGGAGCGTAGGGATTGCGGGAATACCATTCCTTGTAGCGCTTCGCTCGTTTCGGAAACTTTTGCTCGAGGAACGGTAGAAAATGTTGCAGAGCTGAAGGCATCAGAAACAATGCGCTCGCGGCAAACCATTGCGCTCCGGCATCGCGCGCAGCGAGCGCCAAGGCATCCAGATCCGCTTCCGAATCGGTGATGCCCGGCAGGATTGGCATCGCAAATACTCCGGCGGCAATTCCTGCGCGGCGCAATTCCTGAACCGCACGCATGCGCAGATCTGGACGCGGCGCGCGCGGTTCCAGCATTCGCGCGAGCCCTCTGCGCAGGGTGGTGATGCTCAAATTCACGGAAATCGTGGAATGCTCGGCAATGCGGCGCAGCAGATCCACATCCCGAAGAACCTGATCGGACTTCGTGGTGATGGAGACACTCAGCCCTTTTCGTTCGGACATTTGTTCCAGGATCGCGCGTGTCGCTCCGAATTCGCGCTCTGCCGGCTGATACGGATCGGTGGCGGTGCCGATGGCAATGTGTTCACCGTCGATTTTTTCAGTTCCCAGGTCGCGCCCGGCGAGCGGTCCGGCATCCAGTTTGACATAAATCTTCTTCTCAAAATCATCTCCGTCCAGATCCATAAATTCGTGGGTATAGCGGGCGTAGCAATACTGGCAGCCGAATTCGCAGCCTCGATAAGGATTGACCGTCCAGGAAAAGGGCACGCGAGCGGAATCGCAATGATTCAAGATCGATTTTACGGGCAGCAGAAAATATTCTGTGCCGCGCTTGGCGTCCGCCAGCGCGGAGGAAAAAGCGAGACGGGCGATGCCGACACGTTCGGGCACGGGCCCTGGTGGCAGCAGGGCACTCGGCCCGCTGTCCCTATGGGGAGGGACGTCGGGGAACAAGGTAGGTGTGGGATTCACCCTGCGGCCGCGCAAAGCCCTCCGAGAAATTTCGGAAGCCGCAGGATTTGAAGTAAGTGTCGCCATCACCCGTCTCGCGAAGCACGGTCCAGTATTTCGCTTTTGTTTCGCCTTGTCAACACTTATTTCGCTTTTTATTCGCCTATCCTAAAAACAATTTGCGCCGGCGATCAGCCATCCGTCCGTCCGTCCGTCCGTCCGTCCGAAAGGTCAGGTGACGTATGCGCGTCCCCTAGTCTTAGACATTCGCAACTCGCGGAGGATCGGCCGCTATACTTTAGGGAGTGAGGAAAGCGCCGTGGCCAAGATTGGCATATTGATCATTGAAAATGACGAGACCAATCAATCCGCCTTGCGGCAGGTGCTGGACTCGGAAGGATGGCACGTACGTGTCGTGCCGGTGGTCACGCAAGCATTGACGGAGTTATCGAGCGGCGAATGGTCGCTTGTCATCGCGAACATTCAGATGGTGGGACTCACCAGCGCGGTCTACATGACATTGCGGGAACTCGCACTCGCGCCTGCGGTTGAGGATGGAAAGGTTCGCGCGCGCGTTCTGTTTGTGGTGCCGGAATCGGCGGTTGCCGAAAACCTCCCTGCGCTCGAGCGCGATCGCCTGCCGTTTGTTTTAAAACCGTTTCAATTTCACGACCTGCTGGAAAGAGTGAGCGATCTGCTGATGGAAGCCGCTGCGCTGGCCAATCCCATTCGCCGCGTGCGCCATGATGCAAACCTATCCGAGCGCAAGCGAAAGGAAGGGCGCGAAGTTCGCGAATCCGGGAACGTGTTCGCGCAGCGCAACACGAGCATGTTTGCCAAACGCGACGCCTACGTGATGACGGAAGAAGAAATCGCGGAATACGAAAAATCGGAAAAAGAAGAGCGCGAAGGCAAAAAGAACAAGAAGCCACTCGGAAACCGTTATTAACATTTTCTGCCGCAAGTCCTGCCGTGGAACAAACTTATTTCTTCGTTGATTCGTTTTTGCCAGCGTACGCTCGGACGGTGCTCCTATCTTTCGTGGCGCTGAGCAATTCTAGCATCGTCTCGTGCGAGACCGGGTGTTGCAACTCGGGAGCAATGTCCGCCAGGGGGACGAGTACGAATCTCCTGTCAGAGAGTCTCGGATGCGGGACCTCAATTCCCTCCTCGTGAACGACCGCGTCGCCATAAAAAAGGACGTCTAGATCAATAATTCGTGGGCCGCGAGGAACAAGTTTTTGGCTTCCCATGCCTCGCTCGATTCCTTGTAGCGCGCGGAGCAGCGGGAGTGGTTCAAGATCGGTTTCGGCTTCGACGACGCAATTTAAAAACCAGGGTTGAGCTAGAAAATCGACCGGCTCGGTTTCGTAAATTAACGAACGCTTCAGCACATGGACGCCGACGGCGGGCAATGCATCGATGGCACGCGCGAGATTTGCGGCACGATCGCCGAGGTTCGATCCGAGAGACAAGTAGAGTCGTTTGCTATTTTCCATTGCAAGAATGAAACCACGGACGGACACGGATTTACACGGATAAAATCAGATAACGAGTTCGCACGAAGGAGTTTGCGAATTGGATCTGGTAGCCGTTTCGTTAGGCGTGCTGAAGACTCGTCTGTTTGCGTCGCACAGACGCTCTGACCTGTGCGGGTTTTGCAAACTGCACACAGCCAAGAGTGGCTGTGCTACTGGCGCGCATCCGCGGTTTCAAACTAAAACAGGCCGCCCTGGCGGCGCGGTGCTTCGAGGCCAAAATGCTTGTAGGCGAGGGCTGTGGCGACGCGTCCGCGTTGCGTGCGGTCCAGTAGTCCCAGCTGCATGAGGTAGGGTTCATAGATTTCTTCGATGGCATCTTCCTCTTCGCTGATCGATGCGGCGAGAGTGCTCAATCCTACCGGGCCGCCCGCATATTTTTGCAGGATGGTGAGCATCAGGTTGCGATCCACTTCATCTAGACCGTGCTCGTCGACACCCAGCATTTGCAGCGATTCCTTCGCCACAGACAGCGTAATGTGTCCATTCGCGCGGACCTGCGCGTAATCGCGCGCGCGGCGGAGCAGACGATTTGCAACACGCGGCGTGCCACGACTGCGACGCGCCATCTCGTACGCGCCGTCATCGTCCACGTCGATCCCGAGGATGGAAGCCGAACGGCGAATGATCGTAACGAGATCTTCGGGCGTATAAAATTCCAGCCGGTGGACGATGCCAAATCGTGAGCGCAACGGCGCGGTCACAAGACCCGCACGAGTAGTTGCGCCAATCAAAGTAAACTTGTTCAAGATGAATGGATGGATGCGCGCGCCGGCGCCCTGCCCGATCACCAGATCGATTCGATAATCTTCCATCGCCGGATACAGAACTTCTTCAATGGCAGGCACGAGTCGATGAATTTCGTCTAGAAAAAATACTTCTTTCTGTTCCATCGACGTGAGGATTGCAGTCAGATCGCCCTTACGTTCAAGTAGCGGGCCGGAGCTGGTCTTGATTGTTACGCCTAGTTCGCTGGCGATGATTTGCGCGAGCGTTGTTTTGCCGAGTCCGGGCGGCCCGTAGAGCAAAACATGGTCGAGCGCTTCCCCGCGGCTGCGCGCGGCCTGAATGGCGATCTCGATATTTTCTTTTACACGCTGCTGCCCAATGTAGTCGGCGAAGCGCTGTGGGCGCACGCTTGCGTCAATGCGCGCGTCTTCATCGAGCATAGCGCCTGAAACGATGCGGCGCTCTACGGGGTCCATCTTGGGTTCGCTTCCAGTTCCGTGACTCATGCTAACGGCCCGCCCTTGCGGAACTTTGTGATGGCGCGGTCAATTCCTGCAGAGCACTGCGCAAAAGGGTCTCAAATGTTTCCGAGGTTCCCTTTTTTCCCGCGCGCTCGACGGCTTGCTCCGCGGCGTGTTGATCATAGCCAAGATTGAGCAGCGCGGAAACCACATCGCCCGTGGCGCCCGTCGTCGCAATAGGCCTGCGCGCATCCTCCGGAAATTCTTCGGCGGCCAGCTTGTCACGCAACTCCACGATGATGCGCTCCGCCGTTTTCCGGCCCACTCCGGGGATGCGCGTGAGACGCGGAAGATCGCCTGCGCGCACGGCGGGGACCAAATCGTCCACGCTCATGCCTGAAAGAATTTTGAGCGCCAGCGACGGGCCCACGCCGGAGGCGGAAATGAGCAGCTCGAATAGATGTTTTTCGCGCGCGCTCAGGAAACCGTACAGCGCGATGGCATCCTCGCGCACCTGCGTGTGAATCAAAAGCGTGATGTTGGAGTGAAGGTCGCCCAGCGCGTAAAACGTCGAGAGCGGAATGTGCACAAGGTAGCCGACGCCGCCCACATCGACGAGCACCGAATTCGGCCGTTTATCGCCAAGCGTACCGCGAAGCTGCGCAATCATTTCGTCTGTGCCTGCCCGCCCGCGATTATGGCGGCGCGCACACAGGGTGTCAACGCGCGGCCATTTTTCGCCGCAACTTCGGCGGCGATGAGACATATCCACTTGGAACACAAAAGCTGAATGGTCGAGCAGTTTGGTTTTTGTAGAGGCCGCTCGAATTACGCGCGGGAGCCATTCGCTGCTGCGATTCAATATTCAGGCGCCGAACCATCGAGATTATTTGTCGTGGAGGTCCACTGTGTCGATCACGCCGATTACGGCGGAATCAATGGGGGAATTGGGTCGACCGACGGCGGTCATCGCGGAAAAGCCATCGGTTGTAAGGAGCACGCGCTCACCGATACCCGCGCCTACGGCGTCGAGCGCTAAGACGGCTTCGCCGCGGTCCGTACCGTCCAGCTGAATTGGCTGAACCATGAGGATCTTGCGGCCCTCATGCGAAGCCACTTTTTGCGACGCGACGACGTCACCTATGACTATGCCGATAAGCATGTGCAGAAGTGTAGTGTCCAAAAGTAAAAGTGGAAAGAATTTATTTCGGAATCGCAACGGAAACAGAACAAATCGAAGAATCTAATTTCCCGGAGCGTTTACCGAGTCGACGATGCCCACAATCGTGGCTTCGGTGGGCAAATCTGGCGGAGCGAAGGGAAAGCTGGCTTCTTTGCCGCGGCACCAGTAGATGGTTTCACCGGCGCCGGCGCCGACCGCGTCGAGTGCCACGACGGGGCGGCCCTTATCGCGGCCCTTGCGGTCGAGAGGCTGAACGATTAAGAGTTTTTGCCCGACGAGGGCGGGATCCTTCATCGTGCACACTACGTTGCCGATGATGCGTCCCAGATGCATTTTATTTTTTCTGCGCCTCGGCCAGCTGCGCTTCGTGCATTGCGTCGAGCATGACCTCATCGACGATGCCAACGATGGCCGCGTCTACGGGGCGATCTTTGCATTCCGCAGCGTTGCGCGCGGAACTTCCGGTCACGATCAGCACCGTTTCGCCGGAGCCAGAGCCCACCGTGTCCACAGCAATCAGGTAACCTGGCTCATCGTCACCTTGCGGAGAAATCGGCTTCACGACCAAAAGCTTTTTGCCTTCGAGGCGCGCGTCTTTGCGCGTTGCGACCACGGTGCCGACGATTCGCGCAAGTATCATGCAGGTGGCAGGGACCTCTGGGCCAAACTCTCAAACTCATTTTCGATTCTAAAATAAATTGCAACAACGGGCATCATTCTTCCAATTCGCCGTGACCTGCTCTCGTACAAATCTTGAGGCCGCCTTTGGAACGCGGCTTCAACAGGCCGCGGAAAATCGTTCGGGCGAATATTTGAGTAGCACAGGCACTCTTGCCTGTGCGGGTTTTGCAAAGTGCAAGTGCACACAGGCAAGAGTGGCTGTGCTACGCGCTATCGGATAACCGCGCCCGCATCGCAAATTTCGTTGCCGCCTATTCGACAGCGACGCCGGTCTTGCCAATCGGAAGCACATCTTCTAGCGACTGATGCGGGCGCGGAATGACGTGCACGGAAACCAGTTCGCCGACGCGGCGCGCAGCTGCGGCACCCGCATCGGTCGCGGCCTTCACCGCGGCAACGTCGCCGCGCACCATCGCCGTGACGTAGCCTGAACCGATCTTTTCCCAGCCGACGAGCGTAACCTTGGCCGCTTTGACCATCGCGTCCGAGGCTTCGATCATCGCGATCAAGCCGCGGGTCTCGATCATGCCGAGTGCTTCGCCCATTCTGTTTTCCTCCGTGGCCGGCGTCGGGAATTTCGCCGGTTCACTTTCCGAAACTAAAAAATGTTAAGGCTGCAAAAAGAACGTCACTATATTTCCGGGCTAGCGCAGCGCTCGATCTTTGCGCACCGCTTCTTCGATCAAGCTTTCGAGTTCCTCGCGGGTAATCGAGATGCGCTTTGAGCGCTGCTCGTCCGTTCCTGCGTCATCGCTCGTGATGGGACACCCGGGAACCAGTTGCGCGGCGGTGGTTGTCCCGTACCGCGCCCGCGCGACGAGCAATTTTTCCACATCGCGCCCAGAAAGCAAGACTTGTTTGCCCAGCATCTCCGTCATGAGAGAAACCTGCGCGAAGTGCTCCAGCGTTTCCATGCGGAAAAAGGCGGTCAGCAGATCGGGACCGCACGTTACGACGCCGTGGTTCGCCAGCAGAATCGCGTCATAGTGCTGCACCATCGGTTCGAGCGCGTCGGAAAGTTCTTGCGTCCCCGGCGTGCCATACGGCGCCACGGGAATGCAGCCGAGGCTGATGATCAATTCACTGAGCAGCGCCTTGTTCAGCGGGATTTGCGCTGCAGCGTGCGCTGTCGCGGTCGGCGGATGCGCATGCAGCACGGAAAAAACTTCGGGACGGCGATTGTAGATCAAAAGGTGCATAGCGAGTTCGGAGGACGCTTCGCGCCGCCCTGAAAGTTTGCGTCCGCGCAAATCGGTGATCACCAAGTCGTCTGGCGTCATCATGCCTTTGCTCATGCCGGTGGGCGAGGTGAGAACCCGCTGCGCATCGAGGCGCACGGAAATATTTCCATCCGTGGCCACTACAAACGATCGCGAATGAATCCACCGGCCCGCCGTGCAGATGTCGCGGCGGTGTTCGTCTTCGGACTTTACGTTGCCATTAGCAATGAAATCGGAGTTCATCGGTAGCGGGAAATCACGTGCGTCCTTCCTGTTAATTCCACCATGCTTTGACTATGCAGACTTACCTCTACCCCTGCGCCTGAAAAACCGCTGCAGACACGCGGCGATATAGTACATCTGTCAGGCGTAAATTCCACGCTCCTTCAACGCAAAAGCAACGCGGTCGATTCCCAGCATGTAGGCTGCGACCCGATTATTAACCTGGTGGGTCTCTGCGTAGCGCACCACTTCTTCAAAACTGCGCTCAATTACATCCTTCAAACGCTCGTTCACTTCCCTTTCGCTCCAGAAATATCCCTGGCGGTCCTGCACCCACTCAAAATAGCTGACGGTCACACCACCGGCGTTCGCCAGAATGTCCGGGATCACAAAGATTCCTTTGCGATCTACAATTTCATCCGCTAAGGCCGTGGTAGGGCCGTTCGCGCCCTCGCAAAGGATGCGCGCCTGCAGTCGATGCGCATTTTGAGAAGTAATCTGATTTTCGACGGCTGCGGGAATAACGACTTCGGCGGGTTGGAAAAGAATTTCGCTGGCGGTCATTTTCGCGCCGCCTGCCGGAAAGTCCGGAAGCGCCTGTCCTCGCACGCTCACCCAGTCGATTAATTTCGGAATATCGAAACCGTTTTCGTTATAGAGCGCGCCATGTACATCCGCGACGCCCACAATTTTGTAGCCGGCATCGTGCAGAAGGCTCGCCGCCATGGAGCCCACGTTCCCAAAGCCTTGAACGATGACTCGCGTATTCACGCGAAGCATTCGAAACTTAGCCAGCGCGCGATCGCAGTTAAATAGAACGCCGCGCCCGGTCGCTTCGTGGCGGCCGCGCGACCCGCCCAGATCCAATGGCTTTCCCGTCACCACGGCCGTTTCCGTATGCCGCACATGCATGGAATAGGTATCCATGATCCATGCCATGGTCTGCTCATTGGTGCCGAGATCCGGAGCGGGGACGTCGCGTTCAGGGCCAAACCATTCGAGAAGTTCGGCAGTATAACGGCGAGTGATGCGCTCCAGCTCGTTGCTGGATAATTTACTGGGATCGCAAATCACGCCTCCCTTAGCTCCGCCAAAAGGAATATTCACAACAGCGCACTTCCACGTCATCCAGCTGGCCAGCGCACGCACTTCGTCCAAGGTAACGGTGGGGGCGAAGCGAATGCCGCCTTTGCCAGGACCTCGAACAATGGAATGGTGGACGCGATAGCCGATAAAAACTTCGAGGTGCCCATTGTCGAGAATCACGGGAATATAAACGGTGATTTCTTTGTTGGGATATTTCAGGAAGCGGTAGACGCCCTCTTCAAGACCGAGTTTTCGCGCTGCTGATTCAAAGCGCGCGTCGGCGGACTCGTATACATTAAATTCGTCGCGCGCTATAAGCGTAGCCATGGAAAAGCGCTCCTCACGAATCCCCGGTACCCTTCGCGTCGGGTCCGGCAGTCCTCCGTGACAAACAGGCATCGTTTCATCCGTTTTTTTTGTGGATGAAAGCCTCACGTCGCCAGTATACGAATCAATCCGCGCGCCGCGCAACAAAAGGAATGGAATTATGCAAGAAGATTAACGCGGTATAGAAACGAGAGATTGCCGTTCGATAAATTCTTCGATCAAAAGTTGCGAGAGACGGTCGCCGTTATGCCGCACTACGCCGTGCTCCTCGAGCAAATTATCCAGCAGGCAGCGCACGCCCATCTTTTGCAGCTCGGGCATATCGACGCGCACAGGCTCCGCGCCACGCCGGATGTATCGCCTCGCGACTTCCACGGAAATCTGCTGGTTGCTAGCCACCACCCAATCAAAAATCTTCCGGCGCGTATGCGTATAGATCACACGGATGTGATCAGCCAGCGAAAATCCGTCCGTCTCGCCCGGCTGCGTCATCAGGTTCGCCACGTATACGCAAGTCGCGCTGGATTTCTCAATGGCCTCGGCAACTCCTGAAACAAGCAGATTCGGCAGGATGCTCGTGTACAAAGATCCGGGACCGACCAAAATCAGATTTGCCTTTTGAATCGCTTCCAGCACTTCTGGAAGCGGACGAACATGGCGAGGGTGTAACCGGATCCGGCGTATTTTTTTGCCGCTTTTCGTGATGTGCGTTTCGCCTGAAACAGTTTTTCCATCGGTCATCACCGCTTCCAGCGAAACATTTTCCAGCGTGGTTGGGAAAATTCGCCCGCGGATGGCCAGTACTTCTCCACTGACGCGCACAGCTTCCGAAAAATCTCCGGTCACATGGCTGAGAGCGGTCAGAAAAAGATTGCCGAAACTGTGGCCGCGGAGCCCGCGGCCCTCATGAAAGCGGTATTGGAAAAGGCGTCCGAGCAGCGCTTCATCCTGAGAGAGCGCAACCATGCAATTGCGAATGTCGCCGGGAGGGAGCACGCGATATTCCCGCCGCAAGCGTCCCGAACTGCCGCCGTCGTCCGTGACAGTGACGATCGCCGCGAGGTCGCTGATCGGATGACGCCCCGATTCATTGCGTCGCCGCGCAATGAAATGCTTAAGCCCACGCAGCAGCATGGACAGCCCTGTACCGCCGCCAATGGCGACCACGCGCACGCCCCCGTGGCCCGTGGCGCGTTGTCGTGTGCTTTTTTTCATCAGGGATGCATCACCGTGCAGGAGATCGCAGTGCGCCGAACTTCAAGCGCCGGACGCTTCACGTTCCGGGTAGAGCAATTCCGTGAATCGGGGATCTTCCTGGAGGAAAGCAAAATCTTCGTCGTTGCGCGCGTGGTAGCGATTTTCAGGACGCAATTGAATCGCGATTTTCAAATTTTCCATCGCGGATTCGGCTTCGCCTGTTAAACAATCCAGCGCGGCCATGGCGTAAAAAACATAATCAGCTTTGGGCGCCAATTTTTTCGCCCGCAAGAGGTGCTCCCGCGCTTCGTCCCAGCGTCCTAGATTCATCATCGCAACGCCAGACTGATAATGCTCTTCAGGGGTGCGAACGGCGGGGGCGGCTTGCTTGGCCATGCGCTGCTCAACGATGCGAAGGTGCACGCGCGCGCGATCGGCTAATTCCTGGCTCGGACCCGCTTCAACCTTTTCCAGCAACTCTTTGGCCTTCACAAACTTTTGCTGATGGAAATGTTGCACTGCCTGCTCGTAAATCTTGAGTTGCTGTTCGAATTGAGGTTCTACCATCTGGCGTACCGCTTCCGCGTGCGCTGCGATTTTACTAACTTCTTTGCTTTTCAATGGCTTACGACTGCTCGAATTCGCTTTTGCCCCGACAGTCCGTTTTTTAGACTTCCCCGTCCTCGGCATTTCGGGGAGTCTAACAGAGGTCGAGTCCGATCGTCAACGGAACAGCCTTGAAGCGAGGGAAGAGGCCGTTTGGGACTCTCCCCTGGCATCAAGCGCGGGATCAGCTTTTACTTTACTCCAACAGGAGCGGTTGGCATTGCCGGCATAGCGGCTGTCGGGACCATATCGGAAACCAAGAACTTCTTGGCTGAGTCCGGAAGCTTATCCACGTTGGCTACGAAAAGTGTGGCCTGCCACATTTGAGTATCATTCAGGATGCCATCGAAGCTGGGCATTCCCGTCAAACGGATACCGTTTTTGACCTTCCAGTAGCTTTCCTGCGGCGGATCGTCCGTGACGCCTTTACCTTTAAACATTAAGGTAGCATGTGGATACATATTTTGAGCGATCGCGGGGGGCTGGTTTGGCAATCCGTGGCAAACCGAACATTGCTCTTTATAGATTTTCGCACCGGCCACATAATTATCTTCGCTCGGCTGCAGCGGCGGCGCCGGGACATTGGCCTTTTCGATATGCGCGTCGAGAGATTTGTTAGCCATCTTCTTTTCCATCAGCATCGGCGGGTCCGCAACGGCCGCGGGCGCCATGCCAGAGACAAAATAAAAATAAACCGACCCAGCAAGCAGAGCCATACCGACCAATAATCCAATCACAAAACCCTTCATCTTGTTTGTTCTCCCGTACGCGGAATTGAGAAGCAGAGTATAGTTCAATTCCGTTCTATTTCCTCTCTTAAAAATTCATGGCGCCTTACAGCGCATCGTAGTGCGCCCGGAGGCCGCACCATAAAAGGAAGGACACAACCGGCCTCAGGATATTTTTCAAGTTTTCCGATAATCAAGTTTTCCGATAAAAGGAACTGAAATTTACCAGTCTGGGACGCATATCGGCTGATGGTTATGTGGCGGCGTGATGCACGGACCGCAACAATACTTGGTTTGAAGATTGGACTCGCTTGGCGCGTGTGCTATAAAAGAGGACCGGTCAGTCAGTCCGGACAACTGTGCCTTTTATCAATTTTCCTGCTCGCGAAATTAATTGCAAGTTGGTCTACTACGGTCCAGGTCTGGGCGGTAAGACAGCCAACCTTCAGTGGATCTATGACCATACGGGTTCCACGCAAAAAGGGAAGATGATTTCTCTGGCGACGGAAACCGACCGCACCCTCTTTTTCGATTTTCTGCCAATCGATCTCGGCACCGTGCGTGGCTTTAAAACTCGAATCCATCTTTATACAGTTCCTGGCCAGGTTTTTTATGAGGCCAGTCGCAAGCTGATCCTGAAGGGCGCCGACGGCGTCGTCTTCGTGGCGGATTCGCAGGAAGAGCGCCTGGACGCGAACCTCGAAACCTTGGAGAACCTCCGCGAACACCTGAAGGAACATAAACTCGATTTCCAAACCATTCCCTATGTCCTGCAACTCAATAAGCGCGACCTTCCCGGCGTCCTCCCTGTTGAAGAACTGACCAAGCAGCTTCAGGTGAAGGGCGAGCCCATCATGGAGGGAGTAGCGATTACCGGACAAGGCGTGTTTGAAACGCTGCGCGAAGTTGCCAAGCTGGTGCTCGCCGAGTTGAAAAAGGGCGCATAGCCCGCGATTCCCCTGAACGCACTGAATTCTTGAATTTCCATTTGCAGGCTCAGCAATTCAACAAGTCACGCCTTTCGTAATTCTTCTCCGCGAACGTCAGCCTGCCAAAGGCTGTACTCCGGTACAGTGAACATTGCACTACGCCCCGCCTATTTATTCAGGCAGCCGTCGCCGCAACGACTTATCATCAATATGCGAGTTCCGGCTTGGAGAGAGGGTAGGCTGACATGAATTTCTTACCGTCCAAAAGTTCAGATGCCCAACCGCTGCCTTCTTCGGAATCGGTTCTACGCGACACCAAGGAAGAGCTCAAGAAACTGGAGCGGCGGGACTGGTGGCTCTGGTCCATGGCTGTCATGGTCATGCTATTGCTTACGTTTGCCGTTTTCAGCATGAGCTTCCCCGGAGTTTTCAAGGCTGAGGACGCCTTTTTCGACGCAAGTTTGAATCGGGCGGTACGCGGTCTCGTGGGTTTGGTTCTAATTTTTAACGCCTATACGATCTATCAGCAAATTACCGTGAAGCGATTGCGCCGCGATTTTTCAAGAAAAATTGACGAGATGCGCACACTGCAAGTGCGCGCGGAAGAATTTGAGCGGCTGGCTCAGTTTGACCCCTTGACTGGGCTGGCGAACCGTCGGGTCGCGGAAGAGCGATTGGCTCTCGAAGCGGCCAGATCGAAACGTTACGGCCAGCCTCTGACCTTGATCGCATTCGACCTGAATAACTTCAAGCATATTAACGATGCCTACGGTCACCCGGTAGGCGATCAAGTCCTCAAGTATTTCGCGCAACGCCTGCAATCCGCCGTACGCAAAACAGACGTCGCGGCCCGTATGGGAGGGGACGAATTCCTGGCTTTACTTCCCGATTGCGCTACCAGCCATGTAGAAGTTCTTTTATCCAGATTGCGTCCGATGGAACTGGATTGCGGCGGTACGACTATTTCGATTTATTTCTCGGCTGGCTGGGTAGGCTATAAGCAAGGTGAAACCACGGAAGAATTTCTGGAGCGCGCTGATCGAACCCTGTATGCGGAAAAGCGAAACGGAAAACAAGCTGAAGGGGCATCTGCCAACGCGGACGGGAAGGGGAAAGCAAAGGCAAAATTATCCGCGGCAGTACTCTCTGGACAGCCGGGACCTGGTCACGCCAAATTATTAACTTGATTGATACTAAGATGTGAGTTATATTGCACGTCTACAGAAACAGGGGTGGACCACTTGCCGCCCATCCAGTTTGGCCGGTGGCGTGCACACGGTTTTATAGAGATTCTCGGGACCGCCCAATTCATAGAAATTTCTTAAGGTCAAATATGACCGAATTAACTACAACCCGCAGACGCAGTCAACGTTTGTTCCTTCGAGTTCCGGTGGTCGTAGAATGGAACGAGCCGAACGAGCCCCCTTTCCGAATGGAAACCCATACCGTAGTCCTGAATGCTCATGGCACGCTGATCGAGATGGGTCTGGCGCTTGAAACCGGGCGAACTGTAACCCTCAAAAACCTTAAGACTTCTGAACAGATTGAGTGCAAAGTGAAGCTGATCACCAATTCGGATCCGGGAAAATTCAATGTTGCCCTCGAGTTCAAAACGCCGAATGCGAACTTCTGGCAAGTAAGCTTTCCCCCGGAAGATTGGTCTCCGCACGACAAAGAAACCCGTTCGCCCCGCTGATAAACCCGGACAGAAACTTAATTTTGCGATGTAGAGCGGTCGCGCGGCTCGCTGTTTCGCCGATCTCTGCTCGACTACGCGCAACGTTTTATGGAATAAAAAAGGGAGGCAATAACCTGGATGGTTACTGCCTCCCGGGGTGGGGTGTTGCTGGGTAAACTCGTTAATTTACAAAAACTCAGGAGCTTTGACTTCGGCTCCAAACTTCGCGAGCCAGCCCTGCGCCCAAATCTAGTTTAGGGAATAGCACATGGCACGAAGGCTGTCAACAACCATTTTTGATTTTAAATAAAAGCTCGATTCGCGCCTCTGTCAGTGCATTGATGAAGTGGTGGGAATGGCGTCCAGGACGTCGCGTACTCTCCGGCAAAGGATGGCGGGGCTGTACGGCTTTCTCAGAACTGCGACTCCGTGTTCCACCAGATCGGCTAAGATCGCCGTTTCATTGCTGTATCCCGTCGCGAAGATTACCGAAACCTGCGGATTGATTTTTTTGATCGCAGCAAATACTTCGGGCCCACTGCAGCGAGGCATGATCACGTCCAGCAGAACCAACGAAATTTTGGCATGATTAGCCGTAAACATTTGAATGGCCTCCACCCCATCGTGCGCGAGGAGAACCGTATATCCTTTGGCAACCAATACTGACTGCGCCATTTCGCACACGCCATCGTGATCGTCCGCTAACAAAATCGTTTCGTGGCCACCTCGGATCGGCAAGCCGTCAAAAATGAGCGTGCGAGTTTCTTTTCGTGCCGGGGATTCGTCGACCGGAAAGAAGATCCTGAATATACTTCCCTTCCCCACTTCGCTCTCCACCTGAATGAATCCGTTGTGTTGCTTGACGATGCCGTAGACGGTTGCCAGCCCGAGTCCGGTACCTTTGCCCAGACCTTTCGTGGTAAAAAACGGTTCGAAAATTCTCTCGCGGGTGGCGGCATCCATTCCAGCGCCGGTATCGGCCACCTGCAGGGCGGTGAATCGGCCAATCTGGAGACCGGATGTTTTACGGACGTCGCTCTCAGTAAACGCTACATTGTAGGTTTCGATGGTTATCGTGCCGCCAATGGGCATCGCATCGCGCGAATTGATACACAGGTTAAGCAGCATTTGCTCAACCTGTGTGGGATCGGCCCGCACAGGAAGCAGAACTTCCGCCAGAGTCGTTTTGATTTCGATGTTCTTTCCGATCAGTTTATCCAGCAGGCTCATTACGTCGCGCACGGTTTGATTGAGGCTTAAGCTCTTCGGTTCGAGGATTTGCCTGCGCGCGAATGCCAGCAACTGCTGGACGAGCGCCGTCACACGGTCACATTGCGCGCGTATTTTTTTGAAATAGGTTTCCAGTATTGGATTGCTGGAAACGGCTTGCTCCTCACCCATCTCCGCCCAACCGAGAATGGCGCCAATTACGTTATTAAAGTCATGAGCGATTCCGCCGGCGAGCTGGCCAAACGCTTCGAATTTTTGCGCTTGCTGCAATTGCCTCTCCAGAGCACGGCGCTCGGTAACGTCTCTGGAAACGGTTGCTACAAAGCGCGGTTCTCCCGTCTTTTGATCTTTCACCTGGAATCCGACGAAATCCATGGGCAGAGCGCGTCCGGTCTGGAGATGGCGGAATTGCAGTTCCCCTTCCCAGTGGCCCGTGGTGCGGAGGGCGGGAAGTATCGTGTCGTAGACCAAAGATAATTCGGAAGGGGCCACATAGTCCATGGAGTGGGTTCCCTCGAGCGACTTATCGCTAGGTATTCCGAGCATGGCGCGGCCCGCGGGGTTCACATATTCCACGTTGTCCTGAAGATCGGCCACTGCAATAAAATCCCGGCTGTACTCGACCAGCGTACAGAATTTCTGTTTTTCCGCTTCCACGCGTTTCCGCTCGGTGACGTCCTGAGCCACGACCAGGCCGGCGACCGCACCGCAGTAGTCCATCTTTTGCAGGTACATTTCCACGTCGATCGGGGAGCCATCTTTTTTGCGGTGCCGCCATTCGCCGGACAGTTTTTTGTGCAACTTCGTGTCTCGAATTTCAGCGATCAATTCCGGGACTTCTTCCTCCGGGTGCAAGTCTCCCATACGCAACTGCAAAAACTCATCGCGCGTAAAACCATAGTGTCTTAGGGCCGCGTCATTCACTTGCAGGAATTGCAGCGTCGCCGTTTCAAAGATCCACATGGGAAGCGGATTTTGGGCAAACAGAAAGAGGGAATTTCCCTCACTCTGTCGCAATGCCTGGATCATCAGCTGGCGTGCATCGCGCAGCGCTCTTTCCTCCAACGCCCGCGCGACCACCACGGGAAGCCTCGCGAGGCGCTCCTTCAGCACGTAGTCGGTAACTCCCTGCTTGATGCACTCCACGGCCTCTTCTTCACCGAGGGTTTCCGTCACTAAAATGAACGGCACTTCTCTTCCCGCGCTCCGCATCGCCCCAAACGCGTCGATTCCGGTCCACCCGCAAAGACGGTAATTTGAAAGGACGACATCAAAAGGAAATCGCGCAACGTGGTCCAGCAGCTCTTGCCTCGAAAAAATGATCTGGGGCTTGCACTGAAATCCGGCGCGCTGCAGCTCGTAAATATTTTTTTCTGCCTCAGAAGCGGAATTCTCAATCAGCAACGCATGCAGCGGGGCTGACATGTTCCAGAATCTCGTCAGGGCTGAAGTGGTTGTCGTTTGACTCATGAAACGCGCTCCTCACAAGTCAGATCGAAAATCAATGCACGTACGCGCAGATCGAATTCGGGATTTCAACCCGCTCCAACGAATAGTCGATCGCTCGACTAGATAATCCAGGCAATATTGTGTTGAACTGGCAGCCAAAGTTCCCAATCTCCACGTGTGGACATACAGCCGTCCCACAAATAAATAATTGATACGTTCACGAACTCGCGGCGTATCTGCGGCGTCATTGTTCCTTGGGAAATTCAGAACCCAAAGCAATACGCCAAAGTCGTGCCGCGAACACTCGATGTGTCTCCCATCGGCAGAACTTGCCTGACGCTTGAGGGAAATTTAAAGATTGGTGGGTGGTAAGCGACGAGCTACGCGACCGTCGATTGTTTCAGCGCGGGAGATTCTGAGCCACGCATCCGCTTCTTGCGTTTTTCTTCGTACATCTGAGTATCGGCAATCCGCAGTAATTGGTCCAGAGGAGGCTGAAGAATCGTGGGAACGTCCGCGATGCCCACGGACAGAGAAATTCTGAAGTTCCACGAGGAAAGTCCATTTATGAAATCAATTCGGGCCTGGAGTCTTTTGCGAACCTGTTCTGCGGAATCCTGCCCCGCGTCCGTCATGAGCACGCAAAATTCGTCGCCGCCCAGCCGCGCAAGAATATCGGACTGCCGAAAGCACGTCCGCAAAACGTTGGCAGTGACGATGAGAGCGCGGTTGCCCTCCAAATGTCCATGTGAATCGTTAATTAATTTTAAATCGTCCAGATCGATGTAAATTAGAAGTGCCGCCCCCTTGCGCTGCAGCATACGCAAGTGCTGCTCCGCCAGAGCCATGAATCCTCTCCGGTTATACAGCCCGGTCAGGTCGTCTCTGAGCGAAAGGTCATGCAGATTTTTTTGCAGGCGGTGTCGCTCAATGGAATATCTCAGCGATCTTACGAGAGCGTTCCGGTCCAGCCGGTCCTTGGTAAGAAAATCCTGCGCCCCTTGCCGCAAAGAATCCACAGCCAAAAGTTCGTCCTCGGACTCCGCGAGGACGACCATGGGCATGTCCGGGGCGGCGGCGCGCGCCGCCTGCACGCTTTCACGACACCGATGCGGATTTGATTCCAGATCCAGAAGTAGTACATCCGTGGGATCCGTGGAGATGCGCTCTGCCGCGAGATCGAGGTCCGAGACGTGCGCAATGTGAAAATTACCGGAATCTTTCGTGTCCAGAAGTCCGCGAATACGGCAAGCGTCTTTCGCCTTACCCACTAATAAAATTCGTATAGGGAAACTATTCATAGACACCAGGTATCCTCGGGATTCCCGTTTTGTTCGATCATTCCGAGCAAGATTTTCCAATCCAGAATGAAACAGGGCTCAATCCGGTGCGATCCATCGATAGTTCTGTGGCGCCGAAGGCCGAGCGAACAAGGGAATTACTTTCTGGAAGGGTATGACCAGTCTTAATCAGTAGATAAACGTTGTCAATAGGTGTGCGTGTGGGTGACGTTTTAAAGGTACTGTCCGCCTTTAAACTGCGCTTTAAACTTTACTTTGCGACATTTCGTGTTTGGCTCAAGAGATTTATGAAGAGCCGAAATGCTCCGGCGTTGCCTTCCGGAAGTTGGCGCGAAAATGAAAGTCCTGTGTAGATATACATTCCCTTGCCTGTTCGCGTCCAAACCAGGCTACCCAGCAGATCTTTTTCGCCCGGATCATGCATTGACAACGCCGTGTGATATTTATCGTCCCATTTTTCCATGAAGTACAAGCCGCGTTCCTGGATCCAGTTGTCGAAATCGTGCGTTTCGATTTTGTTCGGGAAATTTAAAAGCGGGCTCGCGGGCTCGGTGAACTTCACTTCCGCGGATTCGTCGGTCACGCGCGGTCCCGGTCCCATAGTGGCCCGAAATGGAGCAGGCTTGAGCGGGTCCCACACCGCGGGTCGTTGATCAAGCACAACGAGTGTACCGCCATTCGCCGCGTAGTCGAGCAGTCGCGAGTTGGACGCCACCACGTCCGCGCGCAATTCGTACGCGCGCATGCCCACGACAATGGAGTCAAACTGGCTGAGATCGCCAAAGGCGAGCGCGTTGGGGTCGATCATTTCTACGTCAACGCCTAGCCTGCGCAATGAATCGGGTATGGCGCTATCGTTGTCCGCGGATATGTAACCGACGCGCAAATGCTCCGGCACCGTGATCGAGAATACATGGACCGGTACTGTCGCCGGTTCGCTCCACAAGTATGTGGGTAGCGAAGGCAGTGGCTCGAGCGATGTTTCAAATGTGGCCTCGCCTCGTTTCACATACGCTTTCAGCACATAGTTGCCCGCTGCAATTCTTTCCGGCGGAGTGACACTCAGGTGCACCAGCCGATCGCCCGCGCCGGAAAATTCTATAGCCTCGGGCGCCGGGGCTTTCCAGCCTGAGGGCACTTCGACACCAACATTGACCTTCGATGGCGATTCCGAAAAAGAATGTACCCGCGCAAAAATTTCAAATTGCCGCGGTTCGCGCGACTCGACCACCACATATTGCTGCGGCGAAGGCGTAATTTCGACAGGCGGGACAATCCGCAACGGATAGGTCAGCACGCTGACCGAACTGGAGTGCAGGCTGCCGACCGGAGAAGTGAAATCGAAGCTGTATCCGTCAACCTCCACATGTGTGCATGCGTTCACGAGCGCCGGCGGAAACGGATAAAGAAAATCGCCGGGAGCGCGAGGCGTTTTCGCTCCCAATGGGACTGTGACGCTAAAGTTGATCGATCCGTCTTTTTCTTCGCGCTTCGTAATGATCCACCCGGCGGGGAGAACAAGTTCCGGTTTAGAAAAGTTGGCCGGTAAATCGTTGCGATGCGCGATCTCCGCGCGAACAGCAAACCCTTCGCCCGGGACAAGTTCGCTGCGATTCGCATTGGAAACAATTTTGACCGCTGCGGCATCCGAGAGCGCGTAATTGATTCGTGCGCGCACCTGTTCGAGTTCCCACGTTGCGTCTGCCGCGGACGAATCTTTCGACTTTTTAAGCTGGTCCTCGAGCGCCACGATACGCTTGCCCGCTTCCGCAATGTTGCGAACCGCGCCGCTCCAATCCAGCTTTTCGGCGGCGATGCGCGCCTGGTCCAGATCGTGATCGGTCGCCGTCAGTGCTTCTTCCGCCGGCATGGGAATCACGTTGGAAAGAGAAGTGAGCGGCTGCGCGAAATCCGACGGCGAAGGCGCTCCGCCTGTCGCGCGTTTCAAACCGTAGGGGCGCTTGACGAATGGCGAATTGATAAAAGGTGTGACGCCTTGCGACCGATGATGTAAATAACCCTCAAGCGAGATTTCTCGATATGAGAGTCCCCAGATCGGCGAAATTTCATCCGCAGGTACGACCCATGATCCGGTGTAGTCCACTTTTTCATCTTGCGCCGTTGCGCGCACCGGATTCATCACCGCGCCGACGCGCCACGGTTTCAGGCCTTCTGCAATCTGGTCGGGATATTTCGAGGGATCGGCGGCGGCTTCGACCGCCAAGGGCGTTTGGTAGCCCGAATCCTGATGATTGCCGTGGCCGGTTTTTTGTCCGCCCCATCCGTTCACCACAATCTGCGGGCGTAGCATGCGAATCATGCGCACCATGTCTTCCAGTTCCCGGCCCTGCCATTTTTCCAGTGTCTCGCTGAGCGTTTTTGAAAATCCAAAATCGATCACGCGCGTAAAATAGAGATGCGGCCCCTCCACGTTCATGGCCGCCGAAAGTTCCGAGCTGCGAAGGATGCCGAGTTGTTCCCCCTGCTCCGGGCCGATGGCGTTCTGGCCGCCTTCGCCGCGATTGAGTGTCAGGAGCGTTGTGTCTGTGCCCAGTGCGTGCGGCAGGTAGGTGAGCAATGTCGAAGCTTCGTCATCAGGATGGGCCACGGTGAATAGAACGCGCGTCACGACACGCGCCTTCTGAATCGCTTCGAGCGTGTCCGCGACGCTCTCGCCGCGCCCGGGCGCTGGCTGCTCCTGCTGCGCCGAAACTCTCGTCCACGCAAGCGGGAGCGCGCAGAGCACTGCGAGCAGAGAGAGCGCGGTAAATTGTCGCGCGCGTTTCATCGTTGGGTCTCCACAGCTGCCGCAAACGGCCAGATTCGCCGGTAGCGCGCCTGAATCATATAGGTGACGATGCCCAAAGCAATCACTCCCAGCCCTCCCAGGGCAAACGTCCGGCCTGTCGAATAAAACAGTGCGGTCCAACCCAGAATGGCTAGCACCGCAGGCAACGGATAGAACCACATCTTAAATGGAAGCCGCTCTGGAGGCCAGCGCCTCCGCAAGATCATCACGCCAACGCCCTGGCTTATGAATTGCACGATGAGCCTCACGGCGATAATCGCCTTGATCACACTGGACAGGCGAAACCCGCTGAACGCGAGCGATGCCGCGCCCAGGAACAGCAAAGAGATATGCGGAAAATGCTTTTTAGGATGCACGCGCGCAAACACTGCAAAAAAATTTCCGTCTTCGGCCGCCGCGAACGGGACGCGCGAGTAGCTCAGCAGGGTAGTAAAGAGGGACGCAAACGCAATCCACAAAATCATGATCGTGGCAAACGTCGCGGCGTGCACTCCATACAAGCGCTCCACAAATGTGCTTACGATGTATTGTGAATTTTGAGCCTCGCGCCACGGTACGACACCCAGAATGCTGGTCTGCATCGCCAGATACAGCACGGCGATTCCTGCGATGGAAATCAGAATTGCGCGCGGAATATTTTTTTCGGGATCGCGAATCTCCGCGCCCAGATTGCAAATGTGGTAGTAGCCCAAATACGTGTAAATGGTGTTGACGGTGGCTGACCCGAGACCCGCAAAAAACAGCCAGGACCAGTTCCACGTGCCCGGCGGAAAATCGAAAGCCATGCGCGCCGAGAAATGCGTGAGTCCTCCCCAGATCATCCACAGCATCGTGCCCACAACGCCGATCCACAGAAATTTAGAGATCATGCCCACCGCGGAAATCCTGCGGTACAAAAGTGCAATCAATAAAACGACCAGCGCGGCGGAAATCGCTTTCTGTGCATAAACGCCGAGCGGAACCAAATATGTCAGGTATTGCGAAAATCCAATTGCGCCCGAAGCCACCACCAGCGGCGCCTGAATCAGCGTCTGCCATATATAAAGGAACGACATCAGCCGGCCACCGCGACCCGGGCCATAAATTTCGCGGAGGAATGCGTAAGTTCCGCCTGCCCGCGGCATCGCGGCGCCAAGCTCAGCCCACACCAATCCATCCAGCAACGAAAGCACCGCGCCCGCGACCCAAGCCAGCAAGCATTGCGGCCCGCCCATGGACTGGATCACCAGCGGAATCACGATAAACGGACCAATTCCGACCATGGCGTTCATGTTCAACGCAATGGCCTCGGTCAGTCCGAGTCCTCGTTCGAGTTGTTGCTCTGGCATCGCCGTTGGCATGGTTTGCGTGAAGCGCGCAAAGCATATCAGATGCGTCAGGTGGGCTAAAGCTTCGGAGCGACTATGGTGGTTATATAGCAACGGGAATACAGGTAGTCACTACGATCCGAGAATTCGTGACATAAACCCGCGCCGTTGTAAAACACAAAGGTCGGGCGCCCCACATTCAAAAACTATCCACTGATCGAGTTCGAACTATTTATCGTCCTGTTCTGGGCAGGATTCGCGAAAACCTTCCGGTATTGCGTCGAAGTCCATTTTTTAAACAGATTCGATGGAGTTAATTTTGGCGGCAATGTGGTGCATGAGTTCCGAGGATTCTTTGGGGAATTGCTTGCGTTCGCGATCCGGCAGATTTTCTAAAATATCTTCATAGCTGAAGGGGTGAATCGGATGGACGACGCTGAATCCCAGGGTGTCCGCCATCCTGCAGCTTCGTCGCACGATGGACACAATCGCGGACTCACCGATTCCAGGTTCGTCATGATGCCGCAGCGTAACTTCGCTGAATATCTGGGGAAGATTCCAGCTCGAAACAAGAAGCTGTCCTGCCTTGCAATGATCGACTCCGAACACGTCGCGCTCCGCCGCCAGCGCGTCACAGGGGCTATTTTCCTCCTTCAATAAAAAATCGGCGTACTCCTTTGGATATGCGGCGATTAAACCCAAACGCCCTACGTCGTGCATCAATCCGGCAGTGTAAACTGTATCCGCCTCCATCAAACTTGCTTTCGCGAACTCTTCGGCCACTACAGCACATGCCAGGCTATGGCGCCAGCAGTCTCTCAGCACCGGAACCTCGACGGACGCGCCTAGATAAGATTTCATCGCGACCGTCACTACCACGCCCTTCACTCGCTCCAGACCGAGCAGGTGAATCGCCTGCAGAACGCCGGTGATTTCGATGCGAATGTTAAAGAGAGCGGAATTTGCCATGCGTAGGATCCCGGCAGAGAGGGCCGCGTCAGAACTGATCAAAACGCTCAGTTCGGTCAATGCCGCCCGCTCGCGCGATGTGGCTTGCAGGACTTTAATCGCTACCAAGGGAAACGCTGGTACGTCGGTTAAGTGCGCCGGCTTGAAATGTTGCTCGCTCTCTTTCGCGGTAGTCATGGTCCGGGCTTTTAAAAAAAACGCAAGGCGCACCGCCTGAGAACAGCTCGCCTTGATGAAGCTGATTCGAGCATTCGATAAAGACGTCACCAAAACTTTTGCTGCCTTTTTCAGACGAGTCGACGAAGCGCTGAGATCTGGCCCACCGTATTCTGTTTCATTCTGAAACTGGAATCTGCCCGCTGCTCCCTCCTTTTTGACTTCGGCGAGACTTGTCTTCAGGTTTAGCGAAGTTCCTAAAATATTTTGCGGTCCCGTGAGGTGGGCCTGAGGTTTTGACCAGAAAGCTTCAGAATGCTGCGTCCGCTCATATTTCTTCCGCGGAAGAAAAAATGGTGCAAAATCAGTGTGGAGCTATCGAAACGAATGGTGAAGCTGGGAGTCATCATAACCGCCGCGACGGTGACCATTCTCGTCGAAGAATTTTTTCTTGTGCGCCGGCACCCCTTCGCGGCACATGGCTGGCTTGGCCTCTTCGCGCTGGCTGGGTCCGAATATTTGATGTTTCACGGCATCGAGCCGGCGGGTACCTATTTCACGCCCATGGCGTGGACCTCCTACATTCTGATCGTTGATGCGGCGATCTACGCGATCACCGGATATTCGAAGTTGCGTGAGGAACCGCGCGGCTTGCTTAAAATGGCTGCGTTGTCCATTCCCCTGTGGCTGATTTTCGAGGGTTACAATTTACGCCTGTCCAATTGGACTTACAGTGGCCTGCCGCAAAACCATCTGGAACGCTGGTTCGGCTTCGCCTGGGCGTTCGCCACCATCACGCCGGGAATTTTTCTCACCGCAGCGTTCGTTGAATCGTTGGGCTGGTTCAAGCAGGTTTCGCGTCCCTTAGAATTCCCGCGTTCCACGGAAAACACATCGATCGTTTTAGGCTCAGTGCTGCTGCTCGCTCCTCTCCTCGCACCAGCACACATTCGTTCCTACCTTTTCGGTTTTGTATGGATCGGCTTCCTGTTTCTGCTGGAGCCCATCAACCATCGCATGCACCTGCCCTCTTTCGAGGGCGATCTGGAACAAGGATATCGTGGACGGTTGTATTCTTTTCTCGCCGCGGGCTGGGTATGCGGCTGGTTGTGGGAATTCTGGAATTACGGGGCGCGCACCGGATGGATTTATACGTTCCCGATCGGGCAGCAATGGAAAATTTTTCAAATGCCTGCGCCCGGTTACCTGGCATTCCCCGTCTTTGCGCTAGAATGCTTCGCGATGTACGTGAACGGGGCGCGCCTGTTGAGCCCGAAATATGTCGCCAAAAAAAATATTCCGAATAGCTGCGCTGCTTTCGCGCGTCCGGCGAAAAGAAATTTCCACATTTTCTTTCTCGCAGTGACGATCTTCGCTGTCGCTTTTTCGCCCGGCAAATTGCACGCCTCCGAACTGAACATTTCGCCCGACGCGCACCTCGCAATCGACTTGATGTATCAAGGCAAGCCGCAGGAAGCGATTGCGCTGGCGCACAAATTGGAAACCACGCAGCCCGACCATCCACTTGGCTACCTGATTGAAGCCGATATTCTGTGGTGGAATATTTATTGCAAATGGTCGGAAAGAAAATACAACACAATCGATGCTTGGAGCCACACGCGCCCCGCTGATGCGGATGACAATGCGGAACTCGCGCTGGCCGACAAAGTCTCGAGCCTCGCCGAGGCCAGCATAGCTAAGGCGGACACGGCGGAAATGGAGTTGTACGCAGGACTCGGCTACGCCTCTCGCGCGCGCCTGTTAGGGCTGCGCTACGAAAAAATTCCCGTGGCGCGTGCCGGCGTGGAGTCGCGCAAGCACTTGCTCCGATGCCTTGAGCTGGATCCCAGCATGGCCGATGCCTATCTTGGCCTCGGGCTGTACAACTATTACGTAGACACACTCTCCGCCATGGCCAAGGTTTTGCGCTTTTTCATGGGCATTCCCGGTGGCGACAAGCACGAAGGATTGCGCCAGCTGGAAATCGCTTCCACCAAAGGCGATCTCACCCAGATGGAGGCGCGCTTCAACATGGCCAAGAGCCTGCGAAATTACGATTTCGATTACGCGCGCGCCCAGCAGACCGCCGCCCCGCTTCTGAACGAGCATCCGGATAACTGCATCTTCCTTCTGCTGGCAGGAGACATCGAACAAAAACTTGGACATAACGGCGCGGCAGCGGAAAAATTCCACGCCGTCGCGACCACTTCATGGCAAGCGTCGCCCTGCGCGGACCGCGCTCGCGGCCTCGCACGGGAGGCCCTCGCCACACTAGACGCCCCCGCCAAATCAAATAGCGCAAAGTAGCCGCGCGGCCACCGCCACGCCCCTCGCTTCGCAAATCTTGGGCAACGTGCCTTCCCGCCCTGTGCATCTCACCAGCGCTGCGGTAAGCTATGGGGCGGCGTTCCGGGTTGACTTGCCTGTATCCCGGTGATATCAGAAGCAGTCTGGTTGGGCGGGGGTTCTTCTCAATTTTGGGGCGCGGGCGATGCGTTAATACGATGCGGTTCACCGCCACTATGGTGAACTCCACGCGCGGAGCCTGCTGGAAAACTGGAACGTCTCTGACTTCCTCAGCACCTGAATTGATATCTGTGAATTATTGTCTGCCCGCTTTCCCGGCAGGGTAGCTCGCGAGGAGCGTGTTCGGATGTGTTCGCGCAAGTGGTTAATTTTGGTTCTGGTGGCGTGTGGGCTGGCATCCGCCTGTTCGAATTACAATACAAACTTGTCCATTCAGACATCGTCCTCTGTGCTCACCTTTTTGAGCCCAAGCTCCGCGACGGTAGGCACGCAAGGATTTACGATCACGGCCAACGGTTCCGGCTTCATTTCCGGAGCCATTATCCTGTGGAATGGAACAGCGCTGAATACCACGCTGATCAGCAGTGTTCAGCTTACGGCACCCGTGCCCGCCTCGTTTTTAGCGAAGCCCGGAACCGTGCAGATCGCCGTGCAAATTCCCGGCTCCGCGCAGTCCGCCACTCAGAACATCAACAACACGACCACCACCGAAATTTCGGACGTAGTTCTCTTCACGATTGGAACTCCGCCGGGCACGCCGCCCGCAATCACGTCCGTCTCGGCGTCAACTACTTCGCTGGCGTCCACGCCGGCGTGTAGCGCGCAGGGTTTTACGCTCACCGTGAACGGCACGAACTTTACGAGCGATGCGATCGTTAACTGGAATGGCTCCGCCGAGCCGACCACTTTCGTTAGCGCAACGCAATTGACCGCCGCAATTCCCGCAACCGCTGCCGCACTTCCCGGTACCGCTGGCGTTACGGTAACGAATTCCATCGGCACTGCTCCATCTTCGCCCGTCACGCTCACCACGGCGAGCACCGCTCTCACGACGCCGATTCTTACTTCGCTATCGCAGACCACCGCCGGCGCTGGCAGCGCTGCCGTCACGTTAACCGTCACCGGCTCAGGAATTCTTCCGTGCTCCGTTGTGCAATGGACCAGCCCGACTAATGTGGTCACATCATTGCCCACGGTTTTCAACAGCGCTACCCAACTCACCGCGAGTGTTCCTCCGGCGGATTTTCTGACCACGGGAACTGCACAAGTCAAGATTCAAACGCAAGGCGCAGCAGGCGCGGGTACTTCCGGCCAAATCGCGTTCACGATCACCGGACCGACGATTACTTCGCTGTCTTCGTCCACCACTTCGAACGGTTCGACGCCGTCGTGCGGCGCCTCCGATGTCGTGCTGACGGTCACCGGAACGAATTTCGTTACAGGCTCGATCGTCAACTGGATCGCAAATCCGCCGCCGGCCCTGCCATCCACCTTGAGCACCACGTTTGTGAGCCCGACGAAGCTAACCGCAGTTGTGCCCGCAGGGCTAGTAGCCTTGGCTGGCTCGGTGCAGATACAAGTTTCGAATTCCGGTGTGCTGTCCAATTCCACGGCATTCACGATTTCGCCTGCGTCGCTGCCCGCTCCAACAATCTCCGGTATTCTGCCAGCCACGGCCACGGCGGGGTCCGCGAGCACGACGATTACGGTTACTGGAACGAATCTCGTTCCGTGCTCCGTCGTGCAATGGACAAGCGCCACAACAACCACGCAATTGCCCACAACCTACGTCAAGGCCACGGCAGGAAATCCCATTGAATTGGTAGCAACAGTTCCGGCTGCGGATATCGCCTTAGTTGGAACGGCGCAGGTTACCGTTGCCAGCCCCGCATCAAGCGGTAACGTATCCGGCCAATTTGCGTTCACCATCGGTTTGCCAACGGTCACTTCTCTCTCTGCGTCGACCACCACGGCGAACAACACGCCATTCTGCAGCCAGGGTGGACTGACGCTAACCGTGAATGGTACGGGCTTCGCCAATGGACTCACCGTGAATTGGAACGGTTTGCCGCGACCCACTACATTTGTAAGCGCAACACAACTAACGGCTGCCATCACGGCAGCAGACACGGCATTCCTGGCAACTAGTCCCGCCGCAATCGCCGTCACAGTTTCCGGTGCGAATCCCGGAACAAATTCGAACGCACTTCCGTTTACAGTAGCCGCTTTAGCGACCGGCACCACTCTTCCCGCACCCGTGCTCAGCTCAATTTCACCAACGAGCGCAGCAACCGAAGCGCAGACGGGTCCCGCTATCGCACTCACCTTGAGTGGAAATAACCTGTCGCCCTGTACGTTCGCGCAGTGGAACGGAAACCCTCTGCCGACCACAATTTTTATCGGCTCCGGCGGCATCGCTTCGTTCATTCCCGCCGCCAATCTCGGCGCAACCAGCTCAGACGCGATCACCGCCGTTACACCCGGCGTGGCCACATCGAACAGCGAGTCCTTTTTCGTTTTCACGCCGGGCTCGCCGACCGTCACGAACGTACCGGGCGGCTCGCTCGCATTACCTGTGCTGAGCGCCAGCCAGCGCTTCGGAGTCTACGTGCTCGCCTCGACCGATGGCACGACGCAGACGCCTGGAACAACACAAAATATTTTTCTGAAAGATACCTGCCTGGGAGTAGCTTCCGGCTGCACAGCGTCCACGACTCTCGTTTCGGCTGCGGCTAACGGCACAACTCCGGGCAACGCCGACAGCGCGGCGCCATCCATCAGCGCAAACGTTGCACCAAGCAGTCCGGATGGCCGCTATGTTGCCTTCTTGTCATCTGCTACGAATTTGGCGCTGGCCGCAACGAATGGCCTCACCCAAGCATTTGTGCGCGATACATGCGCTGGAGTCGCCTCCGGCTGCACGCCATTGACGCTGGTCGCCTCCGTCTCCACCGCCGGGACGCAAGCCAACGCCCCAATTCTGTCCGCCACCATAGACGCCACCGGCCGATACGTGACCTTCGAGTCCTCGGCCACAAACCTAGGCTCAACATCCTCATCATCCGTCGGATTATTTGTTAGAGATACCTGCACCAACGCCCCATCAGGTTGCACGCCCACAACGCAGCCGTTAAATTAAGTAGAACAGGCTCTCAGCCTGTTTTCTTTTGACTTTTGTTGCGTAGGCGAAAAGTCAAAGAAGGCAGGCTGCTGTTCCAAGACTCGAGGTAAAAAGCCAGCCGTAAAACAGCTAATCCTCCAACAAAAAAAGCCGCTCCGCCGCCAACTCCACCGCCCACGGCTGCGGAAACGCCCGAAACATTTCCCATTCCTGCTTAAAAACTTCGGCCTGCACATGAAACCCGCTCGAATCCACGGGTACTGACCCAATTCGCAAATCCAGCGTCACGCGAAACGGCGTTTCGGTCATGGCGACCAGCTGGCAGGGAAAAATATTCTGTCGAATTTTTCCTTCACTAAAATCTGGCGGATGCACGCGAATGTGGTGCGCGCGAATCGCCACGTGCTCCGGAGATTTCGCAAATTCCTGTCCAACCACCAGCTTGCAGCCCCAATCCACCGCGTCGATGCAGCCATCCGGCAACCGCCGCGCGCGCGAATAATTTTTACATCCCGTCACGCGCGCCACTTCCATGGTTGGCGGATGCCGGAAAATTTCTTCTTTCGGACCTTGCGCCGCCACTTTGCCGCCTGCGAGCACCACAATTTTTTCGCACACCCGGTACGCTTCTTCCAGGTTGTGGCTGACGAATACAGTGGACCCGCCAAATGTTTCCAGCGTGTCGCGCAACTGCCGCTCGAGTGCGCCGCGCAAATGTGTGTCCAGCGCGGAAAACGGCTCGTCCAGCAGCAGCGCGGCAGGCTCGATCGCCAGGGCGCGCGCGAGCGCTACGCGCTGCTGCTCGCCGCCCGAAAGCGTCGCCGGATAGCGTTCCGCAAGGCCGAAAAGGTGAGACGCGGAAACCTGCTCCGCCACGCGGCGCTTTCTTTCCGTGTCTGAAACATTTCGCAGCCCGAAACCGATGTTGTCCGAGACATTCAAATGCGGAAACAGCGCGTAATTTTGAAACAGCAATCCGATGCGTCGCTCACGTGCGGGCAAATTTATTTTGCGTTCGGAATCGAAGAGCACCGTGCCGTTCAGCACAATTCGTCCGCGGTCCGGGGTTTCAAGCCCCGCAATCGCGCGCAGCGTCATCGACTTGCCTGAGCCCGAGGGACCAAGCAGGCCAAGCGGCGCCGCGTCCGCGGTAAATTCCACGGCGAGCCGAAATCCTCCCGCATTTTTTTCAATCGCAACTTCGAGGCACATATTTTTTTGTGGCATAGGCTTCAGCCTGTGGATTTTGAATTATCGCTCGTGCGGCAGAAGTCAAAAGAAAACAGGCTAAAGCCTGTTCTACTTAAGGCCCCTCCAGAAACTTAGAGCTCGCCTATTGGTTCCATAAATTAACGCCAGCACCGCAAATGAAAATAGCAGCAGCGCCACCGCCGTCTGATTCGCCGAATCGTAATTCGCGGCCTGCACTTGATCGTAAATGTCGATGGAAACCGTGCGCGTAATTCCCGGGATATTTCCGCCCACCATCAATACGACTCCAAATTCCCCAATCGTGTGCGCAAAGCTCAACACAATGCCCGTCACGGCGCCCGCCACGGAAAGTGGCAAGATCACTCGAAAAAATGTGGACAGTCGCGAAGCCCCGAGCGTCCAGGCCGCTTCGATCACGCGACGATCCACAGCTTCAAATCCCGCAGAGAAGGGCTGCACGGCAAACGGCAGACTATAGATGACGGAAGCCACCAGCAAGCCGCCGAACGTAAATGGCAGCGTGTGCCCGAAAATTGACTGCCACAGTTTTCCGGCGAAATGGCGCGGGCCGAGACCCACAAGAATGTAGTAGCCCAGAACGGTGGGAGGCAAAACGATGGGCAATGCGACGATTGCTTCCACCAGAAATTTAAAACGCCATTGCGAGTACGTCACCCAGTAGGCCAGCGGCATGCCCACAGCCACCAGGATTGCCGCGACGCTGATGGCCAGCTTCACGGAGAGAAAGATTGCCTGCCAATTCAATGCGTGCCTCCGGCGGAGGTCTTGGAAGGAAGCACAAATCCATACTGTTCCAGCAGCGCCGCAGTCGCGGGCAACTTGATGTAGTTAAGAAATTGTTGAGCGGCTTGGGGATTTTTTGAAGTTTTCAACACGACAGCGCCCTGCTCAATTGGCGCATACAAATTTTCAGGAATTAGCCAGGTTCGCCCCTGGCCCTTCATCGCCGGAGATAGAACAAGCGAAAGCGCGAGAATGCCCGCGTCCGCATTTCCGGATTGCACAAACTCCGCCGTCTGCGAAATGTTTTCGCCCAGCACGAGGCGGTCTTTCACGATTTCCCACACACCGGCTTTACGCAGCGCCTGTTCCGCCGCGCGCCCGTACGGCGCGTGCGCCGGATTGGCAATTGCAATTTTACGGAACGCGGGACCGCTCAAAGCAGCTAGTCCTGTGCTGATATCGACGCGCGAATCATTCCTCGTCCACAACACAATTTTTCCCACGGCATACAAGTACGTGCTGCCGGGCCCGGCCAAACTCTCCCCTTCCAGTTTTTTGGGGTAAGCAATATCGGCCGAAAAAAACAAATCGAAAGGTGCGCCGTTTTCAATTTGGGCCAGAAAATTTCCGGACGAGCCCATGCTCATCTGCACACGGCAGCCCGTGGCCTTCTCGAAGTTCCCCGCGATGTCGGCCATCGCATACGTCAGGTCAGAGGCCGCCGCGATCGTGATCGTGCCGCACGTCTTCGCGGAAGCTTGTTGCGATGCTGCATTTACATCGGTGAGAGGAACAGAAAATGGCGAAAGGAAAATGGTTCCGCATAGTGTGAAACATAAAATTGCAGCGCATCTGCGATTCATGAAAGCGTCTCCGCCCTAGACGCGCACGATCATGACTTCGGTGGACTTGATCAGCGCCGCGGCGGTCTGCCCTTTTTCCAGGCGCATTTCGCGCGCCGCATCTGCCGTGATGATCGAGGAAATGCGCTGCCCGCCGATGGAAAGTTTCACCTGTGCCAGCAGACCGCTATAACGTACTTCGAGAATGCGTCCCACCAGCTGATTGCGCCCGCTGATGCGCCGGAAATTGCGGCGCCCCGCCAGCGTGTCTTTTTCCTGCGTGCGTGGGATAAACCGTTCAATCTCCGACGCGGGAATGCGGTGGTGCCCTCCCGCAGTTTGCACGCTCCGCAATTTCTTTTTATAAATCCACTGCTTCAGCGTCGGGTAGCTGATCCCCAGTGAACGCGCGGCATCCCGCGGGTTAAGCAATTCATCAGAATGCACGGAAACCTCCAGAAAATACATTTATACGCGGATTTATGAATAAAGTAAATATGGATCAATACGAATTGGTTTTAGTAGGACAGGGTTCAGCCTGTCTTCTTTTGACTTTCGTCTGCCGGCACAAGCCTCAAAACCGGACAGGCTGAAGCCCGTCCCGCCGAAAGCTACTCTTCCGGCGCAAACGCCAGCAGCACATTCCCCGGCATCCCGCCATTGCGCGGATATCCCGAATTCACAAACACCATTCCTCCGGCAACCACCGGCCCCGCGCCATCGATCGACCCGCCTTTCGCCGGAACCCCGTTCACCGTCGAATACGTCTGCGCCGAGGTGTCAAAATCCCACAGCATCTCGCCGTCTTCCGTGCTGAACGCGCGCAGGTGTCCATCCAGCGCGGGAGAAAACACCACACCAGGAATCAGCGCCAGCGCAGCGGATTGTCCAGGACTGCAACCGGGCCGCGGCGGATCGCACGGTTGGCTCGGCGCATACCATGCCTTCGATCCATCCTCCAGATGCAGCGCCGTCAGGCCGCCGCCTTTCGTAGGATCAAACGTCGCGCCGCCCACCGGCCCCGCCGTATTCATCACGCCAGAAACGTCGGAAACCGCGGCATACACTTTTTGTCCGTCACTCGCCATGCCCCATTGCACTCCGCCGTTGAGCCCGCCTTTCCCAACGCGCGTTTGCCACAACATTTTTCCTTTTGAGTCCGGATCAAATGCGTACACCACGCCGGATTTTTGCCCCGCGACAATAATTTCTTTACCATTCGGCGCGCGGACCAGAATCGGTGACGAGCCGAAATCGAAATCGGGCCCGTTTGGCGGAGGGCAATTCACTCCCTTCGTGCGGCAGGCAGATGTGTACGCGTCGTTCGCCAGCACCTGCGAAGTCCACACGATTTTCCCTGTTTTCAAGTCGAGCGCCATTACCGCGTCGCTGGTCCCCGTTGCGGGAACCGAATAGTTATCGCCCGTGCCGATATAGAGCAATCCCCGTTTTGCGTCGATTGTCGGCGCGGACCAGATGGGCGCGCCGGAAGGTCCCCACTGCGCCGCTCCCACGCTGTTCGTTCCCGTTTTTTTCGGCGGATCCATCATGTACGTTTTCCACACGACGGAACCGTCGCCAATGTGCAGCGCCGTAATGCTTCCGCGAAATGTGCAGCACACATAATTTGGGTCGATCGATCGCGTTTCTTCCCACGATGCGGCGGGAACATACGCGATACCGTCCCGCGCCACGGACGATCCCGTCAGCCTCGCCGCGTCATGATCCTCAATTCTTTTTTTCCAAACCAGCTTTCCTGTTTTCGCTTCCACCGCATAAGCCCACCCGATCAAGTCGGTAAACAGCAGCGTAGTTTCTGAGCCGTTCTGCACCGGCAAAATTGCGGCGCGCACAGGTCCGTTCGCCTGATAGACCCAATGAATGCAGCCGCTGCTTGCATTCACCGCTTCGATCGCTCCGCTCGCGCTGCCTACAAACAACGTTCCGTTCACCACGCTGGGCGCCGCAAATGCCGTCACGTCGCCCGGAAACCCGAGCGCCCATTTCAATTTCAAATGTTTTACCTGCCCCGCAGTGATTCCCCCATTCGCGGTCGATTGATACCGCGCGTTGGAAACGTCGGGACTCCATCCCGCCCACGAGTCCTTCGCAGGCCCGGTCATGATGCCCACGTTCGCCGCGCAAAACGCGCTGGCCGGAAGCGGCGCTTCCTCCACTTTTGTTCCCAGATAATTCGCCACCGCGTCGCGGTCCGCGCGATTAATCGGATACGCCACCGCCATCATCAATCCGAAATCGAGCGTGCGCATAATTCGCTTCGCGGAAAGTTTCTGCAACGCATCTTTTGATGGGGCGCGAGAACCTTCCACATCGTGGCAGCGCGCGCAGCGCTTTTGATAAACATCTTCGCCGGACGAGGAAGACGTGGTGGAGGACGGAGTGGTCGTCGATCCAGTGGGCGCAGAATTTTGTGCGACAGCAAGGATCGCGCAAAAACCAATCGCGCCAAGTACGCGCACATGAAATACTTTTGTGAACAATAATTCACGTCTCATTGAATTTTTCCTTAGGAGCATGCGTGTCGGGAGAAATCTTACGATAGTTCGGGAGCCAGAGCGAAATGAACGTGAGGATGTAGTAGCACAGGCTTCAGCCGTGGAATTTGGTCCTTGCAAGGCCCAACCCCCACATGCTGGACCGTGTGCTACGGAATTCTGAATTCCAGTGTTGAGTGGGTGATGGCGGTGACTCGCTATGTATGTGCCGCGGCTTCCTGCTCAAACGCATGATAGGAAGACCGCACGAGCGGCCCCGACTCCACATGCGCAAAACCCATGTCTTCGCCTAACGCTTTGTATTCCGCAAATTCTTCCGGATGCACGTAGCGCACCACGGGCAGATGTTCGCGCGTAGGCTGCATGTATTGGCCAAGCGTCAAAATGTCCGTGCCCTGCGCCGCCAAATCCCGCATGGCGGCCAGCACTTCTGCTCGCTCTTCGCCGAGGCCCAGCATCAGCCCTGTCTTTGTGGGCATCTTCGGCGCCAGCGATTTTGCGCGCCGCAGCAATTCGAGAGACCTCGCGTACACAGCGCCCTTGCGAACTTCGTGATACAGACGCGGCACCGTTTCCGTATTGTGATTCAGCACGTCGGGCCGCGCGGCGACCACGGTTTCCAGCGCGTTCCAATTCCCGCGAAAATCGGGAATCAGCACTTCGATCTTACACAGCGGTAGGCGACGCCGGATTTCCTCAATCGTGCGCGCAAATATTACCGAGCCGCCATCCGGCTGATCGTCTCGGTTCACGGAGGTCACTACCGCGTAACGCAAAGCCATCCGCTCCGCAGCTTCTGCCACGCGCTCCGGTTCCTGCTCGTCCGGCGGCCCCGCAGGCTTGCCCGACGGCACCGCGCAAAACCCGCACGCCCGCGTACAGATGTCTCCCAGAATCATGAACGTCGCCGTGCCATGCTCCCAGCATTCGCCCATGTTCGGGCAGCGTGCGCTCTCGCACACCGTATGTAAATCCAGCGTGCGCATCAGACGTTTTAGTTCTTGGTATTTTGGCCCGTTGAAAAATTTTACGCGCAGCCATTCCGGCCTGGGATGCGCAGTCGGATCAATTGGCGTTCCCTGCGAAATCACAGGACCCGAGTTAGAAATAATGTTAAATGGGGAAGCCATCTGTGCGTTTTCCGTCATCCATTCTATGCGGACGCAACAGCGGACACAAGCGGCCGACCTAGTCGTTTTCGTATCAATTACAGAGTTGCAACAAAACACCGTCGCCGGGCCGAGAGCGGACCGACCGCTACAGATACGGTTTCGTAGTGGCATCTCCGTCCCGCGTTCTTCGGGACGGAGATGGCGTGGTTTAGATCGAAATTGACAAAAATTGGTCCGTAGACCGCACGTGGGGCGATTTTGATGCCATTCGACCACGTCGAACCCACCAATTTGTGTCCGTTTTACCACACGTAAATTGGTTGCGGCTTGCAAACCACTGATTCTAAACGTATAAACAATGTTCGCGAAGGCCAATAAAATGCTTTAAAATGACGCATACATGAGCTTCCAGACGACCATAGAACGTTCCGTAGAGACGGGCGGTATAGGCCTCCATACGGCCGTAAAGTCTAAACTTCGCCTCGTGCCTGCGCCGGCCAACACGGGCATCGTCTTCCGCCGGGTAGACCTCGACAACTTTGAGATCGAAGCTCACGTGCGTAACGTGGCGCGCGTCAGCTACGCCACCAGCCTCATGAAAAAGGGCGTGCTGCTCTCCACCACGGAGCACCTGCTCGCCGCCCTATATTCCTGCGACGTCGACAACGTTTACATTGAAATTGACGCACTCGAATTGCCCATCCTGGACGGTTCCTCCCAGCCCTTCATCGACATGCTGGGACAGGCCGGAATCCGCAAGCTGCGCAAACGCCGCCGCTATCTGAAAATTGTAAAGCCACTGGAATTTTCGGACGCCGGGCGCCGCATCGGCATATATCCCGCAAACGATTTCAGCGTGCGCTGCTACGTGGAGTACGCGCACAAGGCCGTGGGCACGCAAGAAATCGAATTAAAAGTGAGCCGCGAATCGTTCAGCCGTATCCTCGCACCTGCCAGAACATTTGGATTTGTGCAGGATTTTGAAGGCTTGCGGCGGATGGGCCTAATCCGCGGAGGCTCGCTGGAAAACGCCATTGTGCTGAACGAGGACGGCGTGATGAACGGTCCGTTGCGGTTCCCAGACGAATTCGGCAGGCACAAAGCTCTAGACTTGATTGGCGACCTCGCATTGGTTGGCCGCCCGCTGCTGGCCCGCGTGGAGGCGTACAAGGCAGGCCATGCCCTTCATACGCAATTGGTTACTCGCCTCCTAGCCGATCCCACGCTGTGGACCGAAACCTATGACGACGCGCCCGCGTCGGAACCATCGCGCCAACAGGCTGCCGAAGTTACAGTGTCGGCCGCGGATTAACAACCCGCATGCAATCCCAAAGGTCTGTCATTCCGAGCGAAGCGAGGAATCTCTCCTTCTTTTATTTCTCTGCACTTAAATCTGGAAGAAATTCCTCGATTCGCTCGGAATGACAGGATGGGGCGCTTGTTCAGCGAACTGCTACGCTGCACATCTGATAAATCCGGCAAAGTCCCGTCGTTGTGTTTGCTCAATAAAGTATTCAATTCGCACGCATCGTAATACCCTTGCATTGTTATTCCTTGAAGGAACGCTGAAAATACAGCCATGGCCAACTCCGATTTTGTGATTGTGATTCTTGCTGCCGGTAAAGGCACGCGACTGAAATCCGCGCTGGCGAAGGTGTTGCATCGCGCGGGCGGCAGGCCGCTCATCGAGCAGGTGGTGCGCGCCTGCCTGCCTATCAAGCCGCGCGAAATCGTCGCGGTGGTCGGTCACCAGGCCGGGGACGTAACCGCTGCGGTCGCGCCACTTAACGTGAAAACAATTTTACAGGAACCGCAGCGCGGCACCGGGCACGCCATGCTTATCGCGAAGCGAGCCATTCCGGCGCGCGCAAAATATGTAATCCTGCTGCCGGGCGACGCGCCGTTGATCCGCACAGAAACAATTGCCGCCTTCGCACGTTCGCATCGCGAAAGTGGCGCAGCGGCAACGATTCTTTCCGCCGAAATCGAAAATCCATCCGGCTACGGACGCATCGTGCGTCAGGATGACGGTTCGGTTTCGGCCATCGTCGAAGATTCCGCGCTGACTCCCGAGCAGCGGCCGATTCGCGAAATTAATTCCAGCATGTACTGCTTTACGCTCGCGAAACTG
Organism: Candidatus Acidiferrales bacterium; assembly: GCA_035696345.1. GTDB lineage: Bacteria > Acidobacteriota > Terriglobia > Acidiferrales > UBA7541 > Palsa-360. The sequence continues at coordinate 37,844 of DASRQU010000032.1, forward strand.
TGGCCGTGCCTTTCCACTCTGAAGCCGACCAATAAACATAAAGAGCTTTACCTCACCGATGCCATTGCCGTGCTGCGCCAAAAAGGCGAAAAAGTGCAGGCCGTGCTGGCCTCCGACCCTGATGAAGTGCTGGGCTGCAATACGCGCGCCGATCTCGCGGAAGTGGACTCCGTGTTCCGCAAGCGTAAGCGCGCCGCCATTATGGACGCAGGCGTAACGATTGAATTGCCGGATACTGTGCTCATCGATCCGGACGTCGTGGTTGGAGCAGATACGCGTATTGAACCCGGCGTGCAACTCCTGGGAAATACCAAGATCGGCGCAGGCTGCACGATTCGAACCGGAAGCGTTCTGTTGGACGCGGTGCTGCAGGATAACGTGCTGGTCAAGCCCTACACGATGGTCACCGCAAGCCATCTCTCCGCGGGAACCCAGGTGGGCCCGTTCGCGCACATTCGTGAACACGCGCGGCTGGAGGAAAATGCGCGCGTGGGAAATTTCGTGGAAGTGAAAAAGAGCGTGCTGGGCGAAGGCGTGAAGTCCATGCACCTCACCTACCTCGGCGACGCGCGCATCGGCAGCGGAACCAACATCGGCGCGGGAACCATTACGTGCAACTACGACGGCGTAAATAAAAATCCTACCGTCATCGGCAAGGGCGTGTTCATTGGCAGTGACACAGCACTCGTCGCTCCGGTGCGCGTGGGCGACGGCGCCTACGTGGGAGCGGGTTCCGTTATCACCAAAGATGTGCCGGCCAACGCGCTTGGACTCGCCCGCGGAAAGCAAATGAACAAGCTCGGTTGGGCCGTCACGCGCAGAAAGGAAATGGCCGCAGCCAAGGCAAAAAAATCAGGTACAAGCAAAAAAGCGAAGAAGCACAAGTAGGACAGGCTTCAGTCTGTCGACTTTTCGTCCGGGCTAGCAAGATTTGCAAATCTAACGGAAATCAAAATCCACAGGCTGAAGCCTGTGCTACTGAAAGCCAAACTACTCCCGTCAGTTACTCTCCTTTCATATAGTTACCTCCTTGGTGCAGAGTCCCATATCGAAACTGTTGTAACTTTCACCGCTTGGTGATACTGTCGGCCTAATCTGCTCTCAGGAGGACCATATCCATGGGCGTTTGGGTGAACTGGGGCCTCGTAGTTGCTGCACTCGGATTCATTTTTGGGGATCTCGTCTTGGAAGTTTATGAAAGCGTAAATCTTGCCGTGCTAGGTATGTTCCTGCTCGCTGGCGGCATTCTCGGCTTGGCTATTGGCTCGGCGGCAGTAGGTTTAGCAACTCCCGTAGTCTTGGAGCTGGTGAATCTGGCGATTCATCGCCGCCCAGGACACATGCTGCCGAAACACGTATCGGGTAACTAATACCCGACTCGCACCGCGCTTCGCTTATCGATTGTCGCAGTAAGCCTTTCATTTTCAGGCCCTCCGCGAGTGTATCTAAATCATTTTCAAGCCTCCACCCACATTGCTTGTCACTTTTCATGACTGCGCATTATTTTTCCTACTAGCTTCTAAATGCCCCCTTACGGACTAATGGGTATTCCGGTCACCCCGGTACTCTGCAATCATCTCCCTCTGTAAAAATCTTTCCAGGGGGACTTGATGATTCGAGTATCGAAGAAGATTTTCGCGCCACTCACGTTGTTGGCTTTGCTGGCATTTACGACTACCCCAACACGCCTGCTGGCCCAGGATTCGGCCAAGCAGGACATGAAGGATGCCGGCCACGAGACCAAGAACGCCGCGAAAGACGCAGGCGAAGGTGCGAAGCAAGGCGCTAAGGACACGGGCCACGCTGTGAAGAAGGGTGCCAAGAAGACCGGGCATGCCGTGAAAAAGGGAACAAACAAGGCCGCCGAAAAGACCGAACACGGCGCCCAAAAAGTGGAAGACAAAACGCAGTAGCGCTCGATACCGGCCACAAGCCCCGTATTTGCCGGACTTATCAGGCCGCGGAATGACTCAATAACCTGTCATTCCGAGCGAAGCGAGCGATCTCTCTTCCGTCAATTTTTTCATACTTAAATCGAAGAGAGATTCCTCGCTTCGCTCAGAATGACAGGGCATAGCATTCGAACGAGTCCTGTTTCTTCCGTCGAATGTCAAACGGACATCGTCGCCATCCATTCTCAAAATATCCCCGCAGCGTGTGTTAAAATGTCGCGGGGGATTTCCTGCGATGAAATTTGGAGTTGTAGTGTTCCCGGGCTCGAACTGCGACCACGACGCATGGTATGCGCTCGGCGAAGTTCTCCACCAACCCGTTGAATTCCTGTGGCACCAATCCGAAGACATAAATAAATTTGACGCTATCGTTCTGCCCGGCGGATTTTCCTACGGCGATTATCTACGCACGGGAGCGATCGCCCGATTTTCCCCAGTAATGCGCGCAGTGGAAAAATTTGCCCGTGGCGGCGGCCTTGTGCTCGGCATCTGCAACGGCTTCCAGATTTTGTGCGAAGCGGGCTTGCTGCCCGGCGCTCTGCAGCGGAACGCCGGGATGAAATTTATCTGCCGCCAGGTGCACATGCGCGTGGAGTCCACGGATACGCCTTTCACCGGCGCGGCCGCTCCCGGCCAGGTGTTGCAAATTCCCATCGCGCACGGCGACGGGAATTATTTTTGTGACGCAGAAACGCTCGAAGAACTCCAGGAAAACGAACAAATTATTTTCAAATACTCCACGCCCGATGGGCGAATCGATGCGGCGGCCAATCCGAACGGCTCGCTCGAAAATATTGCCGGTGTTTGCAACAAAGAGCGCAACGTGGTGGGCCTGATGCCGCATCCGGAACGCGCGGTAGAATCCGCACTCGGGTCGATCGACGGCCAGGTGATCTTTCGCTCCATGATCGAGTCACTCCTGCTGCAAGCCGGTGTTTCGTCTTAGAACTTGAGTAGGACGGGCTTCAGCCTGTCTGGTTTTTGATTTAGCTTCGTCTATAAGAAAAGCAGACAGGCTGAAGCCTGTCCTACTGGAGTTCTCAAACACTTGTCAGCCTCGAAACCGACGATCGAAATCGAAATCAAAGTCACTCCGGAACTTGCCGCCGAGCACGGCCTCACTGCCGACGAGTACGAGCGCATTCAAAAAATTCTGGGACGCGACCCGAAAATTACGGAGCTCGGAATCTTCAGCGTAATGTGGAGCGAGCACTGCTCCTACAAATCGAGCAAAGTGCATCTGCGTAGGCTGCCGACGCGCGGACCACAGGTGTTGCAGGGCCCTGGCGAAAACGCGGGCGTCGTGGATATCGGCGACGGCCTCGCCGCAGCATTCAAAATGGAATCGCACAACCACCCGAGCTACGTCGAGCCCTTTCAGGGTGCGGCCACGGGAGTGGGTGGAATTCTACGCGATATTTTTACGATGGGCGCGCGCCCAATAGCGGTTCTTGATTCGCTTCGCTTTGGTCCGATTTCTGCAACTGCATCAGGGGCTAAAGCACTGGGTCGCCAACCGGGTTCGGCTGGGCTAAAGCCCAGCCCCACAAAACCGAATGAGTCGGGCGCGATTGCAGGGGCGGTCTTGAGCCCGTCCGAACAAGTTGCCTCCCAGGGGGCTTTAGCCCCTGAAGGCACCGATAGAGTTGACGCGGAAACAATCGCACACAACCGCCGCATTCTGGATGGAGTGGTGCGCGGCATCGCGCATTACGGAAACTGTTTCGGCGTGCCAACCGTCGGTGGCGAAGTCCATTTTGAAGCAGGCTATTCCGCGAATCCCTTGGTCAACGTCCTGGCGCTAGGGATCGCCAAGAAAGAGGATTTATTTTTCGCCAAGGCGCGCGGCGTCGGAAATCCCGTCATCTATGTAGGAGCAAAAACCGGGCGCGACGGCATCCATGGTGCGTCGCTGCTCGCCTCCGCAGAATTCACCGAAGAATCGCAGCAGAAACGCCCCAACGTGCAAGTCGGCGACCCGTTCATGGAAAAGCTTTTGCTCGAAGCCTGCCTTGAAGCAATGAAGACGGGCGCAATCGTGGCCATTCAGGACATGGGCGCGGCGGGTCTCACGAGCACCTCTTGCGAAATGGCGTCGCGCGGCGGCCTGGGAATAGAAATGGAACTTGCGAAAGTTCCGCAACGCGAACGAGGCATGACGCCGTATGAAATGATGCTCAGCGAATCGCAGGAGCGCATGTTGCTCGTCGCCGAGCGCGGCCGCGAACTGGAAGTCTTAAACGTATTCGCAAAATGGGGATTGGACGCCGTGGAAATCGGCCGCGTCACCGAGGACGGCCTCGTGCGCGTGCTGCATCACTCAAAAGCGGTGGCCGAGATTCCCGCGCACGCGCTCGCCGAGGAAGGCCCCGTGTACCAGCGCCCTATCGCAGCGCCAGCGCCGGTTACGAACGAGCGTCTGGTTGAATTCGGCGCACCCGGAAAAAATCTTACGTACAATTTTCACGCGCTGCTTGCCGCGCCAGCCATTGCGTCCAAGCGCTACATCTGGGAACAGTACGATTACATGGTGCGCACCAACACGATTGAGATACCGGGCGCGGGCGACGCCGCAGTTGTGCGGATTAAAGGAACGAAACGCGCACTGGCTTTGGCGTCAGACGGCAACGGCCGATGGTGCCGCCTCGATCCTTTTGTCGGCGCGCAACTCGCCGTGGCGGAAGCCGCGCGAAACGTAGCCTGCTCCGGCGCGAAGCCGATAGCCGCAACGAATTGCCTGAATTTTGGGAGCCCCGAAAAGCCGGAAGTGATGTGGCAATTCAGCCGTGCGATCGACGGCATCGCGGAAGCTTGCACCGCGCTCGAAATTCCCATCACCGGCGGGAACGTAAGTTTTTATAATGAGACGCTGGGCCGCTCCATCGACCCCACGCCCGTTCTCGGCGTGCTGGGAATGATTGAAAATGCGTCGCGTGCGCTGGGCATGGCGTTCCGCGCAACAGGCGATGCGATTTTGCTGCTCGACGGAAATACAACCGCGCAGACGGCAGGCTCAACCGCAGATGCCGCGAAGGGATTCTCGTCCTCCGAATACGCGCGAACCATCCGCGGCGTAGAAGCCGGCGCGCCTCCGGCCGTCAATCTCCCCGCGGAAAAGCGCCTGACCACATTGCTCGTAGCCCTGGCGAGCGAAGGCCAGCTGCAATCCGCGCATGACGTAAGCGATGGCGGCGTGGCCGTAACTGTGGCCGAGTCATCCTTCGCGAGCAACGGACTTTCAGCCCACGTTTCTCTCGCCAGCAAAGAGCCGGACGAACTCGCGCTCTTCGGCGAACGCGGTGCTCGCGCAGTCGTATCAGTCTCTGCTGAAAATGTTGCCGCCGTGCTCCGGATTGCGGCACAATACGATGTGTCAGCGGTGGAAGTCGGACGAGTCGCCTCAGGCGAATTCCGCATCGAACTAAATGGACGGGTAGCGGTCAGCGCCGAAGTCCCCTCCCTCGCTGACGCGTGGAGCGGAGCCCTCGAGCGGCTACTGAGCTAGAAGCAACGGCACAGATGACCAGCAGCCCCACGTTCGCCGGGACGGCAACCGCAAAAGAGTCTGAGTGGGAATGCGATTTTGATTATGTAGCGCTCGCTTTAGGCGAGCACTTGCGTGAATCGAGAACGCCCGCCTAAAAGCGGGCGCTACAGGAACTTCCGGAAGGCAGAATGAATCGTTCGATCGAAATCGAAAATGACCGGTTCCACGATCACTGCGGTGTGTGTGGCGTTTTCGGCCATCCCGAAGCGTCCAAGCTCGCCTACCTCGGCCTTTACGCCTTGCAGCATCGCGGGCAGGAATCGGCCGGAATTGTTTCCAGCGACGGCCGCGAATTACATCTCGAAAAAAGCATGGGCCTCGTTGCCGATATTTTTCAGCCGCATGTGCTCGCGCGGCTCCCGGGAGAATCCGCGCTCGGACACACACGCTATTCCACGGCCGGCGACACTTCGCTGATGAACGCGCAGCCGATTGTGATTGATTGCAACAAGGGCAAACTCGCGCTCGGACACAACGGAAATTTGCCGAGCGCCGCGCGACTTCGCCGCACCCTCGAACATCGGGGCTCCATTTTTCAGACCACCAGCGACACCGAAGTGATCGTCCATCTGATCGCGCGCAGCCAAGCCCGCAATCTTTCGAGCGCGCTGGCCGACGCGTTGAATCAAGTGGAAGGCGCCTACTCGCTCCTCGTGCTCACGCGTGATGAAATGTATGCGCTGCGCGATCCCCGCGGCTTCCGACCGCTGGCCCTCGGACAACTCGATGGCGCGTGGGTCGTCGCGTCGGAAACCTGTGCGTTCGATTTGATTGGCGCGACCTACGTGCGCGACATCGAGCCGGGAGAAATGTTGCGCATCTCTAAGGCGGGGATTGAATCCCTGCGTTTCGCTGCGCCCAAACCTTTGCAGCAATGCATTTTTGAACATGTGTATTTCGCGCGCCCGGACAGTCTTGTTTTCGGCCGCGTGGTGGAGCAAAGCCGCGAGATGCTGGGTCGCATGCTCGCGCGCGAACACCATGTTCCCGCGGACATCGTTGTGCCCGTCCCCGACTCCGGCGTGCCTGCGGCATTGGGCTATTCGCAGGAATCCGGCGTGCCGTTTCGCATGGGGCTCATCCGCAACCACTACGTAGGCCGCACGTTTATCGAGCCGCAGCAATCCATTCGCGATTTCGGCGTGAAGCTCAAACTGAATCCCGTGCCGGAGCTTTTGCGCGGCAAGCGGGTGGTCCTGGTAGACGATTCGATTGTGCGCGGAACGACGAGCCGCAAGATCGTGCGCATGGTGCGCGAAGCGGGCGCAACAGAAGTACACATGCGCATCAGCTGTCCGCCAACAATTTCGCCCTGCTATTACGGCGTCGATACGCCGACGCGCGAGGAGTTGATTGCTTCGGACGAATCGCGCGTGCGTCCGCGCCTCACCGCGCAGGAACTCGCGGCCTTTGAATCTAAAATGGATCCCGGATCGCTGCCGTCCGGACGTGAAAAACGTTCCATCGAAGAAATTCGCCAATATCTGGGCGCGGACACGCTCGGCTATGTTTCACTTCCCAATTTGCTGAGCGCAGTGGACGATACGCGCAGTTCGTTCTGCACTTCCTGCTACACGGGCGTCTACCCGGTGGATGGAGCGCAGGCCGAACTCGAACCGCGTTTAGTGGAAATCGAAGTACCGACGGCCGTGGAAGTTCAGGTGATGCCAAATGAACGCTGAAGAAACAATTCCGGTAGTCGTACAACCGAAACCCAAACCGGACATCAATAAAATTATTATCCGCGAAGCGCTGTCCTGGCTTTGGGTGATTCTGGCATTTTTATTGATTACCGGAACCATCGTGCAGGCGCGCGTCATTCCCTCCGGCTCCATGGAGAGAACTTTGCTCGTCGGCGACCATCTCTTGATGAGCCGCTTCGGCTACGAAGCCGAATTGCCCATGACGCCGCTGCACATGCGCCTGTGGCGCGAACCGCGCCGCCAGCAGATTATCGTTTTTCGCGCGCCGCTGCCTGGCACGCCAGATTACATCAAGCGCCTGATCGGCTTGCCCGGCGATGAATTGGAAATTCGCGAGGGCGTTGTGTCCATCAACGGCAAGCCGCTGTCGGAACCCTACCGCGCGGACCCGCCAAACCCGACGGACAACTACGGACCGGTAACCGTCCCGGCCAACGAATATTTCATGATGGGTGACAACCGCGACGATTCCTACGACAGCAGGTATTGGGGATTTGTTCCGCGCGACAATATAATTGGCACTCCCGTCATGGTGTATATGTCGATTGACGCGCCCGAGGACACCTGGAATCCGGGGCATGTTCGGGACCGCATGTCCGCCTACGTAAGCATCCTGCTGCACCCAAGCATCGTGCGCTGGCGGCGTATCTTCAAGTTCTTTTAGTCAGGAAGTTTTTCAAAACGGCTAACGAGCTCGTAATCGCGGCTTTACAGGCCGCGAAAAATCGCTAGGGCAAATGTTTGAGTAGCACAGGCACTCTTGCCTGTGCGGGTTTTGCAAAATGCACACAGCCAAGAATGGCGGTGCTACTCGAATCGGCCAAATGTTCTAATCTTGCGGGGCACGCCGCCCGGCTCCTCTCGCCACGGCAGAAAGAGTTCAACGTTCATGGACTACGCCGAAGCAGGTGTGGATATTTCGCTTGCGGATCAGGCCAAGGAGCGCATCCGGCGCCTGGCATCGCGAACATTTACGAAGGGTGTGATTGGCGGCATCGGATCGTTCGGCGGGTTATTCGCGCTCGATAAAAAGTATAAAGAGCCCGTATTGGTCTCCAGCGCGGATGGCGTGGGCACCAAGCTGAAAATTGCCATGGCCATGAATATCCACTCGACCGTGGGCGCCGATCTCGTGAATCACTGCGTCAACGACATCCTCACGCTGGGCGCGGAGCCGCTTTTCTTTCTCGACTACCTCGCCATGTCTAAAATGGATCCGAACGTCGTGGAGCAACTTGTCGAAGGAATGTCGCGCGCCTGCCACACCGCGGGATGCGCGTTGATCGGCGGCGAGACAGCGGAAATGCCTGGATTTTATGGGCCGGGAGAATATGACCTTGCGGGCTTCATCGTCGGAGTGATGGAACGCGCAGCCGTGAAAAAAACAAATGTGGTGAAACCGGGCGACCTTGTTTACGCGCTGCCATCCACGGGATTGCACACCAACGGATATTCGCTCGCGCGTAAACTGGTATTCGATCTTGCGGGCCTGCAGCCGGAATCCTACGTGGCGGAAGTCAGCAATAAAATTGGCGCGGAGTTGCTGCGCCCGCATCGCTGCTACTGGCCCATGCTGAAGACCACGGTCGCCAAAGGTTGGCTCTCAGCGATGGCGCACATCACGGGCGGCGGAATTCCCGGAAATTTGCCGCGCGTGTTACCGCGCGGCGTCCAGGCAGAAATTGAGCTCGGCTCCTGGCCCGTGCCATCGATTTTTACGTATCTCGCCAGCCTCGGCAAACTCGAGCGCGACGATTTGTTGCGCACTTTTAACATGGGCGTCGGCATGATCCTCGTCGTGCCTCTCGAAAATCACCGTTCCCTCGAAACCGAACTAAAGCGACGCCGTGAAAAATATTTCCGCATCGGCCAGATCCGCCGTTGCGATCCGCGCAAACCGCAAGTCGTCTTCACCGGAAATTTCCCGCAGTAGTCTTTGGTGGCATAGGCTTCAGCCTGTGCGCATTTAGGCCTTGCAAGGACTAAATACCGCACAGGCTGAAGCCTATGCCACGCAGACCAATTGCCCCGCGCTTCCAGCCGTGCTAGCATCCGCGAAATAGGAGGTCTCAACCGGCGAACCAGCCGGTAGACGAACCTTCATCCTTCCAGAAAAGTACGCCGCAATCCTTCCGCGGCGACCGCGGCCCTCGCCGCGCTCACCGCCTGCGGCGCCAAAGGGGTAGAGCGATGAAAGCCTACGAAACGAAATCCATACGAAATGTGGGAATTGCCGGCCACGGCGATACGGGGAAAACCCAGCTGGTGTCGTCGTTATTGTTTACTGCGGGGATGACCACGCGGCTGGGAAAGGTCACCGAAGGAAATACGGTTACGGATTGGGACGAAGAGGAAATCGCCAGAAAAATTTCCATTCACACGAGCCTGGCCTACGCCGAATGGGCGCCTGCGGGCAAAAATGAAAAAATTAAAATTAATTTCCTGGATACGCCGGGCTATAGCACCTTTTTGAATGACACACGGGCGTCGCTCGTCGCAGCGGACGCGGTGCTGATCGTGGTGGACGCCGCGGCAGGCGTGCAGGTGGGCACAGAAAAAGTGTGGGACTACGGAGTGGAATACGATCTGCCGCGCGCCTTTTGTATCAATTGGATGGACCGCGAACTGGCGAATTACGACCGCGCCATGGAATCGCTCGCGCGCGTATTCGGCCGCAACGTAGTGGCGCTGCAGTTGCCGATTGGCTCAGAGAGAGGGTTTCGCGGGGTGATTGACCTGATCACGATGAAGGCGCATTTCTTCACGCCGGACGGTGACGGCAAGCCGAAGATCGAAGACATTCCCGAGGTACTGGCTGAGACCGCGAAAGCCGCGCATGAGGCGCTGGTAGAAAAAGTGGCCGAAGGCGAAGACGATCTGATGGCGGAGTTTTTTGAGAAGGGCACGCTCCCCATAGAAGACCTGATGAAAGGATTGCGCGAAGAGTTTCAGGCCAAGGCTCTCTACCCTGTCGTGCTGACCTCCGCGCTGCACAACATCGGCAGCGCCACGCTGCTCGATTTGCTGGCCGATGTTTTTCCGGACCCGTCCCAGCGCGGCGTGGCCATCGGCCACAGCGAAACCGCCAGCAAGGGCGAAGAAATTCAGCGAAAAATCACCGACGCCGAGCCCTTGTCCATGTTCGTATTTAAAACCCTGGCCGACCCGTTTGCCGGACGCATCACTTATTTCAAAGTGATGTCCGGCATCTTGAAAAATGACGCGCAGCCACAGAATTTTACGCGCGGCACGAGCGAACGCCTGCAGCACGTCCAGATCATGCAAGGCAAAACGGCCGCGGCCATTAATGAATTGCATGCGGGCGACCTCGGCACCGTCGCAAAACTGAAAGAAACATTTACCGGCGACACGCTCGGCGACAAGTCCGCGCCCATTCACTATCCCTTGCCGCACGTTCCCGAACCTTCCATCACTTTTGCGGTCGAGCCCAAGACGCGCGCCGACGAAGATCGCATCGGTCCCGCGATTCACAAAATTCTGGAGGAAGACCCATCGCTGCGTTTTTCGCGCGACCCGCAGACCAAGGAATTTTTATTGGCGGGTTCGGGCCAGCAGCACATCGAAGTGGTCGTCGCAAAGCTGCACAAGCGCTACCATGTTGATCTGAAACTCCATCCGCCCAAGGTGCCCTACCGCGAAACGATTCGCGGCAAGGCTGATGCGGAAGGCAAACACAAAAAGCAAACCGGCGGGCACGGCCAGTTCGGCGTGTGCCGCGTTCGCCTCGAACCGGGCGCGCGTGGCACGGGCATTGAATTCATCGACGATATTTTTGGCGGCGCGATTCCCAAGAATTGGATCCCCTCGGTGGAAAAAGGAATCCGCGCGTCCGCCGAACGCGGTTACCTCGCCGGATTTCCAGTGGTCGACTTCAAGGCGGTTTTGTACGACGGCAAATACCACGATGTCGACAGCTCGGACATGGCGTTCAAAATTGCCGGCTCGCTCGCATTTAAAGAATGCATGAAACAAGCGCGCGCGGCGCTCCTGGAGCCCGTGATGCACGTGGAAGTTTACGCGCCCGATCAGTATTCGGGAGACATCATGGGCGATCTGAGTTCGCGGCGCGGCAGGATCAACGGCAGCGAAGTGCGCGGCACGACCGTCATCGTGAAAGGCTCGGTACCGTTCGCCGAGATGCTCCATTACGCCACCACCTTGACCTCCATGACGCAAGGCCGCGGCACGTACACGATGGAGTATTCCCACTACGATTACGTTCCGACCGAAATCGCCGAAAAAGTAATTGCCGCGGCGAAGGCCGCGCGCGGCGTGGAGGTAACGGAGGAGGAGCACGTATAGCCGTAGCTTGAACCGGCTACGGAAAAAAAACGTTGTTCCGTTATTCCGAGCGAAGCGAGGAATCTCTTTTGAATCCATGTACAAGAAAACAAAAGAAAGAGAGATTCCTCGCTTCGCTCGGAGTGACAGTGGGTGGGGTTTTTCGCGCGGCCTGTTAGCGTCACGCCAGTCCAAATTGGAAGTTGCACACGGTCCTACGGGTGAAAAAATAGCGGCATTATGCCCAAGAAAACTTCTGCAACCTGGTCCGACGCAACGCTCGCCATTCGCGGCGGCGAACCCAAGCACGGGCTGAACGCTCCGGTGACCACTCCGATCGTCCGCTCGGCGAACTTCACGTTCGCAGACACAGCCGAAATGAAACGCTGGGCCGAGGGAAAATCCACAGCGTACTTGTACACGCGCTACGGAAATCCCACGCTCGCTGTGGCCGAAGAGAAAATCGCGAAGCTCGAAAACGCGCAAGCCGCCCTCGTAACTGCCTCGGGCTCGGCGTCAATCTCCAGCGCCCTTCTGTCCGTGTTGCAATCGGGAGACGAACTGATTGCCACGCGGCAGCTCTACGGCGGGTCCTACCGGCTGATGCGCGATATCCTGCCGCGCATGGGAATCCGCGTGCACCATGTGGAGGCGAATCTCGAAGGCTTCGATTCACTGGTGAATTCCAAAACGCGCGCGTTTTATGTGGAGACACCGACGAACCCCACGCTGGGCCTCGTGGATCTGGAAAAATCCGTGGTCCTTGCGCGCAAGCACAAGCTCGTCTCAATCATCGACAATACGTTTGCCACGCCCATCCTGCAAAAGCCGCTGAACCTGGGGTTCGACCTGGTGGTTCACAGTGCAACAAAATATCTGGCCGGCCATTCGGATATCGTTGCGGGCGCGGTAGCGGGGAACGTTGAGCGTCTTGGAAAAGTTCGCGAAATGATGATTTCCCTGGGCGGCTCGATGGACCCGGACCCGGCGTACCTCTTAATTCGCGGATTAAAAACTCTGGAACTTCGCATCCGTCGGCAATGCGAAAGCGCGATGGCTGTCGCGCGCTTTCTGGAGCGCCACCCGAAAATTCAGCGAGTTCATTACCCGGGCCTGCCCTCGCATCCCGATCATCGACTTGCCAAAAAACAGATGACGGATTTTGGCGGAATGCTGGCCTTTGACTTGAAAGGCGGATTACCTGCAGCGCGGCGGTTCTGCGACCGGTCAGAAATCTTTCTGCTGGCCGCGAGCCTGGGTGGAGTTGAATCACTCATTGTGCTTCCTATTTACACATCTCATTTCAAACTGAACCGTACCGAGCTGGCTGCAGCAGGAGTCAGCCCCGGTACCATCCGCATGTCCGTCGGCCTTGAAACGGCCTCGGACCTGATCGCGGATTTACAGCACGCGCTCTCCTAAGCCGCTGATCTCGCGCCGGTTACACAAATATTAACAGTTTGTAGCATTCCCTATTGACCCCCTTGGGGGCACATGATTTACAATCAATCCAGCGGAATTCCTAGTGGCTGGAATCTCCCTCTTGGTTTGGTAAGTCTTTTGCACTATGCAAGCCGGAGGTCGGTTCAACATTCGGTTCATATTTGTTTTCAGACCGACAAAACAAATTTATGGGAAAACGCGCTCAAAAATCCGCGGCTTGGATATTCGTCGCCGCAGGTGTATTGGTAAACCTTGCCGGTTGTGAAGACACCTCCAAAAAACAGGTTCAGGTAAAGCCGCCGCAGATCACTTTGCCTGTCCAACAGCCCGTGCAAGCTGCCGCGCCCGTAGCGCCGCAACCGAAAGTCGCGCCCCCGGTGGCAATGCCGGTTCCCGTAGGACCTGAGCAGGTAGCCGCGGAAAGCCAGGCGGCATTTGACGCCGGCGAACAGGATTTCAAGGCAGGGCATCTGGGCAAGGCGCGCGCCGAGTTTGACGACGCGCTTGATCATCTCCTCGCCAGCGGTTTTGACCTCGATTCCGACGCGCGCTTGAGCGGCTTGTATCACCACATTATCGACACGGTCAGCCTGGACGAACTCGAAGCCTTCCGCGCCGGCGATGGGTTCAGCGAACAGAAATCGACCCCCGCGCCCATCGACGAAATTGCCGACCAGCCGATTCCCCAGCCGGAAGTTTTCGATCCCAATTTGCGGGGACGCGCCGAAGGCGAAGTGGGAGCCATCGACCACGACCTTCCCCTGACGGTCAACGACCCGGTGCTGGCCTATTTGAATTATTTCAAAACGCCGCGCGGAAGCGCGATCGTCGAAACCGGTTTGCGCCGCGCCGGACGTTACCGAGAGATGGTGCGCCGCGTCCTGAAGGAAGAAGGTATTCCTCAGGATCTGATTTATCTGGCGCAGGCGGAAAGCGCCTTTTTGCCGCAGGCTGTATCGAAGGCGGGCGCGCGCGGCATGTGGCAGTTCATGTCCTTTGCCGGGCGCAAATACGGATTACAGAAAACCTGGTGGGTGGATGAGCGCCAGGATCCCGAAAAAGCGACGCGAGCCGCGGCGCGCGATTTGCGTGACCTGTATGATCAGTTCGGCGATTGGTACCTGGCTATGGCCGCCTATAACTCCGGCGCGGGCGCGGTGCAGCATGCGGTGGAGCGCACCGGGTACGCGGACTTCTGGGAACTGTATCACCGCAACGTCCTGCCCAAGGAAACCATGAATTACGTGCCGATTATCGTGGCATTGACGCTCATTTCGAAGGATCCGGCGCGGTACGGAATTGAGTTCGAGCCCGAACCGGCTTTGAAGGCGGACAAGGTAAAACCCGGACAGGCGATCGACCTGCGCCTCGTGGCCGAAACGATTGACACGGATCTGGAATCCCTGCGCAGCATGAATCCGGAATTATTGCGTCTCGTTACTCCGGCGGATCCGGATTTCGTATTGCAGATTCCCGAAGGCAGCGCGGAACGGTTTTTCGCGGAGATTGCGGCGATTCCACCGGAAAAGTGGGTCAGCTGGCGACGTCACAAAGTGGAGCAGGGTGAAACACTTTCCTCCATCGCCAAGCAGTATCGCGTGTCCACCGCGGAAGTCGCGGACGCCAATGATTTGGCAGTTGGTACGCAGCTCGAAGAGGGCCAGAAGCTGATTATTCCGGCTGCCGCGCGAACGGAAACTTCCACCGGAAAACTGATTCGTTACCGGGTACGCCGGACCGATACCATTTCGACGATCGCCGACGAGTTCGACGTCACGACTGCCGAACTGCGCAAGTGGAATCACATCAAGGCCGACCACGTGGTTCGCGGCACTTCGCTGCGTATTTATCCCGGCGGCATGACTCCAGGCCCCAGCCAGCAGGAAGCGAGCAACAGGACGAAGTCCACTACCACGTCCGCAGTCACGCCGGTTGTAGCCCGGACGTCGACGACGGTCAGGACTCCGATCATGGAAGCCCGGTCGAATAGCTCGGTCGTGCATCGCGTGAAACAGGGAGAGACCCTGTGGTCCATCGCGCGCGCGTACCAGACCACCGTGGAAGCGATCCAGGCTGGCAACCGCTATTTGTTCAGCCGGCCCCTGCAGGTAGGGGATACGCTAACCATTCTGCAAGCCCACTAGCCATTTCACCAGTCATACCTTGCTTTTTAATCCGTCTTGTCCCTATATTGTGTTCATCTTGTGAAGCTCGCTTGCGGGAAGTCGCCCGCGCGAAGGGCGCAACCGTCAGCGGCGTTCATAAGCATTCACAGTTTGGCAGCGGCGGAATTCAGCATCACGCTTGACAAACGTGCTGAATTCCGTTTATAAGCGCGCGATGGCGTCTAGCGCCATCGAATTCCTCGAAATGGCGACCAGTCGAAGGGAGAATGCGGATGGCGTACGAAAAAGAAGAACAAGGCGATGAAAACGAGTTCGTGCATTTTGAGGAAGAAGAACTCGGCGGCGATCCCGAAGATACGATTGAAGAGGAAACGGAAGAAGAACTGGTCATAACCGACCGTCCGGGTGCGGCTGAGGCGGCCGAACCCGCGTCCAGTCAAAAGGCGGCGCCGAAGAAAAAAGCGCCGGCCAAGAAGGCCAAAAAACCGGCCCCGAAGAAAAAAGCCAAGATGAAAGCCAAGCCCGCGCCGAAAAAAGCCGCCAAGAAAGCTGCCAAGAAAAAGCCGGCGAAGAAAGCTGCCAAGCGCGGCAAGAAACGCTAGGGGCGTTTTTTAAAGCATCAATTCGGCGGAAGAAGGCCCTGAAAGTTTTTCGGGGTCTTCGCTTCGCTCCACCGTGGCGGTGCGCACTGTATCGTTCAGGAGCACGCTACAGAACTTTCCCTCCAGGTAATTCTTCTTTCCCATTGCGGAACTATTTTCTTGCGGGTTTTGTTTTGCCTGTCTAGCATGGCTGTCATGAAACTTGCCACGGAGCATGTGCGCCGGATGCGTGGCGGCGCGCAGGCGCACCTGATGCGCTGCGACGACGATGCGTACTACATCGTTAAATTTCAAAACAACCCGCAACATTTGCGCATTCTGGCCAATGAAATGCTCGCTACACGGCTGGGCGCGCGCTTGGGCCTGTGCGTGCCGCAAGTCGAAGTGGTAAACGTGCGCCCGGAGATCATCGCCTACACGCCGGACCTCGTCATGCAATTGGGCTTGGGCAGAAAACCCTGCGCGGCGGGAAAACAATTCGGCTCACAATTTCCGGGGCACCCGGCGCGCCTTACGGTGCACGATTTTTTGCCGGATGAACAATTATCCTGCGTGCGGAACCTCAACGATTTTCTCGGCGTTCTCGTCCTGGACAAATGGACGTGCAACACCAACGGACGGCAGGCGATTTTTTTTCGAGATCCGGGCGACCTTGCGGTGGCAGCCGGAAACGGTACATCCGGGAATTCGGCCGCGCCCCCACCGCCCAATACATATTCGACCGCCGGCTATACCGCCATGATGATTGATTTTGGGTTTTGTTTTAACGCTGGCGAATGGGATTTTCCGGATGCGCCGCTGCGCGGGCTGTACATGCGGCAGCGCGTTTACCAAACTGTTTCCGGCATGGAAGCTTTTGAGCCCTGGCTGTCGCGCCTGGAAACGCAGATCACCGAGCGCGTGCTGGGCGAAGAGGCCGGGCAAATTCCGCCCGAGTGGTACGGCGGGGACTGGGATGCCATGGAACAATTAATTGAAAAGCTGTACCGCCGCCGCGACCGCGTGCGCGAATTGCTTCTCTCGGCGCGCGATTCCGGCCGCGACCCATTTCCCAATTGGAAGGTGAAATATGCCTGACGAAACTTTTTCTTTACAACCCTGCGCCTATCACGTCGTGCGCTACCAACCCAATCTGATCCGCGATGAGTGGATTAATATCGGCGTGCTGCTGCTCGATCCCGCAACCGGGCGCGTGCTCCAGCGCTGGCTCGAAGAGCCCGCCGACCTCGCGCGGCTGCGCCGCCTGCACCCCGCCGCCGATGAAGAACTGCTCTTGCGCCTGCCCGCTGAATTTCACCGGCAGTTTGCCGGACGTGAAATGGATGCAGAAACACTGCTGCAAAAATTCGATGACACATTGTCCAACGCCATTGAGCTGGCGCCCCGAAAAGGTTTGCTCGCGCGGGATCCGGACGCCGAACTCGACCGTATTTTTCAGGAACAGGTCGAACCCTTACGCGAGCCGCGGCGCGGCGTCGTGGAAATCCGCACGCGCAACGATGTGCGCGCGCAGGCCGCCGATTATTTTCGCACCGAAAAAATTCTGCGCCTGATGCAGCGCTCCGTGCGCGTCGAGGAATTCACCGCGCCGGGCGATCCCATGCGCCTCGATTTTTCTTACCGCCGCAACGGCACGCGCGGCTTTGTCCATTCCGTGGCCCTCGGCCGCGATCCCGGCCAGGCCAAGCTCCTGGCCTATACGGCGGAAGCCATTCGCAACCGCGTGCAGCACACCGAATTCCTGGCGGTCACCGAGCGCGAGCCCGAACGTGCGAACCGCCGCGACCAATTCGTTTCCGGAGTTCTGCTGGATAGCGACATCCGCGTCGTCCCGCTCGCGGAACTGCGCAAGTGGGCGCATGACGTGGCGCCGGTGCTGAAGGCCGAGCGGGCGTAATTCGCTTGCCCGAGCGCATGCGAAGGGTGATTCGTGATTCGGGTAAAAGGAAAGTGCGACTTCCGATTCGTGTACACATTTCTGATCTTTTCTCACGATTTCTTCGTACAAAAATGAACTAAAAAAGAGCCAATTCCCAAACAAATGGAAATTGGCTCCAGTTTTCATGACTCACGAATCACGCAACTACAAAATATCCTCGTTCCACGATTCCAGGAACGACTTTACTTTGCCCACAAATTGGTGCGCCACCGCGCCGTCGACCACGCGATGATCGTAGGACAACGTCAGATAAACCATGGAACGCACCGCGATGGCGTCGTCGATCACCATGGGGCGCTTCTGAATCGCGCCGATTCCCAGGATCGCCACGTTCGGCTGGTTGATGACGGGCAAGCCCATCAGCCCGCCATAGACGCCGGGATTGGTAATCGAAAAAGTGCCTTCCTGCACTTCCTCCGGCTTGAGTTTCTTGGCGCGTGCGCGTTCCGCCAGATCGTTCATGCCGCGCGCCAAACCCAGAAAATTTTTCTCCTCGGCATTTTTCAGCACGGGCACGATGAGACCCCAGTCGAGCGCCACGGCGATGGCCACGTTGATTTCGCGATGCAATACGACCGTCGTTCCGTCGCAGGAGGCATTGACCGTCGGAAACGCGCGCAGGGCTTCCACGCAGGCGCGCACAAAGAACGGCATGTAGGTGAGTTTCGTACCGTACTTCGTTTCGAACGCGGACTTCGAACGCTCGCGAATCTTCGCAATGCGCGTCATGTCCGCTTCATCGATCGAGTAGACGTGCGGTGAAACATGTTTCGACGCGACCATGTGCTCGGCAATGCGCTGGCGCATCATGCTCATGGGCTGCGCTTCGTACTTGCCAAAATAGATGCGTTCACGCGGCACGGCGTTCTCGAGCAACGGATGCGCCATGGCTCCGCCCGTGGCTGGCGGCGCGGGGACGGACTGCGGCTGCTCTGCTTCCTGCGCGGGCGCGGAAGAGCTCGCAGCAGCGCCAGATGATCTCTGGCCTCCGGATTCCACCGCTTCCAGAATGTCTTTCTTGCTGATGCGCCCGCCTGCGCCGCTGCCCTCCATGGACGCGAGGTCCACATTATTTTCCTTGGCGATTTTGCGGACGAGGGGCGAGCTGCGAATTTTTTGTCCATTGGGCCGAACCGCGGGCGATGCGGAAGCCGCGCTGGGAGCAGGCGCCGCTTGGGCTGGCGCGGGAGCCGGGGCCGCCGGTGTGGGAGCTGCCTGCTGCGGGGCAGGAGGCGCTGCCGGGGCCGCAGCCTTGGGCGCGGGAGCAGCGGCTGGGGCAGGCGCAGAAGCGGCCGCGTCAGAGCCTGCCGCATCGATGGTCGCCACCACCGTCTGAATGGGTACGGTCTTGCCTTCCGCTACCTTGATCTCTTTCAACGTGCCGGCCGACGGAGCGGGAATTTCCGCATCCACCTTGTCGGTCGAAATTTCGAACAGCGGCTCATCGCGTTCGACCCGGTCGCCCGGTTTCTTGAGCCATCGGGTAATCGTTCCTTCGAAAATGCTTTCCCCCATCTGGGGCATGATGACATCGACGGCCATGATTATCCTCTTTTCGTGATTCGCGAATCGAGACGGATTCGTGATTAGTGAATCGTGATTCGTGATTAATGCGTCGTGATTCGTAACTTATGATCGAAATTTGCCTTGCGTAAAGCGCGATTGGCGCTTCGCTCTGTCCACGTGAACAGGGACCTACGATTTTACAGGCAAACGGGATGCTCTACAAATGGCTAGGTTCAAAACCGTGCCTGCGAGTATCTCCTTGCAAACGCCAGTGGCCTCTCGTTTTGCTTTAGTTCGCCGCCCCACTTGTCCCGAGGAACAAGGGATAAGTGGCGAAGGTTTAGGTGAGCGTGCAGCTAAACCCCCGCGTCTGAAGGCGCGGGCTAAAAAATGCTCAAAATCGTGAATCATTGGCGCGCGTGCAGCGCTTCCGCTGCCGATACTTTCTCTTCAGCCGCCAGCAGCTTCGCTTCCAGCTCTTCCCGCGCACACGAACGAATCGAGCGCCCGAACAATTCCGCGAGGTGCGTTGAAATTCGCGGAGCCACCTCATCGCGCTCCACCTTGTGCTTTAGCAATTTTTCGAGCGAGGTCGCCCGCTTCCCCGCAACCCCGCACGGCACAATCAAATCGAAATAACGCAGGTCGGTGGAAACGTTATACGCAAACCCATGCGAAGTCACCCACCGGCTGATATGCACCCCAATCGCAGCCAGCTTCTCCTCATCCCGAATTTCCTGCCCTTCCGCTGGTTCCTGAACTTCTTTTATCTCGCGTATTTCCGCCGCACCATTGAGCCGCACGTCGACCCACACGCCCGTTCTTCCCTCGACGCGCCGCGAAGCGATTTTAAACTCTGACGTCGCGCGAATCATCGCTTCTTCCAGGCTGCGCACATACCAGCCCACGTCGCGGCGAATTTCTCCCAGATTTACAATCGGATAGCCAACCAGTTGGCCCGGTCCATGGTAAGTAATGTCGCCGCCGCGATTCGTCTCAAAAAAAGAAACGCCCATGCGGCGCAGCATTTCGTCCGGCGCGCGCAGGTGATCCAGTTTCCCACTGCGTCCCAAGGTAATTACGTGCGGATGTTCGCACAGCAGCAAAACGTCGGGAATGGCGCCCGCCTTGCGCGCGGCGACGACGCGCCGCTGAAACTCCCACGCCGCGCCATACTCCACCAGCCCGAGATCGACAACCAGGAACTCTTTCATTTCTTTGCCTAAAAGTTCTGAACGGCAACCTCTGAACTCTAAACTCTCGACTCTCAGCCGCACTTCTAGCTTTTCTTCCGCGCGAGCACCCGCTCGACCTGCGCCAGATGATTCAGATCGTGCCCCGCAATCATCTGCGTAATATGCTCGATGGTCTCGACGCCGCGCTCAGCATGCATGCCATGCTGCTTGCGCTGCGCGGGAGTCAGTGATTTCAGAAGCCACAGGTTCGCTTCGCGCAATACACGGAACATCTCCAGAGATTTTCGCGCGTTCCGCTTTTCGTACTTCCCGCTCACGTTCCAAGCATCCTGGTCGTAAGCCTGCAACGGAATTCCGGGAGCGCTCAGAATCTGGCGAATCCTCCACGAAGTAGCAATTTCCCCATCCGCCAGATGCGCGATGATTTCGGCGGCCGACCATTTCCCGGGCGCGGGGCGCTTGCGCAATTTTGAGGCAGGCACACCCTGAATCAGCCGCTTCAACTTCGCGGCCGTCGCGCCCTGCACTTTCATCGGATCTTTTCCGGCAGAGTTCGAAAGAATCCTTTGAATATATTCCTGCACCGTTTCACTCATGAATTCCCCCTGTAAAGTTTTCAATCGCCATTCGAACCCAGGGTCATTTCCTAAGAACGCGACACAGCAAGAGGTATCGAAAAAACCCTAAACCCTGTCATTCCAAGCGAAGCGAGGAATCTCTCTTTCTCTTATTTTCTCGCTCTAAAATCGAAGAGAGATTCCTCGCTGCGCTCGGAATGACAGAACAAAGCACTTTTACTGCTGCCCACGGACGCGCGGCAACTCTCAACTCCAGACTGTCGACTGTTAACCGCTTTTAGGCGTTAATCGACAGCCCGCGCACGGCCGCCACCGCATCAGACATCGCTTCCCACACCGTCGGATGCGCATGGACCGTGGACATCAGATCGTCGACCGTGGCCTCGAGCTGCAAGGCCGCAACTGACTCCGCGATAATTTCCGTGGCGAACGGACCGATGATGTGCACGCCCAGAATTTCGTCGGTCTTCTCGTCGGTCACCACTTTAATAAAACCTTCGTGATACCCGAGAATGGTCGCCTTGCTATTGCCCATGAACGGAAATTTTCCGGTTTTGACTGAATACCCCGCCTCGCGCGCGGCCTTCTCCGTCAGGCCAATGGACGCCACCTGCGGTTCACAATAGGTGGCGTTGGGGATGCGCGTCTTTTCAATCGGCGGCATGTGGTGGCCCGTGATTTTCGCCACGCACGTGATGCCTTCCATGGAAGCGGCATGCGCCAGCTGCGGCATTCCAGCCACAATGTCGCCGATCGCGTACAGGTTCGGCTCCGCCGTTTCCATATACGGGCCGACGTGAACAAACCCGCGCTCCATTTTTGCTTTCGATTTATCGAGGCCCAGATTTTCCGTCTTGGGCACGCGGCCCACGGCCATCAGCACTTTTTCGGCGGCGATGGTTTGCGTCTTTCCCGCCTTATCCGTGAACGAAACGGTCGCGCCGTTGGCTTCCTTTTTCACGGAAGAAACCTTTGCTTCTGTAAAAATCTGGATGCCTTTTTTCTTCAGCGATTTTTCGAGTTCCGCGGAAATTTCTTCATCCTCAATCGGCGTCACACGCGGCAGCATTTCCAGCACCGTGACCTGCGTCCCGAATGTATTAAAGATGGACGCAAATTCCACGCCCACCGCGCCGGCCCCGACAATCACCAGCGTTTTCGGCACTGCGGGCAGCTGCAAAATTTCGATGTTGCTCAGAATCGTCTTGCCGTCAATCTCAATGCCCGGAAGCGAACGCGCCGCCGAGCCGGTCCCGAACATGATATGCGTGGCTTCGACCTCGGTGAGTTTTCCGTCCTGCTCCACCGTCACACGCCCGGGGCCGGTCCACTTGCCCCAGCCCTGCATCTTCTCCACTTTATTTTTGCGGAACAGGAAGTCGATGCCCTTGGCGTGCTTGTTGACGATCATTTCCTTGCGGGCCAATATCGCCGGCCAGTTCAGCGCAAATTCCTTGACGTCAATGCCCCACTCTTTTGCGTTCTTGAAATGGTCGTAGATTTCCGCATGGTGCAGCAGCACTTTCGTGGGAATGCAGCCGACGTGCAGGCACGTGCCGCCCAGAAATCCGTCCTTTTCAATCACCACGGTTTTCAAACCCCACTGAGACGCTCGAATCGCGGTGTTGTAGCCCCCCGGACCGCTGCCGATAATCGCCAGATCGTATTTAGCCAAGTGTCCTCCGCGGCAGACTGGTGCGCCGCTAAAAATTTTGGAATGAAGTGGGGCTGTTATCGCAGCCCGCACAAATTAAGTGGAAGTTAAGCCGGCAACCATCGCATCGCAGGCTTGCCCTCGCTGCTGTGGGCTTGCGCAAAAATTCGCGCCTCGATTCTAACAGCGGCTCGAAAGGGTCGCAACACGCCGGACCGCGGAAATGAACGACTTCGCCGGTTCTCATCCGGTCGCGGCGCGGCAGGCAGCCGACGTCAATTAGATGCGAAACGGTTGCAGAATTATTCTTTTGCGGACTCGGAGTTCTTTCCGAACGAATGAGATATGAACACCCGATGAAATCGGGCGATCATTTTCCTATCCAGTTTTTCCTTGATATCAACAGAACGTTCACGGTATAACTCAAATGGTAGACGCCCCGCAACTCGCTATACAGATAGCTAGCGCCGGACGCCAGACTTGCTTTACTGGAGAGCCGCATGAACCTGCATCCCGAAAGTCCCCACCCGCATTTCCATATTCACTGGGAAGACAATCAAAATCTGGATTGGGAATGTTTTGAATCGGAATCCGATGCATTGGGACGAGCGATGGAACTGGCCCGGCCCGGAGAGGAATTTAAGATAGAAGAAGTTTCCACGAATTGCCCACTACGAAAATCCCATTCCGCTTCGGCCAGCTAACGCCACAAAGACGTAGCCAACCCAGTCCCTGACGACCGTTGAACGTGCCTTGACCGTGCTTGCAGCCATCTGCTAGCGTAGGTGATCGCATGAACGCCTGGGCGCAGCTTCATTTCGCACTCGCCGGTTGAAAGTTTAAAAAAGACAATTATGGACATGATTCACATTACGATGCCGGATGGCGCAATCCGCGAAGTGCCGCTGGGCACCACAGCGCTGGAAGTTGCGCAGCAGATTTCGCCGAGGCTGGCCAAGGAAGCGCTGGTGGCGCGCATCGCGCCCATTTACGCGCCAAGCGCAAGCGTGGCCACCGAAAAATCTCCTGACGCCGCTCCCGAAGCCCGGCTCAGCTCCAGCGCGAGCCCGGAAGGTTTTCTGGTCGACCTGCGCGCGCCGATTGATCAGGATGTGCGGCTCTCCATCCTCACGCCGAAAGATCCGGAAGCCGTGCAGGTGCTGCGGCACTCCGCGGCACACTTGCTGGCGGCCGCGGTGCTCGAACTTTTTCCGGACGTGAAGCTGGGCATAGGCCCGCCGATCGACACCGGATTTTTCTACGATTTCGTGCGCGCCGAAGCGTTTACTCCGGAAGACCTCGAACGCATCGAGAAAAAAATGCGCGAGCTTGCGGGCAAGGATATTCCTAACGAACGCAAGATGATTCCCAAGCCCGAGGCCATCGCGTTGTATCGCAAATGGGATCAGGGCTTTAAGTGTGAACTGGTGGAAGAGCGCGCCATCGAGCCGATGGTTTCCTTCTACACCACCGGAAAATTTATCGACTTCTGCCGTGGGCCGCATATTCCCTCCACGGGACGCATTCGCGCGTTCAAGCTGATGAGCGTGGCGGGCGCGTACTGGAAGGGCCAGGAAGGCAACCCGCAGATGCAGCGCATCTACGGAGCATGCTTCTACACACAGCAGGAACTGGACGAATACCTGCACCGACTTGAGGAAGCCAAACGCCGCGATCACCGGCGTCTGGGGCAGGAACTCGACCTGTTTTCCGTGCAGGAAGCGGCCGGTCCAGGATTAATTTTCTGGCATCCCAAGGGCGGGCTGATCCGCAAAGTGATGGAAGACTGGCTGCGGGATGAATTGCTGAAGCGCGGTTACGATCTGGTGGTTACCCCGCACATCATGCGCCTGGAGCTGTGGAAGATCAGCGGCCACGCCAATTTTTACCGCGAAAACATGTTTGGGCCGGTGGAAGTGGAAAAAGACGATTACCAGCTGAAGCCGATGAATTGCCCGGGCCACATCCTGATCTTCAAATCTCATCTGCGAAGTTATCGCGAACTTCCTGTGCGCCTCGCCGAGCTTGGCACCGTGTATCGCTACGAGCGTTCGGGCGTGCTGCATGGCCTGCTGCGCGTGCGCGGCTTCACGCAGGACGATGCGCATATTTTTTGCATGCCCGAACAGATCGAGTCCGAGATTGAGGCGTGCATCGATTTCGCATTCGCCGTGATGAAGACATTTGGATTTACACAATATGTGGTCGAGCTGTCGGACTGGGACGCGAATCATCCGGAAAATTATGCGGGTTCAGCTGAAGATTGGGCGCGCTCAACAGGGGCACTCGAAACGACGCTCACACGATTAAATATTCCGTTCAAGCGCATGGAAGGCGAGGCCGCTTTTTACGGACCGAAGATTGACGTCAAGCTGATCGACGCGATAGGCCGTCCATGGCAGCTGACCACCGTGCAATTCGATTTCAATTTGCCGGGGCGCTTTGGCCTGGAATATGTGGGCGAAGACGGCAATCGCCATCAGCCGCTCATGGTGCACCGCGCTCTATGGGGTTCCGTCGAGCGCTTTTTTGGCATCTTGATTGAGCATTACGCGGGAGCGTTTCCCGTGTGGCTCGCTCCCGTGCAGGCGGAAGTTTTGCCGCTCAGCGAAAAATTCAACGGGTACGCAAAAACAGTTGTGGCCGCGCTGAAGGACGCAGGGTTCCGCGCGCATCTGGACGATCGCAACGAAAAATTGCAGGCCAGAATTCGCGACGCGCAACTTTTGAAGACTCCTTACATGCTGATCGTGGGCGGCAAAGAAGCGGAAGCCGGCACGGTCTCTGTGCGGCAGCAAAGCAAAGGCGATCTGGGGCCGCGGCCGTTGGCGGATTTTCTGGCCGACCTGCGCAAGGAAGTCGACTCGCGCACAATTTGATTTTTTGGCGTAGCTGTGGCGCCCGTGGCGGATATTCGCTCGTACGGAAGTAAAAATGTTTTGCAAAGTTGAAGTGAATTCACCTCGCAAATAGAGTTTTTGTATTTTGCATGGTGTACGTGAAACGACGGGCTCGCGCCATCGGCGCGAAGGTGACCAACCCGGGGCAACGCCCCGGGGTAGGAGCATCGCCAAATTTTGGGCCAGCCTGAAGGGCGGAAGGGCCCTGCGCCCCTTCAGGGCGCAAACCAATCTCGCGACCATGATACCCAGGGCGTCGCCCTGGGCTAGTCACCGACGGCGCTTTCAGCGCCGTAATATGCTTAGGCTTTAAATCCTGGCGCGGCTCTCGCAAGCAATGGCGTTTTTATATTCCTGCCGCAGGAACCAGCCGGAAATCAGCATTCCTGCACTCAAAACTCCCGCTATCGCAAGCAACGCGCCAGTAGAAGCTCCGGCCTTTGACAGGAACACCCACCATTTGTCGAATCCGCGCCCGATGGGCGCTGCGCCGAAGGAAAGATAGTGCTTAAGAAGAAGAACATGCATAGCGATCGGAGAAAAGCCCATGCGGTAATTGTACATTGCGTCGTAATATCCGCCGACCACATCCGCTTCGAGGAAACTGGTGGTGGTTCCAATTGCCTGCACGAAAAATCCGAGAGCGAAGACCGCAACGGCCAGCAAGCGAACGTTGCGGGTACCCGGCACGGGCTTTGATTCCCCCGCGTTCAGCGCAGGGCCAACTGCCAGACAAAGCAAGGCGAGCGCGGGCACGAGGTAGCGGGGTCCGTAGCAATATCCGCCCTCCCACTGCGTGTAGGTGGCAAAAAACAGCAAGTAAACAACGGGCGCGGCGGCGGCCAGGAATGCGAGTCCGCGGTCCCTGCGCCACAATCGCGGCAACCCCGCAAGCGCCAAGAAAACCGGCGGACAAAACAGGAAAATAGATTTGCCGGGAGACGCGAGAAATCCAAGAAGGCCCGTGGTTAGCGGCGTTTCAAAGGTGTTCAGGGCTTTTCCGCCTTCCGCCGCGGAAGGATAGCCAAAATCGAAGAGGCTGCCGTGGAGGTAATTATTCCTCCAGAGCAAAAGCGTAACGCCCACGCCGGCTCCCACTACAAGCGCCGTGGCGGCGCTCCATCCTTTTTCCTTTTCGCGCAAGAGTAACGCGACAAGAAAAACGGGAATCATGATGACATGTGTTGGCCGCACCCACACTGCCGTGCCCAACAACGCCCCGGCGCCGAGCGCGCGACGCACCGAGATTGCGCTTCCGAGTGGCAGCGCAAACAGCACGGCCGCCGCGCCCAGGAAAAGCGCAGCTGCGAGAGGCTCGGAAAGCAACCAGCCGGAATAGGCGGCAAGAGGAGTGGCCAGCCCTAGGATTCCCGCAGCCATCAAGGAAGTTTTTGAAGCGATTCCGAGTTGCAGAAAAATGTAGAGCGTGAACGCCACGGCGAGGGCGGAGGAAAACGCGCTCTCCCCTGTCAGAAAAAAATCGCTGACAATGTCGCGCACATTGGAGGGCAATCCCGGCAGGTGCTTGCCCACAAATCTTCCTGTCAGATACCACGGCAACATCACGAGGGCCTGCCCCGGAGGATAAGGCGATTCAGGACGCCCAAAGCGGTCCATCGTGCCGTAGAACATTTTTGCGGCGACGGCCTGGGGAATCGCGGCAGTGCCGTGCTTGGCGATGCTCTCCACCTGAAAGTCTGCGGAAACTTCGTCGATCGTTCGCACGCGTCCGCTGGAAAATAGAAAATAGAAAAAATTCAGGAACAGCAGGCATGCGGCCACGAGCGCGATCCGCCGGGGCGATACGCCGGCATTTTCCACCGGCATGGTTTCGATTGGAGTGGGAATCGTCGACATGGCTCGAAGGGCGGTCGAGGCATTACAGCACATAGCGCGCGGGCGTCGGCGAAAAGTTTCCCATCGGCGTTCTTGCTTTGCAACCTGGCCGAATGTGGTTCGCAAATACTTTTACATTTTTTTACATTTCGGCTGAGCGAGCTGCCGCAAATCGCTCGCACCGACCCAGAATTTCCCGAAATAGGGCGAGCGCCATGAGTAGCCGGAATCCACTGTTATTATTAGCCTTGCAGATGGCGCGGACATCATCTCCGCGCATCGAAAAAGGCTCGTTTCACCCTCAACTCTATAAGAACTTGACTATTCCATTCGAAATGGGATATGTGGGGTGGGTATAAAGGGCTGGTTTTAAACCTTACATCTTGGGTTAGCCCCAACAAATTCCGATTTATAATAAGCACGCGGTGGGGATATTTTGCGTCCTCATAAGAATTGAGGCTTCATGAGTCATTCTACTTCCAAGCAAGGAACCCCCGCAGCTTCGCCGGCGGGAATGCCATTTCCCCTTCGCCCGGCTACCCCGGCTCAGCCGCAAGCTGACTTTGGAAACTGGTATGACCACATGATTGTCAGACTGATTTTCGGCCTTGCCTGCGTCGCGGCAGGTTATCACTTTCATCCGTTTGGCTTGACGAGTTTGGTCGCGGCCGGAGTGGGTCTGGCCTTCGCAGTCTCTGTTTTCCTGCTGGAGGCTCGGCTGCAGCATGCCAGCATGCGCCGCCTCATTGGCGGAGCCGTCGGCTCCATCCTCGGAATTTTGGGCGCATATTTGATGGGCCTCGTTTTAGTGCGCACGTCGATCCCGGAAGGCTCGCGATCCTTCATGGATGTCGCACTGCTTCTGGTGATGACCTATATCGGACTGGTGGTGGGAGCGAACAAGGGCGACATGCTTAACTTGTCGGCGCTCGGCGGACTGTTTGGCAGCGAGCGCAGCACGCGGCGCATGCCCAAAGTTCTGGATACCAGCGTGATTATCGACGGGCGCATCGCGGATATTTGCGAAGCTCATTTTCTGGATGGCGTAATGCTCATTCCGCAATTTGTTTTGCGTGAATTGCAATTCGTGGCTGACTCCGCCGATTCGATGAAGCGGCAGCGCGGACGCCGCGGACTGGAAGTTTTGCAGCGCATTCAGAAAATGCCGCACCTGGAAATTGAAATTGCGGACGAGGATTTCCCAAACATCGCGGACGTCGATTTGAAGCTGATCGAACTTGCAAAGCGCTACGACGGGAAAATTATCACCAACGATTACAACTTGAACAAGGTCGCCTCGCTGCAAGGCATCGAAATCCTGAACGTGAATCAGCTGGCCAATGCGCTGAAGCCGGTGGTGCTGCCCGGCGAAACGATGCGCGTCTTTATTCTGCGCGAGGGCAAAGAATACAATCAGGGCGTGGCGTATCTGGACGATGGAACGATGGTGGTGGTCGACGGCGCGCGCCGCATGATTAACAAGACGATCGACATTACTGTGACCTCCGTGCATCAAACCACCGCGGGAAAAATGATTTTTGGGCGGCTCGACGAACGTGCTGAAATGCCCACCACGCGAATCACGCAACCCCATGCGGTAAACGATCTGCCGCGCCATTCGGAGAATGCTTCGCGGCACCACGCCGAATCGATTTCCGGCAGCGAACGCGTTCCGCGCTCCGTGGCGCCTGATAGTTCCCGCGAGCAGGAATGACTCGCGAAAACTTTTCCACGCCGTAATTTTGCGGCAGCACATTAAGGCCGTTCTTCACTTGCCCAGCCATCGTGGCTGCGCTACCCTCACGATTCATACATTCAGGTTCTTCATAAGTTAGAAAGGATCTTTCCACGATGAATTCGCCGAAACGCATGTCGGATCGCCGCGCCTTTTTGAGCTTTCTTGCCGCCAGCCCTGTCCTCGCCTACGCGGGCTTCAACGCGCGATGGATCGATGAAGTTCTCGCCGCGCCCTTGCCGGAACAGAACGAAGTCGTCATCAAGTCGGTGAAAGAAGCGCTGAATATTTTTGATTTTGAAGCGGTGGCACGTGTGAAACTCACACCGGCGCACTACGAATTCATCACGGATGGCTCGTTTAACAATGAAACGATGATCGCCAATCGCACAGGTTTCGATAAGTACGAGATCCGTTTGCGCCGTTTGTACGGCGTCACCAAGGTCGATCAGTCTGTAAAACTTTTTGGCAAAATCTGGGAATCGCCGATTTTCTTTTCGCCCGTGGGCAGGATGAATGCCTACTATCCGGACGGCGCCGTGGTTCTCGCGCGCGCCGCCAAATCGACGCGCACATTGCAAATTTTATCGGGCTCCGCAGTGGTGCTGATCGATCCGACGGGAATTGAGAACGTAGTCGCCGCGCGCGGAGAACCGCTGTGGCTCGCGGGGCTCGGCAGCAGCATGGACGAAAAAGCGCTGCGCCGTTTTGAATCCACGGGCTGCCCGGTGCTGGTGTGGACGATCGATGACGGCGGCGCCAATACCATCGGCGCAAAATCTTTGCAGCGCGTTGGCGTACGCGACCTTGAACGCGAAGCGGACGATCGCTGCGTCGGCTGCCACTCCAATCTTCCGACCATCTCCCGTATTACCCCCTCTACGCCCATGGACGTGCTCGGCGCGATTGGCGCATTGCAGGGCGAAACCAGCGTAAAATTAAATTGGGACGATGTGAAGCGCGTTCGCGAGATGACGCACATGAAACTTGTGCTCAAAGGAATTGTCGCTGGCGAAGACGCGGCGCTCGCCGTGAAGCACGGCGTCGACGGCCTCATCGTTTCCAACCATGGCGGACACGAAGACGCGAGCGGCCGCGGCACGATCGAAAGTCTGCCCGAAGTTTTACAAGGTGCCGGAGGAAAAATTCCGGTGATGGTCGATAGCGGCTTCCGCGGAGGCGCGGATATTTACAAAGCGCTGGCGCTTGGAGCAACCGCTGTGGGCATTGGACGGCCGCACATCTGGGGACTTTCCGCGTTCGGCCAAGAGGGCGCAGAAACGGTGGTCGCGATTTTGCGGCGCGAATTGCAGGCGCTCATGGCGGAAACCGGCGCTGCTTCCATCGCGCAGATTCGCCGCGATTCGCTTGTGACCAAAAGC
The DNA here is from genome assembly GCA_035696345.1 of Candidatus Acidiferrales bacterium. Taxonomy (GTDB): domain Bacteria; phylum Acidobacteriota; class Terriglobia; order Acidiferrales; family UBA7541; genus Palsa-360. The sequence goes on from DASRQU010000032.1 coordinate 68,245, forward strand.
TAGAGGGTGCCGCAATTTTTAGGATGCGCTGCTGAGCGAGCTGCGGGGAAAAAATCAAAAACGATGTCATTCCGAGCGAAGCGAGGAATCTCTCCTACTTTTATTTTCTTGGACTTAAAATCAGGAGAGATTCCTCGCTTCGCTCGGAATGACAGAATGAAGTATCTTTTCGCGTACTTTTAACGCGCGGAACGCGATTTGCACCCAGGAGAAGGACTCATGAGCAAGACGACTCCCAAAGATTCTACGATTCCGCGACGAAGATTTGTTCAAAAGGCCGCGGCAGGACTGGCCGCAGCAGCGCTCGGCGGCGTTAGCCCAAAACAGACCGAAGCTGCCGCCAGGTCCGAGCGCCACTGGGATTTGTCGGCGGACGTCGTGATCGTGGGATCCGGAGCCGCCGGGCTCCCCGCATCCATCGCCGCGGCCGAAGCAGGCGCTTCCGTCATTATCGTCGAGCAAAATTACGATATCGGCGGACACGGAATTCAGAGCGGCGGAAACATTGCCCTCGGTGGCGGCACCAGTTTACAGAAAAAATACGGCGTTGCAGATACGCCGGATAAAATGTTTGAGGCGCTGGTGAATTGGCGCGACTACCGCTTCAGCGACCGGGAAATTGTGCGCGCGTTTTGCGATGAGAGCGTGGCCACATTCGAATTTCTGGTGGCCCACGGCGTGAAATTTCCTGATCACGCCCCGCTTGGCGCAGATGGCGGTCCGCACGACCTGCCGCGAGCACAAATTGCCGAGTGGAGCGGAGAGGTAAGCACATACGCGCCGAACGGCGGAAATGGCGCGGCTCTCATTCGTCCGCTGGAAGCGAGCGCGAGAAAACTGGGCGTGCAGATTCTCCTGCTTCACAGCATGACAGGCGTGATTCGCGAGCAGCAATTTTCCGGACCGGTTCTTGGCGTCACCGCGTCGCACGAAGGAAAGACACTAAACATTCAGGCCAAGCGCGGCGTAATTCTCAGCACCGGCGGCCACACGAGCAATGTAACTTTCCGCAGAATGTTTGACCCGCGCCTCACGGAAGAATATCAAGTCGTCGGCGAACCGTATTCGCGCCAGTCGGGGGACGGGGAAATTGCCGCAATGCAGGTCGGCGCCGCGCTGTGGGGCGCCGCGAGCCAGACGGTCGAAACAAAAATGCGTTCGCACGTTTTTGAAAAACCCTACGTCATCGGCAATCAGTACGGCTATCCGCACGGCGGTGGCGAGCGTCCAGATGAACTGAAAAATAGTCCAATCAAAGGGCTCGCGCACGCTATCGGGCTGCAGGTGGCGGACTACCAGAATCTGATTCAGGTCAACCAGTTCGGGCGACGTTTTGTGAATGAACTCGCGACCGGATTCGATTGGTGGAATCCCTGCCTCGAGCAAAGCGGCATGAAAGCGGAAGGCGGAGGGCCGATCTGGGCGATTTTCGACGCCGACGGAGCGAAGCGCGAAGACTGGACCGTTGCGCCGCCGTACGTGGATCCGAATGGCTGGTTTTTTAGTGGAACATCGCTGCACGAGCTTGCCGGAAAAATCGTCAGCAAATATCAGAAAGAGCCAATGCCGGGTGCCGCACTGGAAGAAACAGTTGCGCGCTACAATTCATTTGTGGAGCGTGGCGCGGACGAAGATTTTAAAAAGCCGAAACTGCAATTCAAAATTCAGACGCCGCCATTTTATGCTGCGTGGTCGACGCCCTGCGTTCACGATTGCCTTTCCGGAATACGCATCAATGGGAAAGCACAGGTGATCGACCTGTGGGGTAAAGTTGTGCCCGGGCTGTACTGCGCGGGAGAAACCGCCGGCGGATTTAATCAGCACGGCCTGGCGCGCTCTCTGACGTTTGGAAAAGTTGCGGGCCGTGAAGCCGCGACGCGAACTTAGTAGAACAGGCTTCAGCCTGTTTTCTTTTGACTTCCGCGCCACGTTGAAAAAATTCAAAACAAAACAGGCTGAAGCCTGTTCTACTGGCCCCAACTTTTGATCAACAATTCCGGCACTGCCGCGCCGTCTTTCCGCGGATCGGAGGCGCCGTAATTCACGCCCGAAGCGTAATCGCGCATTACAGCCTGCCCTCCGCCGAACGAATCGGAAAAGCCGTTGTGCATCGTGAGCTTGTGTCCCTTGGCCTCGAGCTCCGCCTTCACGTTTCCCGCGATGCGATTTTCGACCATCACATCGCACCCCGTAAAAGTGGGTTTCGTAAAACGCGCTGTCTCCAGGGCCGCCTGAATATTTTGATTAAAATCCACAACGTGCGAAACGAATTGCGCGTGCGCCTGCGCTTGATTCCATCCGCCCATAATTCCAAAGGCGATGCGAATCTGATCTTTTTCCATGAACGCGGGAATAATCGTGTGCAGCGGCCGTTTGCGTCCGGCAATCACATTTGGCGAAGCGGGATCGAGGCTGAACAACGCGCCGCGATTGTGCAAAACAAAGCCCGTACCATCCGCCACGAGGCCCGAGCCGAATTCCGAATAGTTCGACTCGATGAACGAAACCATGTTGCCTTCACGATCCACAACGCTCAGGTAAGTCGTGTCACCCGCGCTCGGCACAGGCGTGCCGGCGGCAACATCGCAATTCGCGTGATCCATGCTGATTAATTTGGCGCGCTCGGCCGCGTATTCCTTGGACAGCATGCCGCTTATCGGGAGCTTCGCCATTTTCGGGTCGGCGATATAGCGCAGCACATCGGCGTACGCCAATTTTTTCGCTTCGATCTGTATGTGCAACGCCCGCGCCGTATTCAGACCATACGCATGCAGATCGAACTGCTCCATGATGTTGAGCATTTCCAGCGCGCCGATTCCCTGCACATTTGGAGGCATTTCGTAAACCGTCCAGCCGCGATACGTTGTGGAAATAGGCTCGGCCCATTCGCTGGAATAGTCCGCAAAATCTTTTGCCGCAAGAGTGCCGCCGTGCCGCGCGGACAGCGCCAAAATGCGCTTGGTGATTTCGCCGCGATAAAATGCGTCGCGCCCGTCCTGCGCAATTTGTTTTAAGGACCACGCGAGGTCGGGATTGTGAACGACTTCACCGAGCCGTGGCGCGCGATCGGAAATCAGAAATGTCTTGGATGCAGCTTCGTTCCCGTGCAAGAGATCCACATTCGCCGCAAAATGTTGCGCGATCCATTCCGTTACCGGGTAGCCGTCTTCCGCGATTTGAATCGCCGGCGCCAGCACCTCATTCATTTTCTTTTTGCCGAAACGGTCCAGCAATTTCTGCCATCCATCGACCGAGCCCGGCACCGTGACCGGCTCGATGCCATGCGCAGGCATTTCGCGCAACCCTTTTTGGCGCAATCGCTCCGCCGATTGCGCGGCAGGCGCCCAGCCGCTGGCATTCAGTCCATAATATTTTCCTGTCTTCGCGTCATAGACAATCGCGAACAGATCGCCGCCAATTCCATTCCACATCGGCGCGACCACAGTCATCACCGCGTGGGCCGCAATCGCCGCGTCCACGGCGTTGCCGCCACGCTCCAGAACCGCGGCGCCAGCCTTCGACGCGAGCGGCGATTCCGAGGCCACAATCCCGCCCTGCGAAATCACCATCGAGCGTCCCTGACCGCGATCCTGTGCCATAGCGTTCTCCCGAATGATCCCCAGAGCAAACAGCGCCACGAGGCAGATCACAGCGATTTGTTTTCTGTAGTTACACATAGGTTTGTCCGTTTCTTTCCACGCACAGTCGCTCACGGCCACCCACAATCGCCGCGATTATACTGCCGAACTGCGAGCTATTCCCAGCTCAAGTGGCGCCGGCGTCCCGCCGGCAGTCGTCTTTCCGAAAGCAACGGAGACGTAACCCGCTGCTGTAGCCCACCTCTTAAGAGGAGGGCTACAATGAACCCTGCCGCAAAATCCTGCGGCCCGTCACATGGAAATCAACAACTGGAATGAGCGCTATCAATCGCGCGAACGCCCCGCCCAAGATCTGGACGCCCCGCCAACCCCGCTGCTCGTTTCCACCGCGTCGGTTATGGCCCCAGGCAAAGCGCTCGATCTCGCCTGCGGCACTGGACGAAACGCTCTCTGGCTCGCGGAACACGGATGGGATGTAACCGCCGTCGACGGCGCAGCGGCTGCCATCGAATTTCTGCGCACACGAGCAGAAGAACGGGCCGTAAAGATAAATACGGTCGTCGCAGATCTGGAGAGCGGCGAATTCGCGATCGAGCCGTTGCGCTGGGACCTGATCGCGATCTGTTACTACCTGCAGCGAAACCTTTTTGAGCCCGCGAAACACGGTGTGGTGCCCGGCGGCGTCCTGATTTCTATCGTGCACGTCACGGAGCCGGGAGAAGAAGAAACTGCGCATCGCCTGCACCCGGGCCAGTTGAAAAATTATTTTGCCGACTGGGAAATTCTTCACCAATTTGAGGGAAAAGCAAAAGACTCGGCTCATCGCCGCGCCGTCGCCGAAATTGTCGCCCGCCGTCCGGTGAGCACAAAATGAAAAACGGGTGGAATGCGATACGAGATTTCACAGAAACGAATAAAATCGCGTCGTGCGTTCCACCCGCCAAAAAAACTACTTGCTCAGCGTATCCGCAATCGCCTTCCCTACTACCTGCGTGCTGGCCTTGCCGCCCAGGTCAGGCGTCAGGAATTCCGGCTTGGTGAGAACTTCCTCGATGGCACGCTCGATCGCGGCTGCGGCGGCAGGCTCGCCGAAATGATCCAGCATCATCGCGGCGGACCAGATCTGTCCGATCGGGTTGGCAATATTTTTTCCGGCGATGTCCGGCGCGGAACCGTGCACAGGTTCAAACATCGATGGATGTTTTTTCTCGGGATTCAAATTCGCGGACGGCGCGATCCCGATGGAACCGACTACGGCGGGCCCGAGGTCGGAAAGAATATCCCCAAACAAGTTGGAGCCGACGACCACGTCAAACATTTGCGGGCGGCGCACGAAATGCGCGGTCAGAATATCGATGTGGTACTGATCGACGCGAATGTCCGGATACTGCGCGGACATTGCGGCGAAGCGTTCATCCCAGTACGGCATGGTGTGAATAATGCCGTTCGATTTTGTGGCGGAAGTGACGTGCGATTTCCTTTTGCGCGCCAGCTCAAATGAGAACTTCATGATGCGGTCGACGCCGCGCCGCGTGAAAATCGTCTGCTGCATGGCCATTTCTTCAGGCGTGTCGTTATACATTCGCCCGCCAATGTTGGAGTACTCGCCTTCCACGTTTTCGCGCACCACGCAGAAATCGATTTCGCCCGGCTTGGCGCTTTTCAGCGGCGAGTCCACGCCCTTCAACATTTTCACCGGCCGCAAATTCACATACTGATCGAAGCTGCGGCGAATCGGAATGAGCAATCCCCACAAGGAAATGTGATCCGGCACTCCGGGATAGCCGACGGCGCCCAAGAAAATCGCATCGAACGGCTGCAATTGCGAGAGCCCGTCATCGGGCATCATTTTTCCGGTCTTCGCGTACGTTTCGCAGCTCCAGTCAAAGTGCTTGAACGAATAGTTAATGCCAAACTTTTTGCCAGCCGCTTCCAGCACGCGGAGTCCTTCGGGCACCACTTCCTTGCCAATTCCGTCTCCGGGAATTACCGCAACCTTGTAGGTTTTCATTTGTAAAGTGCCTGCTCTCCGTTTTTATTTTTGTTTCCGTTTACTATTCAATTTTCCCGACCTGCGATTTCCACAGATCCCAAGCTCTTCCCCCCTGGCCTTCCGTCGCGACCTGCGCTTTCGCCGCTTCGCCGGGAGTCAGAAATTTTATCGTGCCAAGCTTTGCGGAGTCCGATTGCAGGCGCGCGTTCATTTGCGTGTAGTACGCGCGATACACCGCGAGTTGGATGGAACCCGCCGCCGCGACAAATCCGTGTCCGCGAATGAGCGCGATGCCGCTCTTGCCCATCGTCTTGGCCAGCGCATCGCCCAGCTTGTTATCGCGAATCAGCATATCGGTATCGCCAAACTCGTCGTGCGAATCGAAAATCGGCGCGCCCATCGTCAAAAATGCGCTCATGTGATAAACGGGGCGTAACGCCGTGCCCGTCACCGTGTACGGAATAATATCGAGAGAGTGGCTGTGCACGACGGATTTCACGTCCGGGCGCGCGCGGTAAACTGCCGCGTGAATATAGCGCTCGACGTAAGAATTGCGCCCGCGCGCGTCCACCGGTTCGCCGCTCGCGTCATACTCCATGATGTCCGCCGCCGTCACGAGTCCGGGGGCCATGCTGCGCGACATCAGAAAATGGCTGGGGTCTTTATCGCTACGCACGCTGACGTGTCCGAATCCATCCAGCACGGCCTGGGAATACAAAATGCGATTGGCGTAGACGAGATCTTCGATCAGCTTCGGATCACTGGTAAGCGACGCGGGCGGCTGAGGAGCGGGCCGGGCGGCCGGCCGGACAATGGCCGCACAAAACACGGCGCAGGCCGCCAGGATGAAGGCGATTTTTAATCTCGACATTTTTCTCCCTCCGGATCGCGACACGATCCGTAACCGCACATATAGCCAATCCGGCACGCTGCAGATGTTATACGGTTGCATGAATTGTACCAAGAGAGCGCGGAATTGCTGAGCGCATTCCGATCGACTCACGCGAAAATTTTTCGAGGTGTTCGCGCGATACAAGCGTGCGAACTTCGCGCTATACTTTTGCAGTAAAAATATCCGGAGGAAAATTCATGTTTACGCGGCGTGAAATCGTAAAGGGCGCAGTGATCGCGGGGGCAGCCGGCCTCGCCTTGAGGCCGGACGTGAGCAATGCCAGCGCTTCGCAGCCATCAACTCCGGTGAATTTCGCGGTCCCAGAAGGCGCCTGCGACTGCCACGTGCACACGTTCGATCCTCAACATTTTCCATACGCCGCCACGCGCCCCTACACGCCGGAGCCGGTTTCGGTCGGCGAGCTGCAATCCCTGCACAAGGCGCTGCACATGAGCCGTGTGATCGTCGTGCAAACCACGGTTTATGCCACCGACAATGCGGGCGCGATTGACGCCATGAAAAAACTGGGCTCGCGCGCGCGGGGCGTGGCCGTGATTGACGAAAAAACTCCCGAGTCCGCGCTGGACGAAATGGATCGCGCCGGCATGCGCGGCATTCGCCTCAATCTGGAAACCGCAGGAGAAACGGACCCCGCCGCGGGCCGCAAACGCTTTCAGGCGGCCGTCGAAAGAATGAAAAACCGGAAGTGGCACATCCAGGTTTACGCGCGGCTATCGGTGATTGACGGAATTAAAGATCTGGTCGCGGCCGCGCCCATGCCAGTGGTTTTCGATCACTTCGGCGGAACGCAGGCAGGGCCGGGCGTTGAGCAGCCGGGCCTCAGTTCCCTGCTGGACCTGCTGAAAAGCGGCAAGGCCTACGTGAAAATTTCCGCGCCCTATCGCAGCTCCGAAAAATCGCCGGATTATCCGGATGTCTCGGTAATCGCCAAAGCGATGGTTGCCGCGAATCCTCAGCGAATTTTGTGGGGCAGCGACTGGCCGCATCCGGGAATCCCCGTGCCGGGCCGCAGCAATTCGGAGATTACGCCGTTTTTTAAAATCGATGATGGCCAGATTCTGAATTTGCTGCCGAAGTGGGTGCCCGACGCGGCAACGCGCAAAACAATTCTGGTGGAAAATCCAGAAAAGCTGTACGGATTCTAATGCTCTCAGTGGCGCGGGCTTCAGCCTGCGGCGTTTGGTGCTTGCGCAAATCCCCCAGGCTGAAGCCCGCGCCACCGAAACCTAGTTTTGAGGCGGCGGAGGATTATCCCCTACCGGCCCGCCGGGACCCGGGCCTCTGCGATTCTGCATGCGGTCTTCGCGTTCCTGCTCCTGCTTATCGAACTTTTCTTTTTGCTTGGCGTCCAACTGCGCGCGAACTTGGTCGTTGGTGTCCTTGCGAATCTGCATCATTTTTCCGCGCATCGCTTGACGGTCGCCGCTGGAATCGCTGCGCAAATCTTCCATCTTTTTTTGTTCATCGACCAGGATCGGCTTGATATTCGCTTGCTCATCATCGGTTAACTTCAAATCCTTGGTCATCTGCTTTAGCCGGTCGTCAAGAGACATCGGCCCCCTCGGCCCGCCTCGTCCCTGCCCGCCGCCGGGTCCGCCGGATTGATATTGCGCCGCAGCAGGAATCGCGCCCGCGAGCGGTAAAGTGAGGAGTAATGCCAAAAGCCGCAGAGATTTAAGTTTGTAAGTCATTGTAAAATTGCCCCTTGCGAACAGCGTTCTGTCTGCAGAATTTCACGCGAGCGGTCACCTGTTCTGAATGTATTTCCCTGCTAAGGCGTGTCAGTTCCATAATTACCGTTGAAATTGCTATCATTTGAAGCCGATGACCTCTCCGAGAATCGCAACGGACAACGATGTCGACGCCATCGTTCACCTCGTCAACGAGGCATTTCTGGTGGAACAGTTCTTTATCGACCGCAATCGCACGGACGCCGCGCATGTTCGCTCTCTCATGGAAAAAGGCATGTTTCTGCTCACGGATGAAGATTCCGAGCTTGTGGGATGCGTGTACGCGGAGCTAAAACTCGATCACGGCTATTTCGGGATGCTTTCGGTCGAACCTTCCCGGCAAGGGGAAGGGATCGGCAGCCGGCTAGTACAGGCGGTGGAACAATATTTTCGCGATGCGGGCTGTAAATTCAGCGAGCTGAAAATCGTCAATGTCCGAACGGAGCTGCACGCCATGTATAAGCAGTGGGGATACGCAGATGCGGGAACCGATCCCTACGACGACCCGACGCCCACAAAGATTCCGGTGCACTTCATCAACATGTCAAAGCCGCTTCTGTAATTTTAGGCGTTGCGCGGCGCGGGTTTTCCACCACTGAAAACCCCTCCCTCAACGACCTTCGTGTAGCGCGCGTTCAGGCGGGCATCCTGCACGCCAGCACATGCAGCCTGAAGGCTGGCGCTACAAAACGCGCTACCCCGCAACCTTGCTCAGCGCCGGCTCGGATTCCGATCTCACCTTAGCTTTGCTGAGCGTAAAGTCGTATCTCACTACCACAAACGGCTCCGTCAAAATTTCTCCTGTTGGAGTTTTGCCCGGCGCGTGCTTTTCAAATTCCACGATCAGCGGTTCCTTCACGCCGAAAACCACATCGGATTCGATATATTTCGCACCTTTCTTAAAAAGATGCGTGATGAGCGTTTCATAGCCTGGAGCGGCAATCAGAAAATGAATGTGCGCGGGCCGGAAATGTGAAATATCCGTATGCCGCAGTAAATCGCCCACCGTGCCATCCATCGGAATGGAATAGCCGGGCGGCGCAATCGTGCGAATGGCGTATTTTCCGTCTGCTCCCGTGCGAAAGATCGCGCGGAGCACCGGCTCCGCCGAGCCCAACTGCGATTCGTACAGGCCATCCGCATCCGCTTGCCAGATATCGATCGAAGCACCATCGATCGGTTTTCCATTTAAGTCGCGCACCGTCCCGACAAGAAATGTGGGCTCGCCGGAAAGCCCTTCGGCCACGTTCGCGCCCATCTTCATTTCCGGAGAATCCTCAATGTGGAAAGGACCCATGACCGTGGACGGCGTGGCGCCATCCGGGAAGCGGTGATTCATTGCGTCGACGAGCATGCTAATCCCCAGCACATCCGAAAATAGAATAAATTCCTGGCGCTTTTCTGAGCTGAGCTGCCCAGTCTTCGCCAGCCACTCGACCGCCGTCAGCCACTCGTCGGGCTTAAGTTCCACTTCACGCGCAAACTCATGCAGATGTTTGACGAGCGATTGCATGATCTGGCGAAGTCGCGGAGAATCGCACTTTTCCCATTGTTTCAGGGCCAGATCAGTCAAGTTTTCTTCGGTGGCATACGGCATGGCAATTCCCTCCCGGCAAGGATGTTGGGGCGATCTTCTCGCTGAGAAGCCCTTTTTGTCCACAGCTTTCTGCGTCGCTCACACAGCGGTCTTCTCGCGATGTGGCGCCGCAAATATTCGACGGCACCAGCAGCATCGAACTGATGTCCAATCATTAAAGATAGCGCACATCTACACGTACTCATGATGAAAAATCCGAAGTCAACCGAGTGCAATGAGATAAACTCGTTTTGTTATCGTGGGCATCCAGCGAAATGTTTCAGCCAATTTTCGTGCGCAAGTTAAAGATGAACCGAGGAGGAAATGAGGACTCATGGCAATCCTTGTAACAGGTGGAAGTGGCTACATCGGCAGCGTCACGGTGGAGTGCCTGCTCGCCAAGGGAGAAGAGGTTGTCGTGCTGGACGATCTGGCGCACGGGCACCGCGCCGCTCTGCCCGCGAACATTCCTTTTTATCAGGGGAAAATTGGCGACGGAGATTTGGTGTCGCGCATTGCCCGCGAACACAAATTGGACTCCTGCATTCATTTTGCCGCCATGATTGAGGTCGGCGAGTCCGTCGTGGATCCCGCAAAATATTTTGAGAATAATGTCGCGCAGGGCATCGCCTTCGCCGGGCACTTGCTTAGCGCCGGCGTCAAATGTTTGGTATTTTCTTCCACCGCGGCGACGTATGGCGATCCTGAGGAAATTCCGATCACCGAGCAGAGCCGAAAGTGGCCCAGAAATCCCTACGGCTGGTCCAAACTTTTCATGGAACGCCTCTTCGATTCCTATGACACCGCGTATGGATTGAAATTTGTGGCCTTGCGTTACTTCAACGCCGCTGGCGCTACCGAAACTCGTGGAGAAGATCACCAACCGGAATCGCACCTGATACCCAATGTTCTGAAAGCCGCCCTCGGACATCAGAAAGCTATACGCGTTTACGGTAATAACTATCCGACGCCGGACGGAACCCCCATCCGCGATTATATTCACGTAGTCGATCTGGCAAATGCACACATCCGCGCACTGGAATATCTCCGCGCTGGCGGGTCGTCAGATTATTTTAATTTAGGAACTGGAAGGGGCTATTCCGTTTTGGAGGTTATTGAATGCGCCCGGCAAGTGACTGGCCGGGATATTCCTGTGCAGATCGAATCTCCGCGGGCGGGCGATCCTGCTAGGCTAATCGCCGACCCCACGAAAGCAAAATCCGTTCTGGGCTGGGAAGCGGTGGCTTCCGATCTGCGATCGATCGTTTTGTCCGCCTGGGATTGGCGTACGCGGCACCCCGGCGGTTACGGGGAAAGCCGTCCCGCTCACTAAAGTGCAGTAGTTTTTTTATAATTCGCGGCGGCTACGTGAGTGTCTTGTGTGGACGCTGACTATCCCTCTGGTGTTGTCATACCAAACTCAATTTCATTTTGGTATAGCCGAGGCGAAACAGGAAATCGTTTTCACTTTTCCATCCGACGCGAAGCGGAGGCTCTCGGAAACTGGAACGCTAAAGTCTCAGACGATACGCTAAGCGGTTTTTTATCAGTAAAATGGGCGCCCCCTCCTAAAGCGAATTTCAAACGAACGTCAGTAGCGTTCTGGCAGACCGATTGCAGACAATGCAATGGGTTTGGTTTACTATCTCTAGGCTTTCGGCAACCCGATGCTTTTTGAGACTGGCTCTTTTTGAATAATCGATTTTGGCGTTTGACTGAAATTCGCACGCCTTTGCTTTGTTGTAGGGTGTTTTGCTTCGGAGCGTTCTTGCAGGCTCTGACGGCACTACCTCCGGATGAACGAATCACGCGGGAGAAGAAATGGGCGACAGCACTTTAAAATTTACGCCAGGATTGCGCGAGCCTGAGATCAAGTCCACAAAATTGGGTCAAAGCCCCCGATCTATTGGTGCCCGTCAGGACTCAGTTCTGGATGAAAGAATTTTTCATTCCATGCTGACTATGGAACGCCGGCGAGCCGAGCGCTCCCGCAAACCTTATGTCTTGATGCTCATCGATGCGAATCTGGACAACGGCGCCTCGGAAGACATTTTAAAAGAAGCGGTCAACGTGATTCTTGCCGTCAAGCGCGAAACCGATATGGTGGGTTGGTACCGCGTCGGCGCAATCCTGGGAGTCATTTTCACGGAAGTGAGCGTCGAAGGAAAGCTTCCTGTCACGGAAACGCTGCGCACCAAGATCGCCACCGCGTTGATCAAAAATATGGGCGTGGATCGTTCATCGCGGATCGCGATTTCAATGCATACCGAAGGATAAGAAAACGTGGAGCGGCTTTTTCCATCATCTGCCCATACCTCGTAATCCACAACTGGTTAGTCTGCCGGGCCACCGCGAAGTCCAGTCCCTACATCTCTGAGAGTCATTTTTTAGTTTTTTGCGTTTATTCGATTTTGACAGTGATTCCGAAAATCAGGCCTTCGCACGGGCATGCGTCGTCCCGGACGCGGCCGGCACGCTCGCCAGCAATTGTTCGACGGCGTCGCACAATGCGTGCCCCACCAGAATGTGGCACTCCTGAATTCGAGGCGTTTCGTTCGATGGCACCGCGATCAGCGTGTCCACCAATTCGCGCATTTTTCCGCCGGATGCCCCTGTTAAGCCGATGGTGTGCAGGCCAATTTTCTGTGCTGAAAGAATTGCCGCCACCACATTGGGAGAGTTGCCCGACGTGCTGATTGCTACTGCTACGTCTCCGGGAACCGCCAACGCCTCAAGCTGACGTGAAAATACGTGGTCATAGCCGTAGTCATTCGAGATGGCTGTCATCGCCGAAGTGTTTTCAGAAAGCGCCAAGGCGGGTAGCGGCTGCCGTTCACGCAAATAGCGTCCGACAAATTCCGCCGCCAGATGTTGTGCGTCGGACGAGCTTCCACCGTTGCCAAAAAATAAAGCCTTGTGCCCCGTCCGATATGCAGCGACAAGCGCATTCGCCGCCGCCGTCATGGCCGGCAAACACACCTCCAGCAGCTGGCTGTGCACCTGGATGCTGCCTTCAATGTTGGAGCGAAGAATGGTTTCAGCCATGTGCGCCTCCGTGCCCGGCACCAAATTTATAACATTTCCCGGGCCAAATGTAGCGCCGGCGTCCCGCTGGCGGTTTTCCGAAGCGCACAGCAAACAATTCAGCTGAATTGAGTGGGTCAGAATTCTGATTCGACGTAGAAATCGCCTGCCGACAGAGCACCGCTACGATTTCGCAAAAATCGAAGCCAGCTGCGTCTGCCAATCCGGCAGCCGCACAGAAAATACGCGGTCCATCTTTGCGTTCGATAAAACAGAGTAGCAAGGCCGGCTCGCGGGAGTGGGATATTGCACAGCGGGTATGGGCACAACGTTGCGAACCATCAATGGACGTGCCCCTGTAGCCGCTGCGAACCAGGCCTCGCGCGCATCCATCTTGCGCGCATGCTCCAGAATCGCCTGCGTAAAACCAAACCAAGTCGTTACGCCGCCCGCGGTCATGTGAAATACGCCGCCGTCCCACGCGCGAGACGGTCGATCCGCTTGCGCAAACATTTGGGACAGAATTTTTGTCGTGCCTGTCGCGATCTCCGCGCTCGTCGTGGGCGCGCCGGTCTGGTCGCAAACAATTTTCAGCTCTTCGCGCTGCGTCGCCAGTCGAAGAATGGTCAGCAAGAAATTCTTGCCCTCGGTTCCATACACCCATGCTGTGCGAAAAATCAGGTGGGAGACGCCGGAAGCTTGAATCGCCAGCTCTCCTTCGAGCTTCGTCTTCCCATAAATATTTTTTGGATTGGTCGGGTCGTCCTCGGCGTAAGGGGACGTCTTTGTGCCATCGAAAACATAATCCGTTGAGTAGTGAACCAGCAGTGCGCCGAGCGTTTTCGCTTCCTCGGCCATGACTGCCGGCGCAACCGCATTCACAGCGCGCGCCAAGTCCTGCTCCGATTCGGCCTTGTCCACGGCCGTATACGCCGCCGCATTCACGATCAGCTGAGGGCGACTCGCGCGAATCGCGCTTCGAATTTCTTCAGTGTTGGAAAGATCCAGCTGTTCCCGGCCTAGAGATTTTACTTCGCCGAGCTGCGGCAGCATCCGGCTCAATTCGCGCCCAACTTGACCGTTGTTTCCGATAAGGAGAATTGCGGGTTTCATGGCCTGGAATATCGCGGCAAGTTTTCTGGCGAGGCTTCGGCAAGCGTCAAATACTGTGTATCTTTTTCTGAGATCAGCGGATTGGAAATGCCCCACGTGATCGCCAGCCCGGGATCGTTCCAGCTGATTCCATGCTCGTCGCTCGGGTTATAAAATTCGCTGCATTTGTAAAGAAACTGAACCGTTTGCGTCCGGGCCAAAAACCCGTGCGCGAATCCAGCCGGAATGAAAATTTGGTTTTGCTTTTCCGCGGAGAGCAGTACGCTCGCCCATTTTCCAAATGTCGGCGAGCCCACGCGAATATCCACGGCCACGTCGAAGGCTTCTCCCTCGATCACACGGCACAGCTTGGCCTGCGCGTGGTGCAATTGATAGTGCAGCCCGCGGAGAGTTCCTTGCGAGGAGCGCGAGTGGTTATCCTGTACAAAATTTTCGTGGATTCCCATCTCCGCGAAGCGCTGCTTGTTGTATGTTTCCAGAAAAAATCCGCGGGGATCACGAAACACTTTGGGCTGAAGTTCCCAGACGTCCCGGAGCGATGTGGACACTCGTTGCAATCGGAACCATTCCTTACAAAATCAGAGTTTTTCTCAGGACGATCACAGTTAAATCTAAAACATCTCAATCCTGAATACAGTCAGCGTCAGTCCCGTTTACTTTGGATGTTTCGTCCCGCTTGAGGTGAGCGCGTGCAGCGAGGAATCGCGGTTTTCATAATACTTTTCGTAATAAGAAAGGTATTCGCCGCCTCGTACGCCGGCCATCCATTTTGCGTTCGTGCGATACCAGTCGATGGTCCGCCGCAAGCCTTCGTCCAGCGGGATTTCCGGCTTCCAGCCCAGTTCTTTTTCCATTTTTTCGGTGGTCAGGGCATACCGGCGGTCGTGTCCCGGGCGATCTTTCACGGGCGTAAGCAGAGATTCCGGTTTGCCAACGGACTTCAGAACTTTGCGGACTATGGTCAGGTTTTCTTCCACGTCCGTTCCGCCGATATTATAAACTTCGCCGATTCTGCCGCGTTCCAAAACCGCCAGAACGCCGCGGCAATTATCTTCCACGTGCAGCCAATCGCGCTGCTGCTTTCCGTCGCCGTAAATTGGCAGCGGCTTGTCGTCAAACGCGTTGGTGATCATCAACGGCAGAAATTTTTCTGGGAACTGGTACGGCCCGTAATTGTTGGAGGAGCGCGTGATTATTCCGGGGAATCCGTATGTGCGCACGTAGGAGCGCACCAGTAAATCCGATGCCGCTTTAGACGCGGAATAGGGGCTGCTCGGCTGCAGCGGCGATTCCTCAGTGGCAAAAGCGCCTGGCAACATATCGCCGTAGACTTCGTCCGTGGAGATGTGCACGAATCTTTCGATGTTCAGCTTTCGCGCGACCTGCAGCATAAAAAACGTGCCGGTCACGTTCGTCGCGATCACCGGCGCGGGCTCGTAAATGCTGCGATCCACATGCGACTCTGCCGCAAAGTGGACGACAGCCGTGCAGCCCCGCATGGCTTCTTCCAGTGCCGCGGCGTCGCAAATATCTCCGCGTACAAACGAATATTTCGGATTGTCGGCAACCGTATCGAGATTTGCCAGATTTCCGGCGTAGGTTAGCTTATCGTAATTAACTATATCATAATCCTTACGCTGTGAAAGAACCAGCCGGATAAAATTTGAGCCGATGAAGCCCGCCCCGCCCGTAACAAATATTTTCATCGTTTCACTTCCCGGGACCCAACGGGCTCCCCGACCATCGTTTGGTTCGTTTTATTCGCGCCTGTTTCCGCCACCAGCTGATTGGCGCGCAGTAGCGATTCAAACGTTCCGGCATCCGTCCACCAGCCGTCCAGTACTTCGAAGGTCAGCTTGTCTTCCGCGCCGTAGAAATTATTCACGTCCGTAATTTCCAGTTCGCCGCGGCCCGATGGCTTCAGGCGTCGAATTTTCTGAAACACGGAGCTGTCATATAAATAAATCCCAATCACGGCGTAGTTCGACTTTGGCTTTTTAGGCTTTTCTTCAATGCCTACCACGTGGTTTCCACGAAGCTCCGCGACGCCAAACCGCTGTGCGTCCGTAACTTCTTTCAGCAGAATCTTCGCGCCACCATCCTGCTTTTTGAAATTTTCCACGGCCTGGCAGATGTTGCCCTCGATGATGTTGTCTCCCAGAATCACGCAAATGGGATCGTCGCCTGCGAAAAATTCCGCCAGTCCCAGCGCCTGCGCGATGCCGCCTTCGCCTTCCTGATAGGTATAATTAATGTGCTTTAATCCGAAGTCGCGGCCGTTTCCGAGCAGTCTGAGGAAGTCTCCGGCATTCTTGCCGCCTGTGACCAAAAGTATTTCTTCGATACCCGCGTTCACCAGAGTTTGGATTGGGTAATACACCATCGGCTTGTCATAAATCGGCAGCAAATGCTTGTTCGTAACTCGGGTAAGGGGATTCAAGCGGCTCCCGGTTCCGCCTGCCAGGACGACACCTTTCATAATTGTCTGTGCTCCTCTTGGTATAGCGCCTTTAATCTACGCGATTTCGTGGGAATCAGGATCCTGTCTGATGAAAAGCCGGAAGGAACCGTGTTGACGTCCCAATTATGTGATAGCACCTTTCAAAATGCGGACAAATACCTTTTTCAGGTTGTGGAGACCATTAGTAACCTCTTTTAAACTAGGTAACCGACGACGGTAATGAAGTCGAACACGGGCTTGGAAGTGCAAGGTTAGCATAGGGATGGCTCGTATTGTTGGCATGGATTGGCAAGAAACAATGGAAAACATTTGCCTATTCATGGAACTAGTAGCGGACTCCCTTGCTTCCGATATATCCCATCAGCGCTTGGCCATTGCACGTAACTCTTTGTAAACAAAATCATTAAGACCCAATGCCGCGGCACCGCGCTTCCCGTAACGGTGGCATCCGCCTTGCAAGTCATGTCCGTGAGAAAGTTTATCCGTGCGTGTCGTTATTTTCTCGGAATCGCAAGGTTAAGCTCTCTGGATTCAATGGAAATCGAAGGATTTGTGTTCCGAGTCGGTCCTGACGGCGACAGGATGTCTGTCTGAGCGCCCGGCCGAGGTGCAGTACTTTCGTCGACTTGACAGGGCGCAGAACGCGGTTTAGTAAAGGTGCCAAGTGATACAAGATATTCAGAGCCTGGGAATGAGGTCGAAATGACGCAGCGCGAATTGACAACCCAAGATTACGTCGCGATGCTTCGGCGGCGATGGGTTCTTATTGTTGTTTTGACGGTACTGGGGCCGCCGTTTACCTATGGCGTTTCGAAGCTTCTCCCTAATCGATACAAGTCGCAGACTCTGGTGCTGGTTTCGCAGCCAACCGTCGCGTCTGACTTGGTAAAACCCGTAGACACATCGGACATGAGCCAGCGTCTCTCCAGCATGCAGCAGCAAATCCTGAGCCGCAGCCGCCTGGAACCGATCATTCGTCAGTACGGCTTGTTCCCGAACGACGCCAATCGCAGACCGATGGAATATCTGGTCGCAGAACTGCAAAAGGCGATCGAAGTAACCCCGATCTTGCCGATGGCGGAAACTCGCGCGAATAACTTGCCAGGTTTCTACGTCAATGTGACCTTGAGCAATCCTAAAACTGCCCAGGCCGTTTGCAACACGATTACGTCAATGTTTATTGACGAAAACGTACATCTGCGCCAGCAGCACTCCGAGGACACCACTCAGTTTCTGGCCCAGCAATTGACCGAGGCCAAAGCCAAGCTGGACGACCAGGACAGCAAATTAGCAGCCTTCAAAACCCGGAATTTCCACGGACTGCCGGATGATCAGAAGAACAATTTGGACTTGCTGACCGGTTTGACCTCCCAGTTGGATGCCGCCACTCAGGCCCTCGCCCGCGCCCAGCAGGACAAGGGTTTCGCAGAATCGATGCTCAGCCAGCAGGTAGCAACATGGCAAGGCGTCCTGGACGGCAGCGGAGGCCAAACGCCCGAGCAGCAACTTGCCCCCCTGCAAGCCGAACTGACGACACTCCAGGCTCGCTACACCGATGATTATCCGGACGTGGTTAAGGTAAAACGGGACATCGCGGCTCTTAGAAAGAAGATCGCGGATTCTGAAAATCAGAAAACTCCTGATCCCGGAGCGTCTTCAAAATCTAAAACAGAACCGCAACAGATTGCGCAATTACGCGCGCAAATCCACACCTTTGACCAGGTGATCGCGGAGCGGACCAAAGAACAGGATCAGATTAAGAAGCAGATCAGCGTTTTGCAAGCCCGCGTCGAGTCCAGCCCCATCATTGAGCAGCAGTTCAAGCAGTTGACGCGCGATTACCAGACCGCGCTCGAATTTTACAATGACCTGTTGAAGAAGCGTGACGAATCCGCGATGGCCTCAGACTTGGAGCGCAGACAAGAAGGCGAAGAGTTCCGGGTTTTGGATGCGCCCAACCTTCCGGACCAGCCTTCCTTTCCAAACCGTCCGCTTTTTGCACTTGCGGGGTTGGTCGGTGGATTAGGATTCGGCCTCGGATTGACCTATGTCCTCGAGTTACAGGACACGTCGTTCCGGACAGAGCGCGACATTGAAGCGGCCCTTCGGCTGCCGGTGCTCGCCATGATCCCGGCAGTTAAGCCATTGCCAGCAAAGACTTAACGAGGCTCCGGAACGTAGGATATCGATCCGGACACTTACACCTGGAATAACCGGGCCCAGAACATCGATGGAAAGGAAATCATGAGTCGTATCCACGAAGCACTTCTTAAGGCTCAACAAGATCGCGCTGTGTTATTGCACGAATCCGTGGCGCCAGCGGTTGAGTCGACCGGGTCCGAATCGGCTGTGAGTGCTCCAGCACCGATTCCCATGACCAATTTCACTGTCAATACTTCCGTGATCGAGCCGCTGCGCGAAGAGGCATTGCGGTATGAAGATTTGATCGCGCGTTGCGCCCACCCGCAGTGGCACCCAGACCCTGGTGAAAATGTTTTTCTAAAGATCGAATCGACCTCTCACGAGGCAGAGCAATTTCGCACGCTGCGCTCCCGGCTGTATCAGCTGCGGGCTAACCAGCCGTTGCAAACTCTTCTGGTCACGAGTTCGTTGCCCGCTGAGGGAAAAACGTTCATGACCAATAATTTGGCGCAATCTTTTGTAATGAAGCAGGATTGCCGCGTGCTTTTAATCGACGCCGACTTGCGCCGTTCGCGCTTGCACGTTCCCCTGGGCGCTCCCGTGGCACCGGGGCTCACGGATTACTTGCGGGGGGCCGCCAACGAATTCGCCGTCATTCAGCATGGTAGAAAAGGCGGTTTGTGCCTGATTACCGGCGGAAATCAAGTCGCAGATCCGAGTGAACTGCTTTCCAACGGGCGCCTGAAAAGCCTGATCGATCGCATGAAGCATATTTTTGATTGGATTATCGTGGACTCTCCTCCCTGCCTTCCGGTCGCCGACGCGAGCGGCCTGGCGGATATTTGCGATGGCGTGCTGCTGGTGGTGCGGGCAGGATCAACTCCTGCTGAAGTGGCACAAAAAACTTGCAAGCAACTGGAATCCAAGAATGTCATTGGCGTTGTGCTGAATGCTGTCGAGAAGAAGCATTCCGCCTCGAATTATTACGGCGAATATGGCTACGGCCACGACAAAAAAAGCTCAAAGTAGCAGATTGGCGGCGGCTTCGGTGTTAACCCTTGGGAGCTACCGGCGACCATAAAAAGTTTGCAGCGATCGGCGTGGCGTCGTTTCTCGCCCTTGGCCGCGAGTAGTCTGAACCTCGATTCCAAATTGGTCCCGCGTTCGCTCCCGAATGGGGCGGGGTGTCGGAACCCATGTGGCATAAGTTGGAAACAGTTTTCTCATTATCCCTAAAAACTGTTCCAACCGTCGAGGCCATCAGGATTCTGGATTTAGCAATTGGTTTGTTATCAGTTAGTTTAAGGAGCGACGATTAATCGTCTCAGCTCTTACGAGTGGCATAGCAGATGCACTTAAAGTTTCGTGCGCAAAGACCATTAGTAGAATTGTGACAAAATGGCGGTAGCTTTGGCTGTGCTGGAAAGCGAGCTGGAACCAGAAATGGATAGTACGTTACCAACAGAATTGGTTACGTCACGGACTCTGAAAAATGAGCTTCCGTGGTTCGCTGTGCACGTCAGGACTCGCCATGAGACGGCCATCGCAAGTTTTCTGGAAGCCAAAGGCTACGAGCAGTTTGTTCCGCTCTACAAACTCAAGAAGCGTTGGTCTGACCGGGTGAAGGTGACGGATGCCCCGCTATTTCCGGGCTATCTTTTTTGCCGCTTCGATCCGCAATTTCGACTTCCGATTCTGAAAACGCCAGGCGTGATTCAAATCATTGGCTACAACCGAATTCCAACACCGATCGACGAAACCGAGATGGACGCAATCCAAACGGTTATCGCGTCCGGCCTGCAGACACAGCCGTGGCCTTTCCTCGCGGTGGGGGAGCACGTTCGAATCGGTTCCGGATCGTTGCGAGGGCTTGATGGAATTGTAGTAAAAATGAAGGACAATCACCGCCTGGTTGTTTCGGTGTCGCTACTCCGCCGGTCGGTGGCTGTTGAAATTGATTCTACGCTCGTCGAGCCGTTCAACAAGGCCGCCGTGAGCGCAGATTCGCAGTCCAAATTTCGTCAAGAAGTTATCGGCAAAATTTTGGTGCCGGCGAGACTCACCTGAGTTTTCACCTCTGAATTTTTCAGACTCGTTTGTAAGCGTGTTCTGCTGAACCTCGTTCCAGCGAACTGTCAGAACCGGATCTAAAGTAATTCCCGCAAGAAACTACATACATCCCCTGACGACTACGGAAAACGGCAGATAACAGAAGCTCTCACTGTGCCTTCCGTAAAGGGCACAATTGGTTACACAGGTTCTTTGACCCAAACGCCCCTGGATTAACACACGTCGCTCTCGCGGAAACTCTTTTCCTGTCGCGCAAGCGCACGACAACACATTACTAATAAAGGACTTATCAGCTCCAGCTCGGGCTCAATCGGGGTCCGTCGATTGTACTAATCGTCATTGCAAGGCGATTACAGGAATGTGTTTTCTCGATTGGAGTAAGCATTTTCTTAGACATTCCAAAGCGTGGCGCAATCGCGGTCCACAACGCTCCAGTAAGCAAAAAAACAGCACCTGTAACCTGCCTGTTTGCAAGTGGTTAATCGATGCACCGGCCAGCTCCGGTAGAGCGCATCGGCAGAGTTACGTTGGCTCACAAATTGCACTACTTAAGTCAAGTTTTATAAGAGTTTTGCCGGGAGATTTACGGCGGTAGCCTATTCGGGGGCCGCGTCGGAGTGGCGCCAGGAAGAAGCAACTCTGACGCTGAGAAAGAGACCATGAGCCAAACAATCAAACCAATGCTACAAGACGAGCCGTCCTACAGAGACTATGCCCGTTTGAGGCAAGGTTCGGTCCGGCCTATTTTCTCTCCGCCAGACTTCATGCAGCAGATTTTGCCAGAGGGGGTTTTCCTGGGCATGTTGGGCCTGGAACGGAAGCGTGCAGAACGCTCCAACAAGAAATTCCTGCTTTTACTTTTGGATGCGGACGATGCCACGAGCATCGAGAGCCGCGCAAAAATTTTGACCGGCATCATCAACGCCACCGACGCCGTGCGCCGCGATACAGATCCGGCCGGCTGGTATAAAGAGAATTCGATTCTTGGCGTGATCTTTACGGAACTTGGCGCGTTGAATGACACGGCGACGATCAACAAGCTCATGCAGAGAATTCGCGAAGCGTTGCCGCAGCATGTCAACAAGCGCGACCTTCCGTACATCCACATCACGGCGCATATTTTTACGAACGAGACGAACGACCCGGACGGCACCCCGTCTGAGACCGCTGCGGATCCCGCGTTTTATCCGGATCTCTTTTATCAATATCAGACCAAGAAGTTCGCATTCCTCGCCAAGCGCGCCATCGATATCGTGGGCAGCGCGATGGCTCTGCTGGTTCTCGCGCCGCTGTTCGTGGTCATCGCGGCTCTCGTGAAGCTCACTTCCAAGGGCCCCATCCTGTTCAAGCAGGAACGCCTCGGGCAATTTGGAAAAACATTTAAGTGCCTGAAGTTCCGATCGATGCATGCGAATAACGATTTGAAAATCCATCAGGAATTCATGAAGAACCTGATCAGCGGCTCCTACGAAGGGAAAAGCGACGGCAGCACCAAAAAAGTTTTCAAAATGACGAACGATCCGCGCATCACGCGTGTCGGACGATTCCTGCGCCGCAGCAGCCTGGATGAATTGCCGCAATTCTTCAACGTACTGATGGGCGAAATGTCCCTCGTTGGCCCGCGGCCGCCGCTGTTCTACGAATACAAGGAATACGATCTGTGGCACCGCCGCCGAGTTCTGGAAGTGAAGCCCGGCATTACCGGCCTGTGGCAGGTGAATGGACGCAGCCGCGTCAGCTTCAACGAAATGGTGCGCCTCGACCTGCGGTACGCGCGCAGCTGGTCCTTGCTGCTCGATCTGCAAATTCTGATCAAGACTCCGCTCGCCGTAATTTTCGGCGACGGCGCCTACTAATCCGATGGGCGCGCCTGCACACAACGGCAGAATTCGCTGGAGGCAATCCGGCTCCGGCACCACCGTACCTCGCGATCTTCTGGCGCAAGACGGACGTTTCCTGACGGCCCGTCGCACGTGAAACGAAACCTCGGAGACAAGAACAGAATACACTCTCCACTATAGTATTTATCTTTCAGTAAATTAATTGAACAGTATTTTGTACAACTCACTCCAGTCGCTCTTTGCAACGCAGATAGGCAGGCTAGAATGTCTGACTCAACAGCCCGGTTCAATTCCAATCTCAATATCAGTTCGTTTTCCGTCGCGCCGCCCCTGGAAGTTGAGCGCCAGGAACCCGCGCATGCCGCCCCTCCGGCTACTTCCACGGGCCGCGGGAACGGACGAAAAGTCTGGATCGACATTGACAACTCTCCGCACGTGCCTTTTTTCCTTCCGATCATTGACGAGCTGCAGAAGAACGGTTTCGAAGTGGAGCTCACCGCGCGCGATATTTACCAGGTTTGCCAGCTCCTGGATTTTTTCAACCTGAAGTGCAAGGTGATCGGCGGACACTACGGAAAAAATAAAGCGCTGAAGGTGTTGGGCAACCTGATGCGCACGGCGCAACTGCTTCCTACCGCCTCTAAATTTCACGCGGACCTCGCGATTTCGCACGGCTCACGCGCGCAGGTTTTGGCCTGCAAGGCGCTGGGAATTCCCACCGTGATGATGCACGACTATGAACACAGCACAAAAACCGGCTTTATCGAAGCCGATTGGGTTTTCATGCCCGATGTGATTCCCGGAAACGCCATGGCCAGCAAGCCGGAGCAGGTTTATAAATATCCGGGCTTGAAAGAAGATGTGTATGTTCCGCGTTTCACGCCCGACCCCTCGATCCTGGGCTATCTCGGAATTTCCGATGATTCGATTGTTGTAACGCTGCGGCCGCCCGCCACCGAAGCCCACTACCACAATCCGGAAGCCGAGCAATTGTTCGCGGAAGCTCTTCGGCACTTATCGGAGAATCCCGAAGTGCGTTCGGTGGTCATTCCTCGAAATCAGAAGCAGGGCGAGCAGTTGCGGCAACAATGGCCCGACCTGATTTCTTCCGGCAGCATGATTATTCCCGCGGGTCCCGTGGATGGATTGAACCTCATCTGGTATTCGGACCTGATGATCAGCGGCGGCGGAACGATGAACCGGGAAGCCGCGGCGCTTGGCGTTCCGGTGTACAGCGTTTTTCGCGGCAAGATTGGCGCCGTCGATAAATATCTCGAAAAGAACGGCCGTTTAATCCTCATCGAAAAAATACAGGACGTGCGCACGAAGATTATTTTGGAACGGCGCGACCGCCCGTCTCATCCCGAGAATAGCGATCGTCCAGCACTGCAAACCATTGTTGAAAATATTATTACGATCTTGGAGAAAACATGTCCAGCAAATGGTCAGACCCTGCGATGAACTCCTCGGAACCCGCTGTGCTCAATCGACCTGAAAATGTGGAAGCTGTGATCCGCCGCCTGCTCGCGCTCGCGGTCAACGGGCTGGTCCCGATGTTCGATCCGGAAACGCAGCTGTTCTGCTTCACGCTGCAAAAAACGGAAAACGGCATGGTGCGGGAAGGCATTTCACCGCGCTACACCGCGATGACGCTCATGGGCCTTCACCGGCACGAGCAAAGCGGCGGGACTTCACCGATCGATATCCAGAAAGTGTTTGACGGATTGCTGCGCAACTCGGACTGGATCACCAATATCGGAGACCTCGGCGTGCTCCTGTGGACTTGCGCGCTCGTGGCGCCGGACCGACTGGATGAACTCGACCGCATCCACAATATCAAGAACGCCATGACGCGTTTCCACCGGGACGCGCAACAGCGCAACACGATGTACTTGTCGTGGTTCTTGACCGGCCTTTCGCATCAGGCACTGGCGCGCCCGGAAAAAATGGCTGGCACGAAAGAAATTGCCATGGAAGCGTATCGCCGAATTCACCAGAACCAGGGAAAACAAGGAATCTTCGGACACATGGCCGGCAACAAAGGACTCGCAGGCGTGGCGCGGTCCGGCATGGGCAGCTTTGCCGATCAGGTTTATCCGATTTACGGCATGTCCAAATTTTCGCTCGCGTACGGCGATGAGAAAGCGCTGAAGAGCGCGCTCGACTGCGCTCTCACCATTTGCAAGGCTCAGGGCTCCCTCGGCCAGTGGTGGTGGCACTACGATTCGACGAACGGCCAGGTCGTCGAAACCTTCCCTGTATTTTCCGTGCACCAGCACGCCATGGGGCCCATGGCTCTGATCGCGCTGGGCGAAGCCATTCAATCCGATTTCAGCCCCTGGATTTATAAAGGCCTGGAATGGATCGATGACAACGAACTCGGCATCGACATGCGCGACGATTCGGCGAATGTCGTGTGGCGCTGCATTGGCCGCACCAAGCCCTACCGCTACTGGAACCTTGCGGCCAACTTCATCACCGGCCGCGAAGATCAGGAATCGCGCAATGGACTGCACGTTTTGCATGAGTGCCGACCGTACGAACTCGGCTGGCTGCTCTACGCATTTTCCAACCGGGAACGCGAATAATTCCAATCGTCCATGGCGGGCGCCACGTTCACAACGAGCGAATCGGAATTCAGATTTTACAGGACCCCATTATGAAAATCATGATTGTGGTTGGAGCAAGGCCAAACTTCATGAAGGCCGCGCCCATGATCGCCGCGATGCGCGAGCATAATCGCAAGCGTTCGGCATCTTCGGCGCAGCAGCAGATGGAGACGGAGGAAATCCAGACAATCCTCGTGCACACGGGACAGCATTACGACGAGGCGATGTCCGGATCATTCTTCGTGGACCTGGGACTTCCCAAGCCCGATGTTCATCTGGGAATCGGATCCGGTTCGCACGCCGCGCAGACGGCGGAAATCATGCGCCGCTTTGAGGGCGTGCTGCTGGAGCATAAGCCCGACGCGCTGATCGTGGTGGGCGACGTAAATTCGACGCTGGCCTGCGCCATGGTTGCCGCAAAAATTTCTTATGACGGAATCGGGACTCGGCCGTTGATTGTGCACGTGGAAGCAGGACTGCGCTCCTTTGACCGCCAAATGCCCGAGGAAATCAATCGTATTATTACGGATCATCTTTCCGATCTTCTTTTTGTCACGGAAGAGAGTGGCGTGACGAATCTGTGCCGCGAAGGAGTTCGTCAGAATCGTATTTACTTTGTGGGAAACACAATGATCGATTCACTCCTCGCGTCCCAAGAAAAAGCGAGCCAGTCCAGCATTTTAGAAGAATTCGGACTTACGAGCGGAAACGCAAAAGCCGGCGAGCGTCCGTACGCCCTGCTGACCCTGCATCGACCCTCGAATGTGGACCATCGAGAGACGTTTTTGAGCATCCTCGAAGGATTGCGGGAACTATCCAGTTCGCGTCCGATTTTCTTTTCCGCGCATCCGAGAACACAGAAGCGCATCAGCGAATTCGGTCTCGATGCTTACTTCCAGCCGACTGACAAAAAAGCTTTGGCAAACGGACTCGAACAAGCGCCACCAGCCAATGGAATTCATATCCTGGGGCCCGTCGCGTATCTGGATTTCCTCTGGTTTATGAAGCACGCTGAAATCGTGGTGACGGACTCCGGCGGCATTCAGGAAGAAACAACGTGCCTCGGCGTTCCGTGCGTGACCGTCCGCGAGAACACGGAAAGGCCCGTGACCGTAACGTGCGGCACGAACGTGATTGCGGGAACGCGCAGCGAAGATATTCGCGAAGCTGTAAATGCGCAGCGGCAAAAACAAGGAAGCGGCGCCGTGCCTGAGAAGTGGGACGGCAAGGCGGGAGCCCGCATCATTCAAGCCATTGTGACTGAGGTAACAACCCACTCGGATCGTCAGCCCGCCACCGCAGATGCAGTCCTCAGATAATTAAATAGCTAAATTAAGCATGTTTTGACACCGGTGCAGGGGTACAGTGCGAAAAACCTGTCAATAAACTGGACCATCGGACAGTAGGTACAAACCATTCTCACCCGATAGCTTGAACCCAGGAAACACAGAGGATGGGAGAAATTATATGAAACGGTTCGTTCTACCTTCGGCGTTGCTCGCGTTCATGTTGATGCTGTCTGCGATTTTCTTCTCTGCGAAAAGTACTGCGGCAACAACCCACTATGTCGCGTCGAACGGCTCCGACTCAAACGCCGGAACCACTGAGACCGCGCCATGGGCGCATTTGCCGGGGATGCGTACGGCAAGCGGAACGGCGGGAAGCTATACTCCGGTCGCAGGAGATACATTTATCTTGCGCGGATGCGACTCCTGGCCCAACGCTTCGTTCGATATTCAATGGAACTGGAGCGGCACATCCAGCAGTCCCATCACGATTGACCGGGATACCACTTGGTACAACACGGCCACGTGCCCCGCGGGATGGAACCGCCCCGTGTTTGATGCGGGCAGCGCGATTATCCGACCGCCTGAATGCACGAACAATAATGCATTCTGGACATTTGGTACGGTGAATTGGGTTAACGTGAATTGGATTGAACTTGTCAATTATCGCTGGACTTCCCCCCAAGCGAACGGAAGCTGTTTCAGTAACGAATACATGGTCTATGCTCCTGAGGCATCCACACACATCCACCTGAGTAACTGGTATGTGCATAAATGGACGATCCCGAGCACAGCCGACGATATTGATCACGCCTTTATGGAAGGATGTGAGACTTGTTCCGTCGATTACATGGTGGCGAATAACGTTGACGGCACCCAGTACACAGGACTCGGGATGCAGTGGCCTACGCAGCATAGCGTTCTGGCATATGTCGCCAACGCTCTGAAACCGAACATGTCGGGGGAGTTCAGCTATAACGATATTTCCCACGTCGATAACTACATTGCTAACGTTCATTCTAATTGCATCGAGAGTATACCCCCGATCCGCGGCAGTGGACATTTGTACATCCATGATAACCGCGTTCATGACAACGGGTCTTGCGAGGGATTGCAGGTTGGTAACCCAGGTGAATCCGATTACGTGTGGAATAACATTTGGTATAACAACACTTCGGTTGGCGCAAACGGCCCGCAGATTCCTCAGAATGACAACAACGCCGTCGCGTTCTACTATTTTAATAATACCAATGCGGATAGCGATACGGTTTGCGTGCGCACGGACTCACCGGGAAAGTTTTGGTCCTCTGCCTTCGTGATGGTTAACAATCACTGTATTACGAATGGTTCCCCGACTGGGACTTCGCAAAGCCAGGGAATGTTAAATCAGACCATTTCCGGGTCAAGCACAATCCTCTTTGGGAATAACGTGGTGGAAAGCGCGACGACAGCGAGCGGGCAGGGCTACACCAACTCGCAGACCTTTGTCTATTCGCCAACCTCGGCCACAGCGCCGACCGTCGGTACGGGTCAGAACCTGACGTCCTCTTATTGGCCAGCAGGGTATGCCGCGAATGACACCACGTATGCTTGCTCCCAGCAGACGGTCAGCGGCGTAGTTCAATCCGTATGTCCGGCTCATGCCCCGAATGCAAGGCCGACAAGCGGTGCGTGGAACGTCGGAGCCTATCAATTCGGGACTTCCTCGTCCTCAACACCGCCAGCTCCTCCGACGGGCATTAATGCGGTAGCTCGATAGAGGGAAATCAAGCCATTTACATTTCAACCGGTTCAATGAACGGGCAATTCGAAGTGGCCATCAACCCGGGGAAGCGCAGTGGGGCTTCCCCTTCAACATTGTACGGACCGCCGTGCTGCACTTTTAACTATCGTCGGCTTCCCGCCTCAGAAATAGCTCATCTCGAGAGAAAACAGGACTTAAACTAACAAAACACCAAAAGTTATTTGCTCTTTCTAAAACGATAGAACTTGCGGCCGTTCTAGTTTGCTTCGGACAGAAAATTAGTCGAAGCCATGCATCAACCGCTGCCAATGGGTCTGTTCCGCATACTTATTTTTTAAGTTTGCTCCACGCCATTCGCAATCATTTATCGACATTCAAGGCAATATCACAGTCAAAGGTGGACAATGGCTGCCAACGGTACGAATAACCGGAACGATCGAATGGATCAGAAAACTCAAGAAAACGACCGAAGTTCCAAAGGCCGCCTGCGAATCGCTTACCTGACAACAAACGACCCGAAAGACCGAAGGTCGTGGTCGGGGACAGAATATCAAATGGCTCGAGCCCTCGAGAAGCATTGCGGAGACTTATTCTATGTGGGTCCCCTGCCTTTATTTTCAGCGAAAATCGGAAAAGCCGTCCAACGAGGCATTCGTCTCGTCACGGGCAAGACCTACTTGAATACGCATAGAATTTCTGTCTCGAAGAAACTGGGTAAAATGGCCGAGAAAAAGATGGCAGGGGAGGCGTGCGACGTCATCTTTTCGCCTGCGGGTTCTGTGCCGCTAGCGCACCTTCACACGCAAATTCCGATCGTATATCTTTCGGATGCCACCAACCGCTTGATGGTCGACTACTATGTAGAATTTAGTTCTATGCTGACGTCGAGCATCCGCAGCGCGGATCGGCTCGAGCAGTTGGCAATTCAAAACGCGAAACAACTCATTTATCCCTCGGCATGGGCGGCGCGATCGGCAGTTCAGGATTACGGCGCGGACCCGGAGAGCGTTCACGTGGTGCCATTTGGGGCGAACATGGACACGTGGCCTTCGCGGGAAAAGGCCTTGGAACCTCCGCCGCACGATAAATGCCGGCTGTTATTCGTGGGCACGAATTGGGAGCGGAAAGGGGGCGAGATTGCGTTCGAAACGCTGCTGGAAATGGAACGTCTCGGTGTACCGGTTGAGTTAACCGTTGTTGGTTGCCGGCCTCCTGAGCGATTCCGCCATGCAAACTTCCGAGTGATCCCGTTTCTCAATAAGAATAATCCACAGGAACGGGCGCAACTGGAAGAGTTATATATCAAATCGCACTTCTTCCTGCTACCCACACGAGCGGAGTGTTTCAGTATTGCTCTTTGCGAAGCGAATGCGTACGGCCTCCCAATCCTCTCGACGCACACGGGCGGTCTTCCTGAGCTTGTTTGGGAGGGACAGAATGGATTCTTGCTGCCCCCTGAAGCAAGAGGTGACCAGTATGCTGCGCGGTTGCGCGAGATTTACAACGATCCCAACAAGTACAAAGAAATGAGGGCATCCAGCCGCGAGCAATTCGAAACGCGCTTGAATTGGGATGCGTGGGGTAAACACGTGAACGAAATTCTAAGGGTTGCTGTCAATGGCAGTCAGGAAAAGGCCGGTTCGGAAGACTTTTCAGTCTCGAACGCAGCTAAGGTACGTTGAGCCTATGGGAGATAGTCTGATGAAAGTCATGGAACCGGAAGAAGTACAGACCACATCGTCCAGGACTCATTCTGCCCGGGGTGGTCTGACCGGCATGGTCGGAAAAAACACAGTTTATGGGATCGTCGCGAGCCTGTTTCAAGTCGGGACGAGGCTTGTTACTGTCCCGATTATTATCTACCACCTGGGCCTCGGAGGTTATGGCATATGGTCCATTATCATGACGGGCGCGATCTATATGCGCTTTGGAAGCGTTGGGATTAAGGGCGCATTCCAGAAGTACGTGGCGGAAGCGACCGGGGACGGGGATTACGAAAGAGCCAGCAAGCTATTAAGTACAGGCACGGCGGCAATGATCATACTTTCGGTCGTTGGCCTGATTCCCGTGGTTATTTTTTCGCGGCAGCTGGCTGCCGCGGCGGGAATTCCAGCAGAGTTTATGCGAGACTCGGCTTGGGCATTTTCGGTGTTGGCTCTCACCATGCTATTTGCGAATAGCGGAGCTGCATACGAGGCCATCGTGCTCGGCGGCCATCGAATCGATTTAGCAAGAAGGATTAACAGCATTCTGACGCTGGCCGAGGCAATCGCAATTGTTGCTTTCTTGCACATTGGCTGGGGTCTTTTCTCGATGGCATCCGTGATGGCCGCTTCCGAACTCATCTATTTGATTTGTTGTTACGCTGTGGCCCATAAAGTGGTTCCGCAGGTTCATGTGTCGTTGAAATTCGTAACGAAGAAAGTATTACGCGAATTGATCCGGTTTGCCGGGAGCTATCAATTACTGAACGTTTTGCAGCTGACCTATGGAGCGATTGTTCCTGTAGCGATATTGCGCGGATACGGCGCAAACTCCGCGGGCGTGTATGCCGTAGCGACCCGACTGGCGCAACCTGTCTTGATGTGCCATAACGCATTCCTAATCCCGATCCTTTCTGGCGGCGCGATGGTGTTCGCCTCCGGCGAGTCTGACAGGCTGCAAAGATTGCTCTCGAAATCTTTCAAGGTAACCTTGGCACTGACGCTGACACCCTTCGCGCTTATCGCAATCTTTGGGACCTACATGGTGGAGGCCTGGACCGGACAGAAGGATCCCTCCTTTCACTATGCAATCTGGCTGGTATGCCTTGCCGTATTCTTCCAGACATTTTCTCAGCTGGGACTCGTTCTGTACCGGGCGACCGGAGGAGCGGTTATGGATAACCTTCGCGAGGTGATACGCCTGGTTGCCTGCGTGCCCGTATTGTTCGTGACGCACCGAGTAGGTTTGGAGGGCGTTCTCGCATGGTTGGCCGCGTCGGAATTCGCGGGAATGATCGTGATGTTCATCGGACTCGACAAATCGTTTCATGTGTTCAAGGCGAAGTTACTGCTGCCCGACACATTGCGGCTGACAGCGGCGACAATTGGAATTGTTGGATTTGCGGCGATTGTGGCGCACGCAATGCCTGGCTTGGCATTCAACGCCCGAATGCTGGCTACGATAAAGATCGGCGTGGTCTGCGCGGCAACGCTTGTAGCGATCTACCCAGCACTGTACCTGACAGGATCCATTTCGGGCGAAGAGGTTCGATCTATCTTGGGCATTTTTCGAAGGAGCGAACGGGCGTGATCGGCGTTTGTGGACTGAGTGATCCTAACGTGACAGTCGCTACTTTAAGCGACGTGGAAACGTGTATCGTCATGATTGACGTGGCGGTACCCGGGTATCCGCTGTTTCAACCGAATGGAGCTAGTGCGTGCAACCTGAACACCTAAGCTTCGGCGGAGGGGTATCCGAGACAATTGTCAACCCTTTGGTGTTGCTGGTGGCCGTGATCGCAGGGCTTCTGGTCTGCTTCTCGCCGCGAAATAGAGCGGTCGCCGCATTTTTGGCGGCTGGGCTCCTGATTCCGATGGATCATGTGCTCGTTCTGGGCGGGCTGCACTTTCCGATGCTGCGGATTCTCATCCTCTTCGGAATCGCTCGAATGATCCGGTCCAAGACCACTTCACAATCTGAAATCTTCAGCGGCGGCATGACCCGGCTGGACGTAACCTTGGTATTTTTTGAGCTCGTTACGGCCGTCAATGCACTCCTCCTCTGGCGCAATTCGGGAATGCTCGTAAAGCAGCTTGGCGACCTTTTTACTGTCTTCGGAATTTATTTCCTGATGCGATTTTTGATTCGAGACGGTGAGGATGTAGAGAAAGCACTGCGCGTGCTGGCATACATTACGGTAGTCGTCGCGACCATCATGATTTACGAGCAAGCGACGGGACATAACCCTTACGCGTTGCTCGGGGGCGCGAAAGCTGCCTTTTACGAATCCGATTTGTCGAGAGAAGACCGGCTGCGAGCGGTGGCCGGTTTCGGCCATCCGATTCTTGCGGGGACATTCGGAGCCATTGTGATGCCCCTTTTTGTGGGCCTGTGGCTGAAGGACAAGAAGAATCTGCAGGTAGCCCTCGCGGGATTCGTTGCGTCCACCGTGGTTGTGTGGGCTTCCGCATCAAGTACTCCACTGTTGGCATATGCGGGCGCCCTGATGGCACTTTGCATTTGGCCGCTGCGGAAATTAATGCGCCCCATTCGATGGGGAATCGTTTTGTTGCTTGTGTCGCTGCATATGGCCATGAAAGCACCGGTCTGGCAGCTGATCGACCGCATGAGCATCATAGGCGGATCCTCCGGCTATCATCGCTATCAGCTCGTGGATCAATGCATTCGGCACTTCGGCGACTGGTGGCTTTACGGAGTAAAGGATACAGGAGCCTGGGGTTGGGACATGTGGGACACAGCCAATCAATATGTCAGCGTCGCCGACTCCACCGGATTGCTTCCCCTGATCCTGTTCGTGACCCTAATTACTTACGGATTTAAGTTTGTTGTTCAGTCCAGAGAGGCCTGGGCGGGCAACACTAAAATGCAACAATATAGCTGGGCGCTTGGCGGGGCATTGTTTGCCAATTGCGTAGGATTTTTTGGGATCTCCTACTGGGATCAAACTCAGTTGGTGTGGTACGCCTTTCTGGCAATCATTGTCGCGTCTTACTATTCTGTTCCCGCTGCTGCGGAAGCTACGGCCACCGTCCTTGTCCCGGTGGAACCTGTTAAAGCGGCGATGCCGCGTCCGGCTTACGCTTCAGAAAATTCCAAAACGGTCAATTCCTATGGACGCATGGTCACTGGCCGTTTGTCGTCAAAATTACCAACGAAATAAATTTTTCCCAGGAATTTGAGAATGATCGACCTTAAGGAAAGATGAGCTGGCAGTATCCGCGCCGCGTGTTCCCTAAGATTTACAGGATAAATAAATGATAACTACTTCGCGTACAACTCAACAGCAAGAAACGACTTCCAAAGTTTCCGTGACCAACCTTTCAATCGTAATCGTTAGCTGGAACACCAAAAAATACTTGGAAGAATGTTTGACCTCTTTGCGGACGATCGACGGAAACCTCTCCGTCGAAATCATTGTCGTGGACAACGACTCTGCCGACGGCACGCCGGATATGATTCGCAGCGAGTTTCCCGATGTTAAGCTCATCGAAACCGGAGCTAACCTGGGCTTTGCCAAGGGAAATAATGTAGGGATTAAAGAGGCGACGGGCGAATACATTTGCCTCATTAACTCCGATGTGAATGTGCCTTCCGATTGTCTGCAAAAAATGTATGAGTATATGGAACAGCAGCCCACCATCGGACTTCTTGGGCCGGGCATGCTCCGAACGGATGGGCGCGTTCACCGTTCCGGCATGCGATTTCCCTCGCTCTGGAATATTTTCCTGCGAGCTTTATTTCTGGATTCACTTTTTAAAAGCACGGGTCTGTTCGGCGGTTTTTTAATGAAGGATTTTCATTTTGACCAGACCCGAGATATGGATGTACTCAACGGCTGGCTCTGGATGGCCAGACGGGACGCCTTGCATAAAGTGGGCCCGCTTGACGGGCGCTTTTTCATGTATGCGGAAGATGTGGACTGGTGCAAGCGGTTTAAGTTGGCTGGCTGGCGGGTCGTTTTTTACCCCGAAGCCAAAGCGCTTCATTACGGCGGAGCGAGTGCCGCAAACGCGCGATCGAGGTTTAACGTCGAAATGCAGCGCGCGAATTTGCAGTATTGGAAAAAATATCACGGACGCATATCGCTGTTCTTGTATTTGATGATTGGCTGCCTGAGCTACGCAGTGCGGGCCGTGGGATGGGCCGCCATTTTTCTGGTAAAAAAATCTTCGCGTTCCCGTGCAAATATCGAAATGAAGCAATACCTGAAATGCATCCGCTGGGTTTTTGAGAGCAGCACCCTGAACGAACTGGTGAAACAATGAGCGATCCAGTAAAAAGCGGGCGCACCTATGTTTTGGCAACCGCGGCGTACAACGAAGAAGAAAATATCGAAAAAACAATTCAATCGATGCTGGCGCAAAGCGAGTTGCCGCAAAGATGGGTCATCATCAGCGACGGCAGTATCGACCGAACCGATGAGATCGTTCAGCGGTATGCGGCGCAATATGACTTCATCCGATTCTTGCGTGTCACGCGACCGCCCGGAAGAAGTTTTCGCACGAAGATCACGGCGCTGCATGCCGGCATCGAAATTCTGGCGGACATCCCTTATCAGTACATTGGAAATCTGGATGCCGACATCTCCATTGGCCCGACTTATTTTGCAGATCTGATGACCAAGTTTGAGGCGAATCCCCGGCTGGGCATTGCCGGCGGATTTGTTCACGAAGGAAAAAATGGAGAGTTTCAAACTCGCAGCAGTAATCGTGTCTATTCCGTAGCTCATGCCGCGCAACTCGTGCGTCGTGAATGTTACGAAGCCTTCGGAGGCTATCACGTTCTCGAGTACGGCGGGGAAGATTGGCATGCGCAGACGTCGGCCAGAATGCTGGGTTGGTCGGCTGAAGCATTCCCGGAACTTCCCATCGCGCATCACAGACCCACCGGTACGGGCGACATTTTGATCCGGCATAAGTTTCGCCAGGGAAGAATGGACTATAGTTTCGGAAGCGATCCCATCTTTGAAACGTTCAAGTGTCTGCAGCGTTTGCGCGAAAAACCGATCATCCTTGGCAGCTTCGCAAGGCTGGCGGGCTTTTTCTGGTCGTCGATCCTGCATGAACCGCGCCCGGTATCTGCCGAATTCATCGCTTTTTTAAGGGCAGAACAGAAGCAGAAAACCTTATCTCTTCTGCATATGGCACGGCGGCCTGACCGGTCTTTCGGCGTGCACTAGAATAGAAACGAAGTAAACATTCAGCTGTTCATGGCGAATCGTTCGCACTAGTATTTCCCGAGCACGGCATTCGGAGAAAGCCGCAAACACACCTGGTTCTGGCCATTTCGATTGCCAAATCGGGTGAGATTATTTGTTTCAGTCATCAAGGCAATGGAATATCCGCAGTATTTCATTGCTATCAACTTAGAGCGACAAGTGCGTTGGTCGCGAAAAAGAAACACGTTTCGCAAGCGCATGTTGACCGCGACCGAAAATCGCGGAACCGCTCTGATCGAGAGTCCAATGCGAGAAGACACCAAGGAACAATTGTTGCGCTTAATAAAACTTTCCATCAGCGCGGGTTACTGCCTGTGGACAGAAGCAGGTAACCTGATCGGCTCTCTGATGGGGAGAATCCCCGACGGTACGTGTGTCGTAGTTCACTACCATTCAGTAGCTCCAGAGGAACGGAAACGGTTCGCAAGACAAATGGATATTCTGCTGCTCCACGCGAAGCCTCTTCCCGCCGAGTCTCATGAACCATTGCAGGCCGGTCGACATCATGTGGTTGTAACGTTCGACGATGGCTTTGTCAGCGTTATCGAGAACGCAATACCGGAACTCGCGAAGCGAAAAATTCCCATGGCATTTTTTATTCCAGCAGGACTGTTGGGAGTCTCTCCACAGTGGTCCGGTTACGGTTCCACCAGCGGCAGCGACGAAGTGATTGCCACTGCGGAGCGCCTAAGCCAGCTGCCGTCGGATTTGATTACGATTGGATCGCATACCATGACGCACGCGTGGCTGCCTCCATTATCCGACGACGAAGCGAAGTTCCAGATTCTGGAATCTCGCGTCAAATTGGAGAAGTTATTTAATCGCGACATTAAACTCTTTAGTTTTCCATACGGTGCATTAAACAGACACCTGGTTGAACTGTGCCGGGAGGCGGGTTACGAACGAGTCTTTAGCGTCCTACCCGTGGCGGCTTTTACGGAACCCGATGAATTCGTTACCGGGCGTATAGCCGTGAACCCCACGGACTGGGAGTTGGAATTTCGCCTCAAGATCCTTGGTGCATATCAATGGCTACCCAAGGTCATCGCTTTAAAACGGAAATTGCGCCGCAAATCTTTCGATAAGAACGCCGAGATCACACAAGTGAGGAAGGGAACCCGCTCCGCGAATTATGGCGTCAATTGAAAGCAGAGTTACCAGTGCGATTCTGGAAAAGATCCGATCACGCCGAGACTCACCTTCCGAGCCTGGTGGCGAATCATCCGGTCCCACCTCGCTTGTACCGGCCAAAGTCCGCGAAGCAAAATTAACTGATTACCAGGCCATTACAGACCTGAAGCAGCGATACGGCTTGCTTCCGGATCCATTAGAAAATTGGAAATATTTGTGGGAGATAAACCCTGCGCTGAAGCATATGCAGACGCCCCGTGCAATCGGCTGGGTGGTGGAAGCGGAAGGAAGGGTCGTCGGATATCTTGCCAGCATATCTTCTCTTTATCATTTTCAGGGTAAGACGCTGACCGCGGTTGTAGGTTCGGGATTCGTTGCAGAGCCTGCTTACCGCGCGCACACCGTACGGTTGATGGCTGCTTTCTACGCTCAGAAGCCCGTAGATCTATATCTTTCCACTACCGCGGTGGAGGCTACGGGAAAAATTGCATGTGCATTCGGTTGCGTACCGATGCCTCAACCGAATTACGAAACCGTTATTTTCTGGGTGCTGCGACCCTATCCTTTCGCTCAAACGGTGATGAAAAAATTGCAAGTGAAGCCGGCACTCGCCACCATCGGGGCCGCAGCAGCTTCAGTTGCAGTTGGAATGAATAAAATATTACGCCGGCGTTACCCGCGCGGACCGGCAAAAGGTCTGGTGGTGAATGAAATTAAAACCACCGAGTTTGGGGATGAGTTTGAAATTTTGTGGAACGAAAAACTTGCGGAAGGCAAGCGCCTGCTGGCCGACCGCAGCCTGGAATTCTTGCGCTGGCACTACAATCTTCCGAACGACAAGGCGAAAACCAGCGTACTCTGTTGCCGAAAAGATGGAAAATTAACTGGTTATCTGACTGTTCGCGACGAAGCCGGAAACTCCAGTGGCCTGCGGCGATCCTGGGTCGTGGATATGATTGTGAAAGAGGATGACCCCGAAATGATTCGCGCCTTGATTTCCGCGGCGTACAAGCATGGCAAGAAAGCAGGCAGCCACGTTCTTGAAGTTCAGGGATTTCCCGCCAACATTCGCAATTTGTGCGCGCAGTGGAATCCGTATTCGCGCACATTCCCCGCCACACCTTTTTATTACAAAGGCGCAAATCCGGAATTGCACAAAACCCTGTCAGATGGCGCGCTCTGGTATGGCACGCCTTTCGACGGCGATACAACCCTTATGCCGGAAATTTGACGTATCACTGACACTGCTGAATTTCTCCTCTCCCTGCCATGCTGCACTGACTACAGGTAGGCCAAGGACCTCGACCGCTTCGCGATCGCTGTTTTTGCGACTTCGGCTATCGCCTGTAATGATTCATCCCGGCACCACCGTCCAGTCGACCGTTTTTCGTTGGCGAGCGTATCCCTACGGACGATCCACGCAACTTTCCGCCCCCTCGGACGCCATCTAGGCCAGTTGTTTCTCGACAAACAACTCTACACCGGGTCAGTTTCGTGGGACGCCCCACGCAGCAACTGATTTCACGCTCAACCACAACCTTATTTTTTGATTCCATAGGCCAGCTACATGCTCGAACTCCCTATCGCAGGTTTCAGCCGCAGATTTCATGGTGTGGGACCTGTACGCACACTGGATTTCAGAAAGGACTCTCCATCGTGCACTTTTCGTTCGAAATCCTGAGGCATTGAACGACTTACGGAAATTCCCCGAACCGACACTACCGACGTTGACGTCTGGAAACGATCCAGAAGAGAGGGGTAGTGCTGCTTAGGAATCGTTAAACAATAAGAAACTTTTTTCCCCTTTGCCTCTTCGCTATATTCAGCGTCAGTAGATCGATTCGGAAAATTGTCTGAAGTGGGCTTAGGTTACAATTCCGTAATGAGAAAAAAAATTTCACAAGCCTGACGTGGGAGTCGCAAAATTATATATATTTCGCATGTCGGACAAAGCTAAATATGTCTTGAACGAGTTTTCACGGCGATTTTGCGACATTGCTAGACCTGATTTCACAAAATGTTACCGACTGTGTGGCGATGAACACTAAATGGGCGAGGATCGAAATGAAACTCAGCAATTCGCTTCGAATCAAGCTGTCTCAAATTCTTCTTCTCAGCGCGGTAGTCGCATTCGCGCTTATAGTGCCTCGTGAGGCCAAAGCCGGAGATGAGCATGTTCCCGTAGTGACCGACTGGAGCCATCGGCACGCGGTGTATTCCGAGCCTAATTCACTGATGAAACGGTTCGCGTTGTCGGCGGACCACCGCTATCTTCAACAGTCATTGCGCCGAAACGCCGAAAGGCACCACGGGCAAGACCGATGGCGATGGCACCATGCGCCCGAAAATCCAAATCGGATTCAGGGTGACTGGAGCATGAACATGGGCGCTGGCGCCACCGTGGGCGCGGGAAATTATCCGGCCAAGTATACATTCGACGCCGCCGCCGCGAACTGTGCGACGGATTTCGTGGTATATAACACCAGCCTGGGCGGATCGGGCACACAAGCTACGATCGTGGCGTTTAACAATATCTATGTGGGGACGTGCACTGCGCCAAATCCATCAACCTATTGGGCGTACAACACAGGCGCGGGAGCTATCCTGACGTCTCCGATCCTGTCTTTCGACGGCACACGTGTGGCATTTATACAAAACACCGGCGGGGTTGCGAACCTGGAAGTTCTC
Organism: Candidatus Acidiferrales bacterium; assembly: GCA_035696345.1. Taxonomy (GTDB): domain Bacteria; phylum Acidobacteriota; class Terriglobia; order Acidiferrales; family UBA7541; genus Palsa-360. Next base: position 107,108 of record DASRQU010000032.1, read on the forward strand.
AGGTGGAAGTCCGGCGATGGAAGTCTCCTCGGGCCATTGTCACCGGCTGCCGGACCCTGTACTGCGGGGAGCTCGTGCCTTGTAACTGTCCCATTCTCCACGGCAAACAGTTGCACGGCGACGACCGACAGCTTCTCATCGCCTTTCTACGACTATGGACAAGATTTACTCTACGTTGGCGACGACAAAGGTTGCCTCCACAAATTTACGGGAGTCTTTTTTGGGACCCCTACAGAGGTTGTGGCCAGCGGGGCAAGCATTTGGCCCGCACAAGTCAACGGAGGCTTTGGGCACCTGAACAGCCCTGTATTTGCAACTGGCCATGGCCAGGTTTTCGTGACCGACAATCTTGGAGTTCTTTATAGCGTGGACACGACAGCTGGCGGCGTTCCCGTGAGTGGTTACAACTTCACCGCAAAATTGGCAGATATAGGCTTTGACGATGGACCGCTCGTCGACGTAACCACCGGGTTCGTCTACGTCTTCGCGCGGCAGTCCGTTTCGACTCTAGTAACGCCCCACGTGCCAAATGTGCCTAGCGTATTTCAAATACCGATTCCCGCCACGCCTTCTGCCATGCATAACACGCTGGGGACACAAGTTGTCATCAGCGACGTCGGCACGGTTCCCGCGGCCGCGATGTATGTGGGAGCGTTTGATGACCCCTACTATAGCTCGGCGAACGGTACGGGAGAATTGTACGCGTGCGGCACTGCTGGCACGGTCAACTCCTTATGGGTCATCACGCTGACGGCCAGTGCGATCACGGATACGAAACCAGGGCCCGTACTGACCACTGCAAATGCGGGATGCTCGCCGATTACCGAGTTCAATAACACAATCGCGAACAACGACAGGATATTTTTGAGCGTCACGGGAAGCGCCATAACTGGCGGCGCTACGCTGATTAATTGCCCTGCTGCGTCAGGTTGCGTCATGTCGTTTGATGTCGACAGCGTTTTGAATAACACAGGCTCAGCAACATCCGCGACGGCTACTGAAACAGGTGGAACCAGCGGCATCGTTGTCGACAATACAGCTGCCACTGGCGGCGCTTCACAGGTTTACTTTACACCGTTGTCAAATCAGGCTTGCGTAGGGGCAGGTGGGCTGGGAACGGGCACAGGGGGCTGCGCCATTCAGGCGTCGCAAGCAGGACTAAATTAGCAAGAGCACGGGGGCGAGAATTAAACATGGATAACGCAACGAATGGCAAGCCGAGCGAGACAGCGCCTTTACCGGCGAAGAAGCCCTACACGGCTCCTTCCTTCCGGTTCGAATCTGTATTTGAGATATCGGCACTGGCATG
>DASRQU010000033.1:0-26615 GCA_035696345.1 Candidatus Acidiferrales bacterium
TATTAGTCACGTTCATATCCATCGCGCCCAGATTGATCGTCTTTAAGGAAAGCAGATGTTGGTTGATTCCGGCGCGAACACCGTCGGCATCGCTCTCCTGCTTCTTGCATCCGGCGAAGAGAACCAGAATTCCGACGATTGCTAGGAAATATGCTCCGCGCTTCATGCCACTCTCCTCTTGCTATCTATAACCCATCACAAGTACCACAACAATGTGCAGGATGGCGAGAATAGCGAACGAATAACTAAACGGGCGATGAACGACGTGCCAAAGATTGAAAACCACGGCAGGGACTTTTTTTCGACCCGCGGTCGGTGGCAAGATACGCAACTCTCTTTAGTCGCAGTCCGCGGATTTCTCCATTTTCTCACGTTAGAATTAATTTAAGAAAAACCTCGCCTCGAAGTTTAATCATCCATGCAACATATACGTTGCTTTGCACGTCTACAATACTGGGACGAAATGAGTTTCTAGATCTGCAAAGGCAGTTCTCACACGAATTCGGTTTCAGTGTGAGGGAAGTTCAGGGGCACAAGGATATGCGGGTCAGTTGTGTGGTGTTTTCGGGAATACTGCTTATATTCTCCGCCGGTGTGGCGAGAAGTCAACATTTAGGCTCCGCGGAGAGTCCGCCGCCCTCAGATGTGAATCGTGAGTGCGCCGGCGAATTCAAGAAACTCTCGTCCGATGGACCGGGTGCAAATTCCGGCGAGCCGTCCGCCGATTCTCAAAACAGTCAGATAAATTTACCGGCAAACGAGCCACTTGAGCAGCCAGCGATGCATCTTGATCACGATTTAGCCCTTCTGCGGGAAAAAATATCAGACCTCGGGCCATGCATTCGCTCTGCCGAGGCGCAAGGTTCACCGGATACGGCGCAAGGGGGCTGTTCTGAAACTCTGCTCTTGGATTTTGAAATGAGGCACGACGGCGAAGCGGAACGAGACATTCCGATCGGCCACCTCCCGGGGAGCCCTGCATTTTTTTACGAATCGGGAATGACCATTGACGCAGATGGTGCGCCAAACGCCTATCATCCGGACAACTCTGGCATCGATGATCTGGGAAATGCCGGCGCTCCGGGCAATTGGGAAGGGCTCGCGAAAGATGCGCATGGAGAGCCTTTTATCCAAGGAGCGGGCGACCCATTTCCCGGGTACTACGTTTCGGCGACGGCGCTGGCGGATCGTTCTAAGGCCATCAATGATCCTGCGCGGTACGTCGATGCGTCCAGAATTCCGTTCATGGTGTTGCCCGGCGGACTCGCGCGGCAATTGGGCGCGCGTGTTGGGGATTTCGCCATGGTATTTAACGAGCGAAATGGGAGAAGTTCCTACGCTATCTTTGGAGATGTGGGCCCCATGGACCGCATTGGAGAAGGATCCGTGGCGCTGGCTGAGAATTTGGGCATTCGTTCGGATGCGCGAAACGGCGGGACTTGGAGAGGAGTTTTGTACATGGTATTTCCCGGCTCCGGCGAAGGAAGGCCCAGAACCGTTGAAGAAATAAACGAGCGCGGGCAACACTTAATGCGGGAATGGGAATCTGAAATTTCGGCCGTTGCGTGCACGGCGCTGAACTCGGATCGTTCCGCTGCACGTGGAAATTGATCGGTGATTCGAATTGATTTCACTGAGAGGAAATATGGAAGATAAAAATCTGCGCAAGCAAATCGTGGAGTTTTTATCGGGACGCGGCGCGCACGTCGATTGGAAGGCGTCTTTTCGCGGAGTTCCGCCAAAGCTGAGAGGCGTTCGTCCCACCGGATTTCCACATTCGCTGTGGGAATTGCTGGAGCACATGCGGATTGCGCAGTGGGATATCCTGGAATTTTCACGCGACGCGAAACACGTTTCTCCCGAATGGCCCACGGGTTACTGGCCTGCGGCTCCGGCGCCGCCAAATGCCAAAGCGTGGGACAAAAGCCTGAAGTTTTTCGCGCGAGACTTGGCGGCGATGGAAAAACTGGTGGCGAGCCGCAAGACGGATCTTTTCGCGAAGATTCCGCACGGCACAGGACAGACGATTTTACGGGAGGCGCTTCTAGCCGCGGACCATAACGCCTACCATCTGGGCCAGGTACTTGCCGTAAGAAAGATTCTAGGCAATTGGAAATAAGCGGCTTGCATTTGTAGCCTTGTCATTCCGGCACACCTCTCGATCAATTGTTCGCCCAAAATGTAACCGGAGGCGGGCCAGTGACGTCTAAAGCATTGGAACAGTGATTAGCAGATCCGTTTGCCTCCGGTACATGCGGTTCTTCAGGGTCTTTTCAGGTCCTTGAGCTAATTTTAAAGAACGATGTGTAGTTCATATCACAATTGAAAAGGAGAACTATCAATTATGTCTCGACGTTTGTTACCTGTATTTCTCGCAATCGTGGCACTTATCACCGTCGGCGTTTCCGTTCAGGCCAAAAACGATGCACCCGATGCAATAACCACTAATCTTAAGCTGACTTCGACCACCACCATCGGCACCACACAGCTAGCTGCCGGCGAATATAAAGTGATCGCCGACGGCAGCAAGGCGAAATTCATGCAGGGAAGCAAGGTAGTTGCCGAAATTCCGTGCACTCTGAAGGACGCTGCTAGCAAAGTAAATCAGACTACGTTTATCATCGATCACGATAAACTCACTGAAATTCAAGTTTCCGGCAAGACCAAGATGATTGAATTTTCTTCCGGAATGTAAGGATCTGTTTTGGATGTTTTAGTGCCAGGTTGAGCGACGTAACGCCAGGTCGCCGGTCCGGAAAGCGGACAGCCTGTACGAAACCTGATTTCGGGTCAGGATTGGATGTGAGACGCTCGTTCCGTTCCGGTTTTTTCGGAGCGCAACGAGCGTTTCTGTTTGCTTCGCTACTTTTGCTCCGGCTTGTCAGGCAAGTTGTACAGCTTTATCGCGGTTTCGCGGAGCACCATGCGTGCAATTTTATTTGCGCGCAGCACGGTTATCTCCCCGTCCTCTACCATTCCTGTCAAAGCGATTCCCAGCGCCAGTCGCGCCGTTTGCGATGTTTGCCAGCCGATTTCTTCCCAATCATACGCGCCGCTTCCCGGATACAAATCCGTTCCGAACAAAACTTTTTCGGGATACCACTCCAGCCAGCCGCGCAGCACTTCCGCGAGGTGGTGCGGCGATTCCATCCACGTTTGTTCGGATAAGTCCGCATACACGTTTGGCTTCATTAAGAGCGGCGCGATGGAGGCCGTAAACGGACCCGAGCCGCCATGCAACAGCACGAACGTCGTCTTCCGGAGGTGTGCATCATTCAAAACCGATTCGAGAAGCAACGGGTTCGAGCCGCCCAGGAAAAAGTATCCGCCGCATCCCGCACCGGTGTGAATGTGCACGGGCAGACCCAGTCGCCCCGCTTCCGCGGCCACGTGCCGGAACAAATAATCCTGCAAGCGCGTGTAGTCCTCCCTCGCAGGCGATCCGCCGTGCAGGTATTTTACATAGACGGCAGCCGCATCGCGTTCCGATGCCGGCTCGAAGTCAAGCGAGCGCAAGTACGCAGCCTCAAATTTGATGGCCACCGCACCCGCTTTTTTCTGATTCTCCAATTCCGGCGTCACCACCCGTGAAGTGAATTCAGCGAGCGTAGCGGGCATGGACGCGATGCCCAGTTCGCGGCGGTAGCGGGCGAGCAGCATATTTTCCCGGCCAAAGAAAAATTTGCGGTCCGGTGTTTCCGCGGCTAGCGCGCCGTTGTTCAGTGGAAAAAGCAAAGCATCGTCGAAGGGAACCCACCGAAAATGTTGCGCGTCCAGCCCGCGTCCCATCGCCACCCGGTTTGCGAATTCCGTGTCGATCCCCAGTTGATCGAGCACCCAGGCGGGATAATGATCGCCCTGCTCCTGGCGGATATTATTTTTCTTGGCGATGAGTTCCTTCAGGTGCTCTTCGCTTCGATCTGTGAACTCGTATCCCCACAGCGCCCTCCACGCAGCCATGTACTGGGGATTTTCCGGTCGCGTCATCGTGTTCGGCGCGGTCGATTCCAGCGGATCGCACGGCAGTGCGTCGAATTCATCATCGGTTTCTCCGCCGGCCACTACGCGCGGCGGATGCGAATGATTATCGATGGCGCGAATTTTTCTGATTTCTGCCATGAGCGCCGGATCCGGCGCCTGCGCTGCGGCCCGAACCGAAGAAATTAACGCCATGAGCAAGAATGAAAATGAAATGGTCTTAAAATTCACCGGAGATCCTTTTTTGCATGCACTTTCGTCGGCATTCATCTTGTTCCATTACGACTGCCCCACCACGCGGTTTGTCAGCTTGCCAATTTTTTCCACTTCCAGTTCGATGGTATCTCCCGCCCTGAGGAAACGCCCCATTTCGAGCCCGCAACAGCAGCGGTCCGAGCCGGATTCGGAAACGGTCCCAGTCCCCGAACCAAAAAATTCCCCCGGATAAAGAGTTTCATCCTGCGAGACGTATGCAATCAAATCTTCAAACTTCCAGCGCATCCCTTTTGTGTGCCCATAGGAAACTTCCTCTCCATTAATGCGGGCGTGCATCTCTAAATTGTATGGATCGGGAATCTCATCGGGCGTAACAAGCACGGGACCCATCGAATTGCCGCCGTCAAAATCTTTTCCTTTTGCCGGGCCCAGGCGTCCGCCCATTTCACTTTTCTGAATGTCGCGCGCTGAAAAATCATTGAAGACAGTGTAACCGCCGATTAATTCGTGTGCCTTTTCCTTGGGAATATTGCGGCCTTTCTTACACAGGAAAATGCCGAATTCGAGTTCCCAATCGAATTCTTGCGTATAGCGCGGAATGGTGACCTCGGCGCCATCTCCAATCACGTTCATACGGTTGCCCTTATAGTAGACGGGTCTGTCGTACCACGGCTTCGCGAGACGATGTGCGAGCGTAGCTTCGCGGCCAAATAATTTTTCTATGGCGCGATCAGCGGTTGCTCTCCAGCCTGGCATCTGAAATCGACGCGTGCAGTTAATCACGTGCTGCTCAAACACCATGAACTCGCGAATCGATTCGGGGCGCGGAACGGGGGCAAGGAGTTCAATCTTTGCGGCGTCGATTATGACGCCTTCAGGTTGCTGTGAGAGGGCAAACTCGAAAGCGTGCTGCGCGGCGTCGCGGGATGCACTGGCGCCCTCAAGGAATGCGAGCATCGATTGAAAATGTGGGGAAGATTTGTCGGAGCGAAGTTCTTCGGCGGCCTGCAGGCGGATGACTTTCGAGTCCGCATCCGCGAGCGCGCCGATTTGCTGTTGCCCCTGATAACGAAACGTCACGAGCCGCATGAGTTTTTAAGAGGCACAGGCTTCGGCCTGTGGGTTTGGCCTTGCACGGACGAACCCCCACAGGCAAAGCCTATACGACGGAAGCCTAGTGCGGGAACTGTGCCAGCGGCGGCGTTACTCCAGGCGGCACCGGCGTTCTCGCGACGTTCATCAGCATGCCGAGCGAAGTGTAATAGCCGCACAAGCCGGTGATGTCGATCACACCTTGATCGCCAAACCGCGCCAGAATTTTCGCGTATGTCGGATCGCTCACGCTTTGATTTGCAAGCAATTCCGCAACGAAGTTGTAAACCATTTCCTCGTCCGGCGTCATCGTGGTTGGTCGATAGCCGTCGGCGATAGCCTTCATCGTTTCGGCCTTGATGCCTGCTTTCGCGGCCAGTGCTTGGTGCGAGTACCATTCGAATTGCTGGGTCCAGCGGCGCGCAATTAAAAGAATAATGAATTCGCTGATGCCCGATCCAAGGTTCGTCTTGTAACGCAGGTATTCGCCTACTTTTTGCAGGCGGCTCATGTATTCCGGGCTGCGCAGCAGCGGAATAAAAGGGCCGACCAGATCCTTGCGCGGACCGGAGGTGATTTCTTCCGCGGCTTTCTTCTGCGCCTCGGTCCACTTTTCGGGCGGTATCGGCGGCATGCGGTCGGCAACCCCTTCGGCGGCTTCCGCGCGCCCTCCTGAAGCCAGTCCTAGAAGTGAGGATCCTGCGAGCATCGTCGCACCTCCTATAAAATCGCGCCGGTCGACCAGCGTTTTTGAATCGGAAATCGTCGGTTCCTTTTCCTCTTCCATCAATATCACCCTTTCCTGTCCAGATTCCTGATTAGGAGTCCATTTTGTTGAAGAAGACCTGAGGCATTATATGCGCCGATTTCCAAATTTCAAATTATGGAGGCGGCGGCGGAGTCCCCGGACGCCACACGGTCAATGCTTGACAAACCGGTGCGGTGGAAACAAAGTGGCCTCAGCGCATTGAGCGATGATCCCATTTTCAGATAGAGGGAAAACAAAATGAGTAAGCGATATTTGCGGTTCCGAGTCTCTGAACTCCGGTCGATCGCGATAATTTTCTTGTTTCTTCTGGCGCTGGCTCTTTTCGTTGGCGGCGCGCAACAATTCGGCGGCCGCCCGCTTGCCGCCGGTCCCGCCGCCGCTGACGATACGGACTGGACCTACGCGGACCACGATTTAAATGGGACGCGTTACAGCCCGCTGAAGCAGATCACCGCCGGCAACGTGAAGCAACTCGCAAAGGTATGCTCCTACACATTTCCGGAAAAGGTTCCATCGGAGTCGGAGCCAATCGTTTCCGCGGGCGTGATTTACGCGACGAGCGACCATTACACCGTGGCGCTCGACGCCGCCGATTGCCACGTGCTGTGGTCCTATCAGTGGGTTCCGCGCGCGACTGACCGCGTTCATCCGCATCGCGGCGCTGCGATCGCCAACGGAAAAATTATCCGCGGCACGGGCGACGATTTTCTAATTTCGCTGGATGCCGAAACCGGAAAACTTCAGTGGGCGAAGCAAATTGCCAACCCTGACGAAGGCCATTTTATAGCAATGCCACCGCTGGTTCACGGCGACCTGATTTATATCGGACCGGCGGGCTCCGAGCGCGCAGGCACGGGGTGGATTGGTGCATTCAAGCTAAGCACTGGGGAGCAAGTGTGGAAATTCAATGTGATTCCGCAGGATGGCGAACCCGGCGCCGACACGTGGGGACCCAATCCGGATGCGCGCAAACACGCGGGCGGGGCGTTATGGACGGCGCAGTCCTACGACACCGAAAAAGACGTCCTCTACATTGCGGGCGGAAATCCCGCGCCCGATTTCTTTGACGATGCAAGGCCGGGAATTAACCTCTACACGAATTCGATAATCGCGCTGGACGGAAAGACCGGGAAGCTTCTGTGGTACAACCAGTTTATTCCGCACGATGTCGATGACTATGACATTACGCACGTCAATCCGATTTTCAAAGTGAACTCGCGCACGATGATCGCGTCCTCCGGCAAGGACGGCGTGCTGCGCGTGGTCGACGGCGAGACGCACAAAGTGATTTACAGTTCTCCGTTCACGACGCAACTAAATTCGGAAGTGCCGCTGACGCATACACCGATGAAAGTGTGCCCCGGAATTTTGGGCGGCAACGAGTGGAACAGCGGCGCGTTCAGTCCGAACCTGACCCTGATCGTTATGCCGTCCAACGATCTATGGTGCTCGATGAACATGAAGGACAATGAAGCGCCGAGCGTCGCGAAAGCGAATGCCGGAGAGAAAAGTTATTTCGGCGGGCCGATTGATCACGGCGCATTCAGCGGATCGCGCGGCCGGCTGACCGGCTTCGACGCGGCCACTGGAAAAGAGCGCTGGCGCTATGAATCGCCTACGCCGATGGTCGCGGGAGTGGCGATCACCGCGGCCGACCTGATTTTTACCGGAGAGACCGGCGGATTTTTTGACGCGGTTGACGCGCAAACGGGAAAAGTTCTTCTGCACTACGATATGGGAGACTCGATTCAAGGCGGTGTGGTCACGTACTCCGCGCATAATATGCAGTACGTGGCGGTTACTTCGGGCGATGGCAATGTCCTGGGAAATAAAAACTTTCCGGAAATCAAAGGTGGAAATCCGACAGTGACTGTTTTCGGGCTTCCTAAAAAGTGATAGTTGCTTAGTGAAAGTGCGCGGTTCCGCGCAGGGCGGAATTTGCCGCGCATCTGAGGCTGCCCACTTCGTTCCATAAACCGGGCGGCGGTTTCGTAGCGGACGGCCGGTTTTGGGCGGGCGGCGTTTGACTTTAAATTTCGATTTAAATGATCACTGCGTCGTCTGCGCTCAGCCCTCCACAAAATTCCGACCGTTCTGGCAGCATCACAAAAAAACTGATAGCATGTGCGCATTCAATCGCCCCACGGCGGATAAGAAACGTAGAGTTGGTTACAGAGTTTGCCGCGCAGCTAGCAGCACATCTGAACGGGAGGCCCAGTAATGGCATATATTTTCAACGAAGACGAACTGCCCAGGCTGTTATCTAACGGGCGCGAGCGGGTGTTCTTCGTCAATAAAGAACTGACAAAGATTGACGACATGCTGGCGGGAATCATGCACTACAAACAGGACGCATCGTCTCCGTATCACATGCACAAAAATTGCGAACATTTTTATTTCATCATGGATGGCAAAGCCACCGTGCAGTCTGAAGAAGGAACCCGCGAGATCGGTCCCGGCATGATGGTTTTCATTCCCGCGGAAGAAAAACACCGACTGCGCGCGTTGGAGCCACTTTTTTATTTTGAATTTCAGGCCCCTAACCGTTTTCAGACGACGATTCTGGAAGGTACGCCAGACGATCTGAAGTGGGATCGCGTCGACGGCGGGATCTGGATGCAGAGCTAATCGCGCGATCCACGCCGCAAAGAATTGAAATCTGCAATTGGAATGCGCTCGAAGCTTGGAACGGGAAATTAAATGGCCTCGAAAGGACTCGGTGCCCAATGTCACTGACATTTATCGATACAAACAAAATTCCGCACACTAAGATCTCTGGTTCGGGAGAATTTGCGGAAGTTTTGAACAACCAGATCTGCGGCGCAAAAAATGTGGTTGGTTCATTGCGCTGGCTCAACACCGGAGAAAAGTTGGAGGTCCGCTCCGACAAAGACACGCACCAGTTGGTCTACCTGATGGAGGGCGAAGGCGCCATTACGATGGACTCCAAAGATCACAGTGTGCGCAAAGGCGCCGGCGTCTACGTCGGCCCGTCCGATTCCGTAACGATCAAGCATGCGGGCGCAGCCCCGCTGAAACTTTTTCATTTGGTTGTGCCGCACCTTCCGGCCTGAGATAGCCGGCGTTTTTCTGAAAAAAAGGGAGACCGCGGATGTCGATAAGAAATAACTGGTCAGGCGCAAAGATCGCCGCATCATTCGTTTTCGCAGGGGCGCTGCTGATGCCCGTAGCATCGAGCGCGCAGCTTAAGCAGCCTTTGCTTTCTGAAGACAACCTGAAGCGCGTCTCCGATCACGTCTACGCCATTGAAGGTTTCCCCAACGTGGCGATCATCGTCGGGAGTCGCGCGACGATGGTCGTCGATACCGGGTTAGGGCAGAAGAATGGCGCAACTGTGATGCGCGCGGAACAAAAGCTGGCAAAAGGCCCGATCCTCTATCTCACCACAACGCATTACCACTCGGAACACACTACCGGCGAGCAGGCATTTCCCGCGAGCACGATTATTATTCGCAACAAAGCGCAGCAGGATGAAATGGACAAGTCTGTGGCCGGCCATATTGAAGTCTTTAAAAAAATGTCCGCGCAGAATATGGAGCTGCTGCAGGACGTGAAGTTTCGCGCGCCTGATGTCGTATTTGACCTTGAAACAAAGGTTGATCTGGGCGGCGTCACGGCGCGACTCTTTTGGTTGGGGCCCGCGCACACGAAGGGCGACGAATTAATTTTTGTGGAAGAAGACAGCGTTCTGATCCCCGGCGACATCGTTCAGAAAGATATTTTCCCCATCATGCCCAATCCGGACGCAAGCGTGAAGGGTTGGCTCTCGATTCTGGATAACGTGGAAGCGCTTCATCCGAAATTCATCGTTCCGGATCATGGGCCGGCCGTCGTGGACGCTTCGCAGATTCAGACGCAGCGCGCGTACCTACTGGCGCTGCAATCGCGCGCCCTTGAACTTAAAAAACAGGGAGTTTCCGTCGACGATGCGGGCAAAACGGTCACTACGGAATTGAAAGCCAAGCACCCCGATTGGCCGAACCCGAACAACGTGGCCGGCGAAGTCTCGCGCGTGTACGATCAAAATCCGTAGATTTAAGTACGACAGGCTTCAGCCTGGTTGGTTTTGATCTCCGTGACATCATCAAAATTCAAAAGAAGACAGGCTGAAGCCTGTCCTACCTGAGCCGTGGAAGCAGTTGCAGCGCGTTCTCCCGCTGAATCAATCGCAAATCGGCGCCCGGCACTTCGAATTTGTTCACCGCTGCCGCAATCCGTTCAATTGTAAAAAACGGAATGTCCGAGCCGAACAGGAGATGCTCCTTAGGTATGCCCTTGAGCACGGCAGCCATAGGAATAGGGCTGAGCGCAACGCTCGCGATGTCATAGTAAAGCTTCTGCAGTTCGTGCTCGAACCCATTTGGAATGGTCATCGCGCGCTCCTCCGGCGTCAGATTGCCGCCGGCAAGCCGCGGCGTCAGCATTAGCACCGTTCCCCCGCCGTGAGAAAAAATCCAGCGAATGTCAGGAAAGCGAATCAGCGAGCCGCTAAAAATCAGATCCGTGATGGTGCGTGTCGTATCCGTCGGGAAATCTATCTGCACGCGGTTCAAGTGGTGGATCGGCATCGCGCAGCACGAAATCGTCGGATGCACAAAAATTACGGCCATGCGGTGGTTGAGTTCCTCCAGTACGGGCGCGAAATTCGGATGACCAAGTAATTTTCCATCGTCATAGCTGGTCATCAGGCCGACCCCATCCAGTTTCAGATGATCATAAATATATGCAATTTCGCGAAGGCTCCCGTCGATGTCGGGCAAGGGTATTGCGCCCCACATTCCAAATCGTCCGGGGAAATCCTGCGCCAGCTTAGCGCCGTATTCGTTGCAATCGCGGGCATTTCGTCGGCCTTCCTCGTTGTTGCCAAACCAGACCCCCGGGCTGGTCATCGATCCAATGGCGGTCGCTACCCCGTTTTGATCCATCTGCTCAAGCGAGTACCGCGGCGTCCAGTTGGTGTAGAAAGATCCTGGAAAAGTAGGCGAATCGTCGGTCATGCGCTTCAAATTTCTGGCCGTAAATGCGGGAGGGAAAATATGATGATGCGTGTCGACGATGCGAGGCCCGCCCGCAACGCCCTGAGCTAGAGTTCGCGAAGCAAGCGCCGCTCCTGCTCCCACGGCGGACATCATGCTGAGAATTTTTCGCCGCGAAAGATGCGTTCCATCCCGCTCAAATTCAAGGGGAGATCTTTTAGTAGGCACAGTGCCGTCCTTTAATGGCCGTACTTTGTACAAAGCGGTAAGCGCCTCTATCGATTAGTTCCGGCGCCGCATTAAATCACGCTTCCGGCTGCCATGCCCGGTTTTCATCCAGACATCTGCCGTCAAAGCAGCAACATTTGTCGCTAATATAATCCATTTCTACAGGAAAATATGTATGTACGGGACCTCTTTGTTATAACTACTATTCTCTACCCGCTTGTAAGGCGTTTACGTAGTAACGGGCTGAAGAACGAGTTTTCCAGATTTAGTAAGTTCCTTCTCGTTTGTTGAACTCTGCAATCGAAATATCGGTGCACTAACTTATTGTTGTTTGCGCGCGGCGCGCTTCTTCTTCCCGAGGTGAGTAAGAGTGAGTCCTGTTCGCGTGCTGATTGTTGACGACCATGAGATTACGCGGCGTGCCATTCGCTCATTTCTCATTCCTTATCCGGAATGGCAAATTTGCGGTGAGGCCATAGACGGCATTGATGCGGTAGAAAAGGCGAATTCCCTCCGTCCCTGCATTATCCTTATGGATATCTCGATGCCGCGCATGAACGGCCTCGAAGCCACCAAGGTAATTAAACAGAAGAATCCCGAATCCAAAATCATTATCGTCAGCCAAAATGATCCTTCCATTGTTTCCGTCCAAGCCCGCGAAGCCGGCGCAGTTGCCTACGTGACTAAGAAAGATATCGGCCAAGATCTAGTGCCAACGCTCAGAAAGTTGGCGGATGTATCACCTGCTCCCGCCGAATCGAAAGCCGAAACGAGCGAAGTTCCCCCTCCGCGAACCAACTGGGTCGCGGGTGAGGGCGAAATGGCCCGCCTCATCCGCGAAAAAGACTGGTCCAAAACACCGTTGGGTGCGCTGGAAAGCTGGCCGCAAAGTTTACGAATTGCCGTCAACCTCATGCTGAATTCCCGCCAACCCATGTGGGTGGGCTGGGGCCGTGAAATGTTTTTTCTGTATAACGACGCTTATATTTCAATCCTCGGACTCGCAAAACATCCAAACGCTCTGGCACGTCGGGCGAGTGAGATATGGGAGGAAATTTGGGATTTTTGCGGTCCCCTGACGGCAAAAGTTTTTGAAAAAGGGGAAGCCACTTTCGTTGACGATGTTCAATTATTCATGAATCGTGGCGACCTTTTGGAGGAGAATTTTTACTCCTTTTCCTACAATCCAATTTTCGATGAAGCTGGGGAAATTTCCGGCCTGTTTTGTCCTAACACGGATACAACTCCGAAAACCCTCAACGCGCGCCGATTGAGGACGCTTTCTGAATTAACCGCCAAGTCCCTGGTGGAGCGGTCGACCGACGCGGCGTGCGCCTCTTCGTTCGCAACCATTGCCAAGAATCCAGACGACATTCCATTCGCCCTGCTTTATTTGCTCGATGCAGAAGGCAACCGGGCATTTCTCGAGCAGACCACCGGAATATCGCTCGATCTTGAAAAACTTAGCCCACCGCAAATCGATCTCGAAAAGAATTCACGCGAATCGGAATTTTGGCACCTGAACCGGATGCTCAGTCATGGCTTGCCGGAAATTATTTCGCTGGATGAACTTTCGACCGTGCCGGCAGGTCTTGCCGGACAACCCTTGAAACAGGCCATTATTCTACCCGTTACATCCGGCAGGCAGGATCGCCCAATTGCAATTTTAATCGCCGGAGTGAATCCGACGCGCAGGCTCGACTCTGAGTACCATACTTTCTACGGTTTGCTCGCCACGCAGGTGGCCACGGTAATCCAAAACGCGCGGGCCGCGGAAGAGGACAGAAAGCGCGCGGAATCCCTGGCCGAACTCGATCGCGCGAAAACCGTATTTTTCAGCAACGTGAGCCACGAATTTCGCACGCCGCTGACGCTGATGCTCGGCCCGGTGGAGGATTTGCTGTCCCGCAGCCACACGGATCTGTCCCCGTCGGCGAAAAACCAGCTGGAACTTGTGAGCCGCAACGGATCGCGCCTTCTGCGGTTGGTGAACACACTATTGGATTTCTCGCGCATCGAAGCCGGCCGCATGCAGGTCGTGTATCAACCCACCGATCTTTCCGCGTTTACCCTGGAACTGGCCAGCGTATTTCGCTCGGCCACGGAAAAAGCAGGTCTGCTTCTGGAACTAGATTGCCGCACGCTTGACGAGCCTGTGTATGTGGACCGCGACATGTGGGAAAAGATTGTCCTCAATCTGATTTCCAACGCTTTCAAGTTTACGTTCGATGGAACAATTGCTGTTTCGCTGGAGCAGACAGGGAACACGGCGGAATTACGTGTGCGCGATACCGGCATTGGCGTTCCGGCCAATGAAGTTCCGCGTCTGTTTGATCGCTTTCATCGCGTGCAAAATGCGCGAAGTCGAACGCATGAAGGCAGCGGAATTGGTTTGGCGTTGGTGCAAGAACTCGTCAAACTTCACAGCGGCTTTGTTCGCGTCGAGAGCTCTCCCGGAAACGGCAGCACGTTTATCGTCAGCATTCCTCTCGGCCGTGGCCATCTACCGCAAGACAGAATTGGTCTCGCGCGCAGTCTGGCGTCGACCGCGGTCGGAGCCACACCCTTTGTCGAAGAGGCGATGGGATGGCTTCCGGTTTCCAATCCAGGCGCAGCTCAAAGTGAACCGCCGATTGGGCGAGAATTGCTGCAGGTTCCTTGCCCTCCCGTTTCAGGAAACGGCGATGCGTTCGCAGCTCGTCACCATGTCCTGATTGCCGATGACAACGCCGACATGCGCGATTACTTGTATCGTTTGCTCGCCGAGCGGTACGAGGTGAAAGCCGTCGCTAACGGCCAAGCAGCGCTTGAGGCGGTCGGCCGCCGCACTCCGGATCTGATTCTTTCGGACGTAATGATGCCCGAGCTGGATGGATTCGGTCTGCTTCACAAGCTGCGTTCCGAGCCCAAAACGAAAACAATTCCGGTGATCCTGCTTTCTGCGCGCGCGGGTGAGGAATCGCGCGTGGAGGGAATGGAACACGGCGCGGACGATTACCTGATCAAGCCATTCAGCGCGCGAGAGCTTTTGGCGCGCGTGCAGACTCATCTAGAAATGGCGCGCATCCGCAAATTGTCTGAAGAAAGCCTGCGCCGCCAGACAGAGCAATTTGAAACGCTGCTCAACGAAGCGCCTCTCGGCGTCTACCTTATCGATTCGCAGCTGAAAATTAGGGCTGCCAATCCTACGGCCGACCACGTATTTGGAAATATCCCGGACATAATCGGAAAAGATTTTGAGGAAGTTTTACGTAAACTTTGGCCGAAGCAATATGCTGAGGAAATCTTGGAGCGGTTTCGACATACGCTCACGACCGGTGAACCTTACCTCGTTTCCGAGCACATCGAGAACCGGCTGGATCTTGGCGTACGCGAAGTTTACGAATGGCAGATCAGCTGCATCCCCATCCCCGAGGAAGAAGACGGAGTCGTTTGTTATTTCCGCGACATTTCCCGGCAAGTACACGCGCGCGAAGCGATTGTAGCATCCGAAGCGCGCCTGCGGCTGGCTTCGGAAGCCGCGGAACTCGGTATCTGGCACTGGTATCCGGGTCAGGATCAGGTCTGGTGGGAGAACGACCGCCCTTACGAAATTTTCGGTCGCGATCGTGACGAAGGCCCGATCTATCTTTCCGAATTTAGAGAAAATATTATTCATTTTGAGGACGGTCCGAAACTCGATCGGGCTATTTCAGAAATGTTGGATAAGGGAGCGCGACTCTTTTTCCAGGGCAGAATCCACCGGAAGGACGGCTCAATTGCGTGGATTGAGTTAAGCGGTCAACTCGAGCACAGCGAAGACGGTACACCATGGCGCGTCCTGGGCGCCGTGCTGGACATCACCCAGCGCAAGCAATCCGAAGTACAGCTTCGCCAGCAGCGCGAGCGCATGGACCTGGTAGCCGCTGCTGCAGACGTCGGCTTCTGGTTCTGTGATCTCCCGTTTGACCACCTGATTTGGGACAACCGGGTGAAAGAACATTTCTGGCTAACGCCCGAAACCGATGTGACCATCGACATGTTTTACGACAGGCTGCACCCGGACGACCGCGAGCGCACTCGTCAGGCCATTGCAGCATCCATCAGCAACCAACTTCCTTACGACATTGAGTACCGGACGGTTTCCGAGGATGGCCAGGAAAAATGGATTCGTGCGATCGGCCGGACCTTCTATGACTCCGAGATGCGCCCAAAGTCTTTTGACGGCCTGACTCTGGACATCACTGAAAGCAAACGTGACGAAGAAAGGGAACGCCGCATAACGACGGAGACTATTGCCGCCACTGCTAAGTTTCGCGCGGTTTTTGAGCAATCTTCCGTCTTCGCCGCGATCATGACGCTCGATGGAAAAGTTATCGACGCCAACCGGCTTTGCCTCGAGATGTGCGGATACCGCCTGGAAGACGTGCTCGGCCATTATTTTTGGGACACGGGATGGTGGAGGAATTCGAAGGAAGCGCAGAAAAAAATTCGGGCTGGTGCAGAACGGGCGGCGCGGGGCATTCCTTATACGGATACGCTCATCTACCACTGGGCCGATGGAACTGAACGGCTTGTGGACTTCGGCCTGTACCCGATTCTAGATCCCGAAGGCAAGGTAATTTTTCTTCACCCTACAGGCATTGACATTACCGAGCGCGCCCGTGCGGCAGAGGAATTGCGAAACAGTGAAGAAAAGCTTCGCACGCTCGCTGAAGAACTTGAGACGCAAGTGCGTGCGCGTACTCGGGAACTCGAGCAACGAAACGCGGAAGTGCTGCAGCAATCGGAACAATTGAGCGAATTGTCCCGCCGGTTGTTGCAGGCTCAGGATCAGGAACGCCGCCACATCGCGCGCGAACTGCACGACAGCGCCGGACAAATCGTCACCGTGCTCAGCATGCAGCTGGCGAAAATCGGAGATTTCGCAAAACTGAATCCTTCCCAGGCTAAAAAAGACATGGAGGACTGCCAACACCTGGTGCGTCAACTGAGCCAGGAAATTCGCACGACGTCTTATCTGTTGTACCCGCCATTGCTGGATGAAACCGGCCTGAACCAGGCGCTTAGCTGGTATATCGAGGGCCTGAGCCAGCGCAGCGGACTGGAAGTGCATCTCGGCATTCCAGCAGGATTCGGACGACTCCCGCGCGACATGGAGCTGATCGTTTATCGCCTCGTGCAGGAATGCCTGACCAACATTCATCGCCACAGCGGAAGCAAGAGCGCGCAAATCCGCATCCGGCGCGAGCGCGATAAGCTGTCCCTGGAAATTCAGGACGCAGGAAAAGGAATTTCCCCCGAAAAGATGAGTCTATTGCAATCGCAACGAGGCGGCGTAGGTATTCGTGGCATGCGTGAGCGCATTCGGCAGTTTCACGGCACCATGCAAATAACTTCGAATCCATCCGGCACCACAATCTCATTTGAATTCCCAATTCCCCTAAAGGGTGATTCCGCGGCAGGAACTATAGGAAACCACATTCAAACTTCGAGCTAGTCCCGCCTGGCGGACTCAATTCGAATTCCGCCCTTCAAACAGTGATATTCAGTCATGACTCGCGAGCATTTTGGGGTGAGCGTGTGGGTTGAACCCGCGACCCTCGGGTGCTACAGCACGACTTGAATTTTGAAGTCCGCTGAACTCCTACGTACGAATGGCCAGTAGCAACATCGTTCTTCACCTGTCCTTCTGACCAGCTTCGTGAAACTCGCTCCACTGCTAATCTCGAGCAAGCCAAGGGTTTGTGGACTTGTTTGCCGATGATGCAGGGCAATGGCGCGTGATGACGGTTCAGCCGGAGAAGACTGGTGTCTATTTTTTTTCCCGAAACGCTGAAGAAGTGCTTACCGGGAAATATCTCCATATTCCGATTTTTATTTTTGCTGCTGTTGCTCGCCTCAGCATGCTTCGTCGTCCCTTCGGCATGTGCGCAGATTTCGCCCGGGCCGCTTTCCAAAGCTCACGAATCCCTCAACGGCTCCACGCAGTGCAGAACATGTCATCAATTCGGAACCAGTACCCCCACTTTTAAGTGTCTTGATTGCCACAAGGAAATCGCGGACCGGCTAACCGCGAACAAGGGCTATCACGCGCAACTGGGAATGAAAAATCCGAACGGCAAAGATTGCGTCCGCTGCCACTTGGAACACAATGGCGAAGATTTTTCGCTGATTCATTGGGAAACACCCGTAAAGCAATTCAATCACAGACTCGCCGGCTATCCGCTCGTGGAAAAGCATTCAACCGTGGCGTGTGAGAAGTGCCACACACCCGCGCACATGGTTCCGTCCTTGCGTGCATTGATTAAGAACAAGAATCTTGCCGCGTCGTTCATGGGCCTTTCCCAGGATTGCGCAGGCTGCCATCAGGACGTCCACAAAGGACAACTTGGCAATGATTGCCAGCGTTGCCATAACATCACCGACTGGAAGCAGGCGAAGCAGTTCGATCACTCAAAAACCAGATATCCGCTGACTGGCATGCATGCCCAGGTGACCTGCGAAAAGTGCCACTTTCCGTCCGGCCCGGACAGGACGGTGAAATATAGCGGCATGAAATTTGAAGCCTGCTCGGACTGCCACACCGACCCGCACAAGGGTTCTTTTAAAGGCACCTGCGAATCCTGCCACACAACCGCGAGCTGGAAAAAAATCAATTCGTCCATGCAGTTTGATCATTCCAAAACAAAGTATCCGCTAACGGGCGGGCATTTACACGTGAGCTGCGTGAGCTGCCATGTGGGAGGCGATTTCAAAAAGCAGCTGACCTTTGCCAGGTGCAGCGGCTGCCACACAGTAGATCCACACAAGGGGCAATTCCAAGAGCGCTCCAGCAAGGGAGAATGTTCGGAGTGTCACACTGTGGACGCGTGGAAGCCTTCTCTATTCGGAGTAAAGGAGCACGCGACATCGAAATATGCGCTCGAAGGCAAGCATGCGGCCGTTGCCTGCGACAAGTGCCATATCCCGGCGGGCAAGGATACGCAGTACAAGGTGAAATTCGCTGCATGCACGGACTGCCACAAGGATGAACATGACAAGCAATTCGCGGCAGCTCCTTACCTGAACCGTTGCGAAGATTGCCACACCGTAAAGGATTTTCACCGTTCGACGTTCACTATCGCCAAACACCAGAAAACCCATTTCGTGCTGACCGGAGCGCACGTGGCAATCGCCTGCGCCGAATGCCATAAAGCGGGACTCGGCGGAAGAACAGACAAAATTTTGCCATTTCATTTTCAAGACCGCACGTGTGCCGCCTGCCACGCCGATCCACACAAGGGAGAATTTAAGGATCGTATGGCAGCGACGAAAGCCGATGGTACGCCTCAAGGATGCGAAGCGTGCAACGGGACACGATCGTGGGTCGATATCAACGGCTTCGATCACTCAAAAACAAAATTTGCGTTGACCGGCGCTCATCGCGTTGTGGTCTGCGGCGAATGCCACAAGGCGCTTCCGGGAACGCACGAAATTCAGTTCAAAGGCACAACGAAGAATTGCGAAGCGTGCCACTCGGATCCTCACGCCGGGCAGTTTGCCGCGCAGAACAAAATCACGAAATGCGCCGATTGCCATACCGATCAGCGCTGGACACCGTCAACGTTCGATCACGACAAGCGAACGCAGTTCGCATTGACCGGTGGACACGCCAATGTAAGTTGTGAAAAGTGCCACACGTCATTGCGTGAAATTCAGGGCAAGCTCGTTCTGTTTTACAAACCGACGTCGTTGAAATGCGCGGATTGCCACGGCGCGGATGTGCGCCCGCTGTAAGCGCGTCCGGATAACATCGCTCCCGATCAACGCCCGAGTTCGCCGCATTCTCTCTTTACGAGTAAGGCGGACATACTCTCCGATTAGTAAATCTCTGAAGTGAAGGACAGGCCCTTTTTCTGGCCCTAAGTCCAGTAGCTCTAATAATTGACGGACTTCTATAGTTAATTGGTCTGGAACCGTCGGATTCGCAGCCTCAGCTAACGCTTTTGGGGGCAATCATTTACCGAGCTTTTCACGTTGGTAGTTATCTCGTGCTCGCGCTGCTCCTCTTCTTCGGTGCCGGAGTTGTCTCCGCGCAGAAGCAGCCCAAACGGAGTCCGCACGGAACGCTGAATATCCCCTGCGAAAATTGCCATACCAATTCCAACTGGGCGCCGATTCGTGCCATCCCCGAATTTAATCACGACGCAACCAAATATCCTCTGCGCGGCATGCACGCGAAAGTTTCGTGCACCGGTTGCCATACAAGGCCGGTCTTCACGGACGTGGGAAAAGATTGCGCGAGTTGCCATGCGGATATTCATCGCGCACAGATGGGTAAGAATTGCGCGCAGTGCCACTCGCCGCTAGGCTGGCAGGCTTCCACGCAATCGATCCAAAACCACTTCAACCGGTTTCCGCTGCTCGGCGCACACGCAGTCGTGCAGTGCGATGAATGCCACAAGAATGCCGCGGTGGGAAATTACATCGGGCTGTCGACGGCGTGCTCGACTTGCCACATGTCTGATTGGCTGGGAACGACAAATCCGAAGCATCAGTCCGCGGGATCGGAATTTGCCGCCTCGAACTGCACAAGCTGCCATGCATTTGACACCTGGCAGAACGCAAAATTCGACCACAGCTCGACCGGATTCCTGTTGACCAACGGCCATGCTAATGTGGCGTGTGCGCTCTGCCACGTAAATAACAACTACAATCTGGCGACCGCGCCCACAGACTGCGGCAACTCCGGTTGCCATTTAACCACCTGGCAGACCACCACGAATCCCGTGCATCCTTCGGCGGGAGCAGCCTTCGCTGTTGCGAATTGCACGACGTGCCACACCACCGTCAGCTGGACGACCGCGACGTTCGATCACAACACGACTGGATTTCCGCTGACGGCGGGTCACGCAAATGTGACCTGCGCCGCGTGCCACATCAACAACAATTACAATTTAACGATTGCACCAACCGATTGCGGAAACTCGCAGTGCCACTTAACTACGTGGCAACAGACTAATAATCCAGTGCACTCCACTTCCGGTACCGCATTCACCGCGGCGAATTGTTCCACTTGCCACAACACCACTAGCTGGAGCACGGCGATCTTCAATCACAGCACAACTGGTTTCACGCTGACCGGCACGCACATGTCGCCGACGCCAACGCCCTGCACGTCCTGCCATGTGAACAACAACTACACGCTGAATTCGACCGATTGTTACGGCTGCCACTCCGCCGCGTTCCAGAGCACCACGACGATTGGCGGGAACGTGCCGAATCACGTCACGGCTGGCTTCCCGACGACTGCGGCGGCCTGCTCGACCTGCCACCCGATTACGACTTGGGCGGCGGGAGTTTTCGATCACAACGCAACAGGATTCCCGCTGACCAACGGACACGCCGGCGTGGCATGTGCGCTGTGCCACATCAACAACAACTATGCGCTGGCAATCGCGCCGACGGACTGCGGAAATTCCGGCTGCCATTTGACAACGTGGCAGCAGACAAATAACCCCGTGCACTCCTCCGCTGGCGCCGCCTTCGCTGCCACAAATTGCTCCACATGCCACACCACGAAAGGCTGGGACGCCGCTTCATTCGATCATTCGGTCACGGGATTCACTTTGACTGGCACGCACGTCTCGCCGACGCCAACGCCCTGCACGTCCTGCCATGTGAACAACAACTACACACTGAATTCGACCGATTGTTACGGCTGCCACTCCGCTGCGTTCCAGAGCACCACGACGATTGGCGGGAACGTGCCGAATCACGTCACGGCTGGCTTCCCGACGACTGCGGCGGCCTGCTCGACCTGCCACCCGATCACGACTTGGGCGGCGGGAGTTTTCGATCACAACGCAACAGGATTCCCGCTGACCAACGGACACGCCGGCGTGGCATGCGCGCTGTGCCACATCAACAACAACTATGCGCTGGCCATTGCGCCGACGGACTGCGGAAACTCGGGTTGCCATCTGAATACGAATTATGGCGGCGGCTGGCAAGGAACCAACGCTCCGCCCCACGCCGCTGCGGGACCGGCATTCGCGGTGGCCAATTGCTCCACGTGCCATACGACCGTCAGTTTTACGACCGCGACATTCGATCACAGCACCACAGGCTTTGCACTGACCGGAACGCATGTGTCGCCAACTCCCACACCATGCGCGTCCTGCCACGTCAGCAACAATTATTCACTCAGTTCCACCGACTGCTACGGCTGCCACTCCGCCGCGTTCCAGAGCACCACAACGATTGGCGGCAGCGTTCCGAATCACATTACCGCCGGATTTCCAACGACTGCCGCGCAGTGCGCTTCCTGCCACCCGATTACAACGTGGGCTGCCGGTGTGTTCAACCACGCCTCTACCGGTTTCCCGTTGACGAATTCCCACGCCACGGTCGCGTGCGCGCTGTGCCACATCAACGGCAACTACGCGTTGAGTATCGCACCCACAGCTTGCGGAACTTCCGGCTGCCACTTGACCGACTGGCAGAACACGAATGCGCCGCCGCACTCCGCCGCCGGCGCAACATTCGCTGCGGCCAACTGCTCCACGTGCCACACAACGGTAAGCTGGACGACAGCCACATTCGACCACAGCACGACGGGATTTGCGCTGACCGGAATGCACGTTTCGCCAACGCCCACGCCATGCGCTTCATGCCACGTGAGCAATAACTACGCGCTGAACACTGCGGCTTGCTACGGATGCCATACGACGGATTGGACCAGCACGGCGACACTGGGCGGAGCGGTTCCGAATCACATCACCGCTGGCTTCCCGACCGACTGCTCGATTTGCCATTCGACTACGAACTGGACCACATCGACGTTTAATCACAGCACGACTACTTTCCCGCTGACGGGTGCGCACACTACAGTCGCGTGTGCCCTGTGCCACGTGAACAGCAATTACAGCGGCACGCTGCCCACGGATTGCTATAGCTGCCACACCAAAGATTATCAAAGCACTACCACTCTTGGCGGCTCCGTACCGAACCATGTCACTGCTGGTTATCCGACGACTTGTGCCTCTTGCCACACGACAACCTCATGGCTCGGCGCGACTTTTGATCACAGCACGACCGGATTCCCGCTGACTGGCACGCACATCACCACCGCCTGCAATCTGTGCCACACGACCTCGGCGACGCCGCCCACAGATTGCTACAGCTGCCACACGGCCCAATGGCAAAGCACCGCCACGCTGGGCGGATCCGTGCCGGACCACACCGGGAATGGTTTCCCGGCCGCGAGTACGTGCTCCACGTGCCACAACACCACAGCGTGGACGGGTGCGACTTTTTCGCATCCCTACTGGAAGATTCCACATCAGTCCGCTACTTGCCAGACTTGTCACCAGACTCCGGGCGCAGCTACAAATTTCGCCACGTTCAATTGCACAAATGGCTGCCATACACCCGAATCGAGCTGGGTAAAGAATTCAGGCCAGCACAACGCTGGAAACTATGGACCCATGACGTGTACGAAATCCGGGTGCCACCCCAATGGTTAATTGCAAACCAGCCGTATGGCATCTGCGAACGATAGGTTGCGCGGTTGTACTTGCGATTTCGTTTTGCAGCGCGCGCGCCGCGCAAGCGGCGCAGAGCCAGGCTGCTCCTTTCGCTCCCTCTGCAGGGGCGCTAACCATTGCGCCAGCTTTGGACCTTTCGCCGGCCATACCCACGGCGCAGGAGCCCGCGTCAGCAGCTACGCCGCCTAAGATCCCCACGAAAAATGTTTTTCATGTGAAATATATTTCCGAAAGCGCCATCTATCTGGATGCGGGACGCAATGAAGGTCTCGACGAAGGAATGATGCTGCACATCGTCCATGAAGATCCGGGCGGCGGAACAACCGACGCTGTGAGATTTCACGGACAGGAACCCATCGCGGACGTGCGCATTTTTTCCGTGGCCGATACTTCCGCCGCCGCTGCAATTATTAAATCGCGCGAAGACCTGGTTAAAGGGGACGTTGCCTACCTGGATATCGACAGCGCGCATCTGCGAGAAAACATCGCCGATGCGGCGGAAGCCGCAAATTATCCGGTGGTCGTGACTTTTTCGTATGGCGATCCGTTGGATGAAGAAATCCGCGCCGACACTTCGCCTGTGAAAACTGCTTCCCTGCAGAATCAGATTCGCGGCCGCATCGGATTCGATTATGGAAATCTTTCCGAGCCTGGCGGAATCAGCTCGCGGCAGCTGGGCCTGCTGATCGATGCAGACATGAGCCACATCGGCGGGACGCACTGGAATTTTACAGGCTACTGGCGAGGAAATTTGGAAACGCAGAATACAGGCAATACCACCGGCATTTCTCCTGTCACGCTGAACGATTTGGTGAATCGCACGTATCATCTCGGCCTCTATTACCAGAATCCCGATTCAATCATTACGATGGGCGTGGGACGACTCTTCCTGCCGTACGCGCCCAGCCTGAGCACGATTGACGGCGGTTATTTCGGCTACCGATTTACCAGCCACCTTACCGCAGGCGTGTTTGGCGGCTCGACGCCGGATCCGACGTCGTGGAGCTACGCGCCGGACCAGAATATCGCGGGAACATTCCTGAACTACGAAAAGGGAGACTTCGACCACTTGCGGTTCAGCAACACTGTCGGCCTTGCCGCAACGAGCCTCGCCTGGCACATCGCCCGGGAATTTGTTTTTGCTGAAAATAATATTTCCGTGGGGCACCTCTTTTCAATTTACAATTCGCTGCAAGTCGACAAGGGTCGCACGGCCCTGAGCGGTAGCACCTACAACGCCGGCCTCACACAGAGTTTTTCGAGCGCCCGGTATCAACCCGTCCGATTTCTAACACTGAGTTTGAACCACAATTATCTTCGCAGCCTGCCCACGTTTGACCCCGCGTTAATCAGTTTGGGATTACTGGACCAATATTTGTTCCAGGGATTCAGCGGCGGCGTGCATATCGACTTGCCTTTTAAAATTGGGGTTTCGACGGACATCGGCCGCAGCAAAAACAGCACGGATACGGGGACCTCCTGGAACCAGGCGTACGCTCTAACGTTTGGGGAAATTCGCCGGACCGGCATGCAGATGGACCTGCGGTATACGAAATTCAACAGTTCGTTTGGGCAGGGAAATTATCAATTTATTTCGCTCTCGCGAACACTGGCCGAGCGCTTTCACGTGCAGTTGCAGGGCGGAATGCAGCATCTGACGTCGTCCTTCAGCACGAATTCCGACTCGAAATTCGTGAGCAGTTCCGTGGATTGGAGCATCGGCCCCCGGTACTTCTTTGAAGGGCTTTTCAGCTGGAACATGGGTACGACCATGAATTACCAGCAGACGAACTTTACGTTCGGCTATCGCTTCGGAGGATCGTTGCGCAAATGATTCGCTTCTTCCCAAATTTGCTTGCAGGCTTGCGAACGGTTGCCGCGTTGAGATGGCTCGCTGGTTTCGCGTTCGCGGCATCGCTCATCGGAATCCCGGCAGCGTGCCGCGCACAGGCGGCTCCCGGAGGAATTGTGGCCGCCGATTCGTCCTCGCTCGATGCCCTGGCGCACGCGAGAAAATATGTGCAGGAATATTTCGACAAATTTTCCGACGTCACCTGCAAGGAATCTGTCACGCAATTTGTTCTGAATCAAAGCGGCCACACAATCTATCGGGAAAACTCGGCCTTCGATTACCAGTTTCAGACCACGAGCACGAGCGGTACTTTAAAATTTAACGAAATTCGCGAAACACGCAATCCCGCCTATCGAGATCCGGCGCGAACGCTACTGGTTACAACGGGATTTGCGAGCCTGCTTCTCGTCGCGCATCCCATGTACGAAGCGAGCTACGTTTTTGAGCCGGCAGGCTCGGAAATGCTTGACGGTACATCGTACGCGAAACTTCATTTCTCTTCAGTTGCAGGTGCTTCATCCCCGGCGACTCTTCGTTTGCGGGGAAAAAATTATCCGCTTCCCATGTCCGGCACACTTTGGGTGGATTCGCAAAGCGGCGCCATCGTGAAGCTCGAAGCGATCGTCGACAGCGGATTGAGCGACCTGGGACTTGCGGGAATGCGCAGCGAAGTGCGTTACGGGCTGCATGCTTTTCGCGATCCCGCCGAATCCATCTGGGTCGCTGAATCCGCCGTGATTGAAGTGCAGACTCCGCGCCAGCACTGGCGCAACCAGCATCGCTTTTCGGACTACAAGAGATTCAACGTCAATATTCAAGAGGAAATGGGGAAATTGCCATGAGCCAAATCGCGAGTCAACCGTCAGCCGTTCAAAGCATGATGTACAGCAAGGAGGCGTCGGAAAAAAGACACCGCGCACGCCTGCTGATCGCATGGATTCTGTCCATGACGTTCGTCGCAACCTTCCTGGTCTACGGGTTCGATTACTACACCACGAGTTGGAAGAATCGTCCCTTTTCTCCAAAGCATTTCATTCTTCGGCCGAGCGGCACGATTGGTGTGGATATGGGAATGCTCGGCGTGCTCATGTTTCTGATTATTTTTCTGTATCCGCTTCGCAAGCGCTGGGGCTGGCTCGGCAAGCAGGGAAATTCGCGCCACTGGCTTGATTTCCACGTCATCCTCGGCACTGCCGCGCCGCTCGTAATCGCTTTGCACTCGTCGTTCAAATTCGGCGGCATTGCGGGCATGGCGTTCTGGATCATGACCGCCGTAACGCTGAGCGGTTTTGTTGGCCGATACTTGTACTCGCAAATCCCGAGATCGCTGAATGCGGCGGAACTGAACGTAAAGGAAATTCAGGAAGCCGAAGTGCAACTGCGATGGAATGCCGAAGAGAAGCACGACAAGATCGGAACAACTCTCATCGATCTGTTTGCGCTGCCAACTTCCGAACAAGTGGCGCGCACTCCCATGTTTGCGGCGCTTTGCTGGATGATTTATCTCGATCTCAAGCGTCCATTTCAAATTTCTCTGCTCCGTTTACGTGCCGCCGGTTTCGGCGCGTGGCTCGGTTCCTTCTTCGGACTGTTTTTGACGCGCAACCCCGAACTCGAATTTGCGATCCAGACCGCGCGCAGGCAGGCTTCGCTCGCCAAGCGTATTTTATTCTTGTCGCGCACCAAGCAGGTTTTCAATCTTTGGCACGTCGTCCATCGCCCGTTTAGTTATTCGTTCGCTATTCTCGCCATCCTGCACATTGTTGTGGTACTTGTGATGGGTTATAGATAGCAAGAGGAGAGTGGCATGAAGCGCGGAGCATATTTTCTAACAATCGTCGGAATTCTGGTTCTCTTCGCCGGATGCAAGAAGCAGGAGAGCGATGCCGACGGTGTTCGCGCCGGAATCAACCAACATCTGCTTTCCTTAAAGACGATCAATCTGGGCGCGATGGATATGAACGTGACTAATA
>DASRQU010000034.1:0-6985 GCA_035696345.1 Candidatus Acidiferrales bacterium
GTTTGAGGGCCAGACCAAAGGAAAACTGAACAGCGACATCAAGGGTCCCGTCGAGCAATTGATCAACGAGCGCCTGGGCGAATATTTTGACAAGCATACGACCGTGGCGCGTCGCATTGTAGGCAAATGCATTGACGCGGCCCGCGCACGCGAAGCGGCACGCAAAGCTCGCGAACTCACGCGGCGCAAATCCGCGATGGATTCGGGCGGCCTGCCCGGAAAGCTCGCCGACTGCCAGGAACGCGATCCGGCGCGCTGCGAATTGTTTGTGGTTGAGGGAGAGTCCGCAGGCGGCTCGGCTAAAGGCGGGCGCGATCGCAAATATCAGGCGATCCTGCCGCTCAAAGGTAAAATTTTAAACGTCGAAAAAGCGCGCTATGACAAGATGCTGGGCCACGAAGAAATTCGCGCGATCATCACGGCGCTTGGCGCGGGCATTGGCAAAGACGACTTTGATATCACCAAGCTGCGTTACCACAAAATTATTCTGATGACCGACGCGGACGTTGACGGCAGCCACATTCGTACGCTGCTGCTCACTTTTTTCTTCCGCCATATGACAGAACTCATCAAACGCGAGCACATCTACATTGCGCAACCGCCGCTGTATCGCGTGAAGCGCGGAAAGATGGACCGCTATATCCGCGACGAAGATGAATTCAATCACGAGCTGATGTCGCGCGCCACGGAAGACCACATTGTGAAGCCGAAAGAAGGCCCCGCCATGGAGGGCGCGTCGCTCACAAAATTCCTGCTCAACGTGCAGGAATATGTTTCAGCATCGGCCAAGATGTCGCGCAAACTTCGTGAACCGGAGCTCGTGGATATTCTTGCCGCGAGCAATCTGGAAAAGAAAACGGATTTTGAGGACAAAAAAGCGCTGGAAAAGCTGGCCAAGGCCATCGACAAAGCGAAACTCGAGATCGAAACGAAAATTGTGTATGACGAAGAGCACAGCCTCTATGATTTGCTGATTCCGGGCAATGCGGCACATCCTGGCGACAAAAAAATCAACTGGGCCTTTGCTTCGACGCCGGAATACAAGCGCCTGCGCGCCTCGGCGAACCTGATCAGCGAGCTGGATCGTCCGCCCTTCACTGTGACGCGCAGCGGCGACAAGCCCGGGGAAAAGATCGTGAAGGAAAAAGCGTCTGACGTGCTCAGCTACATTCTGGAAGATGCGAAAAAAGATTTCACCATCACGCGGTTTAAAGGCTTGGGCGAAATGAATCCCGATCAGCTATGGGAAACCACGATGAACGCCGAAACGCGCACGCTTCTGAAAGTTCGCCTCGACGATGTGACGGCCGCCGAGGAAATTTTCTCAACGCTGATGGGCGAAAACGTGGAAAGCCGCCGCAAATTCATCGAAGAAAATGCGCTCGAAGTAGTGAATTTGGATATTTAATTTTTGCCTGATGGTTTATGTGGCATAGGCTTCAGCCTGCGCGGGTTTAGCCTTTGCAAGGCCTAAAGGCACACAGGCTGAAGCCTATGCCACTAAAACCGAAACACATAGAGCTCTTCGAGCGACGGGGGAAATGTTCTACCAAATAAGTTGGACTACGCTGCCGGGGCTGCGCGGATTGGCTTGCTCGGATTTTCGCGCGACCGAGACCCTGATGCCGGATCAGGCGCGCGGAGTCGCGGCGGAGTGCGCGAGCGATGCGGAACGGGACGCGTTGGTCGCCCAGCTTGAAGCGCATTTTGGCGCGCAAAGATTTTTGAATACAGCAGCTGCATTCGATGGAGTGAAGGATTACGTCGCGCAGCGGGCTCAACGGTAATTGACCGATAAACCGTAGGGGCACGACAACGTCGTGCCCCTACACCGAGGACGGATCGATGGCGGACGAAATAAAACAGTCACACATGATTCCGGTTGAAATTGAGGCCGAGATGAAGAAGTCGTACCTCGATTACGCGATGAGCGTGATCGTGGCGCGCGCGATTCCTGACGTGCGCGATGGGCTCAAGCCCGTGCAGCGGCGCATCCTTGTCGCGATGAACGATCTGGGCCTCGCGTCCAATCGCGGCTACCGCAAATGCGCAAAAATCTGCGGCGACACGTCCGGCAACTATCACCCGCACGGCGAGGCCGTGATTTACCCAACGCTCGTGCGCCTCGCGCAGTCCTTCAACATGCGCTACCCGCTGATTGACGGCCAGGGAAACTACGGCTCCGTCGACGGCGATCCCCCGGCGGCCATGCGGTACACCGAAGCGCGACTTGCAAAAATCACAGAAGAAATTCTGGCCGACCTCGAAAAGGAAACCGTCGATTTTATTCCGAACTTCGACCAGACGCGCGAAGAACCCGTCGTGCTGCCTTCCAAGACGCCGAACCTGCTCGTCAATGGCGCAAGCGGCATCGCCGTCGGCATGGCAACCAACATCCCGCCGCATAACCTGGGCGAAATTATTGAAGCCACCGTGCTGCTGATCGATAAGCCGGACGCAACGCTGAAAGAAGTGATGAAGTTTGTACCCGGTCCCGACTTCCCGACGGGCGGATATATTTCCGGCGCCGAAGGAATTCTCTCCGCGTACAAAACCGGTCGCGGCAGTTTCACGATGCGCGCGAAAGCCGCGATCGAAAGCGTGGGCAAGGACCGCGAAAACATCGTCATCACCGAAATTCCCTACCAGGTAAATAAATCGCGCTTGATCGAGCGCATCGCCGATCTCGTGCAAACGAAAAAAATCGAAGGCATTTCCGACGTGCGCGACGAATCCGACCGCGAAGGCATGCGCGTCGTGATCGAAATCAAGCGCGGCGAAGAACCGAAGATTATTTTGAACCACCTCTACAAGCTCACGCAGATGCAGGAATCGTTCGGCATGATCCTGCTGTCCATCGTGAACGGGCAGCCGCGCGAACTGGGCCTCGTGCCCATGCTCAAATTTTTCATCGACCACCGCGTGGAGGTGGTGCGCCGGCGCACGCAGTTTGAATTGCGCAAGGCCGAGGGCCGTGAACATATTCTAGTCGGCTATCACATCTCGCTCGATCACGTCGACAACGTCATCAAAATTATCCGCGGATCTTCCAGCCGGGCAAACGCGCGCGAGAATTTGCACGATTTCTTTGAAAATAAGGAAGTGAAGATTCTCACCGCGGGCAACAAGACCGAAACACTCAAAGGCATTAAGCTCGATCGCAAGAAATACGGACTCCTCGACGTCGGTTTCGGCGCAGTGCAGGCCGGCGCGGGAATCGGCCTAAGTTACGTGCAGATCGACGCAATCCTGGAATTGCAACTGCACCGCTTAACGCGTCTTTCCGTTGACGAAATTTTGAAAGAGTTGGCGGAGATCCGCGCATTGATCGAAGAGCTGCGTGAAATTCTGGGCAGCGAGAAAAAGCTGAAGGCCGTAATCGTCAAGGAATTGCGCGAAATCCAGAAGGATTATGCGGACGCGCGGCGCACTGAAATTGTCGGAAACGTTGAGGAAATCAAACTCGAAGATTTAATTGCTGACGTTGAGATGGCCATCACCGTGAGCCATGCGGGCTACATCAAGCGCACACCGGTGGACGTCTACCGCCACCAGTCTCGCGGCGGCAAGGGCCGCATCGGCGCAAAAACGCGCGACGAAGATTTCGTCGAATACCTGTTCGTCGCGTCAGCGCACAGTTATATTCTGCTCTTCAGTTCGAAGGGCCGGGTGTACTGGCTCAAGGTTTATGAAATTCCGGAGGCTGCGGCCGCCACACGCGGCAAAGCGATTTCCAACCTGGTGAAATTCCAGGAGGACGAGCATCTCACTGCAGTGGTAGCGGCGCGTGATCTCGAAGTCGAAGGCACATTTATTTTCCTCGCCACGCGAAACGGCACGGTGAAGAAGACTTCGCTCAACGAATTTTCCAATCCGCGCTCGACGGGCATCATCGCCATCAATCTGGATCAGGATGACGAGCTGATCGGCGCGCACCTCACCGATGGCAAGCAGATGATTTTCCTCGCGAGCCATGACGGGCAGGCCATCCTGTTCCGCGAAACCGAAGTGCGCTCGATGGGCCGCAACGCGGGCGGCGTGAATGGCATGGACCTCGCCAAGGGCGATTACCTCGTGGGCATGGAACCCGTGCAGCCTGATTTTGAAATCATCAAGAAGGAAGCGAAATCCGAGTCGCAGAATCTCGATGACATCGAGAACGAAGCGCTGAAAGATTCGCTCACTTCACTGATGCTTACCGTTTCCGAAAAAGGATTTGGCAAGCGCACGCCGCTCGCCGAGTACCGCATCACGTCGCGCGGCGGCAAAGGTGTAATCAATCTGAAATCCACAGATAGAAATGGCCCGGTCGTGGCCGTCTTGCAGGTCGCCGAAGAGTCCGACGTCATGATCATCACCGAGTACGGCAAGGTGATCCGCGTTCACGGAAACGAAATACGCGAAGCCGGCCGCTCCACGCAAGGCGTCCGCCTCCTGCGCCTCGAAGACGACGACAAAATCGCCGCCGCCGCAAGCATCCAGGAAGACGAGGAAGTGACCGAAGAAAAGAAGTAGTGCGAATTAGAGAATAAAAATAAAATGGGCGGCATGGATGGAAATCTAAAATCCTTGCCGCCCATTTATACTTCACACCTTTTTCCTCAGTTGGAAGCGAAATTGATTGCGCTGTTGCGCGGGCTCGCTCCGGAGGATTGGGAAAAGCAAACGCTTGCGCCGAAGTGGAAAGTAAAGGATGTAGCGGCGCACCTGCTGGACACCGAACTTCGAAGGCTAGCGATCGCGCGCCGCGGGCATGAAACCGCGGATTCAAGAACGCTTTCCTACGCCGAAATCGTGGAATTCGTCAATCGGTTGAACGAGGCAGGCGTCCAACAATACCGCCAGTTGAGCAAAACCGACCTCATTTCTCGGATCGAAAAGACTTCCACCGAACTCACGCAGCACCTTCAGTCGCTCGATCCATTTGCAAGGGCCGTGATTCCCGTGAGCTGGGCAGGCGAGGATGAATCAGCCAACTGGTTCGATACCGCAAGAGAATTTACCGAGCGCTGGCACCACCAGCAGCAGATTCGGGCGGCAGTAGACAAACTGGATAAGCCAAACACGCTCGACGATCCGGGGATCATGACGCGGGAATTTTACTTTCCTGTGCTCGATTGCTTTATGCGCGGGCTCCCGCACACGTATCGCAACGTGGAGGCGACGCATGGATCGCTCGCGCAATTTACTGTGAGCGGAGATTGCGGCGGCAGTTGGTATCTGCTCGGCGAAAATGACGCGTGGAGGTTGATCGCTTCGCCTGCTGGTGAAAAAATTTCCGAGACGGTTATTCCGCAGCAAATTGCGTGGCGCATTTTTACCAAAGGAATTGCCGCAGCCGAGGCCAGATCGCAAGTTCGACTGTTGGGAGATGAAATCATCGGCCTGCACATTTTAAAAATGATTTCGATCGCGGGTTGAGTAGGACAGGCTTGAGCCTGTCTGGTTTTGGTTTCTGAAGGATTATAATTTAAACCGGACAGGCTGAAGCCTATCCCACGAAAAGCGAAGTTTACTTCGCCTCGAGGTAATACCCGGGGCGGGTCCGCACCTTCACTCCCGGGCGATCCACCGTAACTCGAATTTGATGATAGCCGGGATTGTCAGCGCTGGTGGGTCGGTAGCTCAGCATGTACTGCGAATTGAGTTCGCCGCCGATTGCATCGATCGCATTTTCAATTTTGCTGTCGCGAAACACAGACTCATACGTGCCACCCGTCGCGGTGGCGGCCACTTCCAGAGGTCGGTCCTTTACGACGGCAGTGGCATTTCGCACAGCCCACTCCGCAAGACCCAGTAGATTGATATTGCCTCCGTACTGCTGCTGGCTCGTCGGTGTTTGCGCGGTTCCCGGGAAGGACGGGCCGCCAAAGGTCCCTGGGGGTGTACCTGTGGGCGGAGCAGTTACCTTGGCCGGAGCGTGCACGCTCGCCGCAGTTTCCGATAGACCCACACTGTAAATTACGATGTTGGCAAGCTGAGCGTCACGGAGGACGCGCCCCAGTTTCTGCTCGCTCCCGCTGTCGCTCGCTTCGCCGACAACAACGATTGCGCGGCGTTTTCCAGAAGTATCATCGCGCAGCATCCCCACTGCCGCAGAGAGGGCGTTATACAGCTTCGCGCCGCTATCGCCAGGCTTGAGGTTCGCGATTGTTTTTTCAATCTTGTCGCTGTCCGTGCTGAACGGCAGCAGCGTGTTGACGCCGCTGTCATAGCTCAACACGGCTCCCGCTCCTGACGGTCCTACAATCGTTTGTGTAAAAACAATCGCGCATTTTTGGACGGCCGGCAACAGCGGCTCTACGCGCGAACTGGTTTCAAAAACAAAAACGGCGGCGACCGGTTCCCCACCCAAGTCGAACGATTCGATGGCTTGGTCCGTGCCGTCATCCTTGATGTGAAAATCTTTCTGCTGCAGATCGAGCACAGGTTCGCCCTTGCCGTCCACCACTACGACGGGCGCACTCACGAGTGAAACGCGAACACGAATCCTGCCTTCGGGCGATTGCTGAACGGGGGCGTCGGGCTTGGGAGAAATCGGGCCCTGCATTTGCTGCGCCCGAAATGGTTTTACGCAAAAAACTAGGAGCGCTGTGAGTGAGATGAAGCAGATGGTTGATTTTCGCATTCGATAAATATCTCGTCTCCAGTCTACTACTTTGGAAGCGAAAAAACTCCGTCGCGTTGGCTGCGTGCGGGGGTGCGAATTTTACGTGCACTGGCAGAAAGGCTGCCCGTCCAAAAAGCAGGCGGCCTCTGCGTAAAGGCATAAGCGCGATCTGTTTTCGTAGCTGCCACCTCGTCCCGCGCTCTATGGGACGCAGTGGTGCTCCATGTGCGAGTAAAAATTTAGCCGCCTGCAGCCTGTCTTATGTAAGCAACGAAAAAAGTATATAGACGGAACACATCCAGGCCGAGTTATTGGTTTTTCCCTGCGCGGGTTGCGTAGAATGTCAGACTGCGGTCACTTGCAACGGAGGATTCA
>DASRQU010000035.1:0-13993 GCA_035696345.1 Candidatus Acidiferrales bacterium
TGACGATATCGCGGAAGGCGCCGCGTTAAAGCTTGACCTTCCCCCGCGCGAACTCGAGCGCTACCTGACAGAAAATATTGATTTTTCGCTGGACGACGAGAATTTGGCGGGGCTCCGGCGTTATTATGAGGAGTGCGCGAATGCTGGGCTGATTCCGCAGGCGCGCGAACTGGAATTTGTGGGCACGCTGGCCACGGGGAAATAGTGGGCATTTCGCGCGGCCTGTTCTTGGGGTTTCTGTAGCCCGCTTCTCCAGAGGCGGGGATTTAAATGTCAGCCCGTCGGCCAATTTCGCGCCGGTCATAATTTGAAACACCGCGTCTGAACACGCGGGCTACAGCAAGCGTATTCGTTAGCAATAGCAATTGTCTTTTTTGCGCAGCTTCGGCAACGCAATGAAAATCGCGCGGAATTGAGGACGCAATCGCAATGGGACTGACACAGCAGGATGCGCTCGACCTGTTTCGCTCCGATGACCTCGTAGGCATCGGCATGGCGGCGATGGAAGTGCGCCGCAAAAAAACCGATCCGCGCGTGGTGACCTATCAGATTGATCGCAACATTAATTACACCAATTTCTGCACGGAGTATTGCTCGTTCTGCGCCTTCTACCGCCCGCTCGGATCGAAGGAAGGTTATTTACTCTCGTTCGAGTCCATTTACAAAAAGATCGAGGAAATGCTGGAGTTGGGTGGCACAGGAATTTTGCTGCAGGGCGGCCTGCACCCGGACCTGCGCGTCGAGTACTACGAAAACTTGCTGCGTTCGCTAAAGGAGCGCTTCCCGCAAGTGCATCTGCATTGCTTCTCCGCGCCGGAAATCGGCTGCATCGCGGAAGTTTCCGGGCTGAGCGTGCGCGAAACGATTTCGCGGCTGATGGCTGCGGGTCTCGATTCCATTCCCGGCGGCGGCGCGGAAATTCTGGACGACGAAATTCGCGCGCGCATTTCGCGCTTGAAGTGCACGTCGGACGAATGGGAAGACATGCATCGTGTGGCGCATTCGCTCGGCATGCGCACCACCGCCACCATGATGTTCGGTTGCGGTGAGGAATTTCGCCACCGCGTGAATCATCTGGAGCGCATCCGCCGCATTCAGGAAGATACCGGCGGCTTTACGGCGTTCATTCCGTGGATGTTTGCGCCGGACAATACGCCGCTCGGCAAAAAAGTTCCGGAGGCCACGGCTGTCGATTATTTAAAAACGCTGGCCATCAGCCGCATGTATCTGGATAACATCGATCACATTCAATCGAGCTGGCTCACGCCCGGAATTAAAGTGTGCCAGGTAGGTTTGCAATTCGGCGCGGACGATGTGGGCAGTATTTTAATTGAAGAAAACGTGGTTTTTGCGGCAGGGGTTCGCAACCGCACCAACGAAGGCGAATTGCGCCGCATCATCGAAGATGCGGGGTACAGGCCCTATCAACGAGACACGCTGTATCGCTCCTACTCCCTGAAGTAGCGACCTTGTGGCAAAAAAGGTGTAGAGGCACGGTACGCCATGCCTCTACGGCGCGAGCACGATTCATATAGTCCATCGGTGACGTGCGCAGACACGAAATTGCTCTTAATAGATTTGCAACAAGTGCGGGCTAGGCGGGGACGCTGCCGCGCTTAAAAACCAGAATCTTCGTCATTAAAACCTGCACTTCTTCGCCTTTTTGGTTAAGGGTAATGTTACGCACGGTGACGACGCCCTGATTGGGCTTTGACCGTGACGGCGTGATGGCCATGACTTCGCTTTCCACGTGCAGCACGTCGGCGGGCCGCGTCGGGCGCGCCCACGCGATTTCGCCGCCCAGACCTACGAGGCCGCCGGCGATCGGCAATCCACTTGTGACCATGAGACGCATCGTCGCCGCGGCCGTGTGCCATCCGCTCGCCGCGAGGCCGCGAAAAACGCTGCGTTCGGCAGCCGCTTCGTCCAGGTGAAAAGGCTGCGGATCAAACTCCGCCGCGAACGACTTGATGCGGTCTTCTTCCATGCGATAGGTGCCGGAAGTAAATTTCTGGCCGACTTGTAGATCATCCAAATAAAAAAGTTTGTCCGGGGTTTTGGCCGATATTTTTGCTGATGACGAAACCGAAGTCGTCGCCGACGCTGTCGCAGATCTGGACGGCAATGCTGATGACGCAGGGGTTGCCGAGGGCCTGGCGGCGGACGTCGCTCCGTAAGCAGCCTTCACGCCGCCGGTGCTATCGAGTGCGGCGTTCGCCATCTCATCCGCATCGCGATTTTCTTCGCGTGGCACATACTGAATCGTAAAACTTTCCAGGCCCGCGGCCTGCTTCTTGGCGCGTTCATGCAGCGGACGCAAATCCGGATGCTTCACTTTGTAAATGCCCCTGATCTGATTGACGATCAGTTGCGAATCGCTGTACACGCGCAGTCGGCGGATTCCGTTGGCCGCCGCGTAGTCGAGCGCCGCGATCAGTGCGTAATATTCCGCCACATTGTTTGTGGTGCGCCCGATATATTTGCCAAGGGATTCATGCTTCTTCCCATCCGGTCGCCGGACGATGACGCCGTAAGCAGCAGGCCCGGGGTTCCCGCGCGCCGCGCCGTCAATATTTGCGGTGTAAGAGCCCTCTTGCCGCGCTGAAGGAATTTCCGGTTCCTCAAACAAATGCCCAGATGATTTGTGTGTGAATTTGATCATCAATTGCCCATTCCTGAAATTTCGCTAAAAACGTAAAAATTGGGAAAGAGGAAGCGGCTTTCGTGGCGCCAGCGTCCCGCCGGCGGTTTTTGAGCTGCCAAACGCTTACAAAAATTACTCAGACCAGCATAATCAAGAATCATGAGTAGGGGGCGAAGCCGCATTTCCGTCCGGCGCAGCCGCGGAAGCGGAACTGGCCGCGAGAGCGGGATCCGCGGCGTAATACAAAATTCGCGTGCACGTTTCGCAGTGAAAAAACGCATCGTTATTTGGCCGTTGCAGCTGCTGAATCACGTGCGGGCGAATGTGCACGCCGCACTGGCCGCAACCTTCGCCGCGAATATCGGCGAGCGCGATGCCGCCGTGCCGCTTGGCGATGCGCTCATAATGACTCACCAAATCCTCCGGCACGGCGGACATGGCGGACTTGCGCACGGCCTCCGCGGCGGTCAATTCTTTTTGCGTGGCGTTGTATTCCGCCTGAATCGCCTGCCGCTCTTTTGCCGCGACTGCTTCCACTTCTTTCACGCGAACCTCGGCGGCCTTCACTTCGCGGTCGTACTGTTCGCCGGAGACCATGCGCTCCAGCAGGCGGTCTTCGGCCTTGGCGATTTCGTCTTCGGCGTTCTGGATTTCGTGCAGGAGGGCTTTGTAAGCTTCGTTGCTTTTTACTTCTCCGGTCTGGTTGCGGTATTTCTTGGCGCGCTCTTTCCACTGGTCCACGTCCATCTCATAAGTCTTGCGCTCTTTCTGGCCGGTGAGCAAGGCTTCCTTGGCCGCCGCAACTTCCTGCTTCGCGGCCGTAACGCCCGCCTCCACTTCCGCCAAGCGCTTCGGAAACTGCGCCAGCCGCTCGCGAATTCCGATCAGGCGCAGGTCAACGGCTTGCAGTTCGATTAAAGGCTTGAGATGAGGATGCATGGAGGCAGCATTTTAGCACATCTCGCGCGCATGGCCGGGATTTCAAATTTATTGGCCGCGCCCGTTTTCCCCGGCGAATTTTCGCGTTAGACTCGTGGCTCATTTTATTGCGGACGTCGCACAGGACGCCTGCCTTGGAATTCTCAGGAGGATATCGAAATGCCGGATGTACATATCTTGTGGCTCGCTGGACGTTCCGTGGACCAGAAACGCAAAGTGGTGGAAGGAATTACGAAAATCTTGTCAGAGGAAGCGGGAGCGAAACCCGAGTCGACGCATATCGTGTTCGTGGACATTCCGCATACGGATTTTGCTTCGAACGGAATGATTTACGCGGACAAGGAGAAAACGTAGATGGGTCGCGTGGCATAGGCTTTAGCCTGTGCGCCTTCCGGCCTTGCAGGGACTAAAACCACACAGGCTGAAGCCTATGCCACGTAATGCTAGTCGAGTTGATGAACTTCCATGCCCTGATCGATCGCAAAGTTGGGGAAGTGCGGCGGCGTTACGCCGGTCGGATTGTTCACGGTTGGCGCGGTGTAAGTAGCCGTCACAGTAAAAGCATCTCCAGACGGCGCCGCGGAATATGTATAACCATCGCGGCTCGTTCTGCTGATATTCATGGTTCCAGAGGTCGACAGTGTGTTCAGGTCCGTGTACGAACCATTCTGCGTGTAATACAGCCGCTCCGCTTGTGCGATGGACACGAGGTCCATTTTCACTCCGGTCAAGTCGATGTTTTGGGTCACCGCCATTCCTGGCGCGGGCGCGGCTTGCTTCAAAGTGTAAGAGTAGATGCCCATGCCCACCGCGGCGGTGATCAGCAGTCCAAGAACTCCAAACATTCCTTTCATGGCAAGTTTGCCTCTTTGAAAATTATACGCCGATCAAAATCGCGCGTACGGAAGAGCGCGTTGCGTGTGTATTTCCCGGCAACACCTCTCTCCGCTTGAGATTTAAGTGCG
The DNA here is from genome assembly GCA_035696345.1 of Candidatus Acidiferrales bacterium. Lineage (GTDB taxonomy): Bacteria > Acidobacteriota > Terriglobia > Acidiferrales > UBA7541 > Palsa-360. Next base: position 4,549 of record DASRQU010000035.1, read on the forward strand.
TTATCGCTATAGTGCCGGGGAGCAGATGGCGAGCTTGAAAGGCAGATTTTAAAAATTTGTCTATGGGAGCGCTATGAGACCAAATCGGCGGGCTGATTCCCGAAATCCGGGCAGATTTCCCCACGTATCCTGCATGATGCTTCAATCCGCAAACAAATTATTCTTCTATTTTGTCGCCGCTGTGCTCTTGTCATCACTAGTTCCCTCCACATCTCTTCGTGCGGCGCCGCGCGAACCCAAATTGCCCGTGTTCGCTTCCAGCATTGTGGGCAAGCAAGTGGAGCTGAACGGTTCGGCAATTCAGGCGGGCGCAACGCTTTTTCCAGGCGACGTTTTGCGCCTGGGCGAAAATTCCACGGCTGCCCTGCAATTCGGAAACAGCTCCGTGCTCGCCGCGCCAATGACGGAACTGGTGGTGGAATCGCAAAGCTTGAAATTGCGCAGCGGCCATCTTCAGATCCGAGTCAACGGAACAGAGCCTTTCGCTGTCGCCGGACCTTTTTTCCAGCTGAATATTGCCGGCGCGGAAGGCATCACGGGCTCGGCGGAAATTAAATTGGGCGGAGCACGAGCGGAAGTCTCGGCCGTCGCGGGCACGTCGGAAATTACGAGCGCAGGAAGTGCACCCTACAGGTTGCACGCCGGAGAAACGGCCGCGTTCGAGGCTGGCGCAGAGGCTTCTACCGTCGACAGCGCCGGAGGCCAGGTTGCCGGAAAAGTGTCGCGGCTCATTCCCCAGGTGCAGATCGATCGTGCATCGCAGCACATCGTGGCGCAGGTCTCCAGCGGCCTGTACTGGAATGATGAGCTGCGCAGCGGCGCGGGAGGGCGTGCGCACATCACGCTCAAGGATGGTTCGCAGCTGAATCTTGGTTCGGATTCCACTTTGCGAATTTTGCAACATGACGCGCAGGCGCAGCAGACGTCACTCGATCTTCTGATGGGACGCGTGCGCGGAAAAATTACGAAGTTATCCCGGGCGGAGGGCAAATTCGAGATTCACACACCGATGGGCATCGCTGGGCTCGTGGGTACGGATTTGTCGCTGGCGGTAACGAATGAATACACGGAGCTGATGGTTTTTGAAGGCTCGGTGCGTTTTACGACTTTGAGCGGTCCAGCCATCTTGGTGCCCGCGGGGAAGATGATCCGCATATCAAAGGCGGGCGCCGTTGACGGTCCGAGCGATTTCGCGCCGCAGGATGCCTTAACGGCAGAGAGCCTCACCGATATCACCGGCTCGACAAACTCCGGGCCTGCTGGTGCTGCTGCCCAGCCGAAAGCTCCGTTGATCATTACCTTGATCGGTGTCGGGGCAGGCGTCGGAATCGGCGTGTGGCAAGGAACGCGCTCGCCGGTCAGTGTTTCGCTACCTTAATTATGAGATAGCGATTTGTCATTTTCGATCGCGGGTAGCTTCTCCGCGAAAATGCTTCGGAATTTGCTTTACGTAGCGGCCGTCGGCCGTTTTTTGGGCGCGTGACTTTTTGTTGTGCCACGTAGAGCAAAAGCCCCCGTTCCCACCCACCTGCTTGACCCGTCTTCGGACGGACTGTTACCGTCCTAAAGACGACCCATGACGGAGCAAATTCCACAGAGGCGAATACCCGAACTCGACGGTGTCCGCGGGATGGCGATCCTCCTAGTCATGGTCGGCCATTATTTCTCGGTTCCAGGGGTCGGCTCGGTCAGCCTTTTGAGCGGATATTGGTTTCGCCTGGGCTGGACGGGAGTCGATCTGTTCTTCGTTCTCTCAGGCTTTCTGATCGGCGGAATTCTCCTCGACGCCCGCGGATCTTCCAATTATTTCAAAACATTCTATGCACGCAGATTTTTTCGCATCATTCCTCTCTACTACGCATGGATTCTGCTGTACGTTGTGTTGGCCCCAGTTATAAAAATGTTTTTTTCAGACCGGATTGGACCTGTGCAGCAGGTGGATGGTTCCATCCTGGCGCATCTTTTTTTCTTGCAGAATTTTCATGAATTTCTGAAGAGCGGGGCGTCGTTCTGGTGGTTTTCGTCGACGTGGTCTCTGGCCGTGGAAGAGCAATTTTATCTCGTCGCGCCGCTTCTCGTGCGGTACTTGTCGAAGCGCTCGCTGGCGACGATTCTTGTACTAGTCACGATTGCCGCGCCGATTTTGCGATACGTTGTGCGCAATTATTCTGGGGATGGACCGTGGCTGGCATACCGCCTGATGCCTTGCCGCGCGGATGCGCTGGCGGTGGGCGTGCTTGCGGCGCTGATCTGGAAGAGTCCTGGTGCGCGCGCGTGGATGGAAAAATATACCCTGTTTCTCTACGCGTTGTTCGTTTCGCTATTTTACGGAGTGGCTTACCTGTGGAGATGGTCGTCGGACCCCATGCTTTTGCTCACCCAGACGGCAGGATACACGGTGATCGCATTATTTTTTGCGGCGCTCTTACTGCTGGTGCTCGTCCAACGTAATTTTTTTATCGCGGCTGTGATGCGGCTCGGATTCCTGCGCGACATCGGCGGCATTTCATATTGCATCTACATCATTCACACAGCGGTATATTTTTTCTGCCACCAGCTTATTCTGGGCGCGCTTCCCGCGGTTACGGATGTGCCCGCAGCCGCTGTCACGTTGCTTGCCGCTTTGCTGACCTATGCCATTGCAAAATTATCCTGGAAGTATTTCGAACAGCCGCAGATCCGGCGCGGACACGCGTTTCAGTACGAGTATCTCGAGCCAAAGTACTTGCAGCCCACGGAAAGCGCCACGTGAATTTGTTTCCGGGTGCGCAACTTCCCACACGTAGCAGTGGAACTGCAAGCGTGTTCACGGTAAAGTAACGCGGAATGTGCGGAATCTGCGGTGTCATAGGAATTCAACGCGCTGAACTGGCCGAGCAAATCACGCGCCGGATGATGGGTGCGATCACGCACCGCGGTCCAGACGAAGACGGCCTGCTGGTCGCGCCGTCGGCAACGATCGGCATGCGCCGCCTTAGCATCATTGACCTGCCCGGCGGCCACCAACCCGTTTTTAACGAAGCGAGAAACGTCGCCGTGGTTTTTAACGGCGAAATTTATAACTTCCGCCAGCTGCGCAAGACGCTGGAAGAATGCGGCCACTCCTTCCGGACCGTTTCCGACACCGAAGTAATCGTCCACGCCTACGAAGAATGGGGCGAGCAGTGTTTGCGTGAATTGCGCGGAATGTTTGCTATTGCCATCTGGGACGCGCGCAAATCGGGAACCTCGGGCGACGCGGCGCGGCATGCGCAAATATTTCTGGCCCGCGATCGTCTGGGAATCAAGCCTCTCTACTACGCTGCGTCGGGCGGCGCGTTTTTATTTTCGTCCGAAGTGCGCTCGATTCTGGCCAGCGGACAAATTCAACCGCGCGTTTTGCCTAGTTCGCTTGAGGCGTATCTAACGTTTGGCTCAGTGATCGAGCCTTCTACATTAGTCGAAGGAATTTGGTCGATTCCCCCGGGCCATTGCATTTCGTTTCGTGCGGACGCGCCGCCCTCAAAACCGTCGCCGAAACCCTATTGGGTTTATTCGGACGTGGTTCTCCATCAAACCGGTTCGGTCCCCAAAGATTTCCACGCCGCCGCGAAGCAATTGCGGCCGCTGCTGGAAGAAACCGTTCAGGACCATTTGATCGCGGATGTTCCGCTCGGCGTATTTCTTTCCAGCGGATTGGATTCCACGAGCCTGGTGGCTCTGGCCAGCAAATTTAAAAGCGATGTGCATACGTTTACCGTGGTATTTCCCGAACAACGCTACAGCGAAGCCGCGATTTCGCGCGAAACCGCCAAGCTATTCAAGACACAGCATCAGGAAATTCTTCTGGCCCCCGATACTCTTTTCGGACAGTTGGACGGCGCGGTCAAATCCCTGGACCAGCCGACCATGGATGGCCTGAATACGTATTTCGTTTCACGTGCCGCGGCGCAGAGCGGTTTGAAAGTGGCTCTATCGGGGTTGGGCAGCGATGAAATTTTTGGCGGATATTCTACATTCGAGTCCACTCCGCGCGCCGCGTTTGTGGCGAGTCTCGGACGTTGGATTCCCGGTCCATTCCGGCGGCTTACGGCGGGCGCGGCTGTAAGGATCGCGGCGGGAGACGCAATTCGAAAGGCCGCGGCGGCGTGGCGTTCGCCAACGGAGTTTCCGCACGCCTATTTTTTCACGCGCCTGCTATTCACCCCCACGCGCGTGCGGCGACTGCTGGCGCCCTATTTCGAATCCGACGAATATTCTGGCGATCGCATGAATCCGTGGCGCTCGCGGATGGCGGAAACCGCGCGGCAGGCCGCGAAGCTTGATTCGTTCACGGGCGTTTCGTGTTTCGAACTGCAGTCTTACATGGTGAATACTTTATTGCGCGATACGGATTCGGCAAGCATGGCCAGTTCGCTTGAAGTGCGCGTGCCGTTCCTTGATCATCGTCTGGTGGAGTTTGTCGGCCGTCTGCCGAAAAACGTGAAATACAATCGCGATGTTCCGAAAGCTTTGCTGGTGGAGGCGCTTTCAGACCTTTTGCCGGACGAAGTGGTTGGCCAATCCAAGCGCACTTTCACTCTGCCTTGGGAAGTTTGGTTGCGCGGACCGCTCGGCGTGCGTTTGTCGCAGGATCTCGCGAACTTGACTCCGCCGCTGCGCAAATATCTGAATCCGCGAGCGGTGCAGGGCGCGTGGCAGAATTTTGTGATCGGGCACACTACATGGTCGCGGCCGTGGAGCTTGTACGTGTTGAACGAATGGATTCGCCATCATGTGACGGACGCGACAAATTATTCTGCGTCAACGGCGGACGCTGTTCAGGTCGCCGCGGCAACGGCGGCCTCCGCAACGCCGCGGCCGTAAACACGGAAGGGAAAACTATTCTGGATGTATATCCTTGGGATTAACGCGTATCACGGCAACGCGTCGGCTGCAATTATCGCGGACGGCAGACTGGTCGCCGCCGTTGAAGAAGAGCGTTTTAATCGTGTGAAATACGCGGCAGGTTTTCCGGCCGCAGCAATTCGATACTGCCTGGACACCGCGGGTATCAAGCTGAGCGAGGTCGATCACATCGCGATTCCGCGCAATCCATGGGCGCGCATCGGCACGAAATTGTGGTACGCGATCCGCATGCCGGGCTTTGCCACGGAGCGCGCGAAGGTGATGGGCCAGTTTGTGGGAATACCCGAAGCGCTGGGTAAAGCGTTCGATGTTTCGCCCAAGTCAATTCGCGCACACTTCCACCGCATCGAGCATCATCAGGCGCACCTCGCCAGCACATTTTTTGTTTCTCCGTTTGAAAATGCCGCGCTGCTGTCCGCTGACGGGCTGGGGGATTTCGCCAGCACGATGTGGGGAGTCGGCCACGGCAATCACATGAAGATCGATGGCGCGGTCGCGTTTCCGCACTCCTTGGGACTGTATTACACCGCCATGTCGCAGTATCTGGGTTTCCGCAAATTTGGCGACGAATATAAGGTGATGGGACTCGCCGCGTATGGCGAACCCGCGTACATGGACGAATACCGGCGCATCGTGCGCAACGCGCGAGGCGTCGGATTCCGCCTCGGCCTGAAATATTTCAAACATCACCGCACCGGTCCGGAAATGACGTGGCGGGACGCCGATAAAACTCCCGAACTCGGCGCGATGTATTCGGACTACATGTGCAGGCGGCTCGGGCCTTCGCGCGATTCCGCGGCTCCCGTCGAGAAGAAACATAAGGACGGCGCGGCGAGCCTGCAGGCCCGGCTTGAGGAAGTGCTTTTTCAAATGTTGCGCGCACTACACGCCCGCACAGGGCAAAAGGCCGTATGCCTCGCAGGCGGCGTTGCATTTAATTGCGTAGCCAACGGAAAAATCGTCGATCAGACGCCGTTTGAAAAAATCTTTGTGCAACCCGCAGCCGGTGACGCGGGATTGGCTATAGGTGCCGCCTATCACGTATACCACCAGATTCTTGGGCTCCCTCGCCTGTTTGTGATGGAAAATTCGTACTGGGGACCTTCTTACTCTCATGAAAAAATTCGCGCGGCGATCAATTCCAGCCGCCTGCCAAATGAAGGCTTGGAGATTTTAGAGCTTCACGAAAAAGCAACGGCCATAGAAGCGGCAAAGGAAGTTGCCGACGGAAAAATCCTTGGCTGGTTTCAAGGCCGTGCCGAATGGGGGCCGCGTGCGCTCGGAAATCGCAGCATCGTGGCTGACCCGCGTCGTCCGGACATGAAGGAAACTCTCAACGCCAGAATCAAGCATCGCGAAATGTTTCGCCCTTTTGCGCCATCGATTCTCGCCGAATCCACGGGAGAATATTTTGAGAAATCCGATCCGTGCCCGTTCATGACGCAAGCCTATTCCGTGCGTCCGGAAAAGCGCGATGTGATTCCCGCGCCCACGCACGTTGATGGGACGGGCCGTTTGCAAACCGTAACGTATGCGGAGAACCCGCGGTACTGGCGGCTGATTCGCGAGTTTGCGAATTTAACCGGCGTTCCCGTGGTCCTGAATACTTCATTCAACGACAACGAGCCCATCGTTTGCAAACCAGAGGAAGCGATCGATTGCTTTCTGCGCACCAAAATGGATGCGCTTGTTCTGGGCGACTTCCTGATTCGCAAACCGAAACTTCCCGAAGCGCCGCGCTGGACGGGCGAATAGCCATCTTGCATCGTTTCCATTCCGCGACTGCGGCCGATTCGTTTTCATTCCATCAAAATTCTTCCCATAGAAATCGGATGCGCGCGTGCATATTCTCCTATTAAACGAATATTTTCCGCCGGACACGAGCGCGACGGCCAAGTGCGCGGCGCAAGTCGTTGACGCCCTCACCGCGAATCACAAAGTGACTGTGCTGGCAGGCCGTCCAAGCTACGATCCCACGGAAACCCATCCGCCGTATTTTTTGCGACGCGAAGTGCTCGGCAATTTGGCCGTCGAGCGCGTAGGTTCGACCGCCTATCCGCGCTTTCAGATGCGCCGCCGCGTTTCGAATTATTTGACGTATCTTGCGCTCGCCATTCCGCGCGCGCTGGCGATTCCGTCGGACATCGTGCTGGCCATGACCGACCCGCCGATTGAGGGTCTCGCCGGTGCCATGGTGGCGCGCCTTTCCGGTCGTCCGTTTGTTTACAACATTCGCGACATGTATCCCGACATGGCCGTGGGCGGCGCGATCGTTCGACCTGGAAGTTTCACGGCACGCTGGGAGACGATGCATCGCTGGGCGCTGCGGCAGGCGGCGCGCGTTATCGTGCTGGGCGATGACATGCGCGACCGCATCATTGCGAAAGGGATCGATCCCGCGCGCGTCGTGGTTTCGCGCGACGGAATCGCCATTCCTGAAACAATAGCCTCACCTGATAATCATGTAGCGCGAGAAATTCGCGGCGATTTTCGTTTCGTCCTGGTGCACGCCGGGAATTTAGGTTTTTACGGAGCGTGGCAAACACTTATCACGGCCGTGCGAATGCTCGAAAGTGCAGGCGTGGGCCTCGTGTTCATCGGTGAGGGAGCCATGAAGCCGCAGATCGAAGCGATGGCGCAGGGCTGCAAAGCAATCCGCTTTCTGCCGTTCCGACCGGCGAGCGAAATTCCGCTCGTGCTTTCATCTGGGGACATGCACGTGGTCACCGTGAAGCGCGGTTTGGAAGGAGTGGTGGTACCCAGCAAACTATATCCGACGCTCGCGGCCGGCCGACCTGTGCTGGGAATTGCGCCGGACGAGTGCGACGTCGTTCGCACGATTCACGCGACGGGCTGCGGCGTTGCCGCAAATCCCGACGATCCCGACAGCGTCGCAGGAGCCATACAAAGCGTGTTGCAGGATCCGGAACAATTGCGCACGATGAGCCGCCGGGCGAGGGAAATTTCTTTTTCGTATGGTAAAGTAAAACAGCTGAAGATTTTTTCCGAGACGCTGGAAGATCTGGTTCGCGGATAAAAAAGTCGCGGCTTCACAGGTCGCGAAAAAATGATTCGGACGAATGTTTCAGTAGCACAGGCACTCTTGCCTGTGCGGGTTTTGCAAAATGCACGCAGCCGAGAGTGGCTATGCTACTCGACTGGCTCGGAACAGTGCCGCAGCAACGATGAACACAAGCCTGATCGCATTTGCAGTTGGCCTGATCGCTTCTATGGCGCTCACCGTGCCAGTGCGCCAACTCGCTCTGCGTGTGGGCATGGTCGATCATCCCGGTCCGCGCAAAGTGCATGCGCAGCCTATGCCGCTGCTCGGCGGCCTCGCGATTTATTTAGGAGTACTGATCGCGCTGCTCGTCTCCATGGACGGCCCCGCGCTCACGCAGGTAATCGGAATTTACGCGGGCGCAACTCTCGTTGCCGTAGTGGGCATACTGGATGATCGCGGCCTTCTGCATCATCAAATCAAATTGTTCGGAGCCATGCCCGCCGCCGCAGTCATCCTTCTTCTCTCGGGAATCCGCGCACAGGTTTTTTCCAATTTCTGGCCGGGCACGCCGGGAGTCGTGGCGGATACCGCGCTTACTATTATCTGGGTCGTCGGAATCACCGCGTCCTTTAGTATTCTGGATCACATGGATGGGCTATGCGCCGGCGTTGCGGCAATGGCGTCGCTGTTCTTCGCGATTTTCGCGCTGCAAAGCGGACAACTGATGGTCAGCACCATGGCTGCGGCAGTACTTGGCGCCGCGGCGGGATTTCTTCGCTGGAATTTTAAACCTGCAAAAATTTTTATGGGTGATGGCGGCGCGATGTTTCTCGGCTTCCTGATGGCCACGCTTTCCTTAAAGCTGCGCCCCGTAATCGCCGCCGGTCATAATGCCGCGTGGCTGATTCCCATCTTCATTCTTGGCGCAACCGTTTTTGACACGACGCTGATTTCCATTTCCCGCACGCGCCGCGGGTTTATCCCATTCACTACGCCCGGGAAAGATCACACCGCACACCGCCTCTCTAATGTTTTTCAGAGCCAACGCACTGCCGTTCTCCTGATGTACTCCGTCGGTGCATTTTTCGGCGCGATGGCCCTCATCATCAGCCGACTATCCGCGGGACCGTCATATGCGCTTGCCGCGCTCACCGCGGTAATTGTCCTCGCCGCGGTGGCCCTACTTGAGCGCGCCCCCTACGAACGGCAAACCCGGCAGAAATAAACTCGTGTGAGTTTTACAGAGAAGGATCTGCCACCAAGACCGTTTTCCCAGTCGCTTGCGCGCGCGTTGCTGCGAGCGCGATGCGCAGCGAACCCATCGCGTCGTCAATCGTGATGGGCGGTTGGCGATTGTCGCGCAGATTGTCCACGAAGTTTTGCAATTGCGTGGGGTACGCATCGCGGAAACGCTCCATGAAAAAGGGAACCGTGTCGTGCGCGATATGGTTTTTCGTCATCACGTAGAGCGGAGTCTCGCGCAGGTAGCCGATTCGCAGCGTGCCGGTTGTTCCCAGAAGCTCGCCGAAGATATCGTAGCCATAGATACCGCTG
>DASRQU010000036.1:0-36696 GCA_035696345.1 Candidatus Acidiferrales bacterium
GAAGCGTTGAACTGAATGCGTTCAATCGCAACTCCGAATTTAAATGAGTGCTTTCCCTTTTGCCAAAAAGCGTCGTCATAGAATTGGAACGAGTTCGCAACCAATAGATTTTGCGACGCGCTACCGACGGAAGCCGTGGACGTCACTCCTCCCGATGCGATTGTGATGATGGGAGCAGGAATTCCAGGCCTGTCACCCAACGAAGTGTCAGCGGCGATCGGATTCAGCGCCCCAACGACTCCGCCGTTAATTCCGTGCGAGCGGTTGTAACCGACGCGCGCGGTGTTTACCAGCGTGGAGCTGAAGACGTGGGTTTCTTCGAGGGCGACCATCTCCCGCAAGCTGAAAAGCGAAGAAACCACGTTTAGCAGCGCATCAGGCTGGGTATACGGTCCGCGGTCATACATCCAGCTGGCGCTGATTGAGTCGCGATCCGAAAAGTGATGATCCACCTTGGCGGTTGCGTAGTTCTCCTTCAACTTGATCAAGCCGTTTGTGGAGAAGCTATTCGTGCTGCCATCCGCCGAAACTGTGGCACCGGCCGGAGCCACAGGCCAGAACCCGAGGAACGGTTGAACCTGGGGAACCGCGGTCGCGCGTGATGCCGCTGAGGGCACCGTGATGTTTACAGTGTTGCTCAACTGCTGCTGCACGCCTTCATAGGAAACGAAGAAGAACGTCTTGTCCTTGATGATCGGGCCGCCAAAAGCACCGCCGTATTGGTAGCGTTGAAACGGGGGAATGGGTTTGTTCGCGCTGTCAAAATAATTCTTTGCATCGAGCCGGGCGTTGCGCAGGAATCCAAACAGCGTGCCGTGATAGCTATTGGTCCCGGACTTCAAGATGGAGTTGACGATGGCGCCGGACGTGCGTCCGTATTCCGCCGTGTAGTTCGTGGTGAGCACGGAAAATTCCTGAATGGCGTCGGTGCCGAGGTTCGCGCCGATCACGCTTCCGGGAGATCCGTTCGTGTAATCGTTGATGTTGATTCCGTCCACGCGGTAGCTGTTTTCATACGGGCTGTGGCCGGAATCCGTCAACTGGTTGCCGAAGCCGCGGTTGGCGCGGTTGGTGGTCGGAGAGCTGGTGCTGGCCTGCACGCGTACCGTGTTAACCCCCGGTTCGAGCGTGGCAAGCTGCGTCCAGTCGCGGCCGTTCAAGGGCAATTCGCGCACCGTGGTGGCATCGACTTGCGCGCTGAGCGTTGCGGAAGTCAGCTCGACGGTCGGCGCAGATTCTTCGACGGTAACCGTTTGGTTTGCTTCGCCAACTTTTAGCGCGATGTTTAACGTTTGCTGTTGGCCGACCGAAAGTGTGAGGTTGGATTGGACGGACTTGGAAAATCCTGGGGCTGAGATGGTTACCTCATAGGACGCAGGGTCCAGGTTCGGAACTGAAAACAGGCCCGCGGAATCAGTGGTTACGCTGTGAACGATTCCGGTGCCCAGGTTTTTGATGGCGACATCTGCCCCGGCAATTGAAGAGCCAGAAGGGTCAGTGACGGTGCCCGAGAGCGTTGCTCCCGTTACTTGCGCGTTGGCCGGAACGGAAGAAAAAACGCCGATGATAATTGTTAGAATGAAAAATGGGATAAGACGTGCTGCGAAATTGCCTTTTACTGAACCACTACAAGACATTTACCTGTAACCTCCCTTGGAGTTTAGACCCATCACACCCGATGGGTTTCCTTGTGAATCACCGCACGCCGGACGGGTTTGCGCGCGAGTTCATACTGCAGGGCGAACTCACGTAAATACTTGGGATCGGAGTTTTATCCGCCAAGTAAGCGAACCGATGGTTAGACCTCGGCAATATTTGGCATGCATGCAGACACGAACGATTGCAGAGACCCTACGCCGGCGCGTTTAGCCTCTGCATTAGACCCCAGCCCCAGTGAAATTATTAGCGCATTTGAGTTGATCCGTCAAATCGGCGCGCTACCGAGCAATAGTTATAACACTTTCGTTAAGTCCGCCCAGGTGAGAAAAGTAGAAAAAGGTGACGCGAGAACGGCGAGCGCAGAGAATCCTGGCTAGCAGACGCCTATACCAGAGTCGCTGAGCACGCACTGTCAAATGCATGAGAGTTTTTAGCGCGTCCGGTTCAGCGCCACGTAGCTAACGAACCGGGATAGCTGGTCTGGAGGGAGTCGGCGTGCAATCCATGATGAGCTCTTGCTGGATTTTTTCGTACGCGCCGACAGAGATTCGCTCCACAGCGTCGGACCCGCAGGTGCTGCAGCGGCCATGAACATCCAACGCAATTTGAGATAAGCAGCTCACGCAGAACCAGTTTTTATTCATCGGGCCACTCCTGCCGTTGAGGTGGGCGAACATGCTTTTCATGATGAGCAAAAACCGGGCCAATGGCTTTCAGCGAGGCGCGGATCTGCGCGAAATGTGTTCTGTTAATCAAAGGTCTACATACCGGAACCGCAAGACTTATCTCGCGGCCGGGGCGGCGAACGACGCGCCGCATCTTTTGTCACCGCGCCATTGCCACGTAGAAAGTAAATACTTCCAGTCACGGTCAAAACTTACGCCCCGGGCCTATTTCATCAAGCAGGACGCAGCCAATTCAGGGTCGGTCGCGGGAAAGAATCGATCGCAATGCGATACTCAAGAGTGAGAGTATCGCTTTAAGTTTGGGCGAATCGTCGATTGATTGGCTGCGTCCAGCCACAAGGTTGACACAAATTGGCGGAGGGCATAACGTTTTGCCCGGCGATGCATTTGTGATCGTCAATCCGGCTCGACGGAAGCGTGGTGACGAACGTGAAACTCAGGATTGTCGGACTTTTAGCTGTTTTTGTGGCAATTTTTGCAACAAATTTCGCCTCTCCAGCCAGCGCCCAAGCGAACGGCGACGCTGACGCGCTTCCGGCACCAGGCTTTCACCACTTGCACCTCAACTCCGTGGACCCTGACGCGGCCATTGCGTTTTATACGAAGGAGTTTCCCAGCACATCGAAAGCGTCATTCGCGGGGCTCCCCGCTCTGAAGGCGGGCAAAGTCTACGTGCTGTTTACGAAAATCAGCAAACCTCCCGCCACCGAGCCGCAGACGGCCATATGGCACTTTGGTTGGCATGTGGTGGATGTGCGTAAAAACCTGGATGAGTATAAGCAGCGGAAAGAAGTTCACCTCCTTCCGCTGTACACGACGGATGAAGGTGCCTCCGTTCTCGTCAGCAGTGACACCTGGCCGGGCACTGGCGGCATCCTGGGGCTCACCAAGCCGCAAATCGCTGATGCCAAGGCTGCAGGCGTCCAGCCACGCGGCGGGGCAGGGTTCGCCTATATGGCGGGGCCGGACGGCGCGATCATCGAGTATCAGGGCGACATGCCGGTCGAGCGTTTTAATCACGTGCACATGTATCAGGAGAATCCGTACTGCGCGCAGCTGTGGTATCAAAAGCACCTGAACGCCACAGTTCCTTCGCCCGCCGCCGGACAAACGCCGCATACAGAGGAAAATTGCAAAGTGGCGCGCGGCGAACCGAGCTGGCCAGGTTTGGAAAAAGAAGGAACGATCCGTGTGCCCTCCGCCGGAGTGACGTTCGATGACGTGGCGCTGATGTGGTATATGCGGCAGGGAAGCAGCGAACTTGTTTCCACGCTCGGCCATCTGTCCGACCACTTCGCGCTCAGTGTCGCGAATCTCGACGCTTGGGTCGCCAAGCTCCACAAGGAAAACGTAAAATTTCTCAAGCGGCCCTACAAGCTCGGTGACACTCGCGCTGTGATGATCGAAGGACCGAGCCGCGAAGCGATTGAATTGGTAGAAGTGAAGTGAACACCAGTGAGTTGTACGAACGGCGCGGACCCTCTCAGATTTGTTGAATACAACTGGGGGCGGACAGGATATTCGCTAGGTGCTGGACGCCTCGCGGAAGCACGCGCCTCACGCCCTGGCATAACATCGATCGCCGCTTCAGCTCCATGGGCGTTTTCGTGTCGCCGGCACCACAAAACGTAAGACGGTTGGAGCTGAACATGAAAAATAACGCTATACCACAATCGGCCTCTGCATTAATCGACGGCCGAATTAAGGAACTTGGAGACTGGCGCGGAAAAATGCTCGCGAGAATACGCGAACTTATTCATCAGGCCGATCCAGATATTGTCGAAGAGTGGAAATGGATGGGCACACCTGTTTTTTCGCATGGCGGCATCGTATGCACTGGCGAAACTTACAAGCAGGTTGTGAAGTTCACGTTTGCCAAAGGCGCCGCGTTGAAAGACCCTGCGAAACTGTTCAACTCCAGTCTCGACGGTAATGTAAGGCGCGCCATTGATATCCGCGAAGGCGAAAAGATTAACGAATTGGCGCTTAAGAATCTTATTTGCGACGCAGTGGCGCTCAATCTCACGCCCAAGAGCAAATCCACGAGCAAACCAAAGAGCAACTCCAAGTCACGCCGCGCGAGTAGTAGCAGAGTGGGCTGAACGAAGACAGATTCCTCGCTGTGCTCGGAATGACAGAGTTGTGTAACGGTCGGGTGTGACGCCCGGGCTATTTAAAATCGAGCAGGACATCGACTAAGTGGCGGTTTGTATCCGGCCGCAGCAAGTGGCCAAATTCATTGTAGTGGACCGGCAGGTCTCCAAAAACATCGCGGCTCGGTTTTGCGAACAACGTCATGTGCGAATCGTAATAGGTCTCGTCAAAAATCTGTCCCGGCGCGATCTGCCACATCTGGCGCAATCGTTTTTCCGCATCCAGCGATAATCCCGTGATGATCATGTCACCCATGCGGTATTGCGCGCCTTCGGTGAGCTTCACGCGATATGAAACCTGGTGAGCGGTATCATCCAGTTGCGGGTCCGCATCCAGCCTCATGTCCAGATACCCATGGCGTTTGTATTCCAACTCAATTTCGCGCCACATGTTTTCGACTTTCGTGCCGTCGGCCAGATCTCCTGGTTTCAGTGTGACCATCGTGTCCAGCGTGGACGTGAGCAACGTCATGTTGCCTTGCCACGAAACTCCCCTCCAGGTGTAGGCCGCGCCCTGATGCACGGGAATCACGATATCTACCGCGCTCGATTTGGAATCGTTTTTATCGGGCACTAATTGCGTTTGCGGTGGGCCGATCTGCGCTTTCAGAAAGCCCTTGGAAACATACAGCGGACGAATCTGCTCCCGTTCGAAGAGTTCGACCGCGAAGAGTGAATACGGCTGGCCCTTGATATCCAAAAGCCGATCGTGCAAACGCTCGGAATTTTCGGCGACAAGATCATCCACCTTTACGGATTGAACGCGCAGCGAGACACCTTCCAGGCGAAACTGCATTTCCATGCCGTCGCCTACGGGCACGCCGATGAGCTGATGCGTGACGTTCCCTTTAATATTTTTAGAAGCCAGAAGATTTTCGATTGCCGCGGACATTTCGTCGATCAACGTGCCGCTGTCCGGAGCTTCGCCCGTAAAAAGGCCGACCTGAGTTCGGATGGCCTCGCCAATATCCGCGGAGGCGAACCAGGGAAAATTGTCGAATGAGATGGGATACGTCTGGGCTTCTTTGACCTGAAACTCGAGATCGATGCCCGCTCCCTTTGCTGTGTAATGAAAATTTACCGTGGAAAAGATTCCCAGGGCCGCAAGCTGGTTCGTGGCGTCCTGGATTTGTGCCGCCGTGACGACGTCGCCTTTCTTCAGTCCGCTCGCGGCGATCACCTGGTCCTGCGGGAATTTTTGCAGGCCAGTCACTCTGATCGAATTGATGGTGGAACTTGCGGCTGCATTTGCTGCGGGCGGCGCTTGCGCGCGCACGACGACAGCGGCGGCGAACACTACGGAGATGGCGAGATGCGCAAGGAGATAGCGTTTCACGACGCGTACATCTTACGCGATAGGCTAGGCGGGGACGAACTAGAAAAGTAGCGCGGGCTTCAGCCTGTGGGGTTTAGGCCGGGCAGGGACTAAATTCCACAGGCTGAAGCCTATGTTACTGAAAACCTATTCGACGGTTACGGATTTAGCCAGGTTGCGGGGTTGGTCTACGTCGCAGCCGCGACGGACGGCGATGTGGTACGCCAGGAGCTGCAAGGGAATCACTTCGAGCAGCGGCGCAAATAGTTCGATTGTGGGAGGCACGACGATCACATAGTCGGATGCCTCGCGTGCGAGATGGTCGTTTTCCGAAACAATGGAGATCACGATACCGTCGCGTGCTTTTACTTCCTTGATGTTGGAGACGCTCTTTTCGTAGCGCGTCATGGACTCGGGATCCTTCTCATCGCGCGTGGCGAGCATTACTACTGGAAGATTTTCGTCGATGAGCGCGTTGGGGCCGTGCTTCATCTCGCCGGCGGGATAGCCCTCCGCGTGGATGTATGAAATTTCCTTTAATTTTAATGCGCCTTCGAGAGCGATGGGGAAGTGCACGCCGCGCCCAAGGTACAGGAAATTCGTGTGGCGGAAGAAGGTACGCGCGAGCCCCTCATAAATTCCGGCCTCATCGCCCTGCAGCACGGTTTCCATTTTGTGCGGCACACGCATGATTTCCTGCAGCAAAAGTTTTTCGCAATCCTCGGTGAGCGTGCCGCGAACCTGGCCCAGATACATGGCCAGAAGCAGGAGCGCGGTCAACTGTCCGGTAAATGCTTTTGTGGAGGCCACGCCGATCTCGGGTCCGGCGTGTGTCAGAATTGTACCGGCCGCTTCGCGCGTGATCATCGAACCGTACACGTTGCAAATCGCCAGCGTTTTCGAGCCTTTTTGCTTGGCCTCGCGCTGCGCGGCCAGTGTGTCGGCGGTTTCACCTGACTGGCTGATGCAGATGGTCAATGTCTTGGAATCGATGATGGGATCGCGATAGCGGAACTCGCTGCCGTAGTCCACTTCGACAGGAATTTTCGCCAGCTTCTCGATCATGAATTTTCCGGTTTGCCCGGCGTGCCAGCTGGTGCCGCACGCGACGATTTTTACATTTGTAAATTCACGAAACTCGCTTTCCTGGATGTCCATCTTGTCCAGGAACACTTTGCCCGAATCGAGAGCCACGCTCGCCAGCAGGGTGTCACGCACGGCGCGGGGCTGCTCAAAAATTTCCTTCTGCATGAAATGCTTGAACCCGCCCTTTTCGGCCATGATCGGGTCCCAGGTGATGTGCTGCACGGCGCGCTCGATCGTATTACCGTCCAGGTCCATGACGCGCACGCCGCCCGGAGTCAGGACGGCGATGTCGCCATCGGCGAGAAAAAACATGTCGCGTGTGTGAGCGAGAATCGCGGGAATATCCGATGCGACGAAAAATTCATCTTGTCCCAAGCCGATCACGGATGGCGGGCCGGTGCGCGCGGCAATAATTTTATTGGGGTCCGATGCGGACAAAATCGCGATGGAGTAGACGCCGGTCAGCTGCCGTACGGTCTTGCGCACGGCGTCTTCTAGCGGGCCCCCGTCTTTCATGTAGCGCTCGACCAGGTGCGCAATAATTTCCGTGTCGGTTTCAGTGACGAACTTGTGGCCTTCTTTTTCCAGTTCGCGCTTCAGGTCCACATAATTCTCGACGATTCCATTATGAACCACCACGATATTTCCCGTGCAGTCGCGGTGCGGGTGCGCATTCTCTTCCGTTGGACGGCCATGCGTGGCCCAGCGTGTGTGCCCGATGCCATAGAGTCCGTCAATGGGTGACTGACGAATGACTTCTTCAAGATTGTGCAACTTGCCTGGAGCGCGGCGAATCTGAATTTTTCCCTCTGTATCGACTACGGCGATGCCTGCGGAGTCATAACCGCGATATTCCAGGCGGCGCAGTCCATCCAGAATGAGGGGAACTACTTTTTTAGAGCCAATGTATCCGACGATTCCGCACACAGGTTCATCTCCGGAAGTTTAGCTGGGCGTCACACACGAGGAGGCCCGCGTAAAAAGAGTAGCACAACGGGATTGCCAATTTATGTCATCGAAGCGGTGTGTTTCCTGAAGCGAACAACCTGTAGTCGATTCATGGGTTTGGCGGCGATTCCCGGAACGGGGCTACTCCACGATTTCGTAGCGGAATTCCTCGATTACGGGGTTGGCGAGAATTTCCTTGGATATCTTCTCGACCTTTTCGTCGGCGACTTCGCGGGCCACGCCGTTCAAGTCGAGGACGAAGAATTTCCCTTGGCGGACCTCGGAAACCTCGCTAAACCCAAGAGAGGACAGAGCATGCTGGATGGCCTGACCCTGCGGATCGAGAACTGTGCGTTTGGGCATTACCCATACGTGTGCTTTCATGGCCGGGATTATACCAAGCCAAGGGCCGTAACGCGGCTATGAAATTGGTCGAGCATGGATTTTTTTTCGTTCGTCGGGAGGAAGGAATGACTGAAACCCGCTTCAGCTAATTGGATCGTTTCGGCGGCACTCAGGCCCATATTTTGCGCGTGGGCGTACTCCAGCGTCAGCGTCGTCTCAAACATGGCGGGGTCGTCGCTGGAGAGATTGACGGGGAGACCGCGCCGCACGAGGAACGGCAGAGGATGGTCGTTGTAGCCGGCAGTGGGCTGATTAATCTGGCGGGCAAGGGCACCTGTGCGCAGATTGCTAGTAGGGCAAACATCCAGGGGAATGTTGCGCGCGGCGATGAAATCCATGGTGCGCTCGTCGCGCATGATGGAGATGCCGTGATCGATGCGCTCCACGCCCAATAATTCCACGGATTCACGGACAATTTCCGGGCCGCCAATTTCTCCGGCGTGGATGAGCCTGTGCATCCCCTGACTCGCGACGTAATCGTATACCGGGCGCAGGTCTTTCGTCGGAAGTCCCAGTTCGTCGCCGCCGATTCCGTAGGCGACAATGTCCGGCGAGCGCAACTCAGCGGCAATGCGTGCCACCTGCATGGCGGACTCGGCGCCCCACTGGCGCACCGCGTCAAAGATATATCTTAGTTTCACGCCAGGAACTTTTGCGGCTGCGTCGCGCAGGGCAGCAAAATTTGTAGCGGGATCCTGATTGCGTCGAAGCATCACGCCGATGGACAAAGTAACTTCCGCGTACCAAATATTTTGCCGCTGCATGGATTCAGCGTAGCGCTGCGCGATCAGAGCATAATCGTCCGGTCCGCGCAAGAACGATGTGATCCAGATGAAGTTTTGGATGAACTGGTCAAAATCGCCCGGAGCATAGCGTGGCGCGGTTTCTTCCGGCATAAGCGTAACTCCGTGACGTGCGGCGAGCTCAACCAGCGTTGGCGGCTCGATCGCGCCTTCGAGATGAATGTGCAGCTCCGCTTTTGGAATGGAATTTAATGCCTCTCGGGAAATGGGCGTGCTCATTCTGTCTGGACTCCCCGCTGCGCGTGCCGAGCGCCGAAGTTCCGCGGCCACGAAAAGTAGAACACAAGACCGATTCGCCGCCAATTAGAGATTCACATGGTAGTTTTCTGTGGCATAGGCTTCAGGTTGTGCGGGTTTCGTCCCAGCACTACTCCAAAAATCTCACTTGTTTAGTTGTAGCAAGGCCTAACTCCGCACAGGCTGAAACCTATGCCACAGAACCCCAACTTGAGCTTGCGCTGCGTATGTGCTCGGCTATGATGGCCTTTCGTTGTTTTCCACGCGAAACGAACGGCGGCTAATTTTCTTGGCGACAGACGCGAAGGTCATAGGCAAGCAGGTTTCCGGACGCGGCAGGCTGATCACCACGCTCGGCGTGGGTTTCGGCATTGCAGTGGCCATCGGCAACACAATCGGCGCAGGAATTGTGCGCACGCCGGGCGAAATCGCCAATTTGCTGCCGTCGACGTGGCTCTATTTCGCGGCGTGGGCCGTTGGGGGAATTTATATGTCGTTGGGCGCGCTGCAATTTGCGGAACTTGGCGCGCTGTTGCCGCTGAGCGGCGGGCAATATAATTTTTCGCGGGCCGCGCTCGGCGACTATGCGGGCTTCATTGTCGGGTGGAGCGACTGGATTTCCACGGCTGGAAGCTTTGCCGCTGTCTCGATTGTGTTCGCGGAGTATGCGGGCGATTTGTTTCCGCTTGCGAACGGCCATGTACGGCCAATCGCCGCGGGAGTAATTCTGTTGTTTGCACTGCTGCAATGGAAAAGCATGAAGATCGGCAGCGGCGTGCAAAATTTTACGACAATTTTAAAAGCGCTCCTGTTTCTCGCGGTAGTCGTCGTTTGCTTTTTTCATCACGCGACGCCCGTGACGGCGGTGGCTTCGCGCGCCATTGTACCCGCGGGCTGGCCGCTGTTTGTTGCGTTCATCGTGGCGCTGCAAGCGGTGATTTACACGTATGACGGCTGGTACGGCGTCGTGTACTTTGCCGGGGAAGTGCACAATCCCGGAAAGGAAATTCCGCGCGCGATTTTTGGCACGGTAATTTCCGTGCTGGCGATTTATTTTCTGGTGAACGCGGCCATCGTGCATCTGGTCTCCGTGCGTGAATTTGCGGGCAGCGATTTTGCGATGGGCATCGCCGCGCGCCGCGTACTTGGCTCGGCGGGCGACGATTTTATTCGCGTGGTGGTTGTGGTGGGCCTGCTGAGCAGCGTTAATGCCATGGAGATGGCGACTTCGCGCGCGCTCTATGCCATGAGCCGCGACGGGCTTTTCTTTCCGCTCTTCGCTCGCGTGAACGCCGGCGGAATTCCGGCGCCGTCCCTGTGGCTTTCCACTGCCGTGGGATTGTGCTTCGCGATGTTCAGCTTCGAGCGCGTCGCCGCCATCCTCGCGTCCTTTTTCGTTGCCGATTACGCGCTTACCTTCGTCTCGCTGTTCGTCCTGCGTAAACGCATGCCTGACGCCGTGCGCCCGCACCGCGCCTGGGGCTACCCGTGGACCACGTCGATCGCGCTGATGGCCTCGGTCGTTTTTTTAGTTGGCGCGCTCGCCTCTGACCGTGAAAACACACCGCTCACATTCCTGGTTTTAGCAGCAAGCTATCCGGTTTACCGCGCGCTGAAATGGGCGGCTCAGCGGAGCGCTGCCCACTCGAATCTGCAGTCGGCGACCCGCCGTTAAATTAAAAAGACGTTTTACCTTCGCCACATTACGCGTGCGATTTTCCCAGCTGTAAATTATCAGAACAAAGAATGAGAAGAGTTCTTGTGCGAATTTGGGGCTACAATGTGCCGAGACAGGCCCCCCGCACGAATCTCATGTGAACACCGGAGCGCGAATGGCAATCCGTCTGATGGCCACGAACCCGAATCAAAATCTCTTGGTGAAGGCAGTATTTCTCGCAGCGCTAGCCTGCTCGTTCCGTGCGCCTCTGTGTTCAGCGCAATCGCAGACGCCTGACTGGCAGATTGCAGCAGGCGGAAAGTTGGCGTTTGACGTGGCGACCGTGCGACGCACCACAAACGCGCCATCTGCAAACGCGCTTTATTCTAATTTCCCTTTGGGACCCGGCGATGTCTATATCTCGAACGGGGGGCAGCTTAGAGCGATGAATTTCCCGCTGATCGCTTATATAGAGTTCGCATACAAGATTACAGAAAACCAGGAACAGTTTCTCCTCCCGCAGATTCCCAAATGGGCGATTACGGATCGCTTTGACATTCAGGCGAAAGCGCAGGGAAATCCTACAAAGGACCAGATGCGCCTGATGATGCAGACCCTGCTTGCGGACCGATTCAAATTGATCGTGCACTATGAAGTCAGACAACTTCCCGTGCTCGCCTTGATTATGGAAGTACCGGGAAAGCTGGGTCCGTTACTTCAACAACATATCGATGACTCGCCGTGCCCGACCGTATTTCGAATTCCCAGCCCGGCGCCTGGATCTCCGCCCGTGGTCCTCGACAGACGGTTCCCGGCCACCTGCGGCGGTCTTCTTGACATGGCTCCGTCGGCGCCTGGCCGCTTTCGGACGGGTGCACGCAACGTCTCGATGGATTTAATTGCTAACTCGATACCCGGAGGATCCAGCGGCGTAAATCTCCCTGTGCTCAACAGAACGGGCCTCGCGGGAAACTTCGATTTCGCCCTGGAATTTACGCCTCGGAATGACGGCGCTTCCGCGCCACCTGCAAACTTTAGTGCTGACAGCGCAGGGCCAACTTTCATGGAGGCACTTAGAGATCAACTCGGGATGACGCTGGAAGCGCAACAGGGACCAGTCGACGTATTTGTGGTCGATAATATGGAAGAACTGCAGAATAACTGAAGCACACATCGCGGAAGCAATAACACGCTGCTTAGTAGCAGAACATCGCCTTAGAGCCAAGCAGTTGCCGGAAGGCATCGCCAGCAGGATTTACCAAAATAAATGTTAGGTCAGACAGATTCCGAGAATCAGTTCACTTCGCGGATGGCTTTGGCATCGCATGCTGGTTCGCAGGCGGCGCAATCGGTGCAATCTTCCCCGACCATATAGCTGCCATCACCATTTTTAACGATGATGTCGATCGGACATGCTTTTACACAGTCGCCTACCTTGAGGCATTTTGACTGATCGATCGCGAACATAATTCCTCCTGGAATAAGTCAATTTCTGATCCTGTGACGAGGCTATATGGAAGCAATTTTAGGCGACGGGAGTGGAAAGGGATGTGACGGAGGGTACAGGCGTGTGTGACGCGAATCACAAATCAAAAATTTCTAATATCAAATCTCAAGAGTTTAAAATGTAAATGGGACACGAGTAAGGTGCACAGGTTGAGCGAGTGGAGTCTCGCTGTCTCCTTAACACACGAACTACGCCCAGCTCAAATTCGCGTACTGCTCGACCAGCTTCTTCGTGCCGTGATCGGAGAAGCGGACAGTAAATTTGCGGTCTGGTTCGTCGCCCTCTACTGCGACAATCGTGCCGGTACCGTAAGTGGCGTGGCGGACGCGCTGGCCGATGAGAGGGTTGGAGCTGGTTTTTCCGCCGCGTGTGGAGACGCTGGACGAGCGCGGGCGGCTCGCGACTGCGCTGGACGAGCGCGAAGGCGAATCGATGCGCTTGACGCGGCGCGAAAATTCTTCCTGGCTGTACGAATACTCGGGATCGGGCTCGTAGCGGCGTGTTTCGCCTGCTTCGGCGAGAGACCCGGCGGCGGTATCGATCAACTCCGGGGGGATTTCCTGCAGGAACCGCGACGGCATGGAGCCGGAGAGGCGCTCGGAGCCGTACATGCGACGGTAGACGGCACGCGTAACTGTCAGCGTCGTCTTCGCGCGCGTCATGCCCACGTAGCATAGGCGGCGCTCTTCTTCGAGTTCCTCATTATCGTTTTGCGAGCGGCTGTGCGGAAAAATTCCTTCTTCCATTCCCGTGAGAAAAACGTGCTCGAATTCGAGGCCCTTGGCGCTGTGCAGCGTCATCAGTGTAATCAAGGCGTCTTCGTCGAAATTGTCGGCGTCGCTGACGAGGGCCGCATGGTCGAGAAAATCCGTAAGCGTTTCGCCGCGCTCGGCGCCCTCGGCCATCGCGTTCACCAGTTCGCGCAGGTTGTCCGCGCGCGCCGTGTCTTCCACATTGTCGCGCTGCAAGAGCATGTCCAGATAGCCGCTTCGCGTGAGAATCGATTGCAGAAAATCCGCCGGCGTGCTGGTCGTCACTTCCTTCTGCAAATCTTCGATCAACATTCGGAAATCGCGCAGGGGAGCGAGGGCGCGGCCGGAGAACGAAGGGTCGAGCGCCTTGCCGATGGCGGCCCACAGCGAGATATCCTGCTCGCGTGCGAGAGCGGAAAGGGAGTCGATGGACGTTTTTCCGATGCCGCGCGGCGGAGTGTTGATCACGCGCAACAGCGCGATATCGTCGTCCGGAAAAATCGCGAGGCGCGCATAGGCCAACGCGTCCTTCACTTCAGCGCGTTGATAAAACGAAAAGCCACCAAGCATTCGGTAGCGCATGCCGCGCGAACGCAGCGCTTCTTCAAACGAGCGCGATTGCGCGTTCGTGCGATAAAGAACAGCGATGTGTACGGCAGGATCGTCGCCATGCAGCATGCGGATGCGATCGGCAATGTGCTCGGCTTCGGACTTCGAGTCGCGGCCCTCAAAAAACGCCAGATTTCTTCCGGCGGCGCGTGTAGCCTTGAGCGTTTTTCCGAGACGCCGGCGGTTGTTAGAGACAACTCCCGCCGCGGCGTCCAGAATCACCTGCGTCGAGCGGTAATTTTCTTCGAGGCGCACCACCCGAGCGCCAGGATAATCCTCTTCAAAGCGCAGAATATTGCCGATATCGGCGCCACGCCAGCGGTAGATCGATTGATCCTCATCGCCGACGACGCACAAATTGGATTTTTCGTTGACCAGCAGTTTCAAAAGGTCGTATTGAACGCGGTTCGTGTCCTGATATTCGTCAACGTGGATGTAACGGAAACGCGATTGCCACGACGCGCGCGCGTCGGGGAATTCGCGCAGCACTTGCACGGCGCGTAGAAGCAGATCGTCGAAATCGAGCGCCCCCGCCTTGCGCAGAATATTCTCGTACTCGCCGTAAACTTTCGCGGCGGTGATCAAAAGCGGATCGCCGCGCCGGGCGGCTTCAGCAGCAACCTGCGCGGGAGTTTGCGCATGATTTTTTGCGGAGCTGATGCGTTCGAGCAAGCCGCGAATTTTTTCACCGGGGTCCTTGATGTTCAGGTGATCCAGGGAGAGTTTTACGGCGGCAACCTGATCGTCCGCGTCAAAAATTTTAAAGTCTCGAGGAAGTCCGAGACGCTTCGCTTCTCGCCGCAATAGCCACGCAGAGAACGCATGAAACGTTCCGATCCACGGATCGTCAAACGCTTTCCCTTGGCGCACCAGCAAATCGCGGACGCGTTCCTTCATTTGCGCGGCGGCTTTGTTGGTGAATGTGACGGCCAGAATGGAACTGCCGGGAACATTTTGCTCGATCAAATTCGCGATGCGATAGGTAATCGCCCGCGTTTTTCCAGTGCCCGCCCCGGCAAGGATTAGCACAGGCCCTTCCAGAGTGGTGGCAGCTTCGCGCTGGCCGGAATTCAATTCGTCTAAGAGTGTCATGTTGGGGAGTTGGCCCGTTTGGGAGAATACATTCTATCCGACACCCACGCGTTCGGCAAACGAGCGCTGGGCCAAAAATCATCGTTGCGGCACATCGGCCAGATCAATCTCGAAAAAAAACAGCGCTTTTTTGTCCGTCATGAACGCGAGGTCCGGAATATACAGGTGCGAATTGTGAATCGCGTCAAATTGATGGTTGAGATCGAAGAAAAGAAAACCGTGAGTGGTGGCATGCGGCGGTAAAACATCCGTGCTAAGCCCGACAGAACGAAGCGTGCTGGTCATTTGCACCCAGTCTTTACTTTTTCCCGACCCGGATCCAGTGCCAGGAAATGGAAATGGGCGATGCTCGCGAATATTTGATTCGGCTTTCAACAGCGTGCGGTCGGCCACGTCTTCCGGTGAGAGCGGTCCCAAACGCTGGCGATCCTGGCCTGGTTGCGAAATGATCAGCTCGATGGTGTTGCCGTTCAGGCGAATCGGCGCGCTGTTGTCATTCTTGAAGTAAACATCGATGGCAACAATTCCTGCGTTATAAAAAGAATCCTTGCCAAACATTTCTTTTTTATAGCGATCAGCCCTGAGGTACGGGTCAACAATGATCGTGAGGTCCTGATGGGCGTCGCGCGCGCGCAGAGACGTCGGGTCTGGCGGCGCGTTCTGGGCCTGAGCCCAAGCGCATGCGGGAAAAAGCATCGCGAAGATCAAGAGTCTCCGAAGCATCGTCTGGCTGGCTTTGATGCGCCT
Organism: Candidatus Acidiferrales bacterium; assembly: GCA_035696345.1. Taxonomy (GTDB): domain Bacteria; phylum Acidobacteriota; class Terriglobia; order Acidiferrales; family UBA7541; genus Palsa-360. The sequence goes on from DASRQU010000036.1 coordinate 15,657, forward strand.
TCCCCGGAATAGGTTCGCTAAGATTTTCGTAGTGGCCACCCGAGTTTGGCCGGGTAACCCATACGGTCGCAAAAATGCGTGCAGCGCGAAACTCCGCTCCACTATGAGTAGGCCAACGCCGACAGTGCGCCTATAATATCCGCTTTGTTGGCAGTATAGGTTTAGTTCGCGATGACAGCGGACAGGAGACGGCTCTTCGAGAGCCTTATTTTGATGTACGCGATTTATAGCCTGCTGATGGCCGTGGGAATACTCCTGCTGTCTCCGTATTTCGTCGTGCGCGGGTTAATTCAAAAGAAATATTTGAGCAATCTTCCTGAACGATTTGGCCGAAGATTCCCGCCTGAATTAATTGCCCGAAACAGGGTTGCAGCAACTGCAAAATCGATTTGGATTCACGCGGTATCGGTTGGAGAGGTTCTGGCTGCGCTTCCACTCGCGCAGCGCCTGACGACAAAGTATCCAGAGCGCCGTCTCGTGATTTCCACGACCACTGTCACGGGACAGCAGTTGGCGCGCGAACGAATGCCTTTCGCGGATGCGATTTTCTTTTTTCCCATGGATTGGCGCGGGTCGGTGCGCAGGGCGCTCGCGGCGGTACAGCCGGCCGCGGTAATCATCGTGGAGACGGAAATTTGGCCGAATTTTTTGCGCGAGTGCAGACGGGTCGGAGTACCGGTGGCTTTCGTGAATGGGCGCTTGTCGGAAAGATCGTTTCGCGGATTTAAGCGTGCATTATTATTGTCGGCTGGAACGCTGTCGGCATTTCTGAGAAAAGTGTTGTGCGACGCGACGCTATTTCTGATGCAGAGCGCTGACGATGCCGAGCGCATCATTGCGCTGGGCGCGCCGACGGACCGCGTGCGGGTGACCGGAAACTTGAAATATGATCTCGCGGCGCCTGCCGCAGGACCGCTCTGTGCATGGCTCGAGGCGCAGGTTAATAGCAGTCAGCGCCGTCCAGTGATCCTGGCAGGAAGCGTACTGGCTGACGAAGAGACCCTCGTTTTGCGCGCGTTTGCGCAGGTGGAGCGTGAATTCCCTCGGGCCTTATTCATTCTCGCGCCGCGCAAGCCCGAGCAATTCGACAACGCTGCGGCGATCGTCGAGGGTACAGGTAGAAATTTGCTGCGCCGCAGCAACCTGTCGTTGAACGGAGCTGGCGAGTCATCGTTGCAGAATCCAAAAATTGTGTTATTGCTCGACAGCATTGGTGAGCTCGCTTCGCTGTACCGTCTGGCCGACGCGGTGTTTGTAGGCGGCTCGCTCGTGCCGGGCGGAGGACACAATATTCTGGAGCCTGCGGCCTTCGGCAAAGTGCCGATTTACGGACAGTCGATGGAAAACTTCCGCGAAATGTCCGCAAACTTTCTAATTGCGGGTGCAGCGATTCAGGTGGCTGATCCTGATGAACTCGGAGTTGCGTGGACGAAACTGCTGAAAGACGAGGCGACTGCCGCACGCATGGGCGATGCCGCGCGTAATCTCGTGGAGCAGAATCGCGGCGCGACGCAACGTGTCTTGGAGCAACTGGAAAACGTGCTGGGCCCCGAGCGGAGTACACCGTGAAGCGCCCATCCGCGTGGTTTTCCCTGCTGTATCCGTTTTCGATTCTCTATTCCGCAGTTGTGCGCGCCAAGGCCCTCGCGTATTCGCGGGGCATCTTTCGCGGACGCAAATTGCCAGGCACCGTCATCAGTGTGGGAAATCTCACCGTCGGCGGTACCGGAAAAACGCCGTTGGTGCTGGCGATTGCAGAAAAACTTGCGCAAGAAGGAAAGCACGCCGCGATTTTGACGCGTGGATATCGCGGTACAAAAACCGCGACAGAGAGCGGCGTACCTCAGAGCGATGAGGTGGCCCTTTTGCGCGAGCGCCTTGCCGGAACAGTGCAGCTCGGCGTCGGCGCCAGTCGCTACAAAAATGGACTGGTCTTGTCAAAACACGGCGTAGAGTGGTTTGTGCTAGACGACGGCTTTCAACATAGAAAGCTTTTTCGGGATGTCGATATTGTGCTTGTGGACGCTATGGATCCGTTCGGCGGAAAGCGAGTGCTGCCGTCCGGACGGTTGCGTGAACCGTTATCGGCGCTGAAACGAGCAGACATCGTCGTGATTACGCGCAGCCTTCAAACGCCTGCTCCTGCGCTCGAATCCATTTTGCGGCGCTACACGGACCGTCCGATTTTTTATACCTTCACAAAGCTGAAGGGCGTTTCGCGCATTCCTCGAATGAATACTTCCTTGCCGGAGCAGGACTGGCGAGAGGCGCGATTCCTCGCATTCTGCGCTATCGGAAACCCGGATGCATTTTTCACCGATTTGCGCGCGTGGGGATTGCAGGCACTGCAAGAACGCAGTTTCGCGGACCACCATTTGTATACGTCCAGCGAGGCCGCGGAACTCGAGCGGGCCGCGTCAGCCTGTGGCGCGGACGCCTTACTGTGCACGGAAAAAGATGTGTGGAATTTGCGTAATGTGAAGTTCGAGAAATTGCCCGTCTATTGCTGCCGGATTTCCATTGATCTGCAGGAAGCTTTCTGGACTGCGATATCGGAAACGGTGCAGCGTCGGAAATCAGGAGTGGCGCAGTGAAAATTCTCGTGCGCGCTCCGAATTGGGTCGGCGACGCGGTGATGGCGATTCCTGCTTTAGAGGCGATTCGCGAAACCCACGCGGGCGACGAAATCTGCGTGCTCGCGCGGCCCGCTGTGGCTGACTTGTTCGCGGGCCAGCCTTTCGTCGACCGCGTAATCCGCTATGAGTCGCACAGAGAACATCGCGGATGGTGGGGCAGAGAAAAGCTCATAGCGGCCTTGCGCAACGAGAAATTCGACGTGGCCGTGCTTCTTCAAAACGCATTCGACGCAGCGTGGCTTGCCTGGCGCGCGGGAATCCCGGAACGCGTCGGATACAGCCGGGATGGGCGCGGTCCGCTCCTGACAAAGGCGATTCGAGTTCCGTCTGTAGGTGAAATTCCGAAGCACGAGTCTCACTATTATTTGGAGTTGCTGCGCCGCACAGGATTAGTACGGGCGCCAGCCGCGATCCCGCCCATTCGTCTGGAAGTTTCGGAAGAGGCGCTCGCGTCCGCGGAGGCCGCCTTGCTCGCCGCCGGCGCACGTGAAAATGGTTGGCGCTGCGCGATCGCGCCAGGCGCGTCCTATGGCGCAGCAAAATGCTGGCCGCCCGAATATTTTGCGCAACTTGCTGACCGTCTGATTTCAGAATGCGGCGCCGATGTGATATTTTTCGGGACGGAGGGCGAAAAGGAAATTGCGGCGCGCATACTTTCTAGCATGAGGTCGCGTGCGATTTCGCTGGTGGGCGAGACATCTATGCGCTACCTGGCGGCGATGTTTGCTTCCTGCTCGGTGTTCGTCGGCAATGATTCGGGAGCGATGCATGTGGCCGCGGCCGCTGGCCTTCCGGCAATCGGAATTTTTGGATCGACGGATCCGGAGGAAACCGCACCCGTCACTGAGCAATTCACCCTGATCCGAGAAGCGGTCTCGTGCAGTCCGTGTTTTTTGCGGCACTGCCCTGTGGATCATCGTTGCATGACGCGCATCCGCGTCGATTCCGTATTTGCGGCCGCGATGCGAATTAAAAATCTCACTGAAAATGGGTCGATTCGAGCCAACAAAGATGCCTGAAAAAGAGATTTTGCGCCGCGCCGTGTTTCTCGACCGCGACGGCACAATCAGCGAAGAGATGGGCTACGTGAATCATGTTAGCCGCTTTCAAATTTTTCCTTATTCGGCGGAAGCCATTCGCCAGCTCAATCAAGCCGACATTCCTGTGATTGTCGTGACCAATCAGTCGGGCATTTCACGGAAAATTTTCCCTGAGTCGCTGGTGCATGAAGTTCATAAAAAAATGGTCGCGGAGTTGGCCAAGGGCGGCGCGTGGATCGACGCGATTTATTTTTGTCCGCATAAAAAAGACGACGCCTGCGACTGCCGCAAACCGAACCCCGGCCTGATGGAACGTGCCGCGCGAGAACACGGCTTGGATTTATCAGAGTCGTGGATCGTGGGAGACCGCTACGGCGACCTCGAAATGGGTCATGCCGCCGGCGCCCGGGGGATTCTTGTGAAAACCGGATACGGCCGAGGCGAATACGAATTGCATCACGAAAAATGGGCCAGGCAGCCCGATGCTCTGGTGGAGAATCTAAGCGATGCGGTGCGGCTCATCCTGAAAAACGGTGGCGGCGCGCCGCGTCGCAATGAGTAAGAGCGAAGATCGTTTTCTGGTGGTGCGGCTGACGGCACTTGGAGACATTTTACATACGGTTCCGGCGGTTGCAGCCCTGCGATCGGAGTATAAAAACGCGCGGATCGATTGGGTGGTCGAGCGCAAATGGGCTCCGGTGCTGGAGGGAAGTCCGGCGATTGACGAAGTGATTCCGTTCGACCGCCACTCGGCATGGGGCGTGCTTGAGTGCGTCGAGCGTCTGCGCGAAAATCGCTACACCTGCGCTATCGATTTTCAGGGACTTTATAAGTCATCCATACTTGCATCGCTTTCCGGTGCGCCGCGCCGAATTGGATTCGAGCGCGCATGGGCGCGTGAACAAGGCGCGGCGATGTTGTATACCGAACGCGTAGCTCCCGAGGGCCGCCACGTCGCCGAATTAAATTACTCGCTCGCTGAAAAAGCGGGAGCGTTGCGGCCGCTGACTCCGGAGTATCCGCTAAGAGTTCCGGCCGGCGGTGCGGCTTCGGTTCGCGCGCGATTGCACGCCTTAGGAATTAGCGGAGACTACATCGTGGTTGGACCGGGCGGAAGTTGGCGCGCGAAATGCTGGCCGCCGGAACGCTTCGGTGAATTTTGCAGCCAAGTGGAAAGAAAATTTGAAATGCGCGTGCTCGTCATTCACGGTCCGGGAGAAAAAGATATTGCGGAAGAAGTGTTGCGTTCCGCAGTTCCGGCCAAACCGACGCTCATCGCGACAACGATTGAGGAATTAATGGGACTCCTTGCACATGCTCGATGTCTGGTGGCCGCGGATTCCGGCCCGCTGCATCTAGCGGCGGCGCTCGGCACGCCGGTTGTTGGCTTGTATGGCCCTACGGATCCCGCGCGCAACGGACCGTTCGTGGCGAACGCCGCGATCTTGCATAAAGCGCGCCCCGAAGAGATCAGCTATAAGCGGCGCGCGGAATTTTCTTCCGCGATGCTGCGAATCACCGTGGATGACGTGATGGCAGCGACCGAATCGCTCCTGAAGGTTCCTGCTTGAGCGACAAAACAAATTTCTGGATTCGCTGGCGCGTTCGAGTTGGTTATCCCGTTGGAATTGCGGCGTTCTGGTTCGCGCATCCGCAAGTGAAGTGGCTCATTTGCGGCGTAAGTATCGCGATCGTGGGATTGATCATTCGCGGATACGCAGCCGGGCACCTTCGGAAACATCAGCAATTGGCGACGTCTGGCCCGTATGCGTTCACCCGCAATCCGCTGTATCTGGGTAGCGTTCTGTTAGCCGCCGGGTTTTCAGTGGCGAGCCATTCGTGGATTTCCGCGTTGTTGCTCGCGGCATACCTTGCCATTTTTTATCCGGTAGTGATCCGCCGCGAACAATCAGAATTGCGGGCGCATTACGGAGACGCATTTGTAACCTACGCTTCGAGAGTCCCCGCATTTTGGCCGCGACTCACGCCTGCCACGCTTTCCGCCGAAAAATTTTCGTGGCCGCAATATCTTAAAAATCGAGAGTACGAAGCCAGCATCGGCTTGGCGGTGGCCATGGCCATCTTGCTGGCGCTGATGCTGTGGCGCGGTGGGTTTTAGTAGGACAGGCTTCAGCCTGTCTGCCTTTGAATTCAGTTCCAGCCGCGCCCACAAAATCAAAAAGCGGACAGGCTAAACAGGCTGTGGAAAATTTTCAAAATTCTGTCCTTCCGAGCGAAACGGGAAATCTCTCCTGCTTTTATTTTCTTATACATAAATCGAAGAGAGATTCCTCGCTTTGCTCGAAAGGACAGAAAAAAAGGTACTTTTTTCGCAACTCGTAAAGCCTGTCCTACTTTACGGCGTGCCAAAATGTGCTGATAGTGAGCGTTCCGCCATCAGTGCTGGCCGTAACGGCACCATCTCGATCCGTACGATAAACACGCACCCCCGCCGCTCCCAGCCGATCCGTCACCTCAGGTGATGGATGGCCGAAACTGTTGTCTCTTCCCACCGAGATCGCCGCGAATGCCGGATGTGCCGCCGATAAAAATGCATCCGTCGTAGAAGTCTTACTGCCGTGATGCGCCACCTTCAGAAAACTTACTGCCAGCGACTGTTGGTCGTTGAGGATAGCGCGCTCGGAAGGTTTTTCAACATCTCCTGCTAGCAAAAACGATTCAGCACCATCCGTTAAACGCATCACCAGCGAATCATCATTTTTCGCAGCGCGTTCTTCGCCGTCCTCTTCGGGCCAGAGGACCCTCCCAGACACTCCATCCTCTGAATATGTGTCGCCCTGTTTCAAATGTTTGATCGTCACGCCGTGAGCTTTTGCCTGCGCGATCAGCTGCTCGTATGCCGTGCTGCGAATGTCGCGGCCGACCCAGAGGGCGCCTACCTTGAAATTTTCAAGTACCGCGGGAAGCCCGCCGAGATGATCTTCATGCGCATGCGTGAGCACGACCACGTCGATCCGCTTGATTCCGCGCGACCACAAATAAGGCGACACAACGTCCTCGCCCACATCAAAGCCAGAACGCATTCCTCCCGAATGAAACATTCCAATTTCGCCGCCCCCGTCCACCAGCATAGTTTTTCCCTGCGGGAAGGAAAGAAACAGACTGTCGCCCTGCCCCACATCGAGCACCGTAAGCTCGAGTCTCTTGGGAGCTACGCGCGGTTGGAACGGATGAGTCGCAATAATGACCGCAGTCGAAAGAAGCAAGACAATCGCCACGAATGGTATCCAAATTTTTGTGTGGAGCCGGATGGCCGCGGATAGCGCGATCGCGAACCCGACAAAAATCAGCATCACCGAAATACTCGGCCCCGGTATCCGGTAGCTTGCACCGTGCCACCCGGCAATCCATCGAACTGTGAGGTCGAGCGACGAAAGAATTATTGTCAAAAGCTTTGCAAGAATTCCCGCAACCGTATGAGAAACAACTGAAATTGCGAGCATCAGAAACCCGATGGGGACAACGAACCCAGTTAATAGCAGCGCGGGAACATTCGCGAATGGCCCAGCCAGCGTCACGCGATGGAAATAATAGGCCAGTGGCGGAATCATTCCGAGCTGCAGGATCGCGGAAAGAAAAATCATCTCCCAAAAATAGATTGCAGCCCGAAAGGGAGGAACGAGCAATCCAGAACCGGAGGTGGAGAGCTTGTGCGGCAAGCGCGCGGAGAGCCAGGCTCCGGCGGCGCGCATTTCAATCCTGAACTGAATGACGCGAGGCGCATGAGAAACGTCGCGGCTTACATCGGAAAGATGGTTGAGGGCCAAGCGATACGGTTCGCTCGTCCGCGCGATGCACGGCACGGCGATCGCAGCGATTGCTGCGATGGAAGAAAACGAAAGTAGAAAGCTGGCGTCAAAGAGTTCCGAAGGTTTCATAGCGAGCAGAATCAGAGCAGATATGGCCGCTACGTTAATTAAATCCATACGGCGGTAAATGAGTTTCGCGGATAAAAAGACGGCCGCCATCAACACAGCGCGCAGAATCGGCGGCCGGTCTTCTACGATTCCCGCGTATGCCGCGAGCGCGAAGATCGTAAGGAGAACCCGCGGAAAAAGTCCAAAATGCAATTTTCGCGCTGCCCATAAAAAGAACGCCGCGAGGGCGCCTACGTGCAATCCCGCGAGGACCATCACGTGGTATACGCCTGTCTTCTGATAATCCACAATGCGTTCGCGTTCCACAAAGCTGCGGTCGCCCAGCAGCATTGCGCGGGCGAGCGCACCCTCTTCCATATGCGTGGCGAACAGCTCATCGAGCGTTCGCAGGAACCGCCCGCGCAGGCGCGCTTGATGATCGGAAACCGATAATCTTGGATAGCCGACAACTGTTAAAAGCTGTCCGTTCCGCAGTGCGCCCTGTAGCTGAATATTCTGCGACGCCAGAAAACCGCGCATGTCAAAGCTGCCGGGATCGCCAAAATTGACAACAGTTCGAGCACGCGCGAGCGCTTCGACACGATCTCCCGCGAGCGCGGAAGGTGGCGCGCCAGTCCCTGATTCCGAGTCGTAATATGTCAGCCGCAAACCTCCGGCGACGGGTGTCGTGCCTTGTGCAGATTCCACATCTTCCAAATTGATTTCATAGCGCTTGCCCCACGGAAGCTTCAAGGAATCGCTGCGCAGCGTGCCTCGCCATCGCAAAGCAGTCGAGGAATCGAGTCGTCCGGATTCTATGAGCGTGCTGGCAAGATTGGAGGGAACGGATGCGCGCTCCAGGCTGGAAGCGGTAATTCCGAGCAGCAGCCAGGCGCCCGCGCCGCACGCCGCCGCAACAAACATCCAATTCCGTCGCAAGAGGATGAAACCGCAGAGTAGGAACAGCAACGCGCCAGACACATAGATTCCCGGCCGCGGCAGGGTCAAACTCCGGAGTTCGATCGAGAGGAAAATTCCTCCGGCAAAAAACGCGATGGGGAAGAGGGACGGAAGTTTCATGTACGCCGCTTCAGCTGTACGAGCACCTCCATATGATAGGTTTGTGGGAAAATGTCAAATAGATTAATAGATTCGATCTCAAACGGACCAGTCGTCTCCGGCGTGCCGACGAGTTGAGCGAGATCGCGCGCCAGCGTCGACGGGTCGCACGAGATGTAGTGAATGTTCGCCGGGCGGATTTTTTTCAGGTGCGCGAGCGCTTCCACTTCGATGCCCGCGCGGGGCGGGTCCACCACCACAAGTTCAGGAGTCTCATGCCAGCGCGACAGGAAGCCCTCCGTCGTCATATTTCGCGCGGAGGGCGAAGCGCCACCGCTCTCTTTCAGATTAATTTCCAAATCTTTCGACGCCGCGAGATTCGATTCCACACCAATCACGCGCTCAAAGTTTTTGGTTAGCGCGACAGTGAACAACCCCACGCCCGCGAATAAATCCAGTGCCAGCTTTCCGCGTGCGCTACCCACGGCGGCGGCCACGAGCGGCTCAACCATGAAGCGATTGACCTGAAAAAAAGAAAGATGACCGACCCGGTAGGGCGCGCCATTGACGACGTAGGTCAAATACCCTGGACCGTCAAGATGCAGTTTATCGGCGCGGCGATCCTGGATCAGAATGGAATCTGCGTAGGGTATGGCTTCGCGCAACGCCGCAGAGATGGACTCAGCAGTATCTGTCAATTTGTCGGACGAAAGATTCAGCAGGATTTTGTCATCGCTGGAATCGGCGAACGCTTCAATCTCGTTTATAGCCGAAAGAATTGTGCTTTTGGCAACCATCTGACGCAGACGCGAAAAAGTGTCCGCAAGGCGCGGCGAAAGAATGGAGCACTCGGTAACAGGACAAAGTTTCGTACTGCCCACCTCAAAGTAGCCGATGCCGGCGGTACCCGGCGCGCCTTCGAGATTGGGTTTAAGCTTCCATTGCGCGCGATTGCGGTAGCCGAACGGTGGCGAAGCGTGCGTGGAGATGTTGCCCGTCCACTGAATGCGCCCGATGCGCCCCAGCGTTTCGCGCAAAATTTCCGACTTGTATCGCAGTTGCGCCTCGTATGGAATGTGCTGGTACTGGCACCCGCCGCAGCGCCCGTAATGGGGGCACGGCGCGGGAACACGCTCGGCAGAAGGCTCAACTATTTTTTCGAGCCTGCCCTTGATGAATTTCTTTTTCTTCGTGGAAGAATCGATCTGAACGAGTTCTCCCGGCAAAACTAACGGAACGAAGATCGTGTGGCCATCCTGATGCGCCAAGCCGTCGCCGCCATACACAAGTTTTTCTATACGAACTTCCATTCGGGTCACTTTCCAATGCGGGGGTGTGAACTTAGGCCGCGGCCTCAGGTCAGGTAAAATAAGCTCAGGCGAGGAAGATTATACCGCTCCCAGAGCCGTTTCTGCGTATATTGCCGCTCTAATTGTGAAAGTTGCGCCGAGTTCATTTTCCGGCGATAGGGCGCAAGTTGCTGGTCCATGTCACGGCGAATGTCCAAAAGAAAATCCTCTGGTGCGCCGGAAGTGAGCGCAGCCGTCAATTTTTCTTCGGCCACCGTCAGGCACCGCTCCAGATCCTCGAGATCCAGTGCACCGGGAGAATCGACCAGCACCAATAATTCTGTAATGCGCGCACACGTCTCTTCGATGCGCGCCGCGAGTTCCGGTTGTGAGGCGCGCGCTGAATTCGCGGACTTTCGCAGCTTGTCCGCATTCCCCTGGAAAAACAAGCGCAGCGCGTCGCGTGAAAAACTCTCTTCTTCTTTTTTGGAGGACGGCACGACGGGGCCGGTGCCTGCCATCGTTTCCTTTTCTTCGTCAGCCGCCTCGAGCACGGCGTCCACGCAGTACGACAGACTTTTTAACTGCCTTCCGCCAGCCGCGCGTTTGGATCGCGCATAACTTTCAAACGCGCGATCGATTCCTTTCAACACAGCCGACAGGGGAATGCCCGCCTTCTGCCAGGTTTCCACAATGGCCCAGTCGATGGGCGAAACAAGAAGATGCGCCCCGCGCTTCTGCCAGAAATATTCCTCGATTTCCGTAAAATAATTAAAATAATTCAGCTCTGCCATCGATTTGCCGTAGTTCAAGACGGTTTTTTTCTGTCTTTCGCGGAGGAAAAGGGGACTGGTGCTTTTCCGGAACCACTCGCTGGAGATCGTTTCGCCAGCTGATTACGCTCCCACACGATGCGCAACCCTTCGAGCGTGAGAAATTCGTCGATGATGCCGATGTGCTTCGAAGCTTTAGCGATGAGCGGCGCTTGGCCGCCCGTCGCGATTACTCGGGCGGTCTCACCCACTACGGCCTTGATGCGCGTAACAATCCCGTCGACCATGTCCGCATAGCCGTAGTAAAGACCCGATTGCAGAGACTGCATCGTATTCGTGCCGATAATTTTCCCCGGATCTTTAATTTCCACGCGAAACAACCGCGCCGCGCGCGAAAACAACGCCTCGGCCGAAATGCCGATACCCGGCGCGAGCACTCCGCCCACGTATTCGCCGCGCGCCGACACCACATCGAAATTAATTGCCGTGCCGAAATCCACTACAATGCACGGGCCGCCGTATTTCGCATAGGCCGCAACCGCGTTCACGATGCGGTCCGCGCCTACTTCCTGAGGATTGTCATACAAAATAGGCATCCCGGTTTTTACGCCAGGCTCAATAAACAAAGCTTTCACGTGAAAATACCGCTCGGACATTTCCTCGAGCGTCGCATTCAGAGGAGGCACGACCGAGCTGATAATCACCCCGCTCACGGAAGACGGATCGATTCCCGCCAGCGTAAAAAGTTCGCGGGTCAGGATGCCATATTCGTCGACGGTTTGATCGCGCGCGGTCGTCAGCCGCCAGTTCGCCAGAAGCTCAGCGCCACGAAAAAATCCCAGAACCGTATTTGTGTTTCCCACATCCAGCGTCAAGAGCATTACGTTGCCTCAGAAAGTGTTCCGGCGATCACCGGCAAGACTCGCCCATCGTCGCGCCGCACGCGCAGCAGGCCACTCGGCTCGAGGCCCTCTGTCGTGCCCGTGTAGGTTTCCGTTGCGGTTTCAATGCGCACCCGTTTCCCGCGCGCAAAACTGGAAACCTCGGTAAAACGGGCCACGATCATTTCCGGCCCTTCAGCAAGGAAACGATTGTAGTAGGAGTCAAGGTGTCGCAGCAACCGCGCAACAATTTCCACACGCGATTGCGCACGCCCGGTTTCGATGCGCAGCGAAGTGGCAATCTTCGATAGTTGGTCGGGAATGCGCTCGTGATTCACGTTGATCCCGATTCCCACCGCCACAAAATGAATGCGATCCTGCTCCGCATTCATTTCGGTGAGGATTCCGCAGAATTTTTTCTTTCCGAAAAGCAAATCGTTGGGCCAGCGCAGGTCGGGAGTCAGCCCCGTTTGTTCGATGATCGTTTCGCGCACCGCGAGCCCCGCGACAAGTGTGATGAGCGGCGCTTGCTGCGGCGAGATCTGCGGGCGTAGCAGCACCGTCATATAAATTCCGTTCGATTTTTCGGAATGCCAAGTGTGGCCGGCGCGCCCGCGCCCCGCCGTTTGCTCTTCCGCGATCACCACGGTGCCGTGCGGTTCGCCACGTTCGCCCAGATTCATGGCCACGGAATTGGTGGAATCGATTTTGAAAAAATGGTGGATGCGTTTTCCAAGTGCTCCCGATTGCAATCGGCGGTGCAGGAGTTTCGGCGTCAGCAAATCCGGAACTTTTTCGATTTGATAGCCAGCGCGCGGATGTCCCTTCACCTTTACGCCTAGCGCTCGCAGCTTTTGCACCCATCGCCAGACCGTGGAGCGCGTGACGCCGATTTCGCGGGCAATTTTTGCGCCGCTGATCACGATCATCGCATTGTCCGCAAGCAGCGCCAGCAGCGCGTCGATCCGCCGATCCGTCGTGCCCGTAGGTGCGGTTTGCGCCATCGAGGTTTAGGGTTTACGTGGCATAGGCTTCAGCCTGTGCGGTTTTAGCCCTTGCAAGGACTAACCCCGCACAGGCTGAAGCCTATGCCACGAAAGGCCAAATCACTTTATAGCCTCTCAAATTGCGCGAGGCGCTCTTCCAGTTTGCCAAATTCCGTGCGGCGCTCGGCGAGCGTTGCTTCCATGCCTTTGACGATGTTTTCCGGCGCTTTGCTGCGGAACGTTTCGTCCTTCAATCGAGCATCTTTCGACGCGATGTCTTTCGTCAGGCGATCGAGCTCTTTGCGCAAGCGCGCGACTTCCGCGGGAATGTCGATGGCCGCGTCGAATGCGATGAACAATTCAAAATCTTTATTGGAGCGCACAACGCCCTTGGTCGAATCAAAGGGCGGCTTAGAAAACGAAAGGGACGAAAGGTTCGCGAGCCGCAAAATAGTATCGAGGCTGCGCTCCACGGTGGATTGCACCGCGGGCGCAGCGGGCCCAAGCTGCGCCGGAAGTTTGGCTTTCGGATCGAGCTTCATTTCCGCGCGAATGTTGCGCGCTGCAGTCATGATTTCCTGCAGCAGCGCAACCTGCTCTTCGGCCAAAGTGTCAATTCGTTCCGCGTGCGCTTCCGGAAACTTATCCAGCGCTATCGAGCGAGCGCCATCGCGTTGCGGCAACTGGTGCCACAATTCTTCCGTAAGAAATGGCATGAACGGATGCAGCAGCCGCAACGCGCTTTCAAATGCCGAAAAAAGATTTTTCCACGTCGCCGCCGCTTTCACGCGGTCTTCAGACACGAGTTCCGGCTTCACCCACTCGATGTACCAGTCGCAGAAATCGCCCCAGAAAAAGTGATACACCACGTGCGCCGCTTCGTGAAAACGGAAATGTTCGAGCGCGTCGTTCACCTGCGCGGTAGCGCGGGCGAGTCGCGAAAAAATCCAGCGGTCGATCAGTGGAATTTCCGCGCCCGCAGCATAGGGCGCGGCGGCGCGCGTGTCGGCAGCCGCAAGCACTTCCAGCGTTTCGCCTCCCGCCGTCTCGTATTTGTCGAGGTTCATGAACACGAAGCGCGCCGCATTCCAAATTTTATTGGCAAACGCGCGATAACTCAGAATTCGATCTTCGGTAAGAATGATGTCAGTTCCTGGCGCGGCCATGCTCGCCAGAGTAAATCGCATCGCATCCGTCCCGAACTTTTCATTCATCTCGACGGGATCGATTCCCGTGCCCTTGGACTTTGACATTTTTTGGCCGTCTGCATTCCGAACGATGGAATGCATCCAGACTTGCTTGAACGGAACTTGCCCCGTGAATTTCAGGCCCATCATGATCATGCGAGCGACCCAAAAGAACAGGATGTCGTAAGCAGTTATGAGCAAGGTCGTCGGATAGTATTTCCGGTAGTCAGGCGTATCGTCCGGCCATCCCATCGTCGAAAATGGCCAGAGCGCAGAACTGAACCACGTTTCCAACACATCGGGATCTTGAGTCAGGTGAGTCAATCCGCATTTTGTACAAGCGGTTGGCGCTTGGCGCGCGACGATAATTTCTTTGCAGTCGCCACATGTCCACGCAGGGATCCTGTGCCCCCACCAAAGTTGGCGGGAGATGCACCAGTCACGAATATTCCGCATCCACTCGAAATACTCCGTGCGGCGATTGTCCGGCAAAAGCTCGATGTCACCGCGCTCAACGGCCGCAATCGCCGGTTCGGCCAGCGGCTTCATCTTCACGAACCATTGCGTCGACGCCCGCGGCTCGATAATCGTTCCGCAGCGATCGCACGTGCCCACCGCGTGCGTATGGTCCGCAATTTTCACGAGCAGTCCCGCCGCTTCAAGATCAGCCACCACGCGTTTGCGCGCCTCAAACCGGTCGAGCCCCGCATACGGTCCGGCCGCGGCGCTCATCTTCGCGTCATCAGTCATTACATCGATTTCGGGCAAATTGTGTCGGCGTCCAATTTCAAAGTCGTTCGGATCATGCGCCGGCGTCACCTTCACCGCGCCAGTTCCAAATTCGCGATCCACCACAAAATCATCCACGATGGGAATCTCGCGGTTCACAAGCGGCAGCATCACCCTCTTGCCGATCAAGTGCTGGTAGCGTTCATCGCTCGGATGCACGGCCACCGCCGTGTCTCCCAACATGGTTTCCGGCCGCGTGGTCGCCACCACCACGGATTCATTCGTGCCCACAATCGGGTAGCGGATGTGCCATAGGTGACCCTGCCGCTCTTCGTGCACGGTTTCCAGGTCGCTGATTGCCGTGCGGCATTGCGGGCACCAGTTCACGATGTAGTGGCCGCGATAGATCAGCCCATCTTCGTACAGGCGCACGAAAACTTCCGTGACCGCTCGTGACAATTCCGGCGACAGCGTGAATTTCTCGCGCGTCCAGTCGCAGCTCTCGCCCAACTGCAGCATCTGCTTCGTGATCGTGCCGCCAGACTCGGCCTTCCACTCCCACACTTTCTTTTCGAATGCTTCGCGCCCGAGGTCGCGGTAGTTGATGCCTTTTGCTGCCAGTTGGCGCACCACCACGCGCTGCGTGGAGATGCCCGCGTGGTCCGTTCCCGGCAAGTACAGCGTGTTGTAGCCTTGCATGCGGCGCCAGCGCGTCAGGATGTCAATTTCCGTGTGGTCCAGCATGTGGCCGATATGCAAGGATCCCGTCACGTTGGGCGGAGGAATTACGATGGAAAAAACCGGTCCCGGCGCGTTGACGTCCGCGCGAAACAGTTTTTCCTCGGCCCAACTTTTGGCCCATTTCTGTTCGATCTGCTGAGGCTCGTAAGCCTTGGGAATTTCTCTTGGCATGTTCTCCAGACCTGTAATTGAGAGAATTACTATACGGACGCCCGCGCAGGCGGTCAAATGGCTGCGTGGCATAGGCTTTGGCTTGTGTGGTTTAGTCCTGACAAGCTCAAAATTCCGCAGGCTAAACCCTATGCCACATAAAACGATTATCCTAATCGTGTAGGAGTGAAGAAGCGAATTGGAGGTAAAGCGTAACTAGCGTTTCGTGATTTCGCGGTGAACGAGAGCCTGGACGACTGGCCGGAGAAATTCCTTCGTGATGATGTCCACCACTTGCGGGCGCATCTTATCCAAAACGCGCTGGACGACGGCCTCGACTAACGCCGGGTCGGGAATTCCTGCCCCGGCGGACAACCCGGGCTGCGAGTCGGCGACGGAAGTTGCGGCACCGTTTTCAAGGCGATGACCAGCGATCTCCAGCGCAGCCGCCAACGCGGAGATCGACGCCGATTTCCCGTTTCCTTGTGGCGTGGTGGAAGCGTTTAGAGAGGCGGCGGTAGGGAGTTCGGCGCTCTCATCATGGGTTTCGGCAGCCCCAGGTTGAATGTTAGACGCCAAGTCAGTCCAGTTAAGTTTAGGTAACGACCGCGCCGTGTCGTCGACACTGCCGCTTGGCTTGGACACGGGCGTCACAGGAGCATGGGTCTCCGCCACTATCGGTGCTTTCAGTACGACCGCAGCATTATTTTGGCCATGTTCGGACGGCACGGGCTCAGATTGGACAGGTCCGGCAGGCGCGCGATGGTTCTCCGATTTTGATTCGCCAAATTGTGTGTTCAGGTCCGACACGAGGTCGGCCCAATCGGCCGTCGCCTTGGTGTGAACCGCAATGTCACTGTCTGGCGCAGCGGAATTCGAAATCGATGACCCGGGAGACCAAGGAGCATTGACGGTGACAGCATGGTCCTCTATTTTGGACTCGACCTGCGCAGATGAAAGTGTGGCCGCTTCTACCGCGGCGGTTTGCGCTTCCGGAGGCTCGACTGTTGCCGCGAGTTCAGACCATTCCTGTTTCGGGATCGACCGCACTGTATCTTCCACGCTTTGCGCCGCTTCTTCCGAATGATGCACGGCGATCCGAACAGCGGATTCTGGAATTGGGGAAATCCGAGGCTCAGGAATCGAAAACAGTTCGTCCGGCTTTGCCGAATTTGCGGCGTCCGGAATAAGAGCGAAGGTTGGGACGATGACATCGGGCAGTTCCGCCGCAGCCATCTGTGGTGCCGGTTCGCGCAGTTCCGGTTCCTTCGCTTCGATATGATCCGTCGGTTCGGGGACCGTCGGGCTCCACTCAAACACATTTGCCGGGACTTCTTCCACAGGTTTCGGAAGAGGCACAGATGCCATCCACTCGAGCGGATTGGCGGCAAGGTCTTCGGCCTTTGACGATTCCACGTGGAGCGAAGCCTGCGTCGCGGGATCCTGCAGGAGCAGGGGAGAGGCTTCGACAACCGTGGAAACCTGGTTGGCGATTTCCTCTTTCTCATCATGTACCAGCACTAACGGTTCTTCAGGAATACTGGCTTGGGCTTCTACTTCCGCATTAGCGATGGAAGGTTCGTTTGCGACCCTCCATCCGAGCGCCGGAATTTCGCTGGGTTCTTGCGCTTCCTCTTGCGGGCCTGCCTCCGCGGATTTTAGCTCCTGCTCGGGGTTTTCTGTTTGCCAGAAAATGGGCGCACCCAGCGATTCGTCGCGTTTGCTGGTGAGAATCAGTTCGTTGTCATCCGTGCCTGCCAAATTCGCGCGGGAAGATGACGCTTTTAATTCTGGCGCATCCAAAAGTTGCGAAAACGCAACCAGGCCTTCGCTATCCTCGAATGACATGCGGGATGGCGCGGTCGTCACCGGCTCTTCTTCTGTTTCTTCAGAAACGGCGTGAGCGGCATTATGCTCATCCGCCACCGCCACGCCTCCGGCGCGGTTCTGCTTCGCTGCTGCAATTTTGGAAACCGCGGCGGTGACCGTGCGCGTCCCAGCGCGCTCGAGCAATGTTTTTACCATCGCAATCAGCGGGTCAGGCGGAACGAAAGGCTTCTTCAGGATTCCGTCGGCGCCCACGCGCTGTGCTTCGCGTTCATCCAGCGGGTCGAAAGCGCCTACCAGCAAAACCACCGGCACGTGAGTGAAGCGCGCATCTTTTTTTACGTACTCGCAAACTTCATATCCGTTGCGAACGGGCATAAAAATATCGGCCAGGACGAGGTCGGGCATCACGTCAGGCAGCTTCTTGACGGCAGCCTCCCCGTTGTTTACGGCAATTACTTCGATGCCCAGATCGGCCAAGGCAAGCGCTACCGTCTTCTGGACGTTACTGTTATCGTCGGCTACCAGAATCTTTGCCACTTGCCGTCCTCCACTGAACCCAAACGCAGTACCTAGATCGATAGGGCGCGGGCATTGCCCTATTCCATTCGTAACATCGCGGTTCAGGTGAGTCAACACAACGCGACGAGGCGTGTGTCGGATTCAACTAGCCCAGCAAATCACCTGTACGAAAGGACAGTAACGCGAATTTTGGAGGAGAATTAAGCTAACGATGGAAAAGCAGGACGACAGAGCGCCTATGTGAAAACGCGAAATCGGCAGATTTTCGTAGCGTCCGCCTTCAGGCGGGCATCCGAGCTAATCCACGATGCTCGCCTGAAGGCGAGCGCTACAAAATACGGCAATTCAGCAGCGGCAGTCTGGAATCTTTGGAAAAACGAGTTAAAAAGGAATCAGCTTGCGCAGGCCGCCTTTTTTCTTGCTGGTGGATTCCTGACTCGAATTCGCCGGAGGCGCGGTTGTCGTTGTGGGCGTCGTGGCAGTGGAATCCGTTTTCGATGTGCCCGTAGAACTGTCCGCCGAAGCAGGCGTTGAGTCCGCGGGAGTTGGGGCGGGGGGAGGCAGAGCGTTGGCGCTTCCCGGCGTAATCGTTTCCACCGTCGCCGAGCTTCCCACACTCGATCCGGTTGCCACAGCAGGGACATTGGGCTGCAAACTGAAGCCGATCGTTTCGTCGCCGGACTCGCTTGCGGGTGTCATCGTCGGATCGCCGCTTCGCGCCGCGGCGGAATAATCCGGAGAGTTTTTTAGAACACCCATGGAGCGCTTGATTAGTCCGGGTCGCGGAGCATTTTGCTCCTGTTGCATTCGCGCCACAGCGGTTGGGTCAGCGGGAGGAACCGGAACTCCGAATTTCACCAGCTTATTTTTTGCATCGCCCGCCAGGGAAGAGATGGGATAATCCTTCACAATTCGCGCGTAATATTTTGCGGCGATATCGTTGTGTTCAGTCTTCTCGTAAATTTGGCCCAGCATCCAGTTGGCTTGATCGGCTTGGCTATAGAGAGGGTAGCGCGTGGTCAATTCCATCAAGCGCGCACCGGCGGCGCGGTAAGCGGCGCGCAAATAATAAAAATCGGCTACCCGGAAGTTTCCTTCCGCCAACACTTCCTGCACATCGCGCAAGTGTTGCTCGGCCTGCGGGCGCAACGGACTGTTCGGATATTTCTCCAGAAAAGTCTGATACTCCGCTTCAGCCTGCACGGCCTCGGCATGATCGCGATCCGGCTTTTCCATCTGGCGCAGATGGGCTGTGGCGATTTGCATTTGCGCGTAGGCCGATTCCTCAAGAAAAGGGAAGAACGTAATAAAATCCTTGTACTCGACGATCGATTGCTTCAGCCCTGCCGTGCCGCCTTCTTTAAAGTACGAATCGCCAATTGCCAGTTTCGCTTTGGCCAGGTATTCGCTGTCAGGATAGGTGTTGATCACGGTTTGCAAAGCCAGCCGCCCTGTCGCATAGCGGCCGTGCTTCATGTCTTCGGTGGCTTTTTCATAGAGAACTTTGTCCGGTTCCGCGGAAGTGCCCGCGACGGGAGCGGCGGCTTTCTTGCCGAGGCAGCCGGTAAGGAGAAAAGCGCCCAGCGCTACAACACAAAAACTCTGAACCTGCTTAAAATTTTTTCTTTTCATATTTCCCTAAACTTTGCCCTTAAACTTTTTGTGCCAACGCATTGTCGGCCAATTGTTTCATGTTGCGAACTGCTTCGGCGGCATCGGGAGTATGAAAAATGGAGGTGCCGGCAACCAGAATTTCGGCTCCGGCTCGCACGAGCTCGGTAACGTTGTCCGGAACGACTCCCCCATCGACTTCGATCCGGAACGCGTAATTATAACCCTCACGAATTCGTTTTAGTTCACGAATCTTTCCAAGAGCGCCAGGAATAAATTTCTGACCGCCGAACCCCGGATTGACGGACATCACTAAAACGTAATCCACTTTCCCTAAAATTTCCGAAAGCATCGAAACCGGTGTCGCGGGATTGATTACCGCACCCGCCTTGCAGCCGTGTTCACGAATCATGCTGATCGTGCGATCCAGGTGCGCAGTCGCTTCCTGATGCACCGAAATCATATTGGCGCCCGCCTCCGCAAAAGCGTGAATATAAAGCTCGGGATTCTCAATCATCAGATGCACATCGAGTGGCAGGCGGGTTGCCTTGTGCAGGGACGCAACAACGGGCACGCCGATCGAAATGTTTGGGACGAAATGTCCGTCCATCACATCGACGTGGAGCAATGCGGCGCCGCCTTGCTGGACCGCGCGAATGCCATCTCCGAGGCACGAAAAATCGGCGGCCAGGATCGATGGAGCGATTTCCACGGGATAGTTCACGTTTTCTCCGCCGACATCTTATCAGAATCGCGTAATGGCCCGCACATTTCTGGAGGAGAAATATCGCCTCAGCCGACCCACGCACAGCCCGCCGAAAAATCGTTTGGGCAAAGCTTTGAGTAGCACGGGCACACTTGCCTGTGCGAGTTTTGCAAAGCGCACACAGCCAGGAGTGGCTGTGCTACTCGAGATTCCCCGCAAAATCATTTTTCCGCCGTTCGATTCACTTTGGCCCTGCTGCTACTGCGCTACAACCATTTCGATCGACGAATCGCTGCTGATCTTGGATCCCTGCGCGGGAGTTTGCTCGGTCACGGTGCCCTTCGGCCACTGCGGGGATAGGACGTAGGTGGTTTTCGATAATTTCATGCCGGAGGAACTGAGTAAACGGTCCGCATCGGGTAACTGCATTCCCACGAGCCACGGCATTA
This sequence comes from Candidatus Acidiferrales bacterium, assembly GCA_035696345.1. Taxonomy (GTDB): domain Bacteria; phylum Acidobacteriota; class Terriglobia; order Acidiferrales; family UBA7541; genus Palsa-360. Next base: position 36,121 of record DASRQU010000036.1, read on the forward strand.
CGTATGCGGGAGCGGGCGTCTCTTGCGCGACGAGCAGATCCACTCGCGGCGTTCCAGCGCGCGTGCCGGCTTTAGGCGATTGCTGCAAAATTGTGTCGGACATCGCAGCGGGTGATGAAAACGCAGACACTTCGCCCAGCTGCAGGCCCACTTGCAGCAATTGAATGCGCGCCACGCGCAGGGATTCTCCGGCGAGGGATGGCGTGTTTACATTCGGCGGGCCCAGGCTGAGAACGACGTGCGCGTTCTGCGAACTCTTCATGCGCTCGCCTTCGGGCGGACTTTGGCGGGCCACAGCGTTGACCGGCAAATCGCTGTACACACGATCCACCACTTTTAATTGCAGCCCGCGCCCTTGAAGGATGGCTTGCGCTTCTCCGGAACTTTTTCCGACCAGATTCGGCATGCTCACTTCGCGGCCCTGTACCGCGAAACGCATCGCTGTGATCGCGCTCAAAAACGCCGCCGCTGCCAGAATAAATACCAGCAGCCCCATGCGAAATACCCATTCGACGCGCTCTCGAAAACTCATTCGATCTCCGGCTTCAATTTAGCATGCGGGGGAGAAGCGTTGCC
>DASRQU010000037.1:0-12983 GCA_035696345.1 Candidatus Acidiferrales bacterium
TATCGCGGTGCGAGAACTGAACGATCTGCCACTGCGAATGTTTAGCTAGTTGTGGGAATTGCGGTGGTATTAACTTCGAGGCTGATTGTGGGGGTGTCTTGTCTTTCAAAATTCTTACCTTACCGTCCCTTCTCTCCGTTCTGGGCGCTGGCCCTTGGACACAGCGCTTAAATTTGCAAGTCTGCTGGTGTAATGGTCGGCTTCAGGACCTTTGACACCTCTTGCATGTATTTAGATGCTCTTTCCCGGGCAAAAGGTTATCCGAACTGACAAATTACCTAATGAATTAACTCTCGTATCCGTTCGATATTTAACAATTTTACCTCGTCTTTTCCGGTTTCCAGACTTCGATGGCTGCGGATGATTTAAGGTCTCAGCTAGGTATCATTGCGGACTAGAAGGGCACCCGGAATACTTGTAAGCGACACCAGAACAAGCATTTAGATTTGACCATCCCTGCCTTCGAAGCAGAGGGTCGGGAGTTCGAATCTCTCCGGGCGCGCCATTTCTCCGCAGCAACGATTTTTGATTTATCGGGACGAACCTCAGCCGCCGCCTGAAGAGCCCGCATCTTTATTTTTATGGAATATAAATACGAATGGACGGGACCTTTAAACCCCGGAGGCTCCGCATCCGGAAAAGCCAAAGCAGTTTCAAAATAGACCACTGTATGAGTTGCGATATCAACGAAGATACTATCGCGAAGGCCGTCAAGGAGTAGCTACGAACATAACGTGCCGTGAACTGACATCTCGACCTGTGGCAGGACTGACACAAACTCCGAAAAAAAAGTTCTAAGATCGTCGTTTTGAGCGCGCCACTTACTTCTTGGACTTCAATGCAGACATTTATTGTTATAAGCTTGCCGTGCGGCATTTTCACACATCGAACACAATTTTTAAATTGAATCGCTTAAAAGTTTGAGGGATACATTTGACCACAAATCTGCAATCCAATCAGATTCAGCATGTGGACCTGCAAGCGATGGCTAAACAAGCCATGATCGCGAACGGCTTTGAACCGGAATTTCCACCGCAGGTACAGGCGGAACTGGCTGGACTGAAAACGCATCCGCCGCAGGAGGGTCCCGGCACCGAGGTTCGTGATTTGCGTAATCTGCTGTGGTCTTCCATCGACAATGACACTTCGCGGGACTTGGATCAGATTGAGATGGCGGAGCGGCTGCCGAGCGGCGAGACGAAAGTGCTGGTCGGGATCGCGGACGTGGATGCGTTTGTGCCGAAAGGTTCGGCGATCGATGTGCATGCGGGAAAAGAGACGACCACGGTTTATACCGGCGTCAGAAATTTCCCGATGCTGCCGGAAGAGCTCTCCACAGATGCAAGTTCGCTGTTGGAAGCAGGAGACAAACTGAGTGTGGTGATTGAATTTCTTGTGGGCCCGGATGGAATCGTGCGTTCGGGCAGCGTTTATCAGGCGATTGTAAGGAATAAGGCGCAGCTCACCTACAGTGGGGTGGGTGCATGGCTGGAGAGTAGGACAGCTGCTCCGGAAAAAGTTGCGGCTTCGCAGGAGTTGCAGGCTCAGCTCAAGCTGCAGGATGAGGCCGCGCAGGCGCTGAGGCTGGAGAGATATCGGCATGGAGCCCTGAATATTGAAACGATCGAAGTGCATCCTTTGATGCTCAACGAAAAAATTGTAGACGTGGTGAAAGAGGAAAAGAATCACGCGACAGAGTTGATCGAAGATTTCATGATCGCGGCGAATGAAGTCGTGGCGCACATGCTGGAAAGCAATAACGTGTCATCGATCCGTCGCGTGGTGAAAACGCCGGAGCGCTGGCCGAGGATCGTGGAACTCGCGGCGAAACTGGGCGGACAACTTCCTGCGACGCCGGACTCCAAGGCGCTCAACGATTTTTTGATTCAGCGCAAGGCTGCTGACCCGGATCATTTTGCGGACCTCTCGCTGGCGGTGATTAAATTAATGGGGCCGGGAGAATATGTTTTGGAGCGCCCCGGCGATTCGGAGCAGGGACATTTCGGGCTGGCTGTGCAGGACTATACACATTCCACAGCACCGAACCGGCGCTATGCGGATCTGGTTACGCAAAGGCTGATAAAAGCCGTGCTCGCGAAACAGGCTGCGCCATACACGGATGAGGAACTCGCGACGATTGCGCTGAACTGCACGAAGAAAGAAGATGCGGCGCGAAAAGTGGAGCGGGAAATGTCCAAGCGCATCGCGGCAGTAGCGATGAGCAATCGGATCGGCGAAGTGTTCGATGCAATCGTAACGGGGGTGAATGCACACGGAACATTCGTTCGCGTGCTGAAGCCGGCGATTGAAGGATTGCTGGCGCAAGGACAGCAGGGAGTAGACGTGGGCGATAGGCTGCGGGTAAAACTTATTCGAACGAATGTGCAGCAGGGCTACATCGATTTCGCGCGGGCATAAACGAAGCGCTCGAATGGATTCTATTCTAGCGCGCGCGCGATTCTTTCCACTGCAGAGGCGGCAATTCCAGGCTGGTCACACGCTTTACATATTCTCTGGCTAATTGTTCCGTGCGGTATTTGCCCTGCTCGATGTCATCGACTGGCTCGGAGGGCGCAATCCAAGTTTTCGTTTTTACGTTATAGACGGAGGCTTGAATGCCCTGCGCATTGTCCTCGGAAAAAAGACGCAGATGTTCACCGCCGACTTCCACTTCGGCCCAAGCGCCACCGGTTAACATCGTGGGGATCCTGTCGGAACCAAATTTCGATTCGCTGCAAAACTAAAATTTCTTTTCATGACTGTTACGTTCTCCAGGTGCCTTCAAAATTCTCAATCTCATCCGGCCGCGTCATTTATTTTGAAGTGCAGTCCAAACACGTCCGCTTCGCTCGCCCGTGATCTGCCGCATTCAAGGGCCAGTCGCTGTTGAATCCCGTTCGTGCCATTTGAAGGACTTGAAACGGGTGACAGGTGTTCTGTCGACGCAATCAGTATGAATTCTTTTGAATGGATGCGGTGGAATTTTTATAAAGGCGTTTCTGTCTTGTTAAACACCCGGAACTGGAATTTACCTTACAAACGGATGGGCCTACTAATTTGGGTTCGCCGGTTCGACACCGCTCTTCCTGATTGCAGGGTACGCGGCGGGTGACGCGAGCCATTCGATAAGGGCCTTGGCTGCGTCCGGATGCGTGGCTGTGATGGGAATGCCCGCGGCAAACACGGTAATTTGTTGTGCTCCTGCCGGAAGTGGACCGACGATATCGATGCCCTTCACGGGCTTCAGTTCGCTGATTTGCTGGAAGCCGATCTCAAATTCACCCGTCGCGACAACTCCTCCCACCGGGTCAGCTTCAATTTTCTTGCTTTTATTTTTGATCTGGTCGGCGATGCCGAGGTTTGGAAACAATTCGGTGGAGAGATAGACGCCGCTGGCGCTGTCGGAGTAGGCAATGGACTTCGCGTTCAGCAGCGTTTGCTTTAGTGCGTCGACGGTGCTGATGTCGGGCTTCGGCGCTCCGGCTTTCACCGCCATGCCGATGTAGGACTTGATGAGGTCTACGCGGCTATCGGCGCGAACTTTTCCGTGCTTGATCAAATCTTGCAGCGCGGGAGCAGCCATGATGACGACGTCAATCTTTTCCCCGCGTTCGAGGCGCACCGGAATGGCGTTGTGCGCCGTGCCCATTGACGGGCCGAATTCCGCGGACAGCTTATTGTGCGTGGCGCTTTCGTACTGGGGAACCAATTCCAGGTAGGCCGCGGTAAAGCCGCCAGAGGTGACTACTTTGATTTCGTCGGCGGTGCGGGCAATGACTGCAAAAATCGCCAGGAGGATTGGAATCGCCGCGAGGGCTCTGAATTTTCTGCGCGAAATGTTAGTCATGGATTCCTTTTCGAAAATCGTATCACAGCCGCGGCCACGGCTCGAGCAACGTTGGGGTTTGCTTTTTGCCGTGTATCGAAAGCTCACTTGAACCAAAACCCGCAGGCTGAAACCAGCGCTACTTGGGCTTGCCGCAGTTCAAGCCAGGGAGTTTATCGGCATGATTGATTCGCTCGTCATATTCCTTGATGGCGGAAAGTATACAGGGGGTGGGCATCGAGCACCCGGTCTTTTCGCAATTTTCAGAGACCTGTGATTGACCGGGCTTCGCATAATTCGAAAAAGCGGGCCTGCTAAAATGAAACGGAAGGAAGCCTGGCGGTTTCCCTCCGTATCTTGCTGATATGAATGCGGCGGCGTTTTGCCTTCGCGCCGCCTTTACTTTGCACCGCATGCAACGGTGCAATCCAGTTCGCTGTTCGTCTTGGGTTTTGAGTTCGGGTGAAGAGAGCTCCCTCATCCGCCTCCTACTTTGTATTTCTTTTTACAACTTGTTTGTTCGCGACGCTATGACGTACATCACAAATGCGTGTGATTACTGTCACAGGTTAAACAAAAGATTTAGAAAACCTTGCCGGGTGGATTGACCGGTTGTATGTTCAACCCGCAATGAGCGATTAACAGAAACAATGGGGTGGCGTTGCCATGGAACCAAGGCTCGGGGAATTGCTGCGGGAAATTGAGACGCACGGCAGGGAAAACGATTCGCACGTTTCGGAGCGGCCGCGCATGATGCTCAACTTGGAACCAGCGAGCGCGGAACTCCTGAGCGTTCTGGTGCGCGCAAGCGGAGTTACGCGCGGGTTGGAAGTGGGCACATCGAACGCCTACAGCACAATCTGGCTGGCATGGTCTCTCGCACCGGTCGCAGGAAAATTGATCAGCATCGATCGGAATCCCGACAAGCATGCGTTGGCGCGCGACAATTTGCGGCGAGCAGGCATGCTCGAGCGCGTGGAGTTGCGCACAGGAAATGCAGCTGAAATTGTGCAGCAACTCGGCGGTCCGTTCGATTTGGTATTTCTGGATGCGGATCGCAGAACGTTTCCAGAAATAGTACACATTGTATTTCCGAAGCTTGCACCAAAAGCGCTGGTGATTGCCGACAACGTCCTGTCGCATCCGGAAGAAATTGCCGAGTATTTGAAATTGATTTCGAGTCTCACGGAGTTTCAGCACGCGATCGTTCCGGTGGGAAAAGGATTGAGCATCGCGTTTCGCGGATAAAAAAAAGGCCGCGCCAGCTACTGACGGAGTGAAGCGGCCCTCTTCTTTGATTTGCTACTTGCTTGCGATCAGTTTAAATTTCTGCACTCTGCGGCCGTCGACCGATTCGCCGACATACAGATTTCCTTTGGAATCGAGAGTCATCGTGTGCGCGTGCATGAACTCGCCCACTTGATGCCCGGGGCGGCCGAAGCTGCTCAGGACTTTTCCGCTGGCGCGATCGACGACGTCTATTTCTTCATCGATTTCGTTGATCACGTACATGTACTTCTGTCCTGGATCGAGCGAAAATTCGACGGAGGAACATGACCCTACGAGTTGTGCGTCGCGCCGTGAGCTGACCCCCTCGGCGGGAACAGGTGTCCAGATCTTGAAGCTGAACGGCATGTTCTTTTTGAAATTGCCGGCCGTGTCGAACACCTGCAGGCGGTTCATCCAGCGGTCGCACACGTAAACCGTCCCGTCGTTAGCCACCCGCACGCAGTGCGGCGTGGCGCGGGGGGCATTTGCTTCCTCGGGCGAGCGATTCACTTTGAATTGGCGCAGGTATTTGCCTTTGCTGTCGAACACTACGATTCGCGCGTTGTTCCCACCCTTGCCTTTGGCGTGACCATCCGCGACATAAACGTCGCCGTTGTGGGGATCGAACGCGATTTCCGACACGCGAAAAAATTGGGAGGTGCTTTCGTTGAGCGGCTTGCCGTTCACAGTGCCGTCGGAGGAATCGAATACGCCCTTCTTGCCGATCTGCAGCAGCAGTTCTTTTCCGTCGTGCGAATATTCCTGCACGATGCCGTCTTCGGAGCCGTCCAGCCAGACGTGGCCTTCCTTGTCAATCGCGCAACCGTGCAGGTCTTTCGGAAGAATCTTTGAGTCTCCCCAGGAATTGACGACGTTGCCTTCCGGATCGAATTCAATGATCGGCGGGCCAGCGGTTCCGGCATTCAGTTCGTCGTCCGTCAGGCCTTCCAGATGGCCGTCCATGCCGCCCACGTCGTTGACGCGCTGGACGAGGAACACGTGATCCTTGGCATCGACGCATAGTCCGCCGATTTCGCCTGTGACCCAGCGATTCGGCAGCGGTTTCGGCCAGGAAGAGTCCACTTCAAATTTAGGAACCCCTGCTTGCCCTTGAAGCGGTGCCGGACTGATTGCAGTACTTGCCAAGGCCAAAGCGCCGAAGGCGAACGCCGCGAAGAAATGACTTCGAATCCCTTTAACTCTCAAATGGTTCACCCCAGATTCTTTTTTAATTTTATTACTTCAAATACAGTTCTTAAGAGGCAGGTGCAGCCTATTTTTTCTTTTTCAACGGCTGAGTTGCTTTTTCATTCAGGCCAACGAAGCTCGCATTGTCTTCGCAGATTTGTTCGAGCACCTTCCACGTTGGTTTCGATTCGAAAATAAGTTTTGCGTCCCAAGGCTTGGTGTATGCCTTCGGATCATCGATGGTGAAAGCAATTTCGAGGGAATTTTGATCGATGCGCCGCATGCGCTCCACCACGTGGAGCGCGTCGGAATGTGGGCGGCCCACGCGATCGATAAAAGTCTTGTCATTAAAATTTGTGGTGTCGACGACGAGCGTGTCGCCTTCCCATTTGCCGATCGAATCGCCCATCCATAGCGGGCCCTGCTCGGAGTCATGCGGGCGGCCGTCGGTGTAAATGCGGCGGATGAAATGGTCGTACTCAAACAGCATTAGAACCTGGCCAGGGATCTGGACGATCTGCACGGGAAAGTTGAAAAGATAAATTCGCGGCACGCCGGGAGGAAAACATTGGAATACGGGATCGGCGAGCACGGTGCTGGGATCGTTGCCATGGTACATGGCATTCGTGACTTTGAATTTTGCGGCCGCCCACGGCGTCATTGGGGAGTCGGACTTGCCGAAATCCAAGATAAACATTTCGTAGCCGCGCGGGACGGCTGCGTCGCGAAGTCGCGACCAGAGGCCGGATAAATCCGGAGTGGTGGCTGTGGACTGAGTGGATTCCGTTTGCTGTTGTGCGTACAGCTGTGAAGAAATGGCCAAAAACAAAAGGATGAATACATTAAAAGTAAAAGTGAATCTGATTAAGCGATTTCGCACTGCTTGGTCCCTCCGCTTGCCGCCAACTCCAGCGTATGCCATTTGAAATGGTTCGGGCGAACGTTTGAGTAGCACAGGCACTCTGCCTGTGCGGGTTTTGCAAAGTGCACACAGCCAGGAGTGGCTATGCTACTCGACTCCGCGATCGGCGGTTAATCGTTGATCGAATTTGGATCGAGTTCCTTGCCACTTGATAAAACCACCTTTTGAAGGCGCAGGGTTTTCGAGCCGTTCTTCCCCGCATTGCCGATTACGGTGATCTGGTCGCCTTTTTTGATAATGTCGCGGTCCCAACCGTGCCGGGACAATACGTTCGGGCTGTTCGCTTCGCCGATCCAGCTTTCCACTTTTCCTCTATCGTTGGTCACATCTACGGAAATTTCCACGTGCGGATTGATGAACTGGTAGTCGGTAACAGTGCCTTTTAAGGTGGTGAGCTTGGAAGTGTCATATGGCGATGCCCCGTGATGAGCAAAGGCTGGAACGGAAGCCGCGCACAGAATGGCAAGGCCCAATAAGATTACGGAGGTCCGATTTTTCATTTATATCCCCTATCGCAAATTGCAACACCGAAAAAAATGTTGAAAATCCAAGCAACCTGCAAGTACAAAATGCTGCCTCAATATAATGAAAAGAAACGTCGACAATCACGGCCTATACCACTGTGTTCGCAAAGTTGTCAAAGCAGATCCAGACTTCGATTCCTTGCACCCTATGGGCGGAATTCTACACTGTGGGCGAGCTCTGAGGATTAATTTTTATGTGCGCATTTGTGGGGTTAACGCCGTCTGGCGCAGTACAGTTCGCGTCCATCCGGCAACACGATCATTTCCAGTTTCATGCTGTAAGTGCCGTCCTTGATGCGATAGCCCACGAAGGTGATTACGTCTCCCGGTTTCAGAGTGCTGTTATCCCATCCCGAATTGGCCAACCGGTTAGGACTCGGTCCGCCGGCGCTCCAGTTTTCGACTGCGCCTTTGTCATCGTGGACCTCAAAGTTGATCCACATGTGGGGATTGCCCCATTGAAATTGCGTTACGGCGCCCTTGACCGTCGTTTTGTGAGACATGTCGTACCCGCTCCAGGAATGGTGCGCGGAAACTGGAACGGTGCAGACGCAGAGCAGAAAGAGAAAAAGCAATCCAGTCCGGAAGACTTTAGTCTTCATCTTCGTTACTCCCATCCGTCAATCCATTGATTGTTTGACGCAACTCCGTTAGCGCGGGTTGCGAGATTTTCAATAGTCCACGCAAAAGTTTGAACGCGGACATAACTTACAGATGCCCCGAGATTGGTGTACCCTAAGGGCATCGTAGCTATGCCTGATGGTTGGCAGTTGAGTTGGCCGGCCCATGAGGTCGCCTGCAACATTTCGAATCGATCTTTAGACCGCACGAGGAGCTAAAAATATGAAAGCGAATGCCACGAATATTGGGCGAAACAACTTACGACGAATTGCAGCTATCCTGGCCCTGTTGCTGGCCATGCCTCTGGCGATGAGTATGAAGCGCGCCGCGGCTGCGGATGACGCGAACAGCGCCGATGACGCTCCGATTAAGCAGGTGGTGGCCGGCTTCAGCAACGGCTGGAATACGCATGACGCGCACTCGATGTGCTCGTCACTTGCGGATAATGTCGAATGGGTGAACTGGCGCGGCGAGCCGCTTGGCTCCCGGCAGGCCGTAGAAGACGAGCACGCGCGGCTATTCGCGGACCTTTATAAAAACACCCACCGTACCGATACAGTGAAGACGATTCAGTACATTACCCCTGAACTTGCCGCCGTGGACGATTACTGGTCGATGACGGGAGCGCGCAAGCGCGATGGATCGGATTGGCCGTACCGCGCGGGATATTCCAATTTTATTATGGCCAAGCGCAATGGACGATGGGTGGTCATCATTTCGCACACGGCGGATTTCAACGCTACGGCTCCAGCGGCGAAGTGAATTAAGTACAACCGGCTTCAGGCTTTTCTTTCCGCACGTAATGGAAATCAAAAGCAACAGGCTGAAGCCTGTTCTACTACTTCTTCGTTTTCAAATACCAATCGAGAATTTGCTCGCCATTCCAGTGCAGGACTCCCGTAAATTTTGAAATGTACTCGTAGATATTTTCCAGATACCTGATGCGTGAAGGCTGCCCGCTCAAATAGGGATGAATGGCGATCGCCATAATTTTTGGCCGGGCAGCGCCCTCTTCGTACAGGCGGTCAAACGTATCCTTACACTTTTGCGTCCAGTAGGGCGCTTCGTGATACTGCACGGCCATCACGGGAATATCATTTGTCTCCAGCGAATAGGGCAGCGTGTACAGCGGGCCGTGCTTCGTGGCAATCTCGCACGGTTCGTCGTCCCAGGCCCAATCGCAAATGTATTTAATGCCCGCCGCTTTCAACTGGTCGGGCGTGTCGTAAGTTTCCGTCAGGCCCGGACCCATCCAGCCGATGGGAGGCTTCCCTGTGAATTCCTGAATCGTTCTCACGGATTTTTCGATCATGGCTGCGGGGTCGGGCTCGCTATGCATAGGCCGCTGATCAAAACTATGGCCCATGAATTCCCAGCCGGAATCTTTGCAGGCTTGCGCGACGCGCGGATAGTCGAGACACACGCGCGCATTGATGGAAAGCGAGGGACGAATTTTCAGCCGCTCGTAAAGAGAATGGAAGCGCCAGAAACCCACGCGCATGCCGTACTCATGCCAGCTCCAGTTGGGAACATCGGGCAGCGTGGTCACGCCCGTGGGCGGGACGAGCACTTGCCGCGGCATGGATCGCGCAATGTCCCAAACTTCCACATTGACGATCGTCCAGATGACGATACGTTCGCCGTTGGGCAACTGCAATTTTGGCCGGTCTACGATGGCCGAATATTTTGCGCGCTCGCTAGGTAAAGTCACGGAAACCACGCTTTCTGAAGTAAATAGTTGCAACGACGCAGGCTTGCAGCGCGCCAAAATGCCTCGAAGTTTCTATCAGGCGCGCTCACTCAATGTCAACTGACAAAACGCTGAAATCGATCAGGCGAGTTTATACAAAATTATTTTTGCATACAAAGTAAACCGATGCATGATGAGGTACGAATTCCGGGCCGCACAGGCGCGCTTTCCGCAATTCGAAGTTTTGCCTTTCATAGCCATCTGGGTGTAGAGTCCCGATTGCCGGAAATGGCGAGAAGAACATTAACCTTAAACAATGATTTAAAAGTTCGACCCGCTTTGCATAGCGCGGAGAAAACATCCGCGGAATAAAAAGTCTAGCAGGGACAAGGGAGGAAAAGATGAATATGAGTACACGTTTGTTTCGCGGTGCGATAAGTCTGGGTCTCGGAGCTGCGGCGATTTGTTTTGGCGGCGCAAGTGCCTGGGCGCAGGGTGCTACTCCTGCTCCATTTAATAAAGTGACTGTTTCCGATGACGTGGCTAAGCGCACACTGATGAAGGCCGTCATCAATGCGGACACCGCGCGGGCTATCACGGACTCATGCGTGGACTGGCAGAAGGGACAACCCGGAAATGTTTCCATCGCGATTTTTGTTCTTTCTCCCACGGGCGAAATCATTGACGCTCACAAGATGGACGGCGTGCTTCCCATAGGCGTGGAGACTGGACTCATGAAGGCCAAGACGGCTCTGTATGCGCGCATGCCCTCCGCTTTGGTCGCTCAGAGATTCAACACGGTCGACAGCCGTGTCATTCGTCTTGACCTCGGCAAAGAGCAAGGACTGTCTTATTACTTTGTTCCCGGCGGACTTCCGATCGTTGTGGACAATCAACTGATTGGAGCGGTGGGAGTCGGTGGCGGAAATGCGGATGAAATGTGTGCGTATCAGGCACTGACGAAAGTGCTCGGTCCTCAGCCTCCGCTTACGCCCGCTGCGCCGCCTGCGCAGGGGCAGCCTCAAAGGTAGGTTCCTGCATCAGACTCAATGTCCATTCCGCCCGGTGAGCTTTTCTGAAGGAAAACCTCGCCGGGCACACTCACGCGCCAAATAAGGGTTCATACCGTCCGGAGGCGAGAAGTGGAAACAGGCTCGCCCTTCGGACGGGTGGCATCGCAACCACAGGTTGAAAGAAATTGCTCGATGCAACTGAAATCACAGATCAAATGAAGCGCCGGTATTGACACCGTTATTGCCCGCATGGAAATTTAGTTTTTAGATTACTGGAGTAGCCGGCCATACTTTGACATCCTTGTAATGCATACAAATCTCCCTGGAAAAAACAATTGCCTCCATCACAAATTTCATGCCTCTGGAAGCAGCCCGAAATCGCAAAAAAATATCGCACCGCGGTTTCTCTTCACAGCCACACGAATCAGTCCAAGGAAAGCTTGCTCTTTATTCCGGCGTTTGCTGAAAAGCGGCCCTTGCTTCGCTGGATTTTGAACGAGCAGATTAAGAAATCTGTGAGACCCGTGGATTTCTCCCAGGCATATTGGACGCCGCCGCTGCCTCCGAAACTGGCGTTCGAGCTGGAGAGCAATCAGATTGAGTCCGATCTCGAGTTGATCAGTCTTGTCTCCCTTACAGACCATGACAGCATTGAAGCCCCTGCCTCATTGCGCCAACTACCCAGCCCAGTCCTCGTTCCATATGCAGTGGAATGGAGCGTGCCGTTTGAAGAGGCAATCTTCCATCTGGGAATCCATAATTTGCCGGAAAACCAGGCGCACCTGATCATGGATGATTTTGCGGACTATTCGCACAATCCTTCGGCGCCGCGCCTGCTGGAACTTTTGTCGTCCCTGCACTCGATTCCGGAAGTCTTGATCGTTTTCAATCATCCCCACTGGGATCAGTATTGCCTCGGACAAGCGACTTTTCGGAACTACGTGGACAAATTTCTGCAGAGCCACGTGCAATTCATTCACGCGTTTGAACTGAATGCAATGCGCGCGTGGACAGAGAATAAGAGTGTCATTGAGCTGGCGGCTGCGTGGCAACGTCCTCTGATTTCCGGAGGAGACCGACACGGGTTGGAACCCAGCGGCGCGCTGAACCTGACGTGCGCGACAAGTTTTCCTGAATTTATTCATGAAATCAGGATGGAGCAACTCAGTCATATCTTGTTCATGCCGCAATATTCTGAATTACTCGGAATCCGCTTCATGCAGACCGTTCTAGATACGATCCGCGATTACCCCGATCATCCCGTCGGTTCGCGGCGCTGGGATGAGCGCGTATTTCACATGGATTTTCAGACCGGGCATCATCGCCCGCTATCTTGTTTGTGGAAAGCTCCCCCAGCCTACCTGGGACATATTTTTGCTATTTTCCGAATGGTCGAAAATACTCCGGTGCGTCATGCGCTGAATTTCACATTCCGGGGAAAAGCGGCAGTGCATCGCGCGCTCGAAGTGCCGCGCGGGGTGAGTGCATGACGAGGGAGAAAATCCGCGTCGCCTTGTTTCCCTGCACGTATCGGGAAATCGATGGCGTGGCGAATACCAGTAAACAATTTGCGGAATTCGCTAAGCGTCGCGGAATTCCATTTCTACTGGTCCATGCAGGGCCCATTGACGAAGTGGTTATCGATGGATCGTTGACGAGAGTTCAATTGCGCCGCGGCAGCATTAAGTTTCCTCTCGATGGGCATCACGAATTCGATCTGCTGTTTCTGCGGCATTACCAAAAAGTTTTGCGGTTGATGAAAGAGTTCTGTCCGAATGTGGTCCACATTACGGGACCGAGCGATGTAGGAATTCTCGGAGCGCTGCTCGCTCACAATATGCACGTCACTCTGGCGGCGTCGTGGCAAACGAACATTCACCAGTTTGCGGGCCGTCGCGTGGCATCACTTTTTTCGGCGTGGCCAAAAAAA
>DASRQU010000038.1:0-3775 GCA_035696345.1 Candidatus Acidiferrales bacterium
TGATTTTGCGCGAGGCGCGCAACCAGCGGCGCTGGCCCAAGCTGGTAAAAAAGCATTTTCACCCTCAGCCCAGGTTGGCGCTGGGCGAATGGCTCGCTTCCCATAGCCTGGCTACGTCCATGATCGATACTTCGGACGGCCTTTCCACGGACCTGAACCACATCTGCCATGCAAGCGGGGTCGGCGCACGGGTAATGGCGGAAAAAATTCCAGCGGTGCACGTTCCACCCGAGTTGCGCGCGTTGAAACTGCACCCGCTAAACCTCTCGCTCCACGGCGGCGAGGACTATGAGTTGCTCTTCACCGTGCCCAAGAAATTTGCAGCCCGCCTTCCAGCCGTAATCGAAGAAATTCCGGTAACCGTAATCGGTCAGATCACTCGCGAGAAAAAAGTGATACTGGTCGGTGCAGACGGGAAACCGCAGACGCTGCGGCCGCTCGGATGGGATCCCTTCCGCAAATAAGTCCTCAGCGCAACACCCAGCAGTAATGCCTTAGCGGGTTGTCCGGTTTTCGTAGCGCCCACTCCGTTCCGTGCCTTTCGGAACGGAGTGGGCGACTTTTCGTCAAAATCTCCAAGCACAATTCCCGCGAATCGCAAACCGAGGAACGCCAATCTCCTGATTGGCTTCTTGCCCCGCGCCAATCGGGAGATTGGCGTTCCCAGCGGCCGCTACGAAAGCAATCACACAAACTAATTCCGTGGGGTTGACGCGGGCGTCGGTGAACTTTGCGGTGGCACAGGCTGTGCCGCGACCGGTTTAACCGGAACGCCCGGTTGGGGACTTGCGTCGGGCACGGTTGGAGTCGAGCTAATGGTTGTCGGGCCTTCACCCGCATCTTCGGGAGCTGTATCCGGCGTGTCGACCTTCACCGTTTTCGTGAGCGCAACTCTATCCAGCGGCTCCACATTTTGAAACGCTTGCACGGGTGTGCCTTCGACTGCGCCCTGCATAAATTCCAGCCAGATGGGCAGCGCAGCGATGGCGCCGGTTTCAGGCTTGCCCAGCGAAACGGATTTATCGTCGAAGCCTACCCACACGCCCGCGGTGATTTCCGGCGTAAAGCCCATGAACCAGGCGTCCGTAAAGTCATTAGTCGTGCCGGTTTTGCCGCCAGCGGGGCGGCCCAGCGCGCGCGCGGGCATGCCTGTGCCGCGCTCGACCACGTCTTGCAGCATGGCGGTCATCGTGCGCGCCACAGCGGGTTCCACCACGTCGTGCACCACGGGGTGAGCTTGCTCCAGCAGCGCGCCGTCGTAGGTGGTCACCCGGCGAATCATGTGCGGATCGATGCGTATGCCGTCATTCGGAAACACGGTGAACGCTGAAGTGTGTTCGAGCAGATTTAAATCCGCAGCACCCAAAGTGATTGGCAGGTACGGTGGCAACGGACTTGTGATGCCGAATCGCCGCGCCATATCGATCACGCTGTTCATGCCAATTTTTTCAGCGAGCTTCACGGCGGGAACATTGCGCGAGCCGTCCAGCGCGCGCCGCAAGGTAATCACGCCTTCAAATTTTTCGTCGTAATTGTGCGGCGAATAAGCCTGTCCGCCGCTCATTGTGGTGAATGGCGCGTCGAGAATCGTATCGAATGGCGTGAAGCCCTGCTCCATCGCGGCGGCATATACGTAAACTTTAAAAGAAGAACCGACTTGCCGCTGCGCCTGCGTAGCCCGGTTAAATTTCGATTCGTCGAAGCTATAGCCACCGACCATCGCTTTGATTTCGCCACTCGGATTATCGATGGCTAGGATCGCGGCCTGCGGAGAGACATTCTGCTCGAGCTGCACGTGCGCCACGTTCCCGCTGATATCTTTGATGAAGAATTCCGCAAGGTCGCCGGACTTCAGCAAGTCGGTGGGAAATTTGCGCCCGGTCCACGCAAAATCCGCCGGCGTGAGTACCGCATGGAGCGATCCAATTTTGATGTTCGCTTCATTTTGATTCGCGGAGATCACGAGGCCCTGCACGTAATCTCCCTTGTTGATGGGCCAGCGCCAGTCGTCATCCTCATAGGATTCGAGCGTGTCGCTCTTGTCGGCGAGAACGTTGTCCAGCTTCCCGCGCCAGCCGTGGCGGCGGTCATACGCATGTAAACCGTCGCGGATTGCCCGGTTCGCGGATTTCTGCATGCCCACGCTCAGCGTGGTGTACACGCGCAATCCGCGCTCGTGCACCATTTCCGTTCCGTACGTGCTCTCCAGGTATTTGCGGATTTCTTCCACAAAATAGGGCGCCAACGAATTTCGCGGAGACTGCTGGTGCAATCCGAGCGGCTGCGCGATAGCCTGCTTCGCCTGCGCGTCCGTAATTTTTCCGTTGCGCGCCATCAACTCGATCACCAGGTTGCGCCGCTGCAGCGCGCGCTGCGCGTGCAGGATGGGCGAGTAACTTGGCCCGCGGATCATTCCCGCGAGCAAGGCCGCTTCCTGAATGTTTAATTTTCCCACCGGCTTGCCGAAGTACGATTCCGCGGCGGCTTCAAATCCATAGTTGCCGTGCGACAAATAAATCTGGTTGCCGTACATCGTAAAAATCTGCTGCTTCGTGTAATGGCGTTCGATCTGCAAAGCCAGCAGCGCTTCCTGAATTTTCCGTCCCATGTGGCGGTCGGAGCGATCGAGAAAGAGCGAGCCGGCCAGCTGCATGGTGATGGTGCTGGCGCCTTCCACAACGCGGTGAGAGACAAAGTCCTTATACGCCGCGCCTGCCACGCGCGTGAAATCCACGCCCCAGTGCTCGTCAAAATGCTGATCCTCGGTCGTGAGAATCGCGTCTTTTAGTATTTGGGGATATTGCTCGAAGGTCAGCAGCACGCGCCGTTGCAACGCGAAATTCCCAACCACCTGCCCGTCGTCCGCGTACAACTCGGTCACCACGTCCGGCTGGAAATCTTCCAGCGCGCGAATCTGCGGCAAGTCGCTCGAGTACACAAACCACAACCCCGCCAGCGTGCCGAGGGCAATCGAGCCAAGCAGCAGAAGGATAAATGCAACGCGTCCGACAACCTTGCGACCCCGCAAGTTGAGGGTGATCGGCGGAAGATCTACCATGAGGCGTTCATTCTAACGCAACCTGCGAGGCGAGTGCGTGGATCAGGAAGAGACTCTTTCGCGCCGTTTCTTAATCAGAAACGCTCCGATGGTAACGGCGAGAGCCAGAACCAGAAGACTGCTGTCGCGTATAAGCGTGGCCGCGCCCAGCTTTTCATTATTTCCGAAGCAGCCGCAATTAATTTCGAGGCCCAGAATTTTCGCGCGCGTCATCGCGCCAATAAAAACGAGCAGCAACCCGCTGGTGATTGTGCCGATCACGCGCAATCCGATTCCCGCAATCAGCAAAATTCCCAGTGCCAGTTCAAACCACGGCAGCACCATCGCCATGAACTGCACCGCGGAAATCGGCAGCATCTTGTAGGAATCGATCGCCATGGCGAAAAAGAACTGGTAGTCGCGGAAATGCCATTCGCCCGCGAAATGCAACTTCGCATACGCAGCGATCAGGAAAATCACGCCCAGCGCCACGCGCCCGATGAGCAGAAGCGTGCGCGGCCATGCGGCCGGGCGCGGCGAAATCTCCGATGAAATCGCGGTGGTAGCCATAGGGAGTTTCGATTACTGGCGCAGCAGATAGTCAAAATAACTTTTTAGCAGCTTATAATCCACGCCCCCGCCCGGAAGCGCTTCCGTCTTGCCGTGCGACGTAATGTAAATCGTGGGAGTCTGATTCACATTGCGCTGCGTGCCCAGCGCGCGATCTTTTTCGATGGC
>DASRQU010000039.1:0-26991 GCA_035696345.1 Candidatus Acidiferrales bacterium
ATTTCGGGTCGGGCGGTGACGCTTGTGCTGGCATTTGTGTTTGCGTCGGTAGGGCACGCGCAGGAGCAGCAATGGCAGATGCCTGGCGATGCGCAGAGGTGTCCGTCGAAATGGGGAGCGAAGGACGAAATTGGGTCTGGCAATTTGATGAAGCCGGAGATGGCATTAAAGGCGGCCAAGCTGATTCGCACGGGGGAAGTTTTTACGCTGGGTTTTCATCTGTCGTCATCGCTGCCGCTCATCGGCTCGCGACGATTTGATTTGCACACGAAGCGCACGACGGCCACCGACCCGGGCACGCGCGGCGAGAACGAAGAAATTGTGATCACCGAACTCGGGCAGGTGGGCACGCAACTTGATGCATTCGCGCACCAGACGTATGGCGGCGAATATTACAATTGCGTGACGGATCACGACATGAGTTTCGGTGGAGGCGGCTCGCCGAACGATTTAGTGGCTGGCGCGCGGCAGGGATTTCCGAAACTGGGCGTGGAAAAAATTCCGGACATCATGACGCGCGGTGTGTTGATCGATGTGGCCGGACTTAAAAACGTGGAGATGCTTCCCGCCGGATACGAGATTACAGCGGATGATTTGCAACAGGCGCTGGCGAAAGAGAAAGTGAAACTGGAAGCGGGCGACGCGGTGATGATCAATACAGGATGGGGAAAGTTGTACACGGTCCAGGATAAAGAAAAATATTTAAAGTCCTCACCGGGGATCGGGATCGACGCGGGGGAGTGGCTCATCAAGCAGAATTCCATGCTGGTGGGTGCGGATAATTGCTGCCTGGAGGTGCGTCCCTATCCTGCGCAGAAAATGACTCTGCCGATACACGCCATGCTTCTGATCGCGAACGGTGTGTACATCGTGGAAAATTTGCGGCTGCAGGAGCTCGCGGCGGGGCACGCGTACGAGACGGCTTACATCATGACGCCGCTGAAGATTGATGGAGCGACCGGGTCGACGATTGCGCCGATCGCGGTGAGGTGAGGGATTCTGTAGGACGGGCTTCAGCCTGTCTTCTTTGTTTTTGTATTTGCATTGTTATCGTACAGGGAAGATCAAAAGCAGACAGGCTGAAGCCTGTCCTACTTACGGCAGCGGGGCGGCTTCGCTGTTGGTTGCGCGGCTGGCTTTGCGCGGCTGGATTTCGAGGTCTGGATTTTCGGCGGCGCGCTGCCTTACGAGTTGAATGAATGCCGAGGAGGAGCGCGGCAGGGTACGGTCGCGGCGGTAAACGATGCCCAACTCGCGCCACAGTTCGATGTCCTGAATGGGAATGAGTTTCACTTCGCCGGCGCGGACTTCGTTGCGCGCAAAGCTGGCGCTGATCAGCGAGACGCCGAGATTGGCGGCGACGAAGCACTTGATCATACCCACGCTCGTCAGCTCCATGGTGATTTGCAGCTGCGGCTTGTAGGGCCGGAAATGTTTGTCGAGCAGTTGGCGCGTGTAACCGGTGCGCGGAAAAATCAGCGGCTGGTCGGCGATATCTTTCATGCGCACGCTTTTCAATTTGGCCAGCGGGCTGCGAGGACTAACCATAAGCATTACGCGATCGCGGAAAATCGGATGAAATTTCAGGCTGGTGGATTTCGCGGGCAGTGTAACGATGCCCACGTCAATCGATCCGTCTTCCACTTTCTGCAAAACTTTGTGGCTGAAATTGCGGTAGATGCTGATCTGCACGGCGGGGTACAGGCTGTGGTACTCCGCGAAAATATCGGGCAGCACGTAGAGGCACGTCGCTTCGTTTGCGCCCAGCGCGAGAATGCCGCGGGGCGTCGTGGCTTTGTCCGCCACGGCGCGTTGCGATTCGGCGCGCAGATTGGCCATGCGCACGGCGTATTCAAAAAGTGTTTCGCCCGCCGAAGTCAGGCGCACGGATTTGCGTCCGCGATCGAAAAGTTTTTCCCCGTATTCCTGCTCGAGTTGGCGCACCTGCGCACTCACGGCAGGTTGCGACCGGAACAGTTTTTGCCCCGCGCGAGAAAAGCTGCCAAGTTTGGCAATTTCAATGAAGGTGGTAAGTTGGTCGAAATCCATAGTCGAGGGCGGAATTATAGCAGAATTACGCGCACTGCCTACAGATAATCCAAAAAAATAATGCCATCCATCACAAATCGAGATGCCCAATGGGCTGCGGACAACGGCGCGCAAGAATGATAAGATAGCCACTTTCCCGAAAGCAGTTCAGGGGCGCGCCGAAGTGTAGGAAGCCCCAGCTTTCCCCGGATTCGTTTTCGGAAATGGCAGCGACACCGGAAGTAGCGATCGCGCCGGAATCGAAATTTCCAGAGTTCTATCCAATGGTCAGGCCAAGGAGGCTGTAGCGTTTCAGGGGAGCCATAAAATCAGTTCGAGTTCGCCGAATTAAAAGCGTGGGCGTCTCGCGCTGCAATTCCGCGACACCTGATGCAACACCTGGATCGTTAATTCCTGCTCACATGAGTGAACTATACCCATTTCGAGGCGTGCCGCCGGCTCAGGGTCTATACAACCCTCAGCACGAGCATGACGCGTGCGGCATCGGATTCGTTGCCAGCATTGAAGGACGCAAGTCGCATGACATTGTCATGAAGGGCGTGCAGATCCTGATAAATTTGGCGCATCGCGGCGCCTGCGGGTGCGATCCGCAAACGGGCGACGGCGCGGGCATTCTGATCCAGATTCCGCACGCATTTTTTGAACGCGAAGCATCTACGATGGGTTTCAAAGTTCCGGCGCCGGGTGAGTACGGCGTGGGCATGGTTTTTCTTCCGGTGGATACGCATGACCGGCTGATTTGCGAAGGCATTGTTGAAAAAATTGCGCGCGAAGAGGGCCTCACCGTTCTGGGATGGCGAGACACGCCCATCAACGGCAATACCATCGGGCGCCTGGCGCGCGCTTCGCAACCCTATATTCAGCAGATTTTTCTGCGCAGCGGCTCGGACATGGAGCAGAATGCGCTCGAGCGCAAACTGTACGTGGTGCGCAAGCGCGCCGAAGCCGAAATTCTGGCCACAGACCTCAAGGAAAAAGATTTTTTCTACATTCCGTCGCTTTCCACCCGCACAATTATTTACAAGGGCCTGCTGCTCGCGCCGCAGATCACGGATTTTTATAAAGAGTTGCTCGATCCCGATGTGACGAGCGCGCTGTGCCTTGTCCACCAGCGCTTTTCGACCAACACATTTCCCAGCTGGAAACTCGCGCATCCGTACCGCTACATTTGCCACAACGGCGAAATCAACACGCTGCGCGGCAACATGAATTGGATGCATGCGCGGCAATCCGTCCTGCAGTCTCCGTTGTTTGGCGACGACATAAAGAAGCTTTTGCCAATTATCACGGCGGGTGGCAGCGATTCGGCCATGCTGGACAACGCCGTTGAACTGCTCACGCTTTCCGGGCGCTCGCTCCCTCACGTGATGTCCATGCTGATTCCCGAAGCGTGGGACCACGATGACACGATGCCCGATGACATTAAGGCGTTTTACGAATATCACGCGTCGCTGATGGAACCGTGGGACGGCCCCGCAGCGGTTGCGTTCACCGACGGGCGCGTGATCGGCGCGAAGCTCGATCGCAACGGCCTGCGTCCCGGGCGTTTCCTCGTGACGAATGACGGCCTCGTGGTGCTCGCGTCCGAAGCGGGTGTGCTGCAATTCAAGCCCGAAGAAGTGGTGATGAAGGGCAGGCTCGCTCCCGGCCGTATTTTCCTGGTGGATACGGAGCAGAAGCGCCTGATCACGGATGAAGAAGTCAAAAAGCAATTGGCCGCGCGACAGCCTTATGCGCAATGGCTGAAAGAAAATCAGATCACGCTCGATCATCTTCCGAGCCCCACGCACGTGCAGCCCACAGATCATGACACGATTCGCATGCGGCAGCGCGCCTTTGGCTACACGGACGAAGACCTGAAAACAATTTTGCTGCCGTCGGCGTTGAACGGCGAAGAGCCCATCGGCTCGATGGGAATTGACACTCCGCTCGCGTGCCTGTCCGACAAGCCGCAAATGCTGTTCAATTATTTCAAGCAGACCTTCGCGCAGGTTACGAATCCGGCCATCGATTCGATCCGCGAAGGCCTCGTGATGTCCCTCAACTCTTACATCGGAAGCGAAGGGAACATTCTCGAAGAGACGCCAAAAAATTGCCATACGCTGAAGCTGCGGCATCCGGTAATTTCCAACTGGCGCCTGGAAAAGTTGCGTCGCGTCAGCTGGGGAAGTTTCCTGGCTACCAGTCTGCCCATGCTGTTCCGCGTAAGCGGCGGCGAGAAGCAGCTCGAAGAGTCCGTTGAAAATTTGTGCCGCACCGCATCGCTGGCCATCAAGTCCGGCTACACGCTGCTGATTTTGACGGATCGCGGCGTAAATAATGAATATGCGCCGATCCCGTCGCTACTGGCGATGTCCGCCGTGCACAATCATCTGATCCGTGAAGGTACGCGCAATCAGGTGGCGCTGATCGTGGAGTCTGGCGAGCCGCGCGAAGTGATGCACTTTGCGTTGCTGCTGGGCTATGGCGCCAGCGCGGTGAATCCGTATCTCGCGATCGAAACTCTGGAAGATTTGCACCGCTCCGGCGCATTTCCGGCGGACACCACATGGGACAAGGTTTTCAAAAGCTACATGAAGTCGATCGACAAGGGATTATTAAAAACGTTCTCAAAGATGGGAATTTCCACGCTGCAGAGTTACCAGGGCGCACAGATTTTCGAGACAATCGGCCTAGATAAGGCGCTCGTCGAAAAATATTTTACCGGCACATCCACGCGCATCAAGGGCATCGGAATGGAAGTCCTGGCGCGCGAAGCGATCATGAAGCACGACTTCGCGATGCAGCCGCCGCACCTGTCGGATACCGAATTGCGCGTGGGCGGCGAGTATCAATATCGTGTGCGCGGCGAGCGCCATTTGTTGAATCCGACGACGGTCAGCAAGCTGCAGCATGCCGTGCGCCAGGAAAAGTTTGAGAGCTTCCGCGAATTCGCGGACATCGTTAACCAGCAGAACCGCGATTTGCTGATGCTGCGCGGCATGTTTGACTTTAAGCCCGTCGGCAAACCCGTGCCGCTCGATCAGGTCGAGCCCGCCGCGGAAATCGTGAAGCGCTTTGCCACCGGCGCGATGTCTTTCGGCTCGATTAGCAAAGAAGCGCACGAAACGCTGGCCGTGGCGATGAACCGTATCGGCGGGAAATCGAACACCGGCGAAGGCGGCGAGGACGAAGCGCGCTTTACGCCCGATGCGAATGGCGACCTGCGGCGCAGCTCGATCAAGCAAGTGGCTTCCGCGCGATTCGGCGTGACCACAAACTATTTAATTAACGCGGACGACCTGCAAATCAAGATCGCGCAGGGCGCGAAGCCCGGCGAAGGCGGACAGCTACCCGGACACAAAGTCGATGACGTGATCGCGCGCGTGCGCCACTCGATTCCCGGTGTCGGCCTGATCTCTCCGCCGCCGCACCACGATATTTATTCCATCGAGGATTTGGCACAGCTGATTTTCGATTTGAAAAATGTAAATCCGCAGGCGCGGATTTCCGTGAAACTCGTCGCTGAAGTTGGCGTCGGTACAGTCGCCGCCGGTGTGGCGAAAGCGCACGCGGATGTGATTCTTATCAGCGGCTATGACGGTGGCACGGGTGCTTCGCCGGTTAGCTCAATTCGCCACGCGGGCATTCCGTGGGAACTCGGCCTGTCTGAAACGCAGCAGGTGCTGGTGCTGAATGACCTGCGCAGCCGCGTGCGCTTGCAGGTGGACGGCAAACTGCAAACCGGGCGTGACGTTGCGGTCGGCGCACTTCTCGGTGCCGAAGAATTCGGCTTTGCCACCACGCCGCTCGTCGCGCTCGGCTGCATCATGATGCGCAAATGTCACTTGAACACGTGCCCCGTGGGCGTCGCCACGCAGGACCCGGAATTGCGCAAAAAATTCTCGGGACAGCCAGAGCATGTCATTAATTTCCTGTTCTATGTGGCCGAAGACCTGCGCCTGATCATGGCCGAACTCGGCTTCCGCAAAGTGGACGAAATGATTGGCCGCGTCGACTGCCTCGTGCAGCGCAAGGACATCGATCACTGGAAAGCGAAGTCCATCGACCTTGCCGCTGTGCTCTACAATCCGCCGATGCCGAGCCATGTGGGCCGCCGCTGCACGCAGGCGCAGGACCACGGCCTCGGCGACGCGCTCGACGGCGCGATGATCAAGCAGGCGACCGAAGCCATCGAGAATCTCACGCCTGTCTCTTTCAATCTGCCTATACGCAACGTGCACCGTACCGTGGGCGCGATGCTCAGCGGCAGGATTGCGCGCAAGCACGGCTCCGCGGGATTACCAGACGATACGATTCGCATCCAGTTCCACGGATGCGCAGGGCAGAGCTTCGGCGCGTTTGTCTCCAAGGGCGTTTCGCTTACTCTTGAAGGCGAGGCCAACGATTATGTGGGCAAAGGACTTTCCGGCGGACGCATCGTGATTTATCCGCCGCGCAATTCGCACTACGTGCCGGAAGAAAACATTCTGGTAGGCAACGTGTGCCTGTATGGCGCGACGAGCGGCGAAGCATTTTTCAATGGCATGGCGGGAGAGCGGTTTGCCGTGCGCAATTCCGGCGCGGTCGCCGTCGTCGAAGGCGTGGGCGATCACGGCTGCGAATACATGACGCGCGGCATGGTTGTGGTGCTCGGAAAGACCGGGCGCAATTTCGCCGCGGGCATGACGGGCGGCATCGCATATGTGCTCGATCAATCAGGTGAATTTGCGGCGGCCGGTTGCAATCGCGTCGATGTGGACCTCGAGCAGGTAATCGAGACGAAAGACGTGGAGATTCTGCACCGGCTGATCGCGCGCCACGCAGAACTTACAAACAGTCCGCAGGGAAATTGGATTTTAAAACACTGGGACGCGACGTTGCCCAAATTCGTCAAAGTGTTTCCGCACGAGTACAAGCGCGTGCTGGGCATTCCGCGCATACCGGCGACGGTGGTCGCGGCGCAGGCGGGAATCGCCGGCGGACAGGGCCAGGTGATTCGTGGGTAAGATTACCGGGTTTAAAGAATACCAGCGCGAAACTCCGGCGCGGCGTCCGGTGGCGGAGCGCATTCACGATTATTTTGAAGTGTACCAGCCGTTCTCGGAAGAAAAAGTGCGCACGCAGGGAGCGCGCTGCATGGATTGCGGCATTCCGTTCTGCCACACCGGCTGCCCCGTAAACAACATCATTCCTGACTGGAACGATCTGGTGTACAAGGACCGCTGGCAGGAAGCGATCCGCGTTTTGCATGCGACTAATAATTTTCCGGAATTTACCGGGCGCATCTGCCCCGCGCCGTGCGAAGCGGCCTGCGTGCTGGGTATTAACGAGCCGCCGGTTGCCATCAAGTTAATCGAAAAAACGATTGTGGATCGCGCGTGGGAAGAGGGTTGGATCAAGCCTGAGCCGCCGGACACGCACACGGGAAAACGCGTCGCTGTCGTCGGCTCCGGTCCATCGGGCCTCGCGGCCGCGCAGCAACTGAATCGCGCCGGACATGACGTGACTGTGTTCGAAAAAGCGGACCGCATCGGCGGCCTGCTGCGCTACGGCATTCCAGATTTTAAACTGGAAAAACGCGTCGTCGAACGCCGCGTCGAGCAGATGATGGCCGAGGGCGTGCAATTCCAGTTGAATGCGCATGTGGGCACGACGATTCCCGCGCAGGATTTGCGCAAGGAATATGACGCGCTCGTCTTGAGTGGTGGCGCGGAACAGCCACGCGACTTAAAAGTTCCCGGCCGCGAGCTGAAGGGCATTTATTTCGCGATGGAATTTTTGCCGCAGCAGAACAAAGTGGTTGCGGGCGACGCGATGCCCGAACAGATTCTGGCCACCGGCAAGCGCGTGGTGATCATCGGCGGCGGCGACACGGGCGCGGACTGCCTCGGCACGTGCCACCGCCACGGCGCAAAATCCATTCACCAATTCGAAATTATGCCGATGCCTCCGGCGGAACGCGCTCCGAGCACTCCGTGGCCGCTGTGGCCACTGCAACTGCGCACCGAGAGTGCGCACGAAGAGGGCGGCAACCGCGACTGGGCCTTAAATACCGCGAAATTTACGGGCGACGCTGACGGCAACGTAAAACAGTTGCACGCGATGCGCGTCGGACCTCCGCCAAAATTCGAGCCGCGCCCCGGCACCGAACTCGTGATGGAAGTCGATCTTGTGTTGCTCGCGCTGGGCTTTCTCGGCCCCGTGAAAAACGGCATGCTCGAGCAACTTGGCGTAAACCTCGACCAGCGCGGCAACATCGCCACCGGCGCCGATTATATGAGCAGCGTGCCAGGTGTCTTCGCTGCGGGGGACATGCGTCGCGGCCAGTCCTTAGTCGTGTGGGCCATCTCCGAAGGACGCAAAGCCGCCGCCTCAGTCGACAAATACCTGATGGGCAGCACCACGCTCACCTGAGCGGAAGATGGCCAAAAGTAGGACAGGCTTGAGCCTGTCTTCTTTTGAATTTCCCAGCACACTCTTTCTCGTTTTCAAGCTTCGCGCGCAGCCATAATTCAAAAGCAGACAGGCTGAAGCCTGTCCTACTAAAATCAACTCCCGTGGCGCGGGCTCTAGCTTGCGGGTGTTGGCTCCTGCACGAACTAACCCGCTCGAAAGTTTGGAAATCCGGAAGTGCAAAATTCGGCAGGCTGAAACCCGCGCCACTTGAGTTCCATACCGTTTCCCGATAGGCTCGCGGTGCGCCGGGAGCGCTTCTGACAATCCGTGAGCGATAAGCTTTTACAATTCATGCCGCTGGAGGGCGTCAAGATTCTGCTGACGCTGTTCCTATGCTTTCTGATTGGCCTCGAGCGCGAAGAACGGCGCACCGAGGGCCATCGCTACGGCTTTGGCGGCGTGCGCACGTACCCCCTGATTGGGCTGATCGGCTACGCGATGGCCCTCTTGTCCGGCACGCAACTCTTACCGCTGACGTTCGGCTTCGGCGTGATTGGCGCATTCCTCTGGCTTTCTTACCGGCACAAGCTGGAGACGTATAACGAAGCGGGCGTGACCACCGAGATTTCCGGTCTCGTCACCTACGTGATCGGCGCGCTCGTCTCCCGCGACCAGTTCTGGATTGCCACGACCATCGCGGTCATCAGCATGCTCCTCCTTGAGTTGAAGGAATTTCTGGAAAATTTATCGACAGAAATTCCGGCCGCCGAAATTCTCACGTTTACCAAATTTCTGCTGCTCACGTTTGTGATTCTGCCAATTTTGCCGAACCACGAATACGGTGCATTTGGCATCAACCCGTTTCGCTCGTGGCTGATTGTAGTGGCGATCAGCGGCGTGTCCTACGGCAGCTATTTACTTGAAAAATTATCAAGAGGACAGGGAGGCGTGCGCCTTGCGGCGCTGCTCGGAGGGCTTTATTCCTCCACTTTCACCACGGTCGTGATGGGCAAGCAGGCTAAAAAGGCGGGCGCGCCGCATCTGTACGCGGGCAGCATCCTCATTGCCTCTGGCGTAATGTACTTTCGCTTTCTTGCACTCATCGGCATTTTTAATCTGGAGCTTATGAAGCGCCTCGCGCCGTCGTTCGTTATTCTGGGAGCCATCGGAGTAGCCTGCGGATGGGCGTGGTCCAATTTGTCGGACGTGCGCGAACCCACCGAGGCAAAGCCGCCGTACCTCACAAAAAATCCGTTGGAGCTGACATCTGCGCTCTTGCTTGGCGCAGTGTTCGTTGTAGTCTTCGTGGCTACGAATTTGGCCCTCGCGCGCCTCGGGAACGCAGGAATTTATGGCATGGCCGTAATCTCAGGCTTGGCTCCGGTTGATCCGTTCATCATGGGGCTGACGCAAACGGCAGGGCAGACCACAGCGATGGCGCTCGCGATTAGCGGCATCGTAGTCGCCGCAGCGAGCAATAATTTTGCGAAAGCATTCATCGCGTTATTCGTAGCCGACAGAAAAACCGGCTGCCAGAGTTTAATCTTAATGCTCGCGCTGACCGCGCTCGGCCTAGTCCCGTTGTTGCTGCGCTTTCAGTAGGACAGGCTTCAGCCTGTCTTCTTTTGAATTTCGTGTTTGAATTTTCACCGTCCCGCGCGCACAGACCGGGTCAGCGCGCTCGCCATTCACTCATCCGAATCGCTCGCGCGACGTGGCAAGTTCAAAAGCAGACAGGTCGAAGCCCGTGCTACCGAAAACAATGTCACTCGCGCTGTAATTCCCGTTACACTTCTGAAATGGAATTTGCGCCCAGTCGCATCTTGGAAAATATTTCCGCCGGCAAAATGTTTCGCGTTACGGGCATCGTGATCCTCGCCGCGATGCTGCTCGCGCCGATCTGGACGGTGACATTTCCTCCCCTGCTCGATTATCCCAATCATCTCGCGCGCGCATTTGTCCTCGCGCATATGAACGACTCGCACTTTTCTTTCCGCAACTTCTATCGCGCGGATTGGGGAGCGTACCCATACCTCGGTATGGACGTTTCGCTCGCCGTCCTCGGCCGAATATTTCCTATCGAGACCGCTGGCCGCATTTACCTGAGCCTCTGCGCACTCGCGCTACCGGCAGGGGCGTGGTTTTTCCTGCGGCAGGCGCAGCCGAAAAGTGACGCCGCGTACTTGTGGGCGCTGCTCATCGCCTACAACGTATTTTTTCTGGAAGGTTTTCTGAATTTCGATCTGAGCATTGGCGTAGGATTAGCGACGCTGGGGCTGTGGCTGCGCTGGCTCGCGAAGCCGTCGCGAGGGCGCTGGTTCGCGGGGTTCGTCGCGTTCACCGCGCTGTATTTTACGCATCTGATCGGGTTCGCGATTGCCGGGCTAATTGTCATCGTATATCTCGCGCTCGCGCGGCACCCATTTTTCTACTGGGTGTGGAGTGGAGCGCTAGCCTTGCCCGGCGTGGCGTTTTACATGCACTCGTCGCGCGTTGGCCTCGGCATACAGGAAATTGTTTTTCATAGCTGGAGCGAAAAAATCGGCTCTCTCGGAATGATTCTGCACGGCTACTGGCCGGCTCTCGATTGGATTTCGCTCGCAGCGCTCGCGGTGTGGTTCGCCGCGGCGAGGTGGCGCAACCCTGAATTTCGCTGGGACTATAAATGGATAGCGATCGCGACATTTTTATTCGCGCTGTTCTGGTTGACCCCGTGGAGTTGGGGTGAGGGGTCGGACCTTGATATCCGCGTGCTACCGTTTTTGTTCGTGGCCATTTTTGCGGCGGCCAGCGTGGGGCGTCGAGCAAAAATTCTGGCGGCCATTCCGCTACTGCTGTTTCTTGTGCGCACCGTCAGTGTGACGAGACACTTTCGCGAAGCTCAGCCTGAACTCAATATTCTCGCGCGATCGTTTGCGGCTGTGCCACGCGGCGCGCTGGTGCTGCCCATCGTCGAGGGCGACGAAGATCCGATCGAGCGCCCCTTTACCCATTTCTGGGCGTACGGCGTGATTCGCCGCGGCTGGTTTTCTCCATACCTGATGGACGCGCCTGGCGAAACCCCGATGCGGATCATTCACGATTCGTACACGCCCGATGGCTTTTGGGATTTAACGTATGACGCTCCGCCTGACTGGCAACAAGTGCAAAGCGACTACGACTATGTGTGGGCGTATGACGTGCAAAAGTTTTCGGACCAGTTGGCGCAAATCGGCGAGCCTATCTACACGTCGGACGCGCTGACGGTGTACCGCATTCGCAAAGTGAACTAGCCTTTCAGTAGCACACGCTTAAGCCTGTGGGTTTGGTCCTGGCACAAATCGAACCCCTTGGAGTTTTAGCCTGTGCAAGGCCAATCCTCCGCAGGCTGAAGCCGACGCCGCAAAATTCACATTCCCGTAGTGTTTGTCTCGCTTGCATTTGATAGCATTTCTGGCTGAGGGCTTCGCATCGATGAAACTGCACACAAATAAATTCGTCGTGGTCGAGATGATTTTCGTTCTAGCGCTTTTTGCCTCGCTCGCGCTATCGCTTACGGCGCAGACCGTCAGCGCGCAGCAGTCGTCAAGCGCCCCGTGGCATTTTCTCGCCTCGGGCGATTCGCGCAATTGCGGCGACGTCGTGATGCCAGGCATTGCGGAAACGGCGCGAAAAAATCAGGCCGCGTTTTACTGGCATCTTGGCGACCTCCGTCAGACCTCCAATTTCGACGAGGACATCACGCACCAGCCTGAGCACATGGCCAAGCCCATGTCCATCACAGAGTACGAAAGCATCGAATGGCCCGATTATATCCAGAACCAGATCGCGCCATTCGGCAACATTCCGTTTTTTCTGGGAATTGGAAATCACGAAACGGTTCAGCCGTACAAAACGCGCGAAGAATTTCTGCTGCAATTCGCAGACTGGCTCGATTCGCCCGTGCTGCACGCGCAGCGCCTGAAGGACGATCCCTCCGACTTCCGCATGAAAACGTACTTTCACTGGATCGATCGCGGCGTCGCGTTTTATTACCTGGACAGCGCTACCGCCGAGCAATTTGACGCCGCGCAGCTGCGCTGGTTTGAGCGCGTACTCGCGAAAGACCTTGCCAACCCTGACATTAAAACTATCGTTGTAGGTATGCACAAGGCGCTGCCCGAAAGCATTTCCGCGGGGCACAGTATGAACGAATCGGCAACAGGAACGGAAAGCGGCCGCCGCGTCTATGCCGATTTACTGCGTGCGCGGGACGAAGCCCACAAGCATGTCTACGTGCTCGCCAGCCACTCACATTATTTCATGGACGGAATTTTTAATACGGAATACTGGAAGCAGCATGGTGGTGTTTTGCCGGGTTGGATCGTGGGCACCGGTGGCGCGGTTCGCTATCCATTGCCGTCCGGCTCGGGCGATGCGCATATCGCGGTGACAAACGTATACGGCTCTCTGCTGGCCACCGTGAAGCCAAACGGCGAAATCACTTTTGAGTTTCAAAAGCTGGAAGAGAGCGATGTCCCGGCGCAAGTGACAGCGCGGTACGGCAAAGACTTCGTGCACTGGTGCTTCGCCGAAAATTCGCAGGCGAAGTAAAGTAGGACATGCTTCAGCCTGTCGTCGTTTTCGCCGCGACACCGGCAACCGCAGATAAAACGTGGCGCCAGCCGCATATTCAGCAATCAACATCAGACAGGCTGAAGCATGTCCTAGTGAGAAACTACGCCCTTAGCCAATCGGCTTGCCAGTCCTTTACCATCTGCTTGATAGCCTTGCGGTCGATCATTTTTTCGTCGAGCACTTTGCGCGCCAGATCCGGCATTTCCGCATCGCTCGCAAAGCGCATGGAGATCAGCTGATCGACCGTAAATTCCCCAATGCGCGGCTGCAAATCCGCAGGCACCAATCGCGCGAGGCGCAGGCGCATTTCCAGGCGGATGAGCCGGTTCTGCACGGCCAGCGTGGAATTGCGCGCCTGTGTGAACAGCACGATGACCGCCAGCATTACCAGCACATCCATCACGGAGCGAAATGTAATTCCGTGCCTCAGTGCCACAATTCTTCCGATGAAACTCACCATCAGAATGAGTTGTCCGGCCACGAACAGCGGCACTTGCCGCGCATGATTCTTGAAATTCTGCATTTTCTCGTTTGCCATTTTTATTTCCTCTCGCTCGCGAATTCGAATTTTTAGCGCATGGGTTCGGGAAACATGGAAATCGGATCGATGTCCACCGGAACGTCGGACGCTGCTTCCAGCGCCTTAGAAAGTTCCGGCGAGATCGCGTCGTATTTTGCAAACCACGCTTCTACGCGCGCGCGGTCTCCGGTGGCTTCCTGCTCCAGCAATTCTTTGCTCAAAGCTGCGACTGCGTCGGGCATCCGCGCGAAATCAATCACATAGCGCCCCGACGCGGCATCGCGCGAAATGGCTCCGCGCTCGGAGTAAAAATTAAACTCCATAATTTCTCCGCGTCCGTGCGCCTCGGCCACGCCAAACCGCACCGTCCGAAAAATTCCGGCTACCTCTGAAGCGTAGTAGCTGTTCAATTTTTCTTTCGGCAGGTCGCCATGATCCACCAGCCATTTCAATCCGTAGAGGCCCACAATATCAGCTTTGGACTCTTCCAGTGCGGAATATGTTGGGCCAATCGCTTCACGTATATCTCGCCGGCCGCTTGCGGTTCGCGCGAAGGCGGGCCCAAGTCCATGGGAAATCTCGTGCATCAAAGTCGAAGCGAGGTAGCCGTCAGCCGAAGCGAGCGCCGCTTCGTCGTCGCGCATCAGGCGCTTCGCAATCGGAAGGATCACGTAATTGACGCGCGCATCCATGAAGTTTTTGAAGAAAATATGCTTAGACCCTTTTTGTTCCTGGATGCGCGGATCGTTGGGCAGATTGTCGGCCACCGCCTGGTAGCCGTGGCGCAAATCGCCCGCGCGGTACGGCGTGTCCATCACTTCCATCGGAGAAAAAAGCCCGCGCTTCGAAGGGCGGTCTTCCGGCGCGAGCGGCAGGCTGTCCTGAATTTCGGGCACAAATTTCTGGAACACATCGAGTTTGCGACTTTCGGCTTCGTTGCGCACGAGAATCGCCGCGCCATAGGAAGTTTTGACGCCGAGCAAATTATCGAGATATGTTTCGTATGGCGCAAAAATAATATCGAATTTCGGATTGACGAGGCTTACCCAGGCAACGTCGCTCCCAAAATAATTGTCGGATTGCAACGCATCCGCGCGCAGGCGCAGGAACTTCGCGAAAGCGGGTTCGTCGGAAAACGCGGCGGCCTCGCGTAGCGCGTTGGCAGCCGGATCAACCCACTCTTTGTAGGCCACATGGTAGGGAATCGCTTCGAGCTTGTTTTCTTTGCGTCGCACGACGGTGAAGGGATCGTATAGCGAGACTTTCTGCTCGGGATGCGCCGCGACGTAACTGTCGAATTCTTCG
This sequence comes from Candidatus Acidiferrales bacterium, assembly GCA_035696345.1. Taxonomy (GTDB): domain Bacteria; phylum Acidobacteriota; class Terriglobia; order Acidiferrales; family UBA7541; genus Palsa-360. The sequence continues at coordinate 14,849 of DASRQU010000039.1, forward strand.
CGCTTCATGCCCCACGGAAAAATGTTGCGTCCCGGCGGCCACGGCTCTGTGCCCACGAAAGGCGCATTATCATTGATCAAATCGAAGCGGCTTCCGTTGATGCGTAGAAAGCGCCGCAGTGCCACGTCGACAGGCGTCGTGGCTCCGGCGAGAGAGTGGTACAGCTGCAAACCTTCCGGGTCGCTTTGCCGCCAATAAATCGATTCCAAATGCTGACAAGCCTCGACCAGCTTAGCCATCATCTGTCGCTCCCGCGCCGTGAGCCGCGAAGAATCGAACGGCATGCGCACGACTCTGAATTTTGCGGCTTCCTTTTGTAGGTTTGGGGAGACGGCAGGTTTTAGTTTTTTTGATTGCGCTTGTCCTCCAGAGTTGGGCGCGAGCGTCGCCGCGCACAACAGAACAACAGCACGCACTCGCAAGCGGAGTTGAGGCCATGCAAACATGGCCGGAATTCTAGCAGGTTTTAGTAGCCTAGGCTTCAGCCTGTGGAATTTCGGCCTGGCAAAATCGAAGCCTGTGAGCGTTGCGAACTTGCACATACACTGAAGTCCACAGGCTAAGGCGCCCGTCACTGAAACGCGTGTCACTATCGTTTTTGAAATTCAGGCGAGCCCAGCACCAGTCCCGTGATCAGCGCGACGTTCACTTGCTTCACCGGATCATCCAGTTTTGCTCCGAGGATGCGCGGCTCCTGCATCTGTTGTTCTAGCGTGGCCCGCGTCGTATCCGAAACTTGTCCGGCGATGAACTCGGCTTCGACACGCTCGAGCGCAAGCTGCGGTTTGGTCATCACGTCCGTGCCCACGAGCGGAGTGAGGTCCACCTGCGCGCCGCGCACTTTGTTCGCGGTCAGTGCGATGGCGAAATTCATGCGGTTTAAGAGCGCCCCGGTACTCACCCACGCGGCTGCCTTGTCCGAATACCCAGTGGGCGGCAGGCACTGGTAAAGCGGTTCGCCCATGCGCGCCACCCATTGCGCGAGCTGTAGCGGCTGGTCGACGTCCGCGCCCAGCGCCCGTGCCGTGGACACGACAATTTCGAACGGCGTTTTTACTTTTGCTCGGAATGCCTCGCGCGACCAGAACTCCGGCGAATAAATCATCGCGGCCATTACTGCAGGAATATCGCCCCTGGATTTTTCAAATGCTTTGGCCATGCGCGTCACGAGCGCAGGCGGCGGATTATCCGAAACAAAATGCTGCGCGAGCTGCAGCGAAATGTGCTGCGCGGTATTTTTGTTTTTCACGAGCAAATCGAGCACTTCCTCGCCGTCTTTTATTCCGCCGCCCTTGATCTTTTTCCCGAGCAATCGTTTTGGATCGGCGTCGTGAATGCGCTCGTCGAAATAAAACGCGGGGTTTTCGCGCGGCGATTCGATAATCCATCCGGTAAACGCGCGCGCCACTTCGATCACGTCTTCCTGTTTGTACCCGCCATCGACGCCCAGCGTGTGCAACTCCATCAGCTCACGGCCATAATTTTCGTTCAGCCCGCGGCGCCCTCCGATGGGCGGCAGTTTTTCTCCCGCGCGCGAATGTACGGGATGCAGCTTCAGGCGCGCGAAGGCCTGTGCATCAGCGCTCGACGCATTGTCCAGATAAAAAAGCATGGCCGGGCTTTTCGCCGTGGCTTCCAGCAGGTCGCGGAACTTGCCGAGCACGTGCGGACGGATCGCGTCGCGCTCATACGGAATGAGGTACCAGCGATCCAGGTCTTTGTAGACAAAAATATTGAAGTGGTTGAACCAGAAATCAGCGAGTTGCTCGGAAAGTTGCCGTTCGCTGTAAATCGCGCGAATCATTTTCGCGGCTATCAGTTCGTTCACAATTTCGTTCTGATCTTTGAATGGAAGCGAATTCGTGCCGCCGGGTTTTTTCACGAAGTCTTGCAGGCGCTTCTGATATTCATCAATTTTCAGGCCAAGACGCTTGGCGGCCACATCCTGCGACGGATACTCGTCGAGCAGTTGTGCCGCGTTCAGCGCCAGTGCGGGAAATTGCGCGAGTCGCGCATCGACCACCGGATCGGCGATATTTTCGGGATGCAGCTGCGCTTGAATCCAGTTCTCCAGTCCCGTCTGCTTAATTTGTTGCACCTGGCCGGGGCGCGCGCCGAATCCCAATTTATTCAGGGCGTGCAGGATCGCTTCATCTTCATTCAATTCGCGAATCGGAAGCTTGCCTGGAAAATTGGCAGGCCCGGCGTTCGATTTGTCGTTGTCTTTTGGCGCGGATGCCGCCGCCGTGGGCACTGGCGCGCGCGAACGTCGAGGCTGGGCCCAAGCCAGCGGCGCACCCAGAGCTACCGCGGCCAGCACGCCCGCACAGAGAATTTCCGTCCAGCGCTTCCTCATGCGATCAATCGATACCATCCCCTAATTTCATACGCTCAATCCTTAATATTCTCAACCCGCAAGCCCGCAGAAAGTTGCGCCGGTAAACGAAGAAATAGATCGCGCCGCACGTAGCCGCGAATACATTGACACCGAACGATGGCAGCCATACGATTCTCTTCAGTTATGGCACCAGTAGCATAGGCTTCAGCCTGTGGAATTTTGGCCTTGCAAGGTGTAACCCTCGCGGGGTTTCAATCTTTAAATGACCAAACCCACAAGCTGAAGCCTATGCGACAACGAATTCGGAGGGCTACATGAGTCTCAACGCGCACGCAATAAATCGTCGCAACTTCCTCAAGGCAAGCGCCACTGGAACCGCCGGCCTTCTGATCGGTTTTTATTTTCCCGGCGATGCGGAATCGCTGGCAGCCGCGCGTGAATCGCAAGCCGGCGCGCCGATCGTCTTCAATGCGTGGATTCACGTGGGCATGGACGACTACGTCACCATCCTTATCGACAAATCTGAAATGGGCCAAAGTATTCTAACCGGCCTCGCGATGATCGCTGCGGACGAACTCGACTGCGACTGGACAAAAGTTCGTACCGAATTTGCGCCCGCCGACAAGGTTTACTACAACCCTCGATTCGGCGTGCAGGGCACAGGCGGAAGTTCCGGCACGCCCACTTCGTGGAATCCTCTGCGCAAGGCCAGCGCCACGGCGCGCGCCATGCTTCTGCAAGCCGCTGCGCAAAAATGGGCGGTCGAAGTTTCCACGTGCCGCGCGGAAAACAGCGTGATCGTGCATGATGCGACGAAACGCCGCGCATCTTACGGCAGCTTGGCGGAAGCCGCTGCAAAATTATCCGTGCCGCCGGACGTGCCGCTTAAAACTCCCGATCAATATCAAATTATCGGCAAGCCGACTCCGCGCCTGGACACGCCGCTTAAGGTAAACGGCACGGCGCAGTACGGAATTGATGTGCGCTTGCCGGGAATGCTCTATGCAGTGGTGGCGCGCTGCCCTGTCTTCGGTGGAAAAGTTGCCAGCTTCGACGCGTCGAAAGCAAAAGCCGTGCCGGGCGTGAAAAACGCGATCCAGATTTCGAGCGGCGTCGCGGTAATCGCGGATAATACCTGGGCTGCGATGCAGGGACGCCGCGCGCTGGAAATTCAGTGGGACGAAGGGCCAAACGCAAATCTCAGCAGTGCCGATATCAGTAAGGCGCTCGAAGAGGGCGCAGCCCAGCCTGGCCATGCCGCGCGCAAGGAAGGTGATATCCAAGCCGGCCTCGCCGCCGCGGCCACGAAATTTGTGGTGGACTACGAAGTGCCCTTTCTCGCGCATGCAACCATGGAGCCGATGAACTGCACGGCCCACGTGCGTGCTGATCGCTGCGATGTCTGGTCGGGCACGCAGGCGCAAACCAGTTCGCAAAACACTGCCGCGAAAATTACGGGGCTCGATCCGAGCGCGGTTTTTATTCACACTACGTTTCTAGGCGGCGGATTCGGGCGCAGGTTTGAATCCGATTTCATCGGCGATGCGGTGGAGATTTCCAAAGCGACGGACGCGCCGGTGAAGGTAACGTGGTCGCGCGAAGACGATATGCAGCACGATTACTACCGCATGGTTTCGCATGCGCGCTGCACGGGCGCGCTGGATGCGAAAGGTTGGCCCGTGGTCTGGTCCGCCCATGTTTCGTCTCCTGCTCTAATGGCGCGCTTCGGACCGCTGAAAGATAATTTCGATCATCGCAGCGTGGAAAGTCTGGACGATGTTCCGTACTCAATCCCAAACATCCTCGTCGACTTCCGTCTGGTGGACACGCCGATTCCGATCGGCTTCTGGAGGTCGGTGGGCGCATCGCAGAACGGTTTCTTCCTGGAAAGTTTTGCGGACGAACTGGCGACCGCAGCCAAAAAAGATCCCTACGAATTTCGCCGGCACCTGCTCGGAAAATCGCCGAGGCATCTGGCTGTGCTGGAAACCGCCGCGCAAAATGCGGGGTGGGGCAAGCCGCTTCCCGCGGGCAGTGCGCGCGGAATCGCCGTGGTGACTTCTTACAATGGTTTCGTGGCTCTGGTGATCGAAGCTTCCGTCAACCGCGAAGCGCGGGAGTTGAAAGTTCACCGCGTGGTGTGCGCACTCGATTGCGGGAGAATCGTGAATCCTTCCAGCATTCAGGCGCAGGCGCGCAGCTGCATCGTTTACGGCTTGACGGCGGCGATGCACAGTGCCATCACCATTGACCGCGGCCGAGTGCAGCAGAATAATTTTCACGATTATCAGATGATGCGCTTCGATGAAATGCCCGAGGTGGAAGTGCACATTGTGTCGAGCGATGGCCCGCCCACGGGCGCCGGCGAATTCGTAGTGCCGCCGGTTGCCCCAGCGCTGTGCAATGCGATTTTCGCGGCCACCGGAAAACGCGTGCGCCGCCTCCCCGTCCGCCCCGAAGATCTGGCTTAGCCTTACGTGGCATAGGCTTCAAGCTGTGGGGTTATGGCCTTGCAACGTCAAAAACCCACAGGCTGAAGCCTATGCCACAAATGGCCAATCGCGACACCCTCCGCGGTTGACACCCGCAAGCGCGAGGACTACCGTTTTAATCAGTAGAAAACCTGATATTCGCGCGAAGTTAGGAGGTCACATGGACGTAAATCGCAAGGAATTTTTCGACAGTATCGGCGGTCCGGAAGCCGCGAGCAAGATGGATGACGAAGCGCGCGCCGACGCTCTTGAATCCCACATGATGGCCAAGCTCAACGAGTCAAAGGCAAACAGCTCGGTGAGCAGTCCGCAGGAAACAAAAAAATATCCCACCACTGCCGAAGTCGAGGCGCAAATCGAAACGCGCAAATACCGCGAAGGCGTTGGCTTCATGTACGTGCCACGCACGGGCGAAAACGTAAAACGTCTCACGAGCATGCCTGCCAATCCCACGCTGTACGATTTTTTCAAGCTGCGGTTCAATGACACTGCGAATCACGTGCTGCAGAGCGCCGCGCTCGCCATGAAAAACGGAATGCCCGAAGAAATTATTCTGGCCTGCCTCCTGCATGATGTGGTGCAGGAAATTATTCGCACCGATCACGGCTGGTGGGGTGCGCAACTTTTCGAGCCGTACGTGCCCGAAAAAGTGAGCTTCGCGATCCGCTACCATCAGGCGCTCCGCTATTATCCCGATCCGTCAGTCGGCTACGAATATCCTGACCTGTATCGCCAGTTATTCGGCTCGGACTACGTTCCGCCGCCGTACATTGAACAGACCTATAAGATAGTCCGCAATCATAAATGGTATATGGATGCGCGCCTCGTCACCGTGAACGATTTGTACGCTTTCGATCCGAAAGCAGTGGTGTCCATCGAGCCATTCGAAGATATTATTGGACGCCATTTCAAGCAGCCCCGCGAAGGCCTGGGGAATGATGGCGGCCCCGTAGCGCATATGTGGCGTACAATTGCGAGGCCAGATCAGCCGCTGTGATCGAGCTGCGCTGAAGTTTTAATAGCGACCTCCGTGGCATCTAAACCCCCGCGACTGAAGACGCGGGCCACGGCGCCGAAAAAACATGCTACTACTGTAACCGCCGCCTCTTTCGAGGCGGGAGTTTAGATGCGGCTAATCCCAAATTCTAAATTTGTTTACGGCTCGCCCTGAAAGAGGACCTCTTGCACAAGAAAACACTCCGAGCGCTCGCAACCGCCGTGACCCTCGTGCTCATCGCTTCCGGAACGTTCTCTTTGTTGGCGCGGAGAACCCCGGCGCAAACGCCGGCGTTGAACCTAATGATTTCGGACGGCATGAAAACGGTCCTCGAGGAACTTACTCCGCAACTCGAACAGGCCACGGGCCGCAAACTCGTGGCTCAATTTAATTCCTCAAAAAACCTGCGTGATAAAATTCTTGCAGGCGAGCCCTTCGATGCCACAATCCTCACTGCGGATGTGCTCGACGATCTGATCAAGCAGGGAAAAATCGCGGCAGGCGGACGCGCCGATATTTCGCGCACAGGGATCGGAATGGGCGTCCGCGCAGGAACCACGAAGCCGGACATCAGCAACGCAGAATCGCTGCGACGCACGCTGATGAATGCCAAAGCGATCAGCTTCAATCCGACCGGAGCAAGCGCCGTGCACACGAACGACATGCTGACGCGCCTCGGAATCGCGCAAGCCGTAAAAAATAAATTAATTTTGAGCGCCGAGCCGGGCCGTCCGCAGATGGACGTCGCTGACGGAAAATCGGAAGTGGTCTTCTCGCTGATCCCCGAAATAAAGGGATTTCCGGGCGTCGATCTCGTAGGTCCGGTGCCGGCGGAATTTCAAAGCTACATCAATTTCGCGGGAGGAATTTCGGCGAACGCACACGACGCAGCCGCCGCAGTTGTACTGATCAAATTTTTCGGTACTCCCGAAGTGGCGCAAGTTATGGCCGCGAAAGGTATGGAAGCTTTTAAGTAGGACAGGCTTCAGCCTGTCTGCTTTTGCTTTTTTGTGAGTGATTAAAATCAAAAGAAGACAGGCTGAAGCCTGTCCTACTCAAGCCTTTATCGACGCGCCTCTCGCCGCCACATACGCCAGCATCGTCGCCTCAAACTCGTGCTCCAACTTCTGCACGATCGGCCCCATCACTGTAGTGTAGCGATGCCCAAGAATTTCGCTCACTCCGAGCAGCGTCCGGTTCGTCGATGTAATAAACACTTCATCCGCGCCGTACAAATCTTCCATAATCAGCGTTTTCTCTGTCATGGATATCCCCGCCTGCGGAGCAATTTCCAGCAGCACGCTGCGTGTAACGCCTTCGAGGCACCCCGAAGAAATCGGCGGCGTAAACACCGCGCCATTTTTCACGCAAAAAATATTTGCGGACGTGCACTCAGCCACTTCGGCGCGCTCGTTCAGCAAAATCACTTCGGTCCAGCCGGCCTTCTGCGCCTCCGCCAAGTGCCATACATTGTTCAACCATGAAGTGGTTTTCACCCCGGCCAACGGAGACGCCGCGTGGCGCGCGTGTTCCGCCACTCCCAGCGTCGCGTCAGCCGAATGCGCGGGCAGTCCGGCCGTGCACATAATTAAATCCACTTCCGGCAGCGTTTCTCCGCCTTGCCAAAAGCCTACGCGGTTGTAGACCATGTATATCCGCGCCGTGCCCTCGACCACTCCATTCGCCGCCAGCAATTCGCCAAGGTTCTGCCGAACTTCTTGCGCTTCGAACAAAAACGGCAGGCGAATGCGCCCCGCATCTTTTTCCATGCGACGCCAGTGACGCTCATATGCAAATGGCTCGCCGCGAAACACGCGCATCGTGGTGAACAAGCCCCAGCCATTTAGCAGGCCGGCCTGGCCAGGGGAAAGGCGCGCATCCTCCGCGGCCACGATTCGATTATTGTGAAAAATCAGCCGATGGATCAAGAGAACCTCGTGCGCAGGATTTGACTGGCGCTGGGATATTCTAACGCAGTCTTGCAAATCGGTAACGCGCGCTGGAAAAATAGAGGCCTGGCAATTGTTCCATTCCGTTTGTGCAATTGTTTCCGCATGAGTCAGAGGATATTATCCAGCCTTGAATGTCCGGTTCTGCGGCATTTTTACGAAAAGTGGGAGCCGATCATGAAATTTTTTGGCGTTTGTGCACGATTCGCGGCCCTCGCGGCACTTGCCGCTGTGTATGGCTGTTCGTCCGGTCCCGCTTCGCCGGTTCCGGCTCTAGCTTCCTTTTCGGGTGATCGAATGCTCGCGAATATTCGCACACTTTCTTCCGATGAATTTGAGGGGCGCGGTCCCGGGTCGAAAGGCGAGCAACTGACGATTCAATTTTTGCAGGATCAATTCCGCGTTGCCGGCCTTGAGCCCGGCAATCCCGACGGCACTTTCCTTCAAAATGTTCCGCTCGTCGGGATCAGTCCGGACCCGGATATGAAGCTCACGCTTGCGGGACACGGCCAAACACTCGCGCCAAAATTTCAAGATGATTTTGTCGCCTGGTCCAAGCGCGTCCAGGAAACTTCTTCCATCGACGCCGACCTCATTTTTGTGGGCTACGGCGTACAAGCCCCCGAATTTCAATGGGACGATTTTAAGGACGCGGACGTGAGAGGGAAAATTCTCGTTGAACTGATTAACGATCCGCCTGTGCCGGATTCCGCCGATCCCTCCAGGCTCGATCCCAAAGTGTTCGGCGGCGACGCGATGACCTATTACGGCCGCTGGACCTACAAGTTCGAAAAAGCCGCAAAAATGGGCGCCGCCGGATGCATCATCATTCACCAGACAGACCGCGCCGGGTATCCCTGGGAAGTGGTGCGCAACAGCTGGAGTGGAACGCAATTCGATCTGGCCTCGCCGGATAAAAACATGGGCCGCCTCGCGGTGGAAAGCTGGATCACCTCAGACTTCGCCACGAAATTGTTCCACGCCGCCGGGCAGGATCTTGACCATCTGATCCAGACAGCGGCCAATCGCGATTTCAAGCCCGTGGCGCTCGGCATCCGCGCGAAGCTCACGATTCACAATTCGCTGCGTACCCTCGATTCGCACAACGTAATTGCGAAACTCACTGGCAGCGATCCTGCTTTAAAAAATTCCTATGTGATCTACACCGCGCATTGGGACCACTTCGGAATCGGTCCTGCAGTGAACGGCGACAAAATTTATCACGGTGCCGTCGACAACGCGGCCGGCACTGCCGCGCTTCTGGAAATGGCCCGCGCCTACAAACACCTGCGGACCCCTCCGCGCCGCTCCATTCTTTTCCTCTCCGTCACCGCGGAGGAGCAGGGACTCCTTGGATCGCAATACTATGCTGAGCATCCGCTGTATCCTCTCGCGCGGACTGCGCTGGACATTAACATGGACGGAATGAATGTGAACGGCCGCACCCATGACATCGTGCAGATCGGCCGCGGCGCCTCCACTCTGGACGCCACAATCGACGCCGTCGCGAAGGAGCAGGGTAGAGTCGTGAAGGTCGATCCCGAACCCGAAAAGGGACTGTACTACCGGTCAGATCATTTTCAATTCGCAAAAAACGGAGTCCCGGCATTCGACCCGGAAAGCGGCGTGGAGTTTATTGGCCAGCCAGCAGGGTGGGGTGTCGAAAAGCGCAAGGAATACACGGCGACGCGGTATCACAAGCCCGCCGACAAGATTGACTCAAATTGGAACCTGGACGGGGCTGTCGAGGATGCTCAGCTTTATTTTCTAGTGGGATACCGAATTGCCAACGAATCGCATATGCCAGAGTGGAATAAAGGGGCAGAATTTAAACCGATTCGCGACGCTTCTTTGGCTGCTGCGCCTTCAAAACAGTGAGAATTGACCTTCCGGAAGCCCTTGATTTTTCAGCCAGTTCGTGCGAAATCCTACCGAACGGGCGGGGGTATGTTTTTAGCGCACAGAGCTATTTACATATTGACACAACTGATGCTTTCTCCTTACTCTTGTAACGCGAGATTTTGGGGAGGTTCAATGCGTAAACAATTTAGTGCTGTCCTGATCACGATGTTGAGTGGAGTCCTCATTACAGCGCCAGTTATGGCTGCGCCTGCAAGCTCACCGTCCGCTCCCCTTGGAGTGGTTCTGGCATCAGAGAACGCTCATGTTGGAGCGGGAGTGACCACCAGCGGCGCGACGATTTATGATGGCGACCATCTGCAGACTCTGGAGAATTCAACTCTTCGTGTCAAGCTTGGTTCCGGCCAGATCGTGCTGCGCCAGAATACGATGGCGGATGTGCACTCATTCCCGAATGGATTCTCCGCAAGCTTGAATGCTGGATCGGTGATCGTTTCCTCCGCGGAAGGGCAAACGTTTCAGCTGCTCGCGGACGGTGCGACGATTCGCCCGGCGAATGCGCAAGCCACCACCGGGCAGGTCAGCATGATCAATTCGAATGAAATGATTTTGACGGCCACGCGCGGAACGTTGGAAGTTGTCATGGGCGATGAAGTGAAGACGCTCGAAGCCGGCAACTCATACCGCATGGAAGTGGAGAGCGAAGATCCTCCGGCCATGCCGCAGCAATCCACCCGTCCAACGGCGCGCAACCACTTTTTGTGGATCGCGATTCCAGCTGTGGCAGCGGTTACAGGCGTAGTGATCTGGCGCGCGCTCGTCAGCCCCACAACTCCTTAATTCTCGCTTCGAATAAGTAAAAAGAAATTCCAGGGCGGCCGACATCGGCCGCCCTTTTTTTCCCCTCCATGACTTGTCCTTCGAGTCCGCTTTCAAATTGTTGCGGTGCTTTAAGTGGCATAGGCTTCAGCCTGTGGAATTTACTACTTGCAAGGACCAAACCCCACAGGGTGAAGCCTATTCGACTTCCAGCCCTATAGCTTAATTGGGCATCAATCAGGAAGCTGCCAACGGGCTCGAAACGCTTCTTGATAAAATAGGAGGATGCGCTCCCCCTCTCGAACCCTCATGAAGCTTTTGGCCTTGCTTTGCCTGGCATCGGCGGCTTCCAAGAGCGTGTCTGCGGATACGATCTACTTGAAGAGCGGTCGAAAAATTAACGCGACCCGCGTTACGCGGGAAAACGGACAGGTGAGTTACGAAACATCCGCCGGGCGTTTCAGCTTTCCGCTTTCCATCGTAGACCATGTCACGCATGACGATTCCTCGCCCATCTCCACCGCAGGTACGCGGGGCGATCGCGCCGCAAATCTTCCTATGGCCGCGCCTGCCGGGTTCGCCGAGCAGCCCACAGACCCCGCCGCAAGTGCCGCTGTGCGCGATGGGTCGATCAACAATGATTTGCTATCGAAGCTGGAATCTGAGGCATCAGCGAATCCGTCCGCGTCGGCCATAGCGCGTGTAGTTGCCGCTGAGAGTGCAGCTGCGAAATTTGAAATGAGCGTGGGCGATTTCGAGCACGCCGTCGATCATTACAACGTCGGCCTTCGCTTCGATCCTGAAAATGTGGGTTTGCTGCTGGAAGCCGCGTACCTGCATTTGAAGCGCAGTGAATACACGGCGGCGTCCGATTTGCTTGACCACGCGCGACGCGTCAGTCCCGATTCGGCCGATGTTGCCAAATTATCCGGCTGGGCTTACTACGGGCTCAATCGCGCCGCCGACGCCGTTACGCAATGGCGGCGCGCGATGGAATTGCAGCCGGACGACGAAACGAAACACGCGCTCGAAAAAGCGGAGCGAGACGCGCAAGAGGAAGCCGAATACCACGAAGGCGAAACCACGCATTTCCGTTTGAAATATAATGGCGAATCCACTCCGGCGCTGGCGCGCGACGTTCTCAGAACACTGGAAGCGCAATTCGATGAAATATCCAGCGCCCTCAATTACAGCCCACCGGAACCGATCGGCGTTATTCTTTACACGAACCAGGCGTTTATGGACATTACGCGCGCGCCCAGCTGGTCCGGCGCGCTCAACGATGGCCGCATCCGCGTTCCGGTGTCCGGCCTGAGCAGCATGACCGCCGAACTCGCCCGCGTCCTGAAGCATGAGCTGACGCATAGTTTTGTGGGGCAAAGGACCGGCGGCCGCTGCCCGGTGTGGCTGCAAGAAGGCCTCGCGCAATTCATGGAGGGCAAGCGCAGCCGCAGTAACGCTGCCGCTTTGTCCAACGCGTTCGAGCACCACATGGAGTTTTCGTTGCTTTCGTACGAAACTTCGTGGCTGACGTTGCCGAAGGAAAGCGCGTCGGTGGCCTACGCTTGGTCGCTCGCAGTTGTGGAAACGATCATGACGGAAAACGGAGTGGACGACATGGAAAGAATCCTGGAACGCATCGCCCGCGGTTCCTCCGCCGAAGACGCTATTCGCGCCGTGCTGCGCGC